>NZ_CP034897.1 GCF_005082145.1 Buchnera aphidicola (Aphis craccivora)
TTTTGTATTTGTTAATAATAATAATAATATTATTATCATTTGTTTTTTTTTTTTTAAATAATTAAAGAGTTAACTAATATTAAAAACTAATCTTTAGTATTAAAGTCTTATTTTTGATATTTACATGTGTTATCTTGATTAAAATATTAATACTGTATAAAATAATTTTAAATTTAAAGGGTTTTTATATGTTGCAATCAAATTTGAAAATTTTTGATGTAATTATCATTGGTGGGGGACATGCTGGTACTGAAGCTGCATCAGCTTCTGCAAGATTAGGGTGCAAAACATTATTATTAACTAAAAATATAAGCGATATTGGTGTTTTGTCATGTAACCCAGCGATTGGTGGAATTGGAAAAGGTCATTTAGTAAAAGAAATAGATGCTTTAGGTGGTATAATGGCTCGAGCAATTGATTATTCAGGTATTCAGTTTAGAATTTTAAATAGTAAAAAAGGCCCTGCTGTACGGTCTACTCGAGCACAGGCAGATAGAGTGCTTTATGCTAAAAATGTAAAAAAATTATTACGGAAAGAAAAAAATTTATTAATTTTATCAGAAGAAATAAAAGATTTAATTGTAAAGAATTATAAAGTTATTGGTGTTTCAACACAAAGTCAGATAAGTTTTTATGCTAAATCAGTTGTTTTATCTACAGGTACTTTTTTAGGAGGGAAAATACATATAGGATCAGATAGTTATTATGCAGGAAGAATGGGTGAAAAAGCTTCTTTAGATTTAGCTTGTCGTTTAAGGGATTTGCCTTTGCGAGTTAATCGATTAAAAACAGGCACTCCACCTAGAATTGATTTAAATACTATTGATTTCAAAAATTTATCTGTGCAACATGGGGATATTCCTATTCCAGTTTTTTCTTTTATAGGAAATGCTTCCAATCATCCTCTTCAAAAACCATGTTATCTTACACATACTAATGAAAAAACACATCAAATAATACGCGATAATTTAGATAAAAGTCCAATACACCAAGGTTTAATAACAGGTTTAGGACCTCGATATTGTCCGTCTATTGAAGATAAAATAATACGTTTTCCTAATAAGATGTCCCATCAGATTTTTTTAGAGCCAGAAGGTTTATCTAGTGCTAAAATATACCCTAATGGTATTTCAACTAGTTTACCATTAAGAATTCAAGAAAAAATAATTACATCTATAAAGGGTTTAGAAAAAGCTAAGATTGTTAATCCAGGGTATGCAATAGAATATGATTTTTTTGATCCTAAAGATTTAAATTTAACTTTAGAAAGCAAGTGGATTAAAGGACTTTTTTTAGCAGGTCAAATTAATGGTACTACTGGATATGAAGAGGCTGCTTCACAAGGTCTTTTAGCGGGTTTAAATGCTGGATTACATGCATTAGGTCAACAACAATGGTTCCCTAGACGTGATCAAGCTTATTTAGGGGTTCTTATTGATGATCTTACTACACAAGGGGCTAGTGAACCATATCGTATGTTTACTTCGCGTGCTGAATATCGATTAGTTTTAAGAGAAGACAACGCTGATTTGCGTCTTACTGAAATTGGATATAAATTTGGGCTGATAGATGATTTTAGATGGTCTCGTTATACTAAAAAATTATTAAATATTAATTCTGAAATAAAACATTTAAAAAAAATAAAAATACACCCTGAATCTTCTAATTCTAAACTGTTAAAAAGTTTTTTTAATATTTTATTAGCTAAAGAAATAAATGTCTTCAATTTATTAAAACGACCAGAAATAACATATAAAAATTTATCTCATCTAAATATTTTTCATGCTAAAACATCTGATTTAGAAGCTATTCATCATGTAGAAAATGAAATAAAATATGAAGGTTATATTAAACGACAATTAGAAGAGATTAATAAACATTTAAAAAATGAAAACACCTTCTTACCATCTCAATATGATTATAAAAAAGTAATAGGTTTATCACACGAAGCAATTTCTAAGTTAAATGATTATAAACCGGTTTCTATTGGTCAAGCATCTCGTATTTCTGGAATTACACCGGCATCTATATCTGTTTTATTGATGCATTTAAAAAAAGAAGCTTATAAAAAACTTATTTTATAAAGATTTACTATCAAATTTAAAATATAATATAATTATTTTAAGAGATATTATTTAATAAGAGATATTATTTAATAAGTACTGTTTAAATTATTTAATTATTTTTTATGATTATTTAAAAAAATATATTTTTTAATAGTATTTTTAGTAAAATTTTTTAAAATTTTATGTTTTTATATTAAATTTAATATAAAATAAATGAGAAAAAATTATGTTTTTAGAGCAAATATCCAATCCTCAAAAATATATCAGTCATCATTTACATCATTTACAAATAGATTTATTTAATTTCAAGATTGTTAAAACTGGAAGTATTTCTTCTCATTTCTGGATTATAAATCTAGATTCAATAATATTCTCTTTTGTATTGGGATGTATTTTTTTAACTATCTTTTATACAGTAGCAAAAAAAATTACGACAGGTGTGCCAAATAAATTACAAGCATGTGTTGAAATAATTTTTGAATTTATATTATCTAATGTAAAAAATATGTTTCAAGGTGATAATCCGCTTATAGCACCATTATCATTAACAGTTTTTGCGTGGGTTTTTTTAATGAATCTTATGGATTTAATTCCAATTGATTTTATGCCTTTATTTTTTGAAAATTTATTTCAAATTCCAGCTATTCGTATTGTTCCATCTGCAGATGTAAATATTACTTTATCAATGTCATTATCAGTTTTTATTTTAATTTTATTTTATAGTATAAAGATTAAAGGATATGCTGGTTTTTTTAAAGAACTAACTTTACAACCTTTTAATCATCCTGTATTTTTTATTTTTAATTTTTTATTAGAATTTGTTTCTTTATTATCTAAGCCTATTTCTTTGGGATTAAGACTTTTTGGTAACATGTATTCTGGTGAAATGATTTTTATTTTAATTGCAGGTTTACTTCCATGGTGGTCTCAGTGTTTTTTAAATGTTCCATGGGCTATTTTTCATATTTTAATAATTTTTTTACAAGCTTTTATTTTTATGGTGTTGACAATTGTTTATTTATCAATAGCTTCTTCGCAATCTCATTAAGATAAAATTTGACTATAATCCTATTAAAAACCGAGGTTTATAATGGATAATGTAAATATTGATATGTTGTATATAGCAGTAGCTATTATGATTGGATTAGCCGCAATTGGCGCCGCAATTGGTATTGGTATTTTAGGTGGAAAATTTTTAGAAGGAGCAGCAAGACAGCCTGATTTAATTCCTTTATTAAGAACACAATTTTTTGTTGTAATGGGGTTAGTCGATGCAATTCCTATGATCGCTGTAGGTTTAGGTTTATATATGCTTTTTGCTATTTCTTAATTTTTTATTTTTTCAAACGAATAGTTTTTATTTTAAATCATTAGTAAAATCTTTACGTTTTCGAATGGCGTAAAGATTAATTTTTAATTTTTAATATAAGGCGTATAATTGTGAATCTTAATGCAACAATTATTGGACAAGCAATTTCATTTTTTTTATTTGTCTGGTTTTGTATGAAATATATATGGCCTCCTATTATTTTAGCCATAGAAACAAGGCAAAAAAAAATTGAAGATACTTTAATTTCTTCAAAAAAAATGGAGCAAGAATATCTTATTATGCAAAAAAAAATGCATAAAATGATTAAAGATACAAAAGAAAAAGCTTCTTGTATCTTAAATGAAGCAAATCAAAAACGATTGTTAATTTTAGAAGAAGCAAGAAATAAAGCAATTGAAGAAAGTAAAAAAATTCTTCTAAAAAGACAAGCAGAAATTGATATGCAATTCATAAATGCACGTCAAAAATTACAAAAAGAAATTATAGATCTATCTATTTTAATGACTGAAAAAATGATTCAAAAAAATACTCAAGAAAACAAAAATAAATTTTTTCTAAATAATATAATACATTCGTTATCAGAGATAAAAAATCAATGTAGGTAACATTTAATGTCATTTGATACTATTGCTAGACCTTATGCTAAAGCTATTTTTGAAATAGCAATAAAAAATAATTCAATAAAAAAATGGAAACAAACATTAATTTTAATTGATCAAATTATTTCGTTTAAAAAAATTCAAAAGTTTTTATCTGGATCTTTATCTCCTAATTGTTTATCATCATTTTTTATATTTGTTATTGGTGAATATCTTGACGAATATTCAAAAAATTTAATAAAATTATTAGCGCATAATCAGCGTTTTAAAATATTTAATAACATATTACAACAATTTATTAAGCTAGAAGCTTCTTATCAAAAAATTATTATTGTTGAATTGAGATCTGCATTTGTTTTGAAAAAAGATCAAGTTGTTAAAATACGTCTTCTTTTGGAAGAAATATTATCTTCTAAAATTAAATTTATATATAAAATTAATCATTATATACTTGATGGTATAATTATAGGGATAAATGATCATATTTTTGATTTTTCTATGCAAAATTATTTAAAACAATTATCTTTAGCATTAAATTTTTAAGAGAATAATATATGCAATTAAATTCAACAGAAATTAGTCAATTAATTAAAGAAAGAATTAATCAGTTTGAGGTATTTAATCAATCTTATAATGAAGGTACTATTATTTCTGTGAACGATGGTATTATAAAAATTTATGGTCTTTCTGAAGTTATGTTAGGAGAAATGATTTCATTACCTAATAACGAATATGCTATTGCACTCAATATAGAAAGAGATACAGTTGCAGCTGTAGTTATGGGACCTTATATTCATATCATGGAAGGAATGAAAGTAAGATGTACAGGGAAAATTTTAGAAGTTCCTGTTGGTGTAAATTTTCTAGGACGAATTATTAATGCATTAGGTTCTCCTATTGATGGAAAAGGAGCTGTAAAATATGATACTTTTCTACCAGTAGAAGCAAATGCTCCAGGAGTTATCGATCGACAATCAATTAACCAACCTATACAAACTGGTTATAAAGCTATTGATTCCATGATCCCTATTGGTCGAGGACAACGTGAGTTAATTATTGGAGATCGTCAGACGGGAAAAACTGCTCTTGCAATAGATACTATTATAAATCAAAAAAAATTTGATATTCCATGTATTTATGTTGCTATAGGACAAAAACTTTCTACGGTTATTAATGTTGTAAAAAAATTAGAAGAACATGATGCTTTATCAAATACTATCGTTGTTGTTGCTTCGGCTTCTGAAGCTGCTTCTTTACAATATTTGTCCCCATATTCAGGTTGTGCTATGGGAGAATTTTTTCGCGACCAAGGAAAAGATGCTTTAATTGTTTATGACGATCTTTCTAAACATGCAGTTGCTTATCGTCAAATTTCCTTGTTATTACGTCGTCCTCCTGGAAGAGAGGCTTTTCCTGGAGATATATTTTACCTACATTCTCGTTTATTAGAAAGATCAGCTCGCGTTTCTAAAGAATATATCAAAAATGTTACTAATGGAAAAGTTATCGAAAAAACAGGATCACTTACAGCGTTACCAATTATTGAAACACAGTCTGGTGATGTTTCTGCATTTGTTCCAACTAATGTTATTTCTATTACTGATGGTCAAATATTTTTAGAATCTAATTTATTTAATTCAGGTATTCGACCTGCTGTAAACGCTGGTATTTCTGTTTCTCGCGTTGGTAGTTCAGCTCAAACTAAAATTATTAAACAATTATCTTCAGGGATACGAACAGCATTAGCTCAATATCATGAACTTGCAGCATTTTCACAATTTGCATCAGATTTAGATCCAGCAACACAAAAACAATTAAATCATGGTCAAAAAATCACAGAATTGCTTAAACAAAAACAATACAATCCATTGAGTATAGCTGAGCAAGCATTAATATTTTTTATTTCAGAAAATCATTTTCTTGATGATATTTCTGTTGAAAAAATAGCTGAATTTGAACGAGACATTTTAATATATGCATATAATTATGATTTAAATTTAATGGTAAAAATAAATCAAGATGGAGATTTTAATAGCGAAATAAAAGAAAAATTTATTAAATTAATAAAAAAATTTAAAAACTCTTGATTTTATAATAATTTATTTTAAATAAAAATATCACTATAATAAAGAGAAAATACTAGTGAGTATAAAAGAAATACAAAATCAAATAACTAGTGTTATAAATACAAAAAAAATTACTAAAGCAATGGAAATGGTAGCTATTTCTAAAATGCGAAAAACTGAAGAACGTATGCGATTAGGAAGACCTTATTGCGAGATTATTACAAAAGTAATTTTTCATGTTATAAAAGGAAGTTTGGAATATAAACATAGTTATTTAGAAAATCGAGATAATAAAAGAATCGGTATGATTATTGTTTCAACTGATCGTGGTTTATGTGGAAGTTTAAATACTAATCTTTTTAAACAAGTACTATTAAAAATAAAAGAATTTACGTATAAAAATATTCCTTGTGATTTAATATTATTTGGTTTAAAAAGTTTGTCTGTATTTAAGTTATATGGAAGCTCTATTCTTGCTCAAGTAACTAATATAGGAGAAAATCCAGAGTTATCAAAATTAATTGGATCTATACAAATTATTTTAGAAAAATATCAAAACAATGAAATTGATAAAATATTTATTGCATATAATAAATTTCACAATAAATTATCTCAATACCCAATAATTACTCAACTTCTTCCTTTATCTCCTGAAAAAAATGTATTAAATAAAGAAAAATGGGATTATTTATATGAGCCAGAATCTAAATTAATTTTAGATACATTATTTGATCGATATATTGAATCTCAAATTTATCAAAGTATTCTAGAAAATATTGCAAGTGAACAAGCAGCTCGTATGGTAGCTATGAAAACTGCAACAGATAATAGTTCTAATCGCATTAAAGAATTACGACTTGTTTATAATAAAGTTCGTCAAGCTAATATTACTCAAGAGTTAAATGAGATTATTGCTGGAGCATCGGCAGTATCAGTAGATTAAAATTAGTTAGAGGTATTCAATGATAGCTACTGGGAAAATTGTTCAAATTATTGGCGCTGTAGTAGATGTAGAATTTGATCAGAGTGCAGTACCAAAAATATACAATGCTTTAGAAGTGCAAAATCAAAAAGTAAAACTTATTTTAGAAGTACAACAACAATTAGGATCTGGTATTGTTAGAACAATTGCTATGGGATCTACAAACGGTTTAAAAAGAGGTTTAATTGTTATTGATCTTGGGCATTATATTAAAATACCAGTAGGACAAGCTACATTAGGTCGTATAATAAATGTGTTAGGAGATACTATAGACAATAAAGGACCATTAAAAACTACAGATTCTTCTGAAATAGAACATTGGGAAATCCATAGATCTCCTCCTAGCTATCAAGAACAAGCTACTTCTCAAGAAATTTTAGAAACAGGTATAAAAGTTATTGATTTAATTTGTCCTTTTGCAAAAGGTGGAAAAGTAGGTTTGTTTGGTGGAGCTGGTGTAGGAAAAACAGTAAATATGATGGAATTAATTAGAAATATCGCGATAGAACATTCTGGTTATTCAGTATTTACTGGAGTAGGTGAAAGAACAAGAGAAGGAAACGATTTTTATTATGAAATGAAAGATTCTAAGGTGTTGGATAAAGTTTCTTTAGTATATGGTCAAATGAATGAACCACCAGGAAATCGCTTACGTGTTGCTTTTACAGGACTAACTATTGCAGAAAAATTTCGCGATGAAGGTAAGAATGTTTTGTTGTTTATTGATAATATATATCGTTATACTTTAGCAGGCACAGAAGTATCAGCATTACTTGGACGAATGCCATCAGCTGTAGGATATCAACCTACTTTATCTGAAGAAATGGGTGTATTACAAGAAAGAATTACTTCGACTAAAAAAGGTTCTATAACCTCTGTTCAAGCAGTTTATGTACCTGCAGATGATTTAACAGACCCATCACCTGCTACGACATTTGCGCATTTAGATTCTACAGTAACACTAAGTCGTCAAATTGCATCTTTAGGTATTTATCCAGCTATTGATCCTTTAAATTCTACAAGTCGTCAATTAGATCCTAATATTATTGGAGATGAACATTATAACACAGCACGTGGAGTTCAATCAATATTACAAAGATATCAAGAGCTAAAAGATATTATTGCAATATTGGGAATGGATGAACTTTCAGAAGAGGATAAAAAATTAGTTTCAAGAGCACGTAAAGTACAGCGATTTTTATCGCAACCATTTTTTGTAGCGGAAGTTTTTACTGGATTTCCAGGTAAATATGTATCTTTAAAAGATAATATTCGTGCATTTAAAGGAATAATAGAAGGTGAATTTGATGATTTACCGGAGCAGGCTTTTTACATGGTCGGCTCAATTGAAGAAGTTCGAGAAAAATCAAAAACATTATAAATTACAATAAATATTTTGGATATATCTATGGATTTTTATTTAGATATTGTTAGCGTTGAAAAACGTATATTTTCTGGATTTGTTAAAAAAATACAAGTTTCCGGTAGTGAAGGAGAAATGGGTATTTATCCAGGTCACACTCAATTATTAAGCATAATTAAGCCAGGAATAGTATATATATTTCATAAAAATAATACGGAAGAGTGTCTTTATATATCAGGAGGAATTTTAGAAATTCAACCTTCTGTTATTTCTATTTTAGCAGACATTGCTATTCGTGGTGTAGATTTAGATCGAGCACGTATTTTAGAAACAAAAAAACAAGCTGAAGAATATTTTAAAAATCAAGATAAAAAAATTAAAAAAGATGATCTTTTACTTCAAATATCTAAAGAAATTGCAAAACTTCGTGTACTTGAAATTATGGATAAATTTAAATAATATAATGTGTTCGCGGCTGGTTTTTCCTGCCGCAATTTTTTAAAAACATGTTTTATCATCTATACTTATTATAGTAATATAAAAAATATATTTAAATTTTTTAAATATCTATATTTTCAGCTTTTAAAGCATTATTTTCAATAAATTTTCTTCTAGGCTCGACTGAATCCCCCATAAGAATATTAAATAAATTATTTGCTGAAATTGCATCATGAACTGTAACTTGTAACATATTTCTTGTTTCAGGATTCATTGTTGTTTTCCACAATTGATCTGGATTCATTTCTCCAAGTCCTTTATAGCGTTGTATAAACAAATTATTTTTAGTTTCATTAGTCAACCATTCCATAGTATTTTTAATATCACTTATTTTATATTTTTTATCTCCTTTTTCTATAAAGTTATTGTTTTCTTTAAAATTTTTAAATTTTTCTCCTAAGCTAACAATAGAATTATATTCTTTGCTTTTAAGAAACTGAGTTGTAAATTCATATTGATTATAATGTTCATATCTAGATGAAATTATACTTGGTTCAAATATATTTTCATTTTCTTTTTTATTAATTTGTGCTTGATAAAATGTGTTATTTTGATCTTTTTGATTTAATGTTTCTGCTAATTTTTTTATCCATTTGATTACTTTTTTTTCATCTTCTAAATTATTTAAATATGGTTGGTATATTAGTTCATTTAATATTATTTCAGGGAAATTATTTTTATTTTTTTTGAAGTTAATTTGAATTTTATTAAATTCAGAGATAATTTTTTTAAATATTTTTGTGTTATTTTCAATATCATTATTTTTTTTATTTTTTATAATTAGATTTTTTAAGGCTATTTTTACTTGATATTTTTTCATTTCTTCATCGTTTTTAATGTACTTTTCTTTTTTTCCAATTTTAACTTTATATAAAGGGGGTTGAGCAATATAAATGTATCCTTTTTCAATAAGTTCAGGTAATTGACGATAAAAAAAAGTTAGTAGTAATGTTCTAATATGAGCTCCATCAACGTCTGCATCAGTCATTATAATAATGTGATTGTATCTTAATTTTTCTAAATTATACTCGTTTTCTCCAATACCACATCCTAATGCTGTAATGAGAGCTGATAATTCTTGAGATAAAATTATTTTATTAAATTTTGATTTTTGTACATTTAATATTTTTCCCTTAAGTGGTAAAATTGCTTGATTTTTTCTATTTCTGCCTTGTTTTGCAGAGCCTCCTGCAGAATCTCCTTCTACTAAATAAATTTCTGATATAGTAGGATCATTCTCTTGACAATCAGATAATTTTCCTGGTAATCCTCCTAAATCTAGTATTCCTTTTTTTTTGTTTATTTCTCTAGCTCGTCTTGCAGCTTCTCTTGTTTTTGCTGTATTTATAATTTTTTGAATTATAGCTTTTGAATCAACAGGGTTTTCTAAAAGATATTCAATAAGATATTCATTAATTAATGACTCTATTACTGATTTTGCTTCAGATGAAACTAATTTGTCTTTGGTTTGTGAAGAGAATTTGGGGTCAGGTAATTTAATTGATATAATCGCTGTTAATCCTTCTCGTGTATCTTCTCCTGTAATAATAGTTTTATGTTTTTTATTATATCCTTCACGTTCAATATGTAAGTTTAATGTACGTGTTACACCAGATCGAAAACCAGCTAAATGTGTACCACCATCTTTTTGGGGTATATTATTTGTAAAACAATATATGTTTTCTTTATGCGATTCATTCCACTGTATAGCCACTTCTAATTCAATATTATTTTTAACTGATTTAAAATAAAATATATTTGAATTAATTATTAATTTATTGTTGTTTAAAAATTTAATAAACGCTTTAATTCCGCCTTTATAATGATAATGATCTTCAATATTATTTCTATTGTCTTTTAAGAAAATAGAAATATTAGAATTAAGAAAAGATAGTTCACGTAAACGTTTAGATAAAATTTCATATTGAAATTTTCTTTTATTTGTAAAAGTTTTATAACTAGGCCAAAATCTAATATATGTTCCAGTTTTGTTCGTTACTCCAATTTTTAATAAAGGTGATTCTGGAATTCCATTTTTATATATTTGTTTATATTGTTTATTGTTTTTGTGTATTATTAATTCTAGTTTTTCTGATAAAGCATTAACAACTGAAATTCCTACACCATGTAATCCACCAGATATTTTATATGAAGAATCATTAAATTTTCCCCCTGAATGTAATACAGTCATGATAACTTCTGCGGCTGAAACTTTTTCTTCATGATGTATATCTGTTGGAATTCCTCTCCCATCATCTTGTATTGATACTGAGTTATCTTTATGAATAATAACTATAATTTCTTTACAAAATCCTGCTAGTGCTTCATCAATAGAATTGTCTACAATTTCAAAAACCATATGATGCAATCCACTTCCATCATCGGTGTCTCCAATATACATTCCAGGTCTTTTTCGAACTGCATCCAATCCTCTTAGAATTTGAATATTTGAAGAATTATAGGTATCTATCATAAGTATTCCTATTTGATTTTTTTAATGTTTTAAAATTATTTACTTTTTTATTTTATATTATAGAATTTTTTTACATTAACGTTTAAGTAACATTATAACGTAAACAGTTGAAGAATTATTTTCTGGTTCAATTTGTATCGAAGATTGCGATTTATTTAAAAATAAAAAAATATTTTTAGTATTAATAGTATTAAGAACATCTAATATATAATAAACGTTAATTGATATTTCTATTGTATTGCCAAAATATTCAATATTAAATTTATCTTCTGCTATTTCTTCTTCTTGATTATCAGATATTGTTTTAAGTTCTCCATTTTTAATATTGATTTCAATTCCTGAAAATTTTTCATGCGATAAAATAGAAGTTCGTAATAATGATTTTTTTAACAAATCATGGTTAATAATAATAGGTGAGTTTGAGTTTTTTAATAAAACGCTATTATAATCAGGATACCTCCCTTCAATAAGTTGAGTGGTAAAAATTAAATTATTTATATATATTCTTAAATTATTAGTGCCAATTAAAATATGTAATAATGTTTTTTTTATATTTAGTAATTTTAAAATTTCCATTATTCCTTTATTTGGAATAATAATAGAAAAAGAATTTATTTTTTCTTTTAAAAGAATACATGATGTTGCTAATCGATATCCATCTGTAGCAACATTACGAAGATAGTTTTCTTTGTTTTCAAATAACATACCATTTAAGTAATAACGAATATCTTGTTTACCCATAGCAAATTCAGTTTTTATTATCATATTTCTTAAAGTATCTGATGATATATAAAAATTAGCAATATCATCAAAATTTTGATGATTAGGAAAATTTTCAGCTGGTAAAGTTGATAGTATATAACTACTATTTTCAGAAGAAATATATATTTTACTATTTTTTAGTTCTATTTGAATATTTGATGTTTCTGGTAAATTTCGACAAATATTTAATATTTTTTTACCTGAAATAGTTGTTTTTCCTGGTGTATATTTTGTTAATATTTGAATATTTGCAATTATTTCAATCTCTAAATTCGTTGTAGTTAAAGATAATATATTTTTTTTAATTTCTATAAGAACATTTTCTAAAATAGGAAACGAAGTATTTTTAACTAATAATCGACTAATTTTTTTTAAATTTTCAACTAAAATGTTGTTTTGAATAATAAATTTCATAAAATTACACTGATAGAGTTCTAATTAAGTTGGAAAAATCTTTTTTAATGTCATTACTTTCTTCTCGTAACTGTTCAATCTTACGACAAGCATGTAATACTGTGGTATGATCTCTTCCGCTAAACGCATCTCCAATTTCCGGTAAACTATAATTAGTAAGTTCTTTTGCCATAGCCATAGCCATTTGCCTTGGTCTAGCTACTGATCGAGAACGTCTTCTAGACAATAAATCCGATACTTTAATTTTATAGTATTCAGCCACTGTTTTTTGGATATTTTCAATTGTAACGAGTTTTGCTTGTAAAGCTAATATATCTCTAAGTGCTTCTCGTACAAATTCAATCGTAATAGTTCTATGAGTAAAATCAGTATTAACGATAATTCTGTTTAAAGCACCTTCTAATTCGCGAACATTAGAACATAGACGTTTAGCAATAAAAAAAGCTACTTCATCAGGTAATATAATGTTTTTTTCATCAGCTTTTTTTATTAATATAGCTACTCTTGTTTCTAATTCTGGAGGTTCTATAGCAACAGTTAAACCCCATCCAAATCGTGATTTTAATCGGTCTTCAACACCATTTATTTCTTTAGGATAACGATCTGAAGTGAGTATAATTTGTTGATTTCCTTCTAGAAGAGAGTTAAATGTATGAAAAAACTCTTCTTGAGAGCGTTCTTTATTAGAGAAAAACTGAATATCATCAATTAGTAAAGCATCGACTGAACGATAATGTAGTTTGAATTTTTCAATTGCATTATTTTGTAAAGCTTTTACCATATCTTGAACAAAACGTTCAGAATGCATATAAATTATTTTCATATTATATTTATATGTTAATATTTCATTTCCAATTGCATGAAGCAAGTGTGTTTTACCTAATCCTGTACCTCCATATAAAAACAATGGATTGTAAGAATTTCCGGGATTATGTGCAACTTGAGAAGCTGCAGCTCGTGCTAATTGGTTAGATTTTCCTTCTATAAAGTTTTCAAATTTATTTTTTTTATTAATATTAGAACGATAATATAATTCATTTAAAATCGGTATTTTATCCCATTTTTGTTTTATATTTATTTTTTTTGAATTACTTAAAATGTTTTTTTTAAATTTTTTTTCTTTAGAATTTTGATATACTTTAAATGTTACTAGTGGCGCATTTAAACCACAGAAATCTTTTAGTATTTTTTTAAAAGCAATTAAATATTTGTCTTTTACCCACTCTAATATAAATTGATTTGGAGCATATATTTCTAAGATATTATTATTTAGTTTGGCTTTCAGAGAGCGTATCCACATACTAAATTCTGTAGATGGAAGCTCATCTTGTAATCGGTTAAGACATTGTTTCCAAAGACAAAGTGACACGGTAGACTCCAAACGAACAAAATTGAATACAATTGAAGTTTAAATTTTTTTTATATAAAAAACTATATCAAGTTATATTTTTATATTAAAAATTATAAAATTTAGAATTAGGCAAGTATAACGAAAAGATCTTAATTTATTTTTTAAATATTTTTATTTTAAAAAATACTTGTAAATATGTTTTATTTTTATAAATAATAATTTACATATGTATTCAAAATGAAACATCAAAAAATTTATAAAAAATTTTTTATTTTTATTAAAAGTAACAATGTAATAGTTTATTTTTTAAAAACATTTTTTCTTATATTTTACATTTAACTATATTTTAGAATCTTACTAATTTTATTTAGGTACATATCAAAATGAAACGAACTTTTCAACCATCAATATTAAAACGTAATCGTTCACATGGATTTAGAATTCGAATGGCAACTAAAAATGGTCGTTATATTTTATCACGAAGACGTGCTAAATTAAGATCACGTTTGAGTATTTCTAGTAAATAATAGGTTTATAGTATGGTGTTAAACTATTTTTTTAAAAAAAAATCAAGATTATTAAAATCTATAAATTTTAAACATGTTTTTAAAAAATATGATATTCAAAAAAAACGTGAATTAATTATATTAGGACGTCCTAATTTTTTGGGATATCCTAGATTAGGTATTAATATATCTAGAAAAAATATAAAACATGCATACAAGCGTAATATAATTAAAAGATTAATTCGTGAAACTTTTCGTTTGTTACAACATAAATTAATTTCCATGGATTTTATAGTAATTGTTAAAAAAAACACTATTTTTTTAAAAAATAAAAATATAATTAATATATTGGAGAATTTATGGGTAAATTATCAATAATAGTTGTATGGTGTTTCAGTTCTTTAATTTTAATTTATCAATATTGCATTAGCCCTTTTATGCGATCAAATTGTCGATTTTACCCAACCTGTTCAACATATATGCTATTATCCTTACGTAGATTTGGTGTCATTAAGGGTATATTATTAACAATTTTGCGTTTATTCAAGTGTCACCCATTACATTCAGGCAAATGTAATTGAATATCTTTAAATATAAAAGATAAAAGCGAATATTAATTATGGAAGTACAGCGTAATTTTTTTATTTTTGCCTTTTTGTTTATTTCTTTTTTACTTTGGCAAGAATGGCAAAATCAATCATTTTCAAATGTTTATAAAAATGAAAAAAGTAGTATTAGTTCAGAATCCGAAAAGAAAAATTATCAAAATCAAATTGTTATTAAAAATGATGTAATTCGTTTAGTTGTAAATATGTATGGAGGGGATATAGAAGAAGCTAGTTTATTAGCTTATAAAGATAAATTAAATTCTTCTAAGCCACTAAAGTTATTAGAAACAGCGCCAGATTTTATTTATCAAGCACAAAGTGGGTTAATTGGAAAAGATGGTCCGGATAATTCAGAAAATTATAGTAGACCGCTTTATCATGCACCGAATAATTTTTTTGAATTAGAAAATAATAAAAAAGAATTACGTGTTCCAATAAGTTTTACTAAAAATAATAATATTATTTATACTAAAACTTTTATTCTTAAACCAGGTAAATATGATGTAAAAATAGAATATAATATAAATAATCTTAGCAATAATAATTTACAACTTGGTATGTTTGGTCAGTTAAAACAAACTATTAAACTTCCTAAAAAACGTGATGTTTATAGCGGCAATTTTGCTTTACAGACATTCCGAGGAGCTGCATATTCAAGCACTGATACAAAATATGAAAAATATAAATTTGACAACATTTCTAAAAATCAACAATTACATATTTTTACTGAAAGTGGTTGGGTTGCAATGTTACAACAATATTTTTCTGTAGCTTGGATACCTGAAAAAGATATAAATTTTAATACTATTTACACATCTTATATAAATAATAATATTGCCACTATTGGATATAAATCTTCTTTTTTTAATGTTCCTGCAAATTCTCAGCATGTTATAAAATCAACATTATGGATAGGACCAGCGATACAAAAAGATATGGCATTAGTTGCTCCAAATTTAGATTTAACAGTAGATTATGGATGGCTTTGGTTTTTGTCTCAACCATTATTTAAATTATTAAGTATTTTATATAATATTGTAGGAAATTGGGGTTTTTCTATTATTTTAATTACATTTATTATGAAAGCTATAACTTATCCTTTAACAAAAGCACAATATATTTCTATGGCTAAGATGCGAAAATTGCAACCTAAAATTAATGAAATAAAGAAAAATTTTGGGCATAATAAACAACGCATGAGTCAAGAAATGATGAATTTGTATAAGAAAGAAAAGATAAATCCATTAGGCGGTTGTTTGCCTGTTTTTATACAAATGCCTATTTTTTTAGCACTTTATTATATGTTAATTGGATCTGTTGAATTGCGCCATGCTCCTTTTTTACTATGGATTAAAGATTTATCTGATCAAGATCCTTATTATGTATTACCTATTATTATGGGTATTACAATGTTTTTTATTCAAAGAACATCATCTAGTAATATTTCTGATCCATTACAACAAAAAATCATGAATTTTATGCCTGTTATTTTTACAGTGTTTTTTTTATGGTTTCCTTCAGGATTAGTTTTATATTATATAGTTAGTAATTTAGTTACTATTATACAACAAAAATTTATTTTATTTAATTTTAAAAAGAAAACATGAAAATAAAAATTTCTATTTTAATTTAAAAATAATTTTAGATAAGAAAGTACTTTATGATACAAAATGATACTATTGTTGCTCAAGTTACTCATCCAGGAAAAAGTTCCGTTGGAATATTACGAATTTCTGGAGTTAACGCAAAAACAGTTGCTATAGAGGTTTTAGGTGCAATACCTAAACCAAGATTTGCTACTTATGCAAAATTTTTTAATAAAAATAAAAAAGTTTTAGATCACGGTATATCTTTATGGTTTCCTTCGCCTTTTTCATTTACAGGTGAAGATACATTAGAGTTACAAGGTCATGGTAATCCACTTATAATAGATTTGTTAATTAGAAGAATTTTATCTATTAAAAATATAAGATTAGCTAAACCAGGTGAATTTTGTGAGCGTGCTTTTTTAAATGGTAAAATTGATTTAGTTCAAGCAGAAGCAATAGATGATTTAATTAACTCTGAAACTGAATCTATGGCAAAAGCTTCATTAAATTCTTTAGAAGGAAACTTTTCATATTTTATACAGGATCTAGTAGAAATACTTACACAATTTCGTGTTGAGATTGAATCCAGTATTGATTTTACAGAAGAAGAAATTAATTTTAATTTCGATGATATTGTGTACAGTAATTTTCGAAAATTAGACGATAAATTTTTAAAAATCAAAAAAATTATTACAGACAAAAGCATTATAAGAGAAACGAAAAAAATTATAATTGTTGGCCCTCCTAATGCTGGAAAGTCTAGTTTATTAAATATCCTATCTTCGAGTAATCGAGCTATTGTTACAAACATTCCTGGAACAACACGTGATCTTCTTTATGAATATGTTAACATTAATGGTTTTCTATGTGAAATTATTGATACTGCAGGTTTTCATAATACAAAAGATGAAGTTGAAAAAATTGGTATTATTCGAGCTTGGAATACTCTTAAAAAATGTGAGCATGTTTTGTTTGTAATAGATAAAACAATTAACTTTGAAGATCAAAAAAGAATATCAAATGATTTTATTAAAAAAATTAATTCTTATGATAATTCTATACGAATAACTTTTGTTTTAAATAAAAATGATTTATTACAAGATGATTTTGGTATTAAAAAAATAGGAGATTTTTATTTTATTAGTATTTCTGCCCTTACAGGACAAGGCATAAATACATTAAAAAAACATCTCATAAAAACAGAAAAAAATAAAGAAAAAGAAGGTTTATTTGCTGCTAGAAGACGTCATGTACATCAAATTGATTTATCTTATTTTGAATTTTTAAAAGCAAAAAAAGATTGGTTAAAATACAATAATATTGAATTTTTAGCCGAATCGCTTAGTTTAATGAATAAATTAATAGGAGAAATAACAGGTTCTTTTAGTTCAAATGATCTATTAAATCGTATTTTTTCTACTTTTTGTATAGGAAAATAGCTTAATTTATGCCCGGAGGCGGAATTGAACCACCGACACGGGGATTTTCAGTCCCCTGCTCTACCAACTGAGCTATCCGGGCATTTTTTACATTAAATCATCAAATATAAAACTTTGTCAATACTTTTTTACAGTAAATTAATTTGAGTTTTACGTTAATAATTTATTTAATAAAAAATAATTAAAAATAATTTTTACCCTTGAAAGTTTTAATAAAGATCCCTATATTTAATGTTAAAGATAAAATATTAAATTTGCATAAATAAAAAATATAAAATAACATTAAACAGGATTATTCACAGGAGTATTATCATATGAAAATTCGTCCATTGCATGATCGTGTACTTGTAAAACGTCAAGAAGCGGAATCAAAATCTGCTGGCGGTATTGTTCTTACAGGTTCTGCTGCTGGAAAATCAAATCGAGGCACAGTTACAGCAGTTGGTAATGGTCGTGTTCTAGATAATGGAGATATTAAACCATTAGATGTCAAAGTTGGAGATATTGTAATTTTTAATGAAGGTTATGGTGCGAAAACAGAAAAGATTGATAATGAAGAATTATTAATTTTAACTGAAAGTGACATTTTAGCAATTGTTGAATAGTAAACTATGCTATATATCCATAAAAAAAATATATTTAAGGAAATGTCAAAATGGGCGCTAAAGATGTAAAATTTGGTAATGAAGCTCGTATTAAAATGCTTCGCGGAGTTAATGTATTAGCTGATGCGGTAAAAGTAACTTTAGGACCAAAAGGTAGAAATGTAGTTTTAGACAAATCTTTTGGAGCACCTAGTATCACTAAAGATGGTGTATCAGTAGCTCGTGAAATCGAATTAGAAGATAAATTCGAGAACATGGGAGCTCAAATGGTAAAAGAAGTTGCATCTAAAGCAAATGATGCAGCAGGAGATGGAACTACAACAGCAACATTATTAGCACAATCAATAGTTAATGAAGGCTTAAAAGCTGTAGCTGCCGGCATGAATCCTATGGATTTAAAACGAGGCATTGATAAGGCAGTGATTAGTGCTGTTGAAGAATTAAAAAATTTATCTGTACCATGTTCTGATTCTAAAGCAATTACACAAGTTGGTACTATTTCTGCTAATGCTGATGAAAAAGTAGGAGCTTTAATTGCCGAGGCTATGGAAAAAGTAGGTAATGATGGAGTTATTACGGTAGAAGAAGGAACAGGTTTACAAAATGAACTTGAAGTTGTTAAAGGTATGCAGTTTGATCGCGGATATCTATCTCCTTACTTTATTAATAAACCAGAAACAGGAATTGTTGAATTAGAAAATCCATATATTTTAATGGCTGATAAAAAAATTTCCAACGTTCGCGAAATGCTTCCAATATTAGAATCTGTTGCTAAATCTGGCAAACCATTGTTAATAATTTCAGAAGATCTAGAAGGCGAAGCATTAGCTACTTTAGTCGTTAATTCTATGCGCGGCATAGTAAAAGTTGCTGCTGTTAAAGCTCCTGGATTTGGTGATAGAAGAAAATCGATGTTACAAGATATTTCTATTCTAACTGGAGGTTCCGTAATTTCAGAAGAACTAGCAATGGAATTAGAAAAATCTACTTTAGAAGATTTAGGTCAAGCAAAGCGTGTTGTAATTAATAAAGATACTACAACTATAATTGGCGGTATCGGAGAAAAATATGCTATTCAAAGTCGTATTGGTCAAATTCGACAAGAAATTCAAGAAGCTACTTCCGATTATGATAAAGAGAAGTTAAATGAACGTTTAGCTAAGTTATCTGGTGGTGTTGCCGTACTTAAAGTTGGAGCAGCAACAGAAGTAGAAATGAAAGAAAAGAAAGCTCGTGTTGAAGATGCTTTACATGCAACTCGTGCTGCTGTAGAAGAAGGAGTAGTTGCTGGTGGAGGTGTTGCTTTAGTGCGTGTTGCTGGAAAAATATCTAGTTTACGTGGTCAAAATGAAGATCAAAATGTTGGAATTAGAGTGGCTTTACGTGCAATGGAAGCTCCTTTACGTCAAATTGTTTCAAATTCAGGTGAAGAACCTTCTGTAGTTACTAATAATGTAAAAGACGGAAAAGGTAACTATGGTTATAATGCTGCTACTGATGAGTATGGAGATATGATTGATTTTGGAATATTAGATCCTACTAAAGTTACAAGATCTGCTCTGCAATATGCTGCATCTGTTGCTGGCTTAATGATTACTACAGAATGTATGGTTACAGACTTACCAAAAGATGAAAAATCTTCTGATACAAATGCTTCTCCTGCTGGTGGTATGGGCGGCATGGGCGGTATGATGTAAAAATTTTTTAGTTAATCACATTATTCAAATTAATTTAAAGATTTCTTTCCTCAGATGTATTTTTCTGAGGAAAGAATTTATTTTTGATAAAAAAAATTTTGATTTTAAATTTTAACATATTAGTAAATTTTAAAACCAAAAATTTATGAAATAGTTTGTTTAAACTTTTTTAAGTATTTAATATTATATAAAATTTTCTTTTTAACTAAAAATTAAACATTTAATATTTTTTTATAGAGGAATTTATGAGGGTATATCAAAGTAATCACTTTCGTATTGGTCATAAAATTATTTTTGAAAAAGAACCTTGTTTAATAGAAGCTAGTGAGTTTGTTAAACCTGGAAAAGGCCAAGCTTTTGTTCGTGTTAAATTAAGAAAGTTATTAACAAATCAACTAATAGAAAAAACGTTTAAATCAACTACTTCATTAGAAATAGCAGATATTTTAGAATATAAATTATCTTATTTATACAATGATGGTAATTTTTGGTATTTTATTAATAATAATACTTTTGAAGATTTTTCAGTAGAAAAAAAAATTATTGGTTCAAATAAAAAATGGCTATCAGAACAAGACACATGTTTTGTTATGTTTTGGAATAATAAAGCAATTTCTGTTACACCTAATATTTTTGTAGAATTAACAGTAATAGATACAGAATTAACTTTAAAAGGTGATACAGTCAATACTGGAACTAAATTAGCAAAATTAAATACTGGAGCAATTGTAAAAGTTCCACTATTTATACAAGTTGGATCTTTAATTAAAGTAGATACACGATCCGGTGAGTATGTAGCTAGAATTAAATAAAATATAATGATTAGTATTCATCACCTTTTACATATTGTCTATAACTTTCCCATTCAAAAGTTAACCACAAACTATTCCCTAATCGCATTCTATCAATCACTCTTTCTCCTAATAAATTTTTCATACCTTTATGATCTAAGTTAGATAACATTCCGGTAGATCGTTTTGATGATGATCTTCTATCAACTATTTGATTAATAATGACTTTTTCATATCTAGATTCAGTTTGCATTCCAATTTCATCAATCATTAATAAATCAACAGTGCTAAGATTGTGTAACAAATTTTCTTCAGTAATATTACTAGCACCGCTAAACGTGCCTTTCATGTTAGACATTAAGTCTGCTACTGTTACAATTAAAATACTTTTTCCATGTAAAATCAAGTAGTTTCCTATAGCTGATGCTAAATGATTTTTACCAGTACCAGGTCTTCCTGAAAAAATAAAACTTGCGATATTTTCGTTAAATTCTTCAGCATAACGTTTTGCTGCTTTCAATACTTTTCTTTGTCCTTCATGTTCAATTTTATAATTCTCAAAAGAACAATTCATATATAGTTCACGAATTCCAGATCTTCCTAAAACTCTTTGCATTTTCATTGCTTTATTTTCACGTAATATTGATTCAGAAGATATTCTTCCTTGTTCCTGATTCCAAGCTAATAAATCTTGATCATTTTCAAATTTAGGTTTTATATTATTAGGCATAATTCTTTGAAGACGTTTAAAAAAATCGGCATGAAATATCATTATTTACCTCTAAATCCATCGGGTATTTTTTGATCAGGAATAGGTATATAAGTAATATCTTTTTGTTTTTTAAGTAAGTTAAAAGAGCGAACTCTTTGTAAATTTCTTGCTAGTTTTTGCTCCCATTGTATATGATAAAAAAGACAACCTTCAGCTTCCCAATAGGAAATAAAAGAAGTCAGTTCGTGCTTAGATACTTCTTTTTCTAATATTATTCCCCATAATGCTGCTTTTCTAATGAAATCTTTATCAGGAGTCCATTTAGGATGCATAGAAAATTTTTGTTTTATTTTTTCTTCTTGTTTTTTATCTTCATTTTCAAAATTGTATTCAAGATCAAATATTTTTTTTAATACTGATGGAGTTATAACATAGAATAAAACTTTTTTATTTTTTGATATAGATAAAGTTCCATTTTTTGTTGTTTTTACAATTTGTAAGGGATTTTTACAAAACAAATCTAGATTTACATTCTTGGAGACTAAAATTTTCATAAAAATTTTATCCTATTAAACTTATTAATATTTTTAATTTTATATTTCTTTTGTTTTAAAAATATAAAGATAGCATGCAATATGATTAGTTATTTTTTTTTTATATAAATTGAAATTATGTGGTATTATCAAAGTTTGATTTTTTTTTGTTTCTATATAAATTATTGATTCGTTTTTTATCCATTTTTTTTTCTCTAATAGCATAATAGTTTTTTCTATTAATTCTTCATTATATGGAGGATCTAAAAATATTATATCATATGGTTTTTGAGGTTTTTTTAACCAATTTAAAGCATTTGTATGTATAATTTCTAGATTAGATATATTTAATTTTTGTGTATTTTTTATTAATGAGATCACATTTTTTTTTTCTATTTCTAAAAACGTAACAAATGTAGCATATCGAGATATAGCTTCTATTCCTAATGCTCCACTACCTGAAAAACAATCTAGACAACGAGAATTCTGAATATATTTAGAAAGCCAATTAAAAAGTGTTTCTCTTATTCGATTAGTTGTTGGACGTATGTTTAAATTATTTTTAAAAGATAATTTTCTTCCTTTTAACTTACCGGAAATAATATAAACTTTTCCCTTCTTTTTTAAAAAAGAATTACACATTTTATTAGATTATCTATGTTAGTGATATAATTTATTTTATTATTAAATATAATTTAAATAAATATTTAATTTTGAATTTTTTTAACATAAAGTAAACAATTTTTACTTTTTCATTAAGGAACTATTTAAATGAATGATAATAAAAAAAATAATTTATTCTCTTGGATTAATTCAAAAATAATTAAAAAAAATAAAATTGATTTAAATAAACATCAAATAGAAGATAAAATAAATACTAAGGATTTTAAAAAATTAGATAGTAAAAAAGATGTAAAAATGAATTTTTTTTTTAAATTAAAAGAAAGTTTAAAAAAAACTAAAAAATTTTTTGATAATGGAATTAATCGTATTTTTTCTTTAAAGCATATAGATGAAGCTTTGTTTGAAAAATTAGAAGAGACTATGATTTTATCTGATATTGGCGTTAATACTACTGATAAAATTATTCAAGGATTAATTAATGATGCTGATCGTAAAGCATTAAAAAATCCAAAAGAAGTCTATTTTCTTTTAAAAAAAAGAATGCATTTAATTTTAAAAAAAGTAGAAAAACCTCTTTTAATCTCAAATGAAATTCCATTTGTTATTTTAGTAGTTGGAGTAAATGGGACAGGAAAAACTACAACAGCTTTAAAATTAGCGAAAAAGTATAAATTAGATGGAAAATCTGTCATGTTAGCAGCTGCAGATACATTTCGCGCTGCAGCAATAGAACAATTACAAATCTTAGGAGAAAGATATGATATTCCAGTTATAGCTCAAGTTTCAGGGGCGGATCCAGCCGCAGTAGCATTTGATGCCTTAAAATCTGCTATTTCAAAAAAAATAGATGTTTTAATAGTTGATACAGCAGGAAGGTTACACAATAAACAACATTTATTAGAAGAATTAAAAAAAATAACTAGAGTTATTAAAAAACTAAATACATCTGCTCCACATGAAATAATATTAGTAATTGATGCTTGTAATGGACAAAATACAATAAAACAAACTGAAATGTTTCATAAATCACTTAATTTAACTGGATTAATTATTACGAAATTAGATGGAACTGCAAAAGGAGGAGTAATTTTTGCGTTATCAGATCAATTTTCTATTCCGATTCGTTATGTTGGAACTGGTGAAAAATCAACTGATTTAATTACTTTTAATAGTAGTGATTTTATTAATTCTATTTTTCATCATATAAAATAATTTTTTGTAAATTTTACAGTATAAATAATTTATGCTATTAATTTTTAACTTAATATTAATATATTTATATAAATTTTTGATTTTCAATTTTAACTAAAGTATGATGAAAAATCCCACATACTTATAATTGATTTAATATATTTCGTTTATGCGGGAATCAATATGACTAATAAAGTACAGATATTGTCTGTAACATCATTAGGTAATTTAGATGCTTATATTAGAATAGCTAATTTATGGCCTATGTTATCTATTGAAGAAGAAAAATTATTAACTCAACGTTTACGTTATAATAGTGATTTAGATGCTGCTAAAACTTTAATTCTTTCTCATCTTCGATTTGTTATTCATATTTCACGTAATTATTCAGGATATGGTTTACTTCAAGCCGATTTAATACAAGAAGGAAATATAGGTTTAATGAAAGCAGTTCGAAGATTTAATCCGGAAATTGGAGTTCGTTTAGTTTCTTTTGCAGTTCATTGGATTAAATCTGAGATACATGAATATGTACTTAGAAATTGGAGAATTGTGAAAGTAGCAACTACAAAATCCCAAAGAAAATTATTTTTTAATTTAAGAAAAAGTAAAAATAGATTAGGTTGGTTTAATAAAGAGGAAATTGAAATAGTTGCTCGAGAGTTAGGAGTAAGTACTTCTGATGTTAGAGAAATGGAATCTCGTATGTCAGCTCAGGATATAACTTTCAATTCTTTTCCAGATGAAGATTTAAAAGATGGAAAAAATAATTTAAATATGCCTTATTTACAAGATAAGACATCTGATTTTGCTAATGGATTTGAACAAGATAATTGGGACGAACATGCTACAAATAAATTAAGCAATGCTTTATTGAGGTTAGATAAACGTAGTCGTGATATTATTCGATCTAGATGGCTTGATGATAATAAAAAAAACACTTTACAAGCATTAGCAAATAATTATGGAATTTCCGCAGAACGTGTACGACAATTAGAAAAAAATGCTATGAAAAAATTAAAAATAGCTATAGAAAATTAAATGAAAATATAAATATTATTAATTAGAATATGTTATATAGAGTATGAGACTATTTTATAGAACTAAAAACTCATACTCTTTTGTATAAAATAAAATAAATATCAATTTTTATTCTACTGTTACAGATTTTGCAAGGTTTCTTGGTTGATCTATATTTGTTCCTTTACTTAAAGCAATATAATATGCAAGTAACTGTAATGGAACTATATAAAAAATAGGTGCTATTATTTCTTCTACATATGGAACTTTTAAAAGTGTTATATTTTTTTCTAAATTTATTTCTTCATCAGAAAAAATATAGATTAAACCACCTCTTGTACATATTTCTTGAATATTTTTTTTTGTTTTCTCTAATAATGAATTTTTAGGAGCTGTAATGATAATAGGCATATTTTTATCAATTAGTGCAAGAGGACCATGTTTTAATTCTCCAGATGGATATGCTTCTGCATGAATATAAGAGATTTCTTTTAATTTTAATGCTCCTTCCATAGCTATAGGGTATTGATCACCTCTTCCAAGAAATAATATATTTTTTTTATTATATAATTTTTTTGCTATATTTTGAATTTCTTTGTTTTTTTTTAAAATCTCTTCAATTCTATATGGTAAAATAGTTAAAATTTTTACAATTTTTTTTTCAATATCATTTTCTTTTTTTTTGATACTAACTATTTTCGCTACCAACATTAATAAAACAGTTAGCTGTGTAGTAAATGATTTGGTAGAAGCGACTCCAATTTCAACTCCAGCTTTAGTTAATAAATAGTTGTCCGACTCTTGAACTAAAGATGAACCTTTCATATTACATATAGTTAAATTTCCTAAATATCCTAATTTTTTAGAAATTCTTAATGCTCTCAAAGTATCTGCTGTTTCACCTGATTGAGATAAAGTAATAAAAAAACTTTTTTTTCTAACTGCTAATTTACGTGAAGAAAACTCAGAAGCTACTTCTACATCACATGGAATATTGGCAATTGATTCAAACCAATGTTTAGACACCATAGCAGCATGGTAAGAAGTTCCACATGCAACGATTTGAATGTGTTCTAAATGTAAAAAAATATTTATTTCTTTTAATCCTAACTCTGGAAAATAAATACTTGTATTATTTTTTAAACGGTTCTTTAAAGTATTTCGAATAGATTTTGGTTGTTCATATATTTCTTTTTCCATGTAATGTTTATATTTTCCTTTTTTTACAGATTCATATTTAACATCAGATTTAATTATCTTTCTCTTAATAATAGAATTATCTTTATTAAATATTTTAATATTTTCTCTTTTTACAATAGCAATATCTCCTTCTTTTAAATATATAAAACGTTTTGTAATATTCAACAATGCAATTTGGTCTGAAGCTATAAAATTTTCTTTTGTTCCTAGTCCAATAATTAATGGGCATCCAGAACAAACAGCTATTAATTTTGATGGATTATGACTATCCATGACTACCATACTATAATTGCCTTGTAATTTCATTAAACTATTACGCATAACTTCTAGAAGAGATTTACCTGTTTTTTTTTGTTCCCAATGTAATAAATGCACAATAACTTCAGTATCTGTTTCGGAATAAAATATATAACCTTGTTTTGTTAATAAAGATCTCAGTTGAAAGCTATTTTCAATAATACCATTATGAACGATAGCAATATGAGAGGAAATATGTGGATGCGTATTTTTTTCTGATACTTTTCCATGAGTTGCCCATCGTGTATGAGCAAGACCAATTGTTCCAAATAATTTTTTCTTTTTTGTTTTTTCTATTAATTCATTTACTTTACCTACACATCTAACTCGAGAAAAATTATTATTTTTATTTATTATCGCTAATCCAGAAGAATCGTATCCTCGATATTCTAATCGTTTAATGTTTTCAAGAAGAAAATTAATTATATTACGTTGTGTTACTGCAGCAACAATACCACACATATAGATCTACCCTTGTTTTATTATAAAATAATTTTTAGTAATTTATACTATTAATTAGTATTTTTTTTATCATTTTTTTTATTACGAATCCAGTTTTCTTTATATTTTTGTTCTTTTGTGTTATATACTAAACATGGTTTATCCACACTCTTTATTACAGTAGTTCCTGCTGCGATAGTTGTATTATCTGAAATTTGAATAGGAGCAATTAATTCTGTATTAGAGCCTATAAAAACATTATCACCAATAATAGTTTTTGATTTTTTAAAACCATCATAGTTACACGTAATACTACCTGCCCCAATATTTACTTGAGAACCAATCTCAGAATTTCCAATATAGCTAAGATGTTTTATTTTTGATTTTTTTCCTATAATACTATCTTTAATTTCAACAAAGTTACCTATATGTGTTTCGTTGTTTAATATAGTATAGTTTCTTAAGTGGCAAAAAGGCCCTATTATACAATTTTTTCCTATTTTAACATTTTCTATAATTGTATATTCTTTAATTTGGGATTGATGATTAATAAAACTATTTCTAATTATAGAACCTGCTCCGATTTTAACGTCATTTCCTAAAATTACATTACCTTCTAATATAACACCTGTGTCTATTTCTATATTTTTTCCATGCTTTAAAGTTCCTCTTAAGTTAAAATGATATGGATTTTTTAATGTAATACCAGCTATCATAAGATTTTTAGTTATTTCTTGCTGAATAATTTTTTCTAAAATAGATAATTGCAATTGATTATTTATACCTAATATTTCTTTTTGATTTAAAGGTTTTACTGTTGTAATGGTCTTTCCTTCTAAATAAGCTAAATAAACAATATCTGTAGCATAAAATTCTTGATTAATATTGTTTTGATTAATTTTTAACAGCCATCTTTTCAAATCTTTTCCATTTGCTATAAATGTTCCAGAGTATACTTCTTTAATTAATTTTTCTTTATTATTAGCGCATTTGTCTTCTATAATTTTTATCACTTTTCCTTTTTTTCTAAAAACTCTTCCGTATCCTTCTGGTTTTTTTATGTTGCTAGTTAATAAACTTAAATTTGATTTTTTTTTAGATTCTTGTAATTTTTTTATAGATTCTTTTGAAATAAATGGCATATCTCCATAAAGAATAATAATGTTTTCATTGTCTGAAAAATTTTTTGATGCTATAATTATTGCGTTTCCTGTTCCCTTTTGTTGTTTTTGAATTACCCATTCTACAGAAATATTTTGAGTTTTAGATAATATTTTTTTTATATTATCAGTACAAACTAATATTATTTTTTTAGGTTTAATAGATTTTGCTGTATTTAAAACATATTCTAATATTGTTTTTCCACCTAATCTATGTAATACCTTTGGGTAATTAGATTTCATTCTACTACCTTTTCCAGCTGCTAATATAATAATAACTGTCTCAGTTTTTAACATATATATCCTTTTTTATATTTTTAAAATACATAAAATTTTTTTAAATGATTTTATTTAAAATATTATTAAAGTTAAAATTATAATCAGCAGTTAATAAATATAAATTGATTATTAAAGTATTTTAAACATGTTAAATATATTATTTTAAATATTAAGGTTTATTATGTATCGAATTATTACAGTAGATTTAGATGGTACTTTATTGTCCCCAGAAAATAAAATAACAAAATATACAGAAAAAATCATAAAATTATTAATAAATAAAGGTTTGTTTATTGTCTTTGCATCAGGTCGTCATCATATTGATATGATGTATATTCGAGATAATTTAAATATTAGAATTTTTATGATCACTTCTAATGGAGCTAAAGTTTATAATTTAGATAATAAGTTAATCTTCGAAAATAATTTAGATGTAGAAATTGCTTTTAAACTTGCTTCTTTAAAATATTTTGAATCAGATATTATTACGCAAATTTATCGAAATAATCAATGGTATATAAATAATAGTAAAATTGAAAATAATTTTTGTCCAAGTTTATCATTGTTAAAACATGAGTATTTTTATCTAGATAGATTTAATTTTAGCAAAGTAAGCAAAATTTTTTATACAAGTAATAATCTTGAAAAATTGTGTGCTCTTGAAAAATATATTATTACTTTATTAGGTGATAAAGTGAATGTGAATTTTTCTATTCCAGGATGTTTAGAAGTTATATCTGGGAAAACTTCAAAAGGTCATGGATTAAAATTAATATCTAATATTTTAGGTGTTTCTTTAAAAGAATGTATTACATTTGGTAATGGAATGAATGATTACGATATGTTAAGTATTTCAGGAAAACCATGTATCATGGAAAATTCTGATTCACGTTTAAAAAAAATTTTACCATATGCTGAGATTATCGGTAATAATGCAGATGATAGTGTAGCAGTTTTTTTAGAAAAAATGTTTATTACATCAAACCATTAATTATATAAATATTTTGTTTTAATTAATATTTAAAATTTTTAAAAAAGCTAGGCTGTAGTATACGACGAATAAATTTTAAATGAGTATTGGCATGTGAGCATATAGAAAAAATAAAATTTTGTAGAGTTAGCTCTTTTTGTTCGCCATATCTTATAGCAGCATATAATCTTTTCCATATCCCCTGACCTAATTTTTTTGTAACAATTAAATTTTGTTTTTCAAAGTTATCTACTATCCAATGTGGTAAAGCAGTAATACCCATTTTTGCTGATACCATTTGTATAAGAAGTGAAGTATTATTTACGTTTTTAAATATCGGTATTATTCCTGCTGGTTGTAAAAAAAATTTCCATATGTCTAATCTATGACGCTCTACTGGATATGTCATTAATGTTTCAGATATTAAATCTTCTGGAATAATTTTTTTTTCTTTGTTTGCTAAAGGGTGACTTGGAGATAAAATTAATCGAACTTCAAAATCAAACATGGGTATATAAATTAAATCATTTTTAGGTAAAACTTCTGAAGTTAATACTATATCTAATTTGCCTTGCTGTAGAGATGGTTGAGGACTGAAAATCATATCAGAATAAAAATCTATTTCTACTTTAGGCCAGTTTTTATGAAAAATTTTTAATGCTGGTGTTAACCAATGAATACAGCTATGACATTCAATTGCAAGCTTAATCACTGTTTGATGAGTATATTTACAATTTTTTATTGCTTTATCTATTTTGGGTAAGATTTCTTTAGATAATTTTAGCAAAATTTTTCCTTGGATTGTAAATTTTACAGGATTAGTTTTTCTAATAAATAATTTAAAACCTAATCTTTTTTCTAGTTCATTAAATTGATGAGAAATAGCTGATTGCGTTTGATGTAATTGAATTGCAGCAGAACTCAATGAACCACTATTCTTTAAGGCTTGAAGAGTTCTGAGATGTTTTATTTCGATCATGAGATTCCTTCATATCGAGAATTAAATATTTGCGCTTGCGTATTTTATTTAATACTAGAATTATAAGATATCTATTTTAAATAAATCAATTATTAAATGATTTTAAATAAATATTTATTAAATAGTTATAAAGCAATTATAAGGAAAAAAAATGATTATTTCGAATCATATACTTGGTTTTCCAAGAATCGGTGTGAACCGAGAACTGAAAAGGGCTCAAGAATCTTATTGGTCTGGTGATATTACACAAAAAGATTTATTGCTTGTAGGAAAAAATTTAAGGAAAGATAATTGGAAAAAACAAAAGGAAAGTGGAATACAATATATATCAGTTGGAGATTTTGCTTGGTACGATCATGTTTTAACTACTAGTATGATGTTAGGAAACATACCAGAAAGACATCATGATATTAATGCTTCTTTTGATTTAGATTGTTTATTTCGTACAGCTAGAGGATCTTATCCAGATATTTCTGCATCAGAAATGACAAAATGGTTTAATACTAATTATCATTATATAGTTCCAGAGTTTAATAAAAATAGAAAATTAAAATTTTCTTGGAATCAAATTTTAGAAGAAACGGATGAAGCTTTATTATTAGGTTATAAAGTTAAGCCTATTATTCTAGGACCTATTACATATTTATGGTTGGGAAAAGTAAAAGGAGAATATTTTGATCGTTTAGATTTACTTGACAGTATATTACCTATATATAAGTATATTTTAAGCGAATTATCTGCAAGAAATATTAGTTTTATTCAAATAGATGAACCTGCGTTAGTCTTAGAGCTTCCAGAAAAATGGAAAAAAGCTTACTCATATGCTTATAACTATTTACATGGAAAATCTAAAATATTATTAACAACATATTTTGATAGTATTAATCACAATATAGAATTTATCAGTACTCTACCTGTAGATGGTATTCATATTGATTTAGTTTTTGGAAAATATAATTTATTTGATTTTAATGATAAAATTCCTAAGGAATGGATTTTATCTTTAGGAGTTATTAATGGAAGAAATGTTTGGAAGTCAGATCTTTTAAAATGGTTTGAAATTCTTTCTAAAATTTCTAAATTTCGTCAAAATTTATTAATTAGTTCATCTTGTTCATTATTACATTCTCCTATTGATTTAAATATGGAAAAAAATTTAGATCAAGAAACTAAAAAATGGTTTTCTTTTGCTGTGCAAAAGTGTAATGAATTAACGTTATTATTAAAAGCATTAAAGAGTAATGATACTACTTTAATTAAACAATGGTCTGATCCAATTTATAAACGTAGTTCTTCTGAAAAAGTTCATAAATTTGAAGTTCAAAAACGTGTGTCTAAAATTTTAAATAATAATTTTAATCGTACTAGCAATTATGCTATTCGTGCTAAAGCACAAAAAAGTAAGTTTAATTTGCCTATTTTACCTACAACTACTATTGGTTCTTTTCCTCAAACAATAGAAATAAGAAAGTTAAGAAAAGATTATAAAGAAAATTTAATAAATTTTGAAGAATATAAAAAAGGTATTAAAAAACATATTAAAGAAGTAATACAAAAGCAGGAAGAACTAGACATTGATGTTCTTGTTCATGGAGAATCTGAAAGAAATGATATGGTAGAATATTTTGGTGAAAATTTAGATGGTTTTGCATTTACAGATAATGGATGGGTTCAAAGTTATGGTTCTCGCTGTGTAAAACCACCTATTATTATCGGTGATATTAGTCGTCCAAAACCTATTACTATAGAATGGTCAAAATATGCTCAATCTTTAACAAAAAAACCAGTGAAAGGTATGTTAACAGGACCAGTTACAATTTTATTTTGGTCTTTTCCTAGAGAAGATATTTCATTAGAAATTATTTCTAAACAAATTGCGCTAGCATTACATGATGAAGTTTTAGATTTAGAAAAAGAAGGAATTGAAATTATCCAAATTGATGAGCCTGCATTAAGAGAAGGTTTGCCTTTGAAAAAAAGTTTATGGAGTGAATATTTAACTTGGGCAGTAGACGCTTTTCGTTTAACTTGTTTTAATGTAAAAAACACAACACAAATTCATACACATATGTGTTATTGTGAATTTAATGATATCATGGATTCTATTGCTTTGTTAGATGCGGATGTTATTACAATTGAAACAGCACGTTCTGATATGGAATTATTAGAATCATTTAAGCAATTTAAATATCCAAATGAAGTCGGTCCAGGAGTATATGACATTCATTCTTCCAATATACCTAGTATTGAATCAATCGATATATTATTAAAAAAAGCAATGAAATATATACCATTAAACCGTATTTGGGTAAATCCAGATTGTGGCTTAAAGACAAGAAACTGGCAAGAAACAATATCTGCATTAAAAAATATGGTAGAAGCTTCAAAAAAAATACGAAATAAAATTAAAAAAAATATTTAATCTATATTATTTAAAATACTTAATTAATAAAATATTAAATCATCTTTTAGATTATTTTATATAAATAAAAATCTAAATGATGATTTAAAAATATAATAATTTTTTATTAATTTAAAATATTAAAATTATACTTATGTTCTTTTAATATTATAAAATTTAATGTTTAAAATGACGTTTTTGAGTAAAAATCATTGCTATATTATATTTATTGGCACATTGAATGATTTCTTGATCACGAATTGAACCACCTGGTTGAATAATACAACTTATTCCAATAGAAGCAGCTTTTTCGACTCCATCTACAAAAGGAAAAAATGCATCAGATGCCATAGTGGCTCCTTTTGTATTAAATCCTCTATCTTTTGCTTTAATATTTGCTAATTGAGTTGCATCTACTCTACTGGTTTGACCAGCACCTATACTAATAGTAGTTTTATTAATACCATATAAAATTGCGTTTGATTTAACATATTTTACTACTTTCCAGCAGAAAATAGCATCTTTGAGTTCTTCTTTGTTAGGTAATCTTTTTGTAACAAAATTAAATTTTTTGATATCTATTTCATCATTGTCATATTCTTGTAATAGCAATCCATTTTTTATTTTTTTAAAATCTATTTTTTCATTATTTTTTTTAAATTTTCCAGTAATTAATATTCTTATATTTTTTTTCTTTTTTAATATTTCTAAAGATGTGTTATTTATTTCAGGCGCAATAATTACTTCAACAAATTGTTTTTTAACAATTTCTTCAGCTGTATTTGTATCTATTATAGAATTAAATGCGACTATTCCTCCAAACGCAGAAATAGGATCTGCTTTGTAAGCAGATATATATGCTTCTAATAGAGATATATTTTCAGAAACCCCACACGGGTTGCCGTGTTTTACAATAACACAAGCTGGCTCAGAAAATTGTTTAACGCATTCTAGTGCTATATCTGCATCAGATATATTATTATAGGATAATTTTTTACCATGCATTTGATAGGAAGAACTAATCGTACCAGGATTTGAAAAATTTTCTTCAATGTACAAAGCGGATTTTTGGTGTTGATTTTCTCCGTATCTCAAATTTTGTTTTTTAATAAATTTCATTTTAATATGATTTGGGAATAAATTAGTTTTATTTTTTATATTGAATTTATTTTGATTTGTAAAATATTTTTCAATGCTTTGTTCATAACGCGAAGTATATAAAAAAGCTTGACTTGCTAAATATAATCTTTTTTCTATACTGATATAATTATTTTTTATTTCGTTAAAAATTAATTTAAAATCACAAAAATTTACTATAACTATAACATCTTTATAATTTTTAGCAGCAGAGCGAACTAATGTTGGTCCTCCAATATCAATATTTTCAATCATTTCTTCTATTTTACATTTTTTTTTCATATTGATTTTATCAAACGGATAAAAGTTAATAATTACTATATCAATTGGTAGTATATTATATAAATTCATAATTTCTTGATCTTTTTCTCTTCTAGCTAAAATACCTGCTATTATTTTTGGATGCATAGTTTTTAAACGACCATCCATGATTTCTGGAAAATTTATATATTCTGAAATTTCAGTTACAGGTATATTATGATTTTTTAAATATTTTGCAGTCCCTCCTGTTGCAAATAAATTAATTTTTTTTTCTAATAAAATTTTTGACATTTCTAATAAATGTTCTTTATTAGATAAACTGATTAAAGCATTTTTTAATATATTATTTGATAACATAATTTTGGTTCTTTTATTTAAAAAATATTTTAATAAAATTTGTTTAAAAATTTAATTTCATAGGGGCGCTTTGCCCCTTTAAATTTTTAATATAATAGTGTGTTTATTTAATTGCGTTTTTTAATGTTTTTCCAGATATAAAACTAGGAACTTTTGTCGCTGGAATAATAATTTCTTTTCCTGTTTGTGGATTTCTTCCTGTACGAGAAGCTCTTAAATTAACTTTGAATGTTCCAAAACCAACTATTTGTACAGATTCACCTTTTTTTAAAGAGTCTATAATGGTTGATAATGTTGATTCTAAGGTAGATTTAACCTGTATTTTTGATAAATTAGATTTTTTAGAAATAATATTGATTAATTGAGTTTTATTCATTATCTTCCCTTTTTATTTAACAAAATAATAATTAATTTAAATTATGTTAATGTAAATTTTAATAAAATCATTTATTTTTTTACAATTAAAATAAATTATTTTTAATATAAATTTTATGTTCTTAAAAGTTTTGAAATCATATTTAAGTTGATATTTTATATAATTTAAATCGAAATGTGATTGATATTGTGTTCTTGAAAATTGATTTAAGATGAAAAAGATTAATTCAATGAATCAAATAAAATTAAAATATATAATATATCTAAAAAAAAATAAAAAGATAGTATAAATAAAGTATATATTTTTACTGAAATAAAAAATTTTTTTCAATGTTTTTACAAATTATTTAGGCTGCTTTTGTAGAGCAGCCGTATTTTTATGGTATTTAAGAGTTATATAATATAGTGTTTATGTAAGAGTAGAATTTAATAATTCAGATAAACTTGCAGATGCTTCTTCAGCGCTAACTTGAGAGGATGAATTGTTATTATTATTTAATATATGATTATTATTTGTAGTTTTTCGACGATTTAATCGTTCTTTATGATATGCATAGCCAGTACCTGCTGGAATTAAACGACCAACAATAACATTTTCTTTTAATCCTCGTAGTTCGTCTTTTTTTCCTGCTACTGCTGATTCTGTTAATACTCTAGTTGTTTCTTGAAAAGATGCAGCGGATATAAATGATTCGGTTGCTAATGATGCTTTAGTAATTCCTAATAAATCCCTTGAAAAAGTAGCTGGTATTTTATTTTTTTTATTTAATATACGATTTGAAATTTTTATTCTTGAAAATTCAACTTGTTCTCCATCTAAAAAATCTGAGTTTCCTGATTTAATTATTGTTGCTTTTCTAAGCATTTGTCTTATGATAACTTCAATATGTTTATCGTTAATTTTTACACCTTGTAAACGATATACTTCTTGTACTTCATTAACAATATATTTCGTTACAGCTTGTACACCTCGTAAACGAAGAATATCATGCGGCGATTCTGGACCGTCAGATATAACATCGCCTCGTTCTACTCTTTCTCCTTCAAAAACGTTTAATTGTCTCCATTTGGGAATCATTTCTTCGTATGAATCATTTCCATCTACTGGAGTAATAATTAATCTTCTTTTACCTTTTGTTTCTTTTCCAAATGAAATAATACCACTGATTTCAGCTAAAATAGCTAATTCTTTTGGACGTCTTGCTTCAAATAAATCTGCGACTCTTGGTAACCCACCAGTTATGTCTTTGGTTCCTCCTGATTCTTGAGGTACTCTTGCTAAAGTATCTCCTGAACTAATTTTTACACCATCATTTAATTGTACAATCGCTTTTCCAGGTAAAAAATATTGAGCAGGCATTTCTGTTCCTGAAATAAGTACATCATTGCCTTTTTCATCGATAATTTTTAACGAAGGTCTTAAATCTTTACCAATAGCCATTCTTTCAGCTGTATCTAATACTACTATTGAAGATAACCCAGTTAACTCATCTGCTTGTCTTGTAATGCTTTGGCCATCTATCATATCTATAAATCGAACATAGCCATTTACTTCTGTAATTACCGGTATAGTGTGTGGATCCCATTTTGCTATAGTTTCTCCGGAACTGACTTCTTCTCCATTTTTTTTTGCCATTATAGATCCATAAGGTATTTTATAGCTTTCTTTTGTTCTACCAAATTTATCAATAATGTTTAGTTCTACATTTCTTGATGTTATAACTATTTTCCCTGAGGAATTAGTTACAGATTTTGCATTATTAAGATTTATAATACCTTTGTTTTTAATTTGAATACTAGATTCAGTTGCGGCTCTAGATGCAGCTCCTCCGATATGAAAGGTTCTCATTGTTAATTGAGTACCAGGTTCACCTATAGATTGAGCAGCAATTACTCCTATTGCTTCTCCTTTATTAACTAAATTACCTCTTGCTAAATCTCGACCATAACAGTATGCGCATACACCAAAATCAGTATCACAATTAACTACTGATCTTACTTTGATAGTGTCGATAGAATTTTTTTCTAAAAGGTCACACCATTGCTCATTTAATAAGGTATTTCTTTCAATCAAGATTTTTTTAGTATTAGGATTTAATATATTTTCTGCAGTTACGCGACCTAAAACTCTTTCGCGCAATGGTTCTTTTACATCTCCACCCTCGATTAATGGAGTCATTAAAATTCCTTCATGTGTTCCACAATCTTTTTTTGTAACAACTAAATCTTGTGCTACATCAACAAGACGACGAGTTAAATAACCAGAATTCGCAGTTTTTAATGCTGTATCAGCTAGTCCTTTCCGAGCTCCATGAGTTGAAATAAAATATTGTAATACATTTAAACCTTCTCTAAAATTTGCTGTAATAGGAGTTTCAATGATGGAGCCGTCAGGTTTAGCCATTAAACCACGCATTCCAGCTAATTGACGAATTTGTGCTGCAGACCCTCTTGCTCCTGAATCTGCCATCATAAATATACTGTTAAAAGAAATTTGTTTTTTTGATTTTCCTTGTTTATTTAAAACTAATTCTGTAGATAAGTTTTCCATCATTGCTTTTGCTACTCTTTCATTTGCTGCAGCCCAAATATCAATAACTTTATTATATCTTTCTCCTGCTGTAACTAATCCAGATTGAAATTGTTCTTGTATTTCAGCAACTTCAATTTCTGCTTCATAAATAATATTTGATTTTTTTTCTGGTATAACCATATCATTAATACCGACAGATGCCCCTGATCTTGCTGCATAAGCAAAACCGGTATACATAATTTGATCAGCAAAAGTAACAGTAGGTTTTAACCCTAAAATTCTATAACATGTATTTAACATTTTAGAAATATCTTTTTTTCCTAGAGTTTGGTTAACCATGCTAAATGGTAAACCTTTAGGAACAATCATCCATAAAATCGCTCTTCCTACAGTAGTATTTACTATTCTTTTTATAGGAATTAACTGATTCTCTGTGTTTTTTTGATATTCTATGATTCTAATTTTAATTAAAGAATGTAACTCAGCAATACCTAAATGATATACTTTTTCTGCTTCATTAGAGCCATTCAAAAACATACCTTCGCCTTTTCCATTTATTTTTTCTCGGGTCATATAATACAACCCTAAAACTACATCTTGAGAAGGTACAATAATTGGTTCTCCATTAGCTGGTGATAAAATATTATTTGTAGACATCATTAACGCTCTAGCTTCTAATTGAGCTTCTAGTGTTAACGGAACATGAACAGCCATTTGGTCGCCATCAAAGTCAGCATTATATGCAGCACAAACTAATGGATGTAATTGTATGGCTTTACCTTCTATCAAAACAGGTTCAAATGCTTGAATACCTAATCTATGTAAAGTAGGTGCTCGATTTAATAATACTGGATGTTCTCGAATAACTTCATCTAATATATCCCATACTACAGATTCTTCTCTTTCTACCATTTTTTTTGCAGCTTTGATAGTAGTGGCTAAACCACGCACTTCTAATTTTCCATATATAAATGGTTTAAAAAGTTCTAAAGCCATTTTTTTAGGTAAACCACATTGATGTAATCGTAGATAAGGACCGACAGTAATAACTGATCTTCCTGAATAATCCACACGTTTTCCAAGTAAATTTTGACGAAATCTACCTTGTTTTCCTTTTATCATATCAGCTAAAGATTTAAGAGGTCTTTTATTAGACCCTGTAATTGCTCTTCCTCTTCTTCCATTATCTAATAACGCATCTATAGCTTCTTGCAGCATTCTTTTTTCATTTCGAACAATAATATCAGGAGCAGCTAAATCTAATAATCTTTTTAACCGATTATTTCTATTAATGACTCTTCTATATAAATCATTAAGATCAGACGTTGCAAATCTACCACCGTCTAACGGAACTAGTGGTCTTAAATCGGGAGGTAATACTGGTAAAACAGTGAGAATCATCCACTCTGGTTTATTATGAGATTGTATAAATGATTCAATTAATTTAATTCTTTTTGTTAGTTTTTTTCGTTTAGTTTCAGAATTTGTTTCATTCAATTCTATTCTTAAATTTTCACATTCTTTTATTAAATGCATGTTTTTTAATAATAGCTGAATTGCTTCTGCGCCCATTGCAGCATGAAACTCATCTCCAAATTCTTCTAGTGCATCTAAATATTGTTCTTCTGTTAAAATTTGATTTTTTTCAAGATGAGTCATTCCTGGATTGACAACAACATAAGATTCAAAATAGAGTACTCTTTCGATATCTCTCAATGGCATATCTAATAATAAACCTATACGTGACGGTAATGATTTTAAAAACCAAATATGAGCTGTAGGAGATGAAAGTTCTATATGACCCATCCGTTCACGTCTTACTTTACTTTGTGTAACTTCAACACCGCATTTTTCGCAAATAACACCTCGATGTTTTAATCTTTTGTATTTTCCGCACAGACATTCATAATCTTTTACTGGACCAAAAATACGTGCGCAAAATAATCCATCTCTTTCTGGTTTAAATGTACGATAGTTAATAGTTTCTGGTTTTTTAACTTCTCCGAATGACCAAGATCTAATTACATCTGGTGACGCTAATGAAATTTTAATTGCATCAAAATCTTCGGTTTTAGTTTGGGCTTTTAAAAATTTTAGTAAATCTTTCACGCATAAGCTCTCGTTGGGGTGAAAATTTTGAAGGTTTTAAATCTATACATTTACTTAATATATTAAATATTTTTTATTCGTTTTCTAATTCAATATTAATCCCTAGTGAACGAATTTCTTTTAATAAAACATTAAATGATTCTGGCATTCCAGGTTCCATTTGATGATTGCCATCTACAATATTTTTATACATTTTAGTTCTTCCATTGACATCGTCGGATTTAACAGTTAACATTTCTTGTAATGTATAAGAAGCTCCATACGCTTCTAATGCCCAAACTTCCATTTCGCCAAATCGTTGCCCTCCAAATTGCGCTTTTCCCCCTAACGGTTGCTGAGTTACAAGACTGTAAGAACCAGTTGAACGAGCATGCATTTTATCATCTACCAGATGATTTAATTTTAACATATACATATAACCAACAGTAACAGGTCTTTCAAATTTTTCTCCAGTTCTTCCATCAAAAAGAAAAATTTGCCCAGACATAGGTAGATTAGCAAAATGTAACATTTGTTTTATTTCATTTTCTTTTGCGCCATCAAATACTGGTGTTGCGATAGGAACACCTTTTCTTAGATTTTTTGCTAAATATAACACTTCTTCATTTGAAAATTCTTCTAAATTTACTTTTTGTCTTAAATTTTCTCCTAGATCAAAAGTTTTTTGAATGAATTTTCTTAAATGAGATATTTTTTCTTGTTTTTTTAGCATTTGATTAATTTTATCTCCAATTCCTTTTGCAGCCATACCTAAATGTGTTTCTAAAATTTGTCCAATATTCATACGTGATGGTACTCCTAAAGGATTTAAAACGATATCTACTGGTATTCCATTTTCATCGTATGGCATATCTTCAACAGGATTAATTTTAGAAATAACCCCTTTATTTCCATGTCTTCCAGCCATTTTATCTCCAGGTTGTATTTGACGCTTTACTGCTAAATATACTTTTACTATTTTTAACACTCCTGGTGCAAGATCATCACCTTGTGTAATTTTTCGACGTTTTATTTCTATTTTTTTTTCAAACTCTTTTTTTAATTCATTATGTTGTTGTATAAATTTTTCCATTTCTTGGTTTTTATCTTCTTTTTTAACATTAATTGAAAGCCATTTTTCAAATGGTAATTTATTTAAATATTCTATTTCAACGTTAAAAGATAAAAGAGTTTTTTTAATTTTGGAAAATAAGCTTAATTGAAATATTTTAAATTCTTCTGTAAGATCTTTTTTTGCTTTTTTGAGTTGCATCTCTTCAATTTCTAAAGCTCTTTTGTCTTTTTTAACACCGTCTCGTGTAAAAATTTGAACATCAATTACAGTTCCAGACACTCCATTAGGAACTCTTAACGATGAATCTTTTACATCAGAAGCTTTTTCTCCAAAAATAGCGCGTAATAATTTTTCTTCTGGTGTTAATTGTGTTTCTCCCTTAGGGGTTACTTTTCCTACTAAAATATCCCCTCCAGTTACCTCAGCTCCAATATATACAATGCCTGATTCATCTAATTTACACAGTGCTGCTTCTCCTACATTCGGTATATCTGAACTAATTTCTTCAGGTCCTAACTTAGTATCTCTAGATATACAGGATAGTTCTTGAATATGAATTGTAGTAAATCGATCTTCTTGTACAACTTTTTCTGAAACTAATATAGAATCTTCAAAGTTATATCCATTCCAAGGCATAAATGCTACCCGCATATTTTGTCCTAATGCAAGCTCACCTAGATCAGTGGACGGTCCATCTGCTAATACATCTCCTTTATTTATTTTTTCATTTAATTGAACACATGGTTTTTGATTGATACAAGTATTTTGGTTTGAACGAGTATATTTAGTTAAATTATAAATATCTATGCCAGCTTCTCCTAAATATGTTTCGTGTTCATAAACTTTAATTATAATTCGAGAAGCATCTACATATTGAACGATGCCACTTCTTTTTGCTACAATTGTAACACCTGAATCTACAGCCACTGCTCTTTCCATTCCCGTTCCTACTAAAGGTTTATCAGTTTTTAGAGTGGGAACTGCTTGACGTTGCATATTTGCTCCCATTAAAGCTCTATTTGCGTCATCATGCTCAAGGAAAGGAATTAAAGATGCTCCAACAGATACAATTTGTTGAGTAGAAACATCCATATAATCAACTTGATTAGAATTAAATAAACTTGATTCTCCCTTATGTCTACAAGTTACTAAATCATCAATAAAAAAATTATTTTTGTCTATGTTTGTATTGGCTTGCGCAATAATATAATTTCCTTCTTCTATTGCAGATAAATAATGAATTTCTTTTGTAACTAATCTATTTTTAACCTTTCTATAAGGTGTTTCTAAAAAACCGTATGAATTAGTTCTGGCATATACCGATAAAGAATTAATTAGTCCAATATTAGGACCTTCTGGAGTTTCTATTGGACAAACTCGACCATAATGTGTTGGATGTACATCTCTTACTTCAAAACCAGCTCTTTCTCTGGTTAAACCTCCTAATCCTAAAGCTGAAATTCTGCGCTTATGTGTAATTTCTGATAAAGGGTTATTTTGATCCATAAATTGAGATAATTGACTAGAACCAAAAAATTCTTTTACAGCTGCAGATATTGGTTTAGCATTGATCATATCTTGCGGCATTAAGGTTTCTAAATCTCCTACTGATAATCTTTCTTTTACAGCTCTTTCTACTCTTACTAAACCGAGTCTAAATTGATTTTCTGCCATTTCTCCAACCGATCTAATTCGTCTATTTCCTAAATGATCGATATCGTCTACTTCTCCTTTTCCATTTCGGATATCAATTAATTTCTTTATTACATCAATTATATCTTGTTTATTTAATGTTCCTGGTCCTTCAATGTTTTCGCGTGATAAAGATCTGTTAAATTTCATACGTCCAACGGATGAAAGATCATATCGATCTTCAGAAAAAAATAAGTTTTCAAATAAATTTTCTGTAGCTTCTTTCGTTAAAGGTTCTCCAGGTCTCATAACACGATAGATTTCCATTAAAGCAGTTGTTCTATCATTTGAAGAATCAATACGAAGTGTTTCAGAAATGTACGGACCATGATCTAAATCATTAGTAAAAAGTGTTTCAATATATGAAAAATTTAATTTACGTAATTTTGTTAATATTTCTAAAGATAATTCTGTATTAGCTGAGATAATAATTTCTTTTGTAATTGGGTTTAAATAATTTTTTGATACTATTCTTCCTAGAATATATTCAACTGGTACTACAATAGATTTAATTTTAAATTTATTTAGTTCTTGGATATGTCTAGCAGTAATACGACGACCTTTTTTAATATATATTTTTCCATTTTTTTGAATATCAAAAGAAGCAGTTTCACCTCGAAGTCTTTCTGAAACTAATTCTAGTTCAATTTTATTATCATCTATTTTAAAAATATTTTTTGCAAAAAATAAATTTAATATTTCTTCTGTATTATAATTAAGAGCACGTAAAATAATAGTGACTGGTAGTTTTCTGCGTCTATCAATTCTTACAAATAAATTATCTTTTGGATCAAACTCAAAATCTAACCAAGATCCTCTATAAGGAATAATACGAGCATTATATAAAACTTTTCCTGAAGAATGTGTTTTTCCTTTATCACTATCAAAAAAAACACCAGGACTACGATGTAATTGAGAAACAACAACTCTTTCTGTTCCGTTGATTATAAAAGTTCCATTATTAGTCATTAATGGTATTTCACCCATATATACTTCTTGTTCTTTAATGTCTTTAACTTTAGGTTCTAATATATCACGTTCATAAATAACTAATCTTAATTTTACCCTTAACGGAGCAGAATAAGTAGCACCTCGTATTTGACATTCCTTTACATCAAATGTTGCATCTCCTAATTGATAACTTACATATTGTAATTCAGAATTACCGTTGTAACCTCTTATAGGAAATACCGATTGAAAAGCTGCTTCTAATCCATGTTGTCCTTCTGGATCTGTTTTAATAAATTTTTTATAAGAATTAAGTTGAATCGAAAGAAGATATGGTATATCCAAAATTTGAGGACGTTTTCCAAAATCTTTACGAATACGTTTTTTTTCGGTATAAGAGTAAACCATAGGGTTCCTAAGCTTGTTGACAGATAAATGAAGACTAATGTTATTGTCTTTCAATCTGAAGAAGAGACATTTTTATTTTAATTGTTTATTTTTAATTGTTTAAATAATTTTTATTTTAAAAGTCTTTTTAAAAATTTTTAAATATTCTGTATTATATAAAAGGGCTGGTGAATTAAAAACACCAGCCATATATGGAAGTTAATTAAATTAAATATATAATATTTTACTTAATTTCGATTTCAGCACCAACATCTTCTAAAGTTTTTTTAAGGGATTCCGCATCTTTTTTATTTATATTTTCTTTTATAATAGTTGGTGCAGATTCTACTAAATCTTTAGCTTCTTTAAGTCCTAAACCAGTTGCACTACGAACGCTTTTAATAACTGAAACTTTATTTGGACCAATAACTTTTAAAAAAACATCAAACTCTGTTTTTTCTTCAGCAGCTTGTTTTTCATTGTTGTTATTGGATTGCATGGATATATTTGCAGAAACCCCAAATTTTTTTTCCATGGCTGAAATAAGTTCTACAACATTCATAATAGACATTTCTGATACAGCTTCTAAAATTTGTTCTTTAGTAATAGACATAACAATAATTCCTAATAACAATTAGAATTACTTTAGATGTTAGTAATACATCAAAAATAATAACCTTTTTTAAGAGGTTTCTTTTTTCTGTTTTATAGCAGATAATGTATAAATAAGTTTTCCAGCAGCTGATATTTTTAATGTTAATAAAAGTTTTGCTATTGCTTCTTCATAAGTTGGCATATCTGCAAGTTGATTTATTTCTAAATTAGATAGTAGTTTACCTTCAAATGCTGCTCCTGTAATTTTAAATTGTTTGTTTTTTTTTTCAAATTTTTTAAATAATCTTACTCCACTTCCTGGATGATGTGTAGAATAAGCTATAAAAGTAGATCCTTTTATAATTTCTTTTAAACATTCAAAAGTGGTATTTTTAATTCCTAAAGATAACAAAGTATTACGAACAATACTCATTTTTACGCCTAATTTACGCCCTGACTTTCTTAATTGATTTATTTGATTTACAGAAATTCCTTGAGAGTTTGCAATTACAGCTGATAAAGCTGAATTAGAAATTTGATTTATTTTAGAAACAATTGTTTTTTTTTTATCAAAATTTAACGCCATTTTATCGTATTCTCCTAGATTTTTATTTAGAGAAAAGATTTTTTAATCAAGTATACTAAGTAATGATTGGGATGAATATTATTGTTTCTTTATGAATATAAAAAATTTATTGAAATAAATTTTAAATTTTTAAAAAAGGGGATACCATTATAAATAATTTTTTTTCTATCGTAAAGTAAAAACATTTCGTTCTTATAAAGATAAGTTTGATTGATCTACAGTTAAACCAACTCCCATAGTACTAGATAAGACAATTTTTTTTATGTATATTCCTTTAGCTTGAGGTGGTTTTGCTTTTTTTATTGATTCTAAAAAAGTGTTGAAATTATCTTTTATTTGACTTTTTTTGAAGTTAATCTTTCCAAGAGTAGCATGAATAATGCCGTTTTTATCATTGCGATAACAAATTTGTCCTGTTTTTGCATTTTTAATTGCTTCAGAAATATTTGTTGTAACTGTACCTAACTTAGGATTAGGCATTAATCCACGGGGCCCTAATATATGACCTAGTTGAGTTACAACTTTCATGGCATCAGGTGATGCAATAACAGTATTAAACATAATACCTTCTTTTTTTATTTTTTCAGACAGATCTTCCATTCCAATATATTCTGCACCAGCTTTTTTAGCTATTTCAACATTTTCACCTTGAGTAAATACAGCTACTTTAATATTACGACCAATACCATGTGGTAATATAGTAGTTCCTCTAATATTTTGGTCTGATTTTTTTGGGTTTATTCCTAAATTAATAGCAATATCGATACTTTCAATAAAATTTACTTTTGATGAATTTTTTAATAATTCAATTAATTCATCAATATTATATAGTTTGTCAATTTCAATATTTTTTTTTATTTTATTCATACGCTTAGAAATTTTAATCATAATTAATCCTCGATGATTAAGCCCATAGATTTAGCTGTTCCTTTAATAGATTTAATCATATTTTGAATGTTTGAACCTGTCATATCCTTTTTTTTAATTTCAGCTATTTCTTCAATCTGTAATTTTGTTATTTTACCTTTCATTTCTATTTTTGGTTTACTAGATCCAGATTTAATTCCAGCGGCTTTTTTTAACAAAATAGAAGCCGGAGGTGTTTTAGTTATAAATGTGAATGAACGATCAGAATATACTGTTATAATTACTGGTATAGGTAATCCTTTTTCCATATTTTCTGTTTGTGCATTAAATATCTTACAAAATTCCATAATATTTACTCCTTTCTGTCCTAATGCAGGTCCTATTGGAGGACTTGGATTTGCCATTCCAGCAGATACTTGAAGTTTTATGTAAGATTGTATTTTTTTTGCCATTTCAATTTTCTCTTTAGTGTTTAATAAAAATTTTTTTAATTTTTTTCAACTTGTCTAAAATCTAATTCTACAGGAGTAGACCTACCAAAAATAGATACAGATACTTTTAACCTGCTTTTTTCGTAATCTACCTCTTCTACTACCCCGTTAAAATCAGCAAAAGGACCGTCGTTTACTCGAATCATTTCCCCAGGTTCGAATAAAGTTTTAGGTCTTGGTTTATCACCAATTTGACGGAGTCTATTAATAATAGTTTCTACTTCTTTATTACTGATTGGTGATGGTTTATCTGATTTTCCTCCAATGAAACCTAGTACTCTAGGAATATTTCTAATTAAATGCCACGTTGTATCAGTCATGATCATTTGAATTAAAACATATCCTGGAAAAAATTTATATTCGCTTTTTCTACGTTGTCCTCCTCTAATTTCAACAACTTCTTCAGAAGGAACCATTACTTCCCCAAAAAAATCATGCATTTTATTTAATTTAACATGTTCTCGTATTGATTGAGCAACACGGCCTTCAAAACCAGAAAAAGCTTGTAATACATACCATTTTTTTTTTAAATTTTCGTGCATTTTTATAGCCTTAAATTAATAATAAATGCTACTAAACGAAATATAATATTATCTAAACCCCATAAAATTAATGACATAAATATTGTCACAAAAATAATTATAAGTGTAGTATATAAAGTTTCTTTATGTTTAGGCCATATTATTTTTTGCATTTCATTTTTTGATGCATTTATATATAATAAAATATCTTTCCCTTTTTCTGTGCTAATTAAAATACCGATTGTACAGCTAATTAAAAAAATTATTAATGAAATTCGGATAAAAAAATTTATTTTACTAAAATAGCAGTCAATTAAAATACATAAAATAAAATTTATACATATAAAAATCCACTTTATTTTTTCTATATTTTTAATTTTTTTTTGCTTAGGAATTTGTATATTCATAGTTTCTCCTGCGAATTATAAAAAATAAAATAATCAAAAGAAACAATATGTTAGAATTTTTAATATTTAATTTTTTATAGTACATATTTTAAAAAATATTTTTGCCAAATTAAAATCTTTTTAGAATGTATTAATTTTAGGATTTAGAAAATTTTAAATATATTAGGTGAGATGTTTGGATTGAATATTATTTTTTGAAATTTATTTATTCATTAATGCTGATACCCAGAATTGAACTGGGGACCTCACCCTTACCAAGGGTGTGCTCTACCTACTGAGCCATATCAGCAGTTATTTTTAAGCGGTCAGCGGGAATTGAACCCGCATCATCAGCTTGGAAGGCTGAGGTAATATCCATTATACGATGTCCGCATTTTTGGTGGGAGAAGGATTCGAACCTTCGAAGTCTTAGACGGCAGATTTACAGTCTGCTCCCTTTAGCCGCTCGGGAATCCCACCTATTAAAATATTTTTGCCGGCTACCGGAATCGAACTGGTGACCTACTGATTACAAGTCAGTTGCTCTACCTGCTGAGCTAAGCCGGCTATTTAAAAATTACTTTAATAAGTAAAATAAATTTTACTTTTTAATATTATATGTTTTTTCGTTTTTATTGCAAGGTTTTTTAAAAAAATAATTTTTATACTAAATTATTAGTTAATATAATAAATAAAATAATATTTTAAGATAAAAATTTAATTAATAAATATTTTTCAGCAATTTTATCTTTCCTGAAGAATTGATAAAATCTATTTCAGGTTCTAACCATATTTTAAATTTTTTTAAAATAGATTCTTGTATTGTTTTAGCTAATTTTAGAATTTCTTTTGGTTTAGCTTTTTTACGATTAATTAATATAAGTTTTTGTTTTTTATAAATAGCTGCTCCTCCAATTTTGATATTGTTAAAATCATATTTTTCAATTAACCAAGCAGCTGATATTTTTACAGATCCATCAATTTGAAAATAATGTGGTACATTCATATACAAAGATAAAATTTTTTTTGCATCTTTTTTAGAGATAATAGGATTTTTAAAAAAGCTACCTGCATTGCCTAATTTATTAATATTAGGTAGTTTTTTTTTTCTTATTTGACATATATTGTTATATATTTGATAAGGATTTGTTTTTGTGATACTTATATTTTTAAAAAATGACTTAAAAATAATAGGATTCCATTTTTTTAATATTTTTATACCAACAGCAAGAACTGCATATCCTTTTCTATATTTATATTTAAAAATACTATCACGATAAGAGAATTTGCATAAATCTTTTTCAATCCTTATGATTTTAGAATTTTTTAAAGAAATAATATCAACATATTGACATACATTTTTTAATTCTAAACCGTATGCACCAATGTTTTGAATTGCAGCAGATCCTAAACAACCAGGAATTAATGCTAAATTTTCTAATCCAAAAAAACCCATTCTTAATGTATATTTAACTAAATCATTCCATTTTTCCCCTGAAAGTACATGTAATAACCAGAAATTTTTTTTTTCTTTAACTTTAATCCCTTTAATTCTATTAATGATAACTATTCCCTTATAATTTTCTAGAAATAATACGTTACTACCTTCGCCTAAAATGATATAAGGAATATTAGATAAATCACATTTTTTACAAATATCAATTAATGATTTAATAGTTCTAACAAAAATAATTTTTTTTGCTGTTACATTAATAGAAAATGTGTTTAAATCTTTTAAAGATTTTTGATAGATTTGATTTTTATGCATATAAATTTTTAATATTATTTAAAAAATACTATTTTAACTATAAAAGTCGTATATTTATTTATGATATTATAGATGAAATTAAAATGTTTTAGTGGAGTATTTAAAAATGCGTTTTTCAAAAAATAAATATCATAAAGATATAATTGATCAGAAATTAAACAATTTAAATAAAAAAATAAAATGTTCTTTTGAGTTTTTTCCACCTAAAAACATAGATTTAGAAGAGAAATTATTTTCTTCTGTAATTAAATTAAATGAATTAAAACCATTTTTTTTTTCCGTAACTTACGGAGCAAATAGTGGTGAACGTGAAAAAACATATAAAATTGTAAAAAAAATACATGAAAAAACAGGTGTTATAACAGCTCCCCATTTAACTTGTGTTGATTCCAGTCCAATTGAATTAGAAAAAATAGCAAAATTTTATTGGAAAAATGGTATTCGAAGTATATTTGCTTTAAGAGGAGACTCTAATAATACAGATCATTCACATCGAATGTACGCTTATGATTTAGTTATGTTATTAAAAAAAATAGCTAATTTTGATATTTCTGTGGCGGCTTATCCAGAAGTACATCCAGAATCACCAAATGCGCAACTTGATATTTTAAATTTAAAAAAGAAAATAGACGCAGGTGCTAATCGAGCTATTACTCAGTTTTTTTTTAACACTGAAAGTTATTTACGTTTTAGGGATAATTGTATTAAAAATAATATAAATGTTGAAATTGTACCAGGTATATTACCTATCTATAATTTTGAACAGTTAAAACGATTTGCTAAAATGACCAATGTTAAAATTCCATCTTGGATGTTTGAAATTTTTGATAAACTGACTGATGATGTTATGAGTCAAAAAATTATAGGTGCAAGTATAATTATAGATATAATAAAAAGTTTATCTGAAGAAGGTGTAAAAAATTTTCATTTTTATACTTTAAATCAATCAGATATAGTATATTCTATCTGTCGTTTATTTGGTTTTTAAAAATTATAAATTATTTTATTTCAATAACAAAATTTTATTATTAATTTTTTTAAAATTTTTTTTGTTGGTTCAATAAAATTACAATTTAAATATTCATTTGGATAGTGCGCTTGTTCAATTGAACCAGGGCCTAAAATTAATGTAGGTGCAATTTTTTGTAAAAATGGTGCTTCTGTACAATAATTTACGCTTATGGGTTTCATTTTACAGAATTTTTCTACTTTTTGAACTATTTGATGAGATTTAGATATTTCATATGCAGGAACAGAAAAAAAAAGATTTTTTAAAAAAATTCGATTTGGCCATTTTTGTTTGATTTTTTTTAGTTTTTCTTGTAATAGCGTTTCAAGTGTTTTTAAATTTAATTGGGGTATAGGTCGTATTTCAAAAGTTATAGTACATAATGAACAAATTCGGTTAATTGTATTACCACCTTGTATAGATCCAAAATTCATAGTTGGATATGAAATAGAAAAATCTTTATGTGTATATTTTTGTTGTAGATATTTTTTTAAGTCAATTAGTTTTTTTATTACTTTATATGCAATTTCAATGCTATTAATACCATTAGAAGGATTGCTAGAATGCCCAGTATTACCAAAAATATCAATTTTATATGAAAGATGACCTTTGTGAGCATTTACTAATTTTAAACCTGTTGGTTCACCAATAATAATACAATCTGGTTTAATGTTTGTAGATTGAGCAAAATGTCTTGCTCCAGACATATCTGTTTCTTCATTAGCAGTAGCAAGTATATAAATTGGTTTTTTAATTTTTTTTATATTGATAGAAGATATAACATCTAATAAAAAAACAAAAAATCCTTTCATATCTACTACACCTAATCCATATAATTTATTATCTTTTTCAGTTAATTTAAAAGGATCTTGATTCCATGTATTTTTATCAAAATCAACGGTGTCTGTATGTCCAGAAAATAATAAACCCCCTTTTCCTGATCCAAATGAAGATAGCATATTAAATTTATTTGTATTAGGAATATTATTTATTTGTATTGCAAAATTTAATTCTGAAAAATAATTTGCTAATAAATCAATTAAAATTTTGTTACTTTGATCTATTTTTTTATTTTCGCTACTAATTGTAGGTATTTTAACTAGTGATTTATATATTTGAATAAAAGAAGGTATTTTTTTTTTCATTTAATACAACTTATTAAAATTTTTTATATATTAAAACATATCTTACTTATAAAGTACAAATATCACGACACCAATAAAAGTGCAATATTATTTAATATTTAAATAATTTAATAAATTCATTTTTTATAATAATTTTTGTTTTTAAGGTTTTTAATTTATGTTAAATGTTTTAATTGTTGGTGCTAGTGGATATTCTGGAGCAGAATTAGTGAATTATATTAATCGTCATAAATTTGCTAAAATAAAAAAAATTTTTATTTCTAAAGATAGTATTAATATAGGAAAATCATTTTCTGATGTGCATCCAGAATATACAAATGTTATAAATTTATCATTTGAATCAATTGAAAACTTCGTTGCGATCAAAGAAAATATAGATGTCGTATTTTTAGCTACAGATCATAATGTCAGTCATACTTTAGTTCCTTTTTTTATGGAGTACAATTGTATTGTAATAGATTTGTCTGGAGCATATAGAATAAATAATATTAATATTTATTCAGAATATTATGGTTTTATACATCATTATGAAAAAATTTTGAAAAAATCTGTTTATGGATTAGCTGAATGGAATTATAACAAAATTCGAAAAGCTAAATTAATTTCAGTTCCAGGTTGTTATGCTACTTGTATACAATTAGCATTAAAACCTCTTGTTGAAACTGATCTTTTATCTAAATCATATATTCCTATAATTAATGCAATTAGTGGTGTTAGTGGGGGCGGTAGACAACCTAATATTAATAACAGCTTTTGTGAAGTTAGTTTAGCTCCATATAATATTTTTACGCATCGCCATACTCCAGAGATTACAGAACATTTAGGGATTCCAGTAATTTTTATTCCACATTTAGGTTCATTTTCACGAGGTATAATTGCGACTATCACATGTAAATTAAAAACAAATCTTAAATTAACTAAGATTTATGACATATATAATACTTTTTATAAAGATAAATCATTAATAAGAATATATAAAAATACTTTTCCGAGTATTAAAGGAATATTAAAATTACCATTTTTTGATATTGGATTCGCTATTAAAAATGAATATCTTGTTATTGTTGCGGCTGAAGACAATTTGTTAAAAGGTGCAGCTGCTCAAGCAGTGCAATGTTTTAATATTCGTTGTGGATTTTCTGAAATAGAATCAATTATTTAATGAGGTATTTAATGATGACTCCTTTAGTTATTAAATTAGGTGGAGTTCTTTTAGAAAGTGAAAATGCAATGATGGGTTTATTTAAAGCTATTCATGAGTATCAAAAATCTAATAAACGTAGTATCTTAATAATTCATGGAGGTGGGCGATTAATAGATAATTTAATGAATAAATTATCTTTACCAGTCAAGAAAAAAAATGGGCTTCGGATTACTCCTTCAGAACATATTAATATTATTACAGGTGCTTTAGCTGGAACAGCTAATAAAATTCTTTTAGCATGGGCATTAAAAAATAAAATTAATGCTGTAGGATTATGTTTATCTGATGGAAAAAGCACAAATATAGAAATACTGGATAAAGATTTAGGACATGTTGGAAAAGTTACATCAGGTTCTCCTGTTTTTTTGTTAAATTTATTTAAACAAAATATTTTACCAATTATTAGCTCTATAGGTATAACTAATGACGGAAAATTAATGAATGTAAATGCAGATTTAGCTGCAACAGCATTGGCAACTACATTACAAGCGCATTTAATTTTATTATCAGATATTAGTTCAATATTAAATGGAAAAGGTCAAAGAATTAAAGAAATAAACAGTATGCAAGCTAAAAAATTAATTTCTCAAGGAATTATTACGGATGGTATGATTATTAAAGTAAATGCAGCGCTAAATGCATCTAGAATTTTAAATCGTTCAGTAGATATTGCAAGTTGGCAAAATATAGAAGATTTAACATTATTATTTAATGGTATAAATATTGGAACACGAGTTTTGGCATAGTTTAATTCTATTAAAGGTGTTTAAAAAAGATGAATAATAATCCCGAAAAAGTTGTGTTAGCATATTCAGGTGGTTTAGATACTTCTGCAATTATACCTTGGTTAAAAGAAAATTATAAAGTTGATGTTATTGCTTTTGTAGCAGATATCGGTCAATCAAAAAATGATTTAAATAATATTGATAAAAAAGCATTGCAATCTGGTGCTTCAAGTTGTCATATTTTTGATTTAAAAGATGAGTTTATAGAAAATTATGTTTTTCCCATACTAAAAACAGGGGCTTTATATGAAGGTACTTATTTGTTAGGAACTGCATTAGCTAGACCTATTATAGCAAAAAAACAAGTAGAATTTGCTTTAAGTATCGGAGCTAAATTTTTATGTCATGGTGCAACTGGAAAAGGTAATGATCAAATTCGCTTTGAAATTGCTTATGCAGCATTAGCTCCTCATCTTCAGGTTATCGCTCCTTGGCGGCAATGGGATTTAAATTCAAGAGAATCATTGTTAAAATATTTAAGTAAAAAAAATATTTACACCACAGCAACATTGGAAAAAATTTATAGTAAAGATGAGAATGCTTTACATATTTCTACAGAAGGTGGTTTACTTGAAAATCTTTGGAATAGAACAAATGCAGATTGTTGGAGTTGGACTGTGGAGCCAGAACAAGCTCCAGAAGAACCAGAGTATATTTTATTACGTATTGTAAAAGGATCCGTAGTATCTATTAACAATAAAAACGTTACTCCTTTGCAATGTATTAATAAATTAAATAAAATAGGGTCTAATCATGCTATAGGACGATTAGATGTCGTAGAAAATAGAATTATTGGAATTAAATCTAGAGGTTGTTATGAAACTCCAGGTGGTACGATTATTAATATTGCTTTAAGAGCAATTGAACAGTTAGTTTTTGATCGAGAAAGTTTTCATTGGAGAGAAAAAATTGGTTTAGAAATGTCCTCAGTAGTTTATGATGGTCGATGGTTTACTCCAATTCGTGAATCTTTACAATCTGCAGCGGATTCATTAGCTTCTTTATTAAATGGAGAAGTAGTTTTAAAATTATATAAAGGCAGTGTAACTGCTGTTCAAAAGAAATCTTTACATTCATTATATTCTCAAGAATACGCAACTTTTAGTAAAGATGAAATTTATAAACATTCAGATGCAGAAGGCTTTATTCGTTTATTTTCTCTTTCCTCTAGAATACGTGCTTTAAATAAGTTAAAATAATTTTTATAAACAAATAGTTATTACTAAGTTAATTACTTTTAGAGAAAATATATGTCGCTTTGGGGTGGAAGATTCCTTGATGAATCTAATAAATTATTTAAAAAATTTAATGCTTCTTTATCATTTGATTACATTTTAGCTCAAGAAGATATATTTGCTTCAATCGCTTGGTCTTATGCTCTTTTTGAAACTGGTGTTTTAACTAAAAAAGAACAAGAAAAAATAGAACTTGGATTAACCTTTTTAAAACAAGAAATTTATAAAAATCCAGAACAAATTCTTAAAAGTGATTGTGAAGATATTCATAGCTGGATAGAAATAAATCTTATTAAAAAAATAGGAGAAATAGGAAAAAAACTACACACAGGTAGAAGTCGTAATGATCAGATTGCAACTGATTTAAAATTATGGTGCAAAAATAATATTCAAGTTTTATTAGAAAGTATTTTAAATCTTCAAAAACAATTTATTTTAAGCGCCGAACTACATCTTGATATTATAATTCCTGGATATACTCATTTGCAACGTGCTCAACCGATTACTTTTTCATATTGGTGTTTAGCATATGTTGAAATGTTCAAGCGTGATTTTGAGCGTTTAAAAGATACTTTAAAAAGATTAGATATCAGCCCATTAGGATCAGGTGCTTTATCTGGTACAGCATGGAATATTGATCGTGAAAAATTAGCGCTTTCTCTCGGTTTTAGTAGCGCTACTAACAATGCATTAGACAGTGTTTCAGATAGAGATTATATTATAGAGCTATTAGCATCAGCTTCAATAAGTATGATGCATTTATCTAGGTTTTCTGAAGATTTAATTTTTTTTAATTCTAGTGAAGCAAACTTCATTGAATTATCTGATTCTATTACCTCAGGTTCATCATTAATGCCTCAAAAAAAGAATCCAGATTCTTTAGAGTTAATACGTGGAAAATGCAGTCGCGTATATTCTTCTTTATTTTCTATTTTAGTTTTATTAAAAGCGTTACCACTATCTTATAATAAAGATATGCAAGAAGATAAAGAAAGTTTGTTTGATGCAATCAAAACTTGGAATAATTCTTTATTAATGGCTGGATTGGTTTTGAAAAATATAAAATTAAATCGTGTGCTATGTTATCAAGCAGCTGAAAAAGGTTATTCTAATGCTACAGAAGTTGCTGATTATTTAGTTAAAAAAGGAGTTGCTTTTCGAGAAGCGCATTATATATCTGGAAAGATAGTATTACAAGCTATAAACGAAAATAAAGCATTAAAAGATTTAGATTTATCTCAATTTCAAAAATATAATAATCTTATAGAAAATGATATATATGATCATATTACTTTAGAAGCATGTATTAAAAAACGTGTATCGAAAGGCGGGGTTTCATTGCATCAAGTTCAAGAAGCAATTAAAAAAGAAAAAATACGATTAAATATTGCATAATTTTTTTTAATTATTATAAAACAATTATAATTTTTAATTTTATATTAAAAGGCATTTAAAGTTTTTTTAAATGCCATAATCCATACTATTTAAATATAAAATTATTTTAAATTTATAAAAATAGGATTTTATTTCATGAACAATATATTATTCTTTATATCTAATAATTTAATACTGAGTACTATATGGTTTTTGTTATTTAGTATCATTATTTTTTTAATTTTTAAACAATTTTATTTAAAAGAAAAACTAATTAATAATTTTTATGCAATAGAATTAATTAACAAAAAAAATGCGAAGATTATTGATACACGTTCTTTTGAATCATATAATTCAGGTCATATTTTAAATGCTATTCATATTCCATTACAAAATATTTCTTTTAAAAAAGTTAAAGAACTTAATTTACCTGCCATTGTTCCTGTTATTCTTATAATAGATTCATCAAAAAATAATAATAAATATGTTAAGTTTTTTATAGATAATGGAATAAAAAATATTTATATTTTAAAAAATGGAATGGACTCTTGGAATATAGAAAATCTTCCTGTTATTACGAATCAAAATAATAATTATTAAATATGTAAAATAAAATTTTTAATTAAATATTATGTATCGGAATATTTCATGCCAGAAAAAAAATTAAATCAAAAAGCTTTTGCAATTCATCGAATTTATATAAAAGATATTTCTTTTGAAGCTCCTAATACGCCAGAAATTTTTGAAAAAAAATGTATTCCTACTATGAAATTTAATGTAAATACAAATATCAAACAACTAAAATTAGATATTTTTGAAATTATTTTACAAGTTAGAGTGGTAGTAAGAAGTGAAAAAGATTTAATTTTCTTGTGCGATGTACACCAAGCAGGTATTTTTCTTATTTCAAACTTTGATAAGCAAGAATTAAAATATTATATAAGTTCGTATTGTCCAAATATTTTATTTCCATATGCTAGAGCATGTATATCTAGTTTAGTATCTTATGGAAGTTTTCCGCAATTAAATCTTGCTCCTATTAATTTTGATAATATTTTAAAAAAAAATGATATTAATATAGACTAATATTTTAAATTTTAATAATATTTTTAAGGAAAAAATATGTGTTCTACAGAAATTTTAGAATTATGGAATATAATATTATACGAAGCGAAAGTCGCAGCAAAAAAAGAACCAATTTTATCTGTTTTATACGAAGAAAATATATTAAAACATGATAAATTAAGTAGCGCTTTAAGTTATATATTATCCACTAAATTATCTACTGTAGCAATTTCTGAAAAAAATATGCAAAATATTTTTAATAACATATATTTAAATGACTTTCTAATGTTAAATTTAGTAGTTAAAGATTTAAAAGCTATTTTACAAAGAGATCCAGTTGCTAATAATTATTTAACTCCTTTTTTATATTTTAAAGGTTTTCATGCATTAGAATCTTATAGAATTAGTAATTATCTTTGGAATAAAAAAAAATATGCTTTGTCAACATATTTACAAAGTAGAATTTCTACTGTTTTTTCAGTTGATATTCATCCAGCTGCATGTATTGGTTCTGGAATAATGCTTGATCATGCAACTGGTATTGTTATCGGAGAAGGAGTAATCATAGAAGATGATGTTTCAATTTTACATTCCGTTACTTTGGGTTCAACAGGTAAAAATAATAGTAAAAATAGACATCCAATAATTAGGAGCAAAGTTAGTATAGGTGCAGGAGCTAAAATATTAGGAAATATTGAAATTGGTTATGAGGCAAAAATAGGTGCTGGTTCAGTAGTTTTAAAAAATGTTCCTCCATGTGTAACAGTTGCCGGAATTCCTGCTAAAGTTGTAAATAAAACCAACAACACAGCTGTTTTTTTTAAAGAAGATCAAAACAATTTTTTAGATTGTATAAATAAATTTCAATATGGAGACGGTATTTAATATTATTTGAAATTAAAACTCCTGTGTTTTATTAAAAACATAGCTTTATATGTTATAATTATTTATTACAGAAGTTTTATTTTTTTAAATTGATTTTTTTATATATACTACTAGTCATCTAAAAAACTACGTAATACTTCTGATCTGCTTGGATGACGCAGTTTTCTTAATGCTTTTGCTTCTATTTGTCTTATTCTTTCACGAGTAACATCAAATTGTTTTCCAACTTCTTCTAAAGTATGATCGGTGTTCATATCAATTCCAAAACGCATACGAAGAACTTTAGCTTCACGAGCAGTAAGTCCTGATAAAACATCATGTGTTGCTGATCTTAAACTTTCAGATGTAGCTGAATCAAGAGGAAGCTCTAATGTAGTATCTTCTATAAAATCACCTAAATGAGAATCATCATCATCTCCTATAGGTGTTTCCATGGATATAGGTTCTTTAGCTATTTTTAAAACTTTTCTAATTTTATCTTCGGGAATTAACATTTTTTCAGAAAGTTCTTCAGGAGTTGGTTCGCGTCCTGTTTCTTGAAGTATTTGTCTAGAAATACGATTTAGTTTATTGATAGTTTCTATCATATGAACAGGGATACGAATAGTGCGTGCTTGATCAGCAATGGATCGAGTAATTGCCTGTCTAATCCACCAAGTTGCATAAGTTGAAAATTTATACCCTCTACGATATTCAAATTTATCAACTGCTTTCATTAAACCAATATTACCTTCTTGAATTAAATCTAAAAATTGTAGCCCTCTATTAGTATATTTTTTAGCGATAGAAATCACTAGTCTTAAATTTGCCTCTACCATTTCTTTTTTTGCTCTTTTAGCTTTTGCTTCTCCAATAGACATTCTTTTATTAATATCTTTTACTTCTTCAATTGTTAAACCTGTTTCTTTTTCTATATTACTTAATTTTTTTATACTTATAAAAATTCTTTCTTCAATTTCTTGTAATTTTTTAGACCATGGTTGATTTAAATTTTTTTCTTTTATAAACCAATCTATATTTGTTTTATTTCCTGAAAAAATTTTTATAAAATTTTTTTTTGGCATTTGACATTCTTCAACACATAATTTCATTATAATTCTTTCTTGTTTTCTTACTCTTTCCATCATACTACGCATATTATTAACTAAATGATCAAATTGTTTTGGAACTAATCTAAATTGTTTAAAAATTTCTGAAAGATTATAAATTTCTAATAATGAATCTTTATGATTTCTATTTTTAATTTTAATTGTATTACTTGTGTTAGTGTATTGTTTTCGTAATGCAGAAAATTTTTCATTCGCTAATTCTGGATCGATACTATTTTCTTCATCATCTTCATTATCTGCATTATCTTCATTATCTTCGTCATCTTCATCTTCTTCATGATGAGTATGAATTTCAGTATTAGAAACTTCATCTAAAAGTTCTGATCCTAAATTAATATTATTAGTAAGAGGTATTTCTTCTGCATTAGGATCAACAAAACCTATTACTATATCAGATAATCTTATTTGACCGGTTTTAATTCGATCATATTGATCTAAAAGATAAGTAATAGCTTCTGGATATTCTGATACTGAAGATTGAACTTGATTAATTCCTTCTTCAATGCGTTTAGCTATATCAATTTCACCTTCTCTGGTGAGTAATTCAACAGTTCCCATTTCTCTCATATACATACGCACAGGATCAGTTGTTCTTCCTAGTTCAGATTCAACACTTGATAAAACTTGCGCAGCTGCTTCTACTGCATCTTCATCTGTATCTGTATTTATTTCATTTAAAATTAAATCATCTGCATCAGGCGCTTCTTCGACGACTTGAATTCCCATATCATTAATCATCTGAATAATGTCATCGATTTGTTCGGAATCAATAATATCTTCTGGAAGATGATCATTAACTTCTGCGTAGGTTAAATACCCTTGCTCCTTACCATGTGTAACAAGCAGCTTAAGTTGTGACTTTGGGTTTTGCTCCATAGGAAAATATCCAAATTCTGTTAATATAATGAATATTAATTGACTATTATATAGTCAATAATGAATATATAGAATTATTTTAATTTTAAGATATACTATAAGATAATTTTAATGGATAACATAAAAAATTATTAACTATTTTTTAATTTTTTATTAATAGACCAAATTTCTTTTTTTTCATATATGGTAAGTCCTTTAGTTCTTTCTTTTGCAATTAGGTATTCTTGTCTTTTTTCAAGATCTTTTTTGTGTATATTGTTTAATAAATCTAAAAAAACAGTTTTAATTTTATCTTCAACTATCATGTGATCAAATATTGAAAGAGATTTTAAAATATTAATTATTTTATTATTTCTATAAAATTCTAATAATTGACCGGTATTAGAAAATGCGTTTTCTGAGCATGTTTTTAAAATTTCTAAAAAAATAGGAATGCCTTTTGTCTTTGAGTTTGTTAATTTTTTTGTTGAAGTTACTAAATTCGATAAATTAGGATTTTGAATAAGTAAACCTATAAGAGTTCGCATTGGAGTTTGCTTATTTTTATATTGTGAAATTTTATTTTCTTGTTTTTTTTGATATAAAAATTTTTCAAATTGATCATCATCTAGGATACCTATTATTCGTGCTAGTATTTGTCTTAAGTAAATTCGTATTGTATCACTAGATATACAATTTATTAAAGGCAAAGCACGTACACTTAAATAAAATTTATCATCATTAGATGACAAATTCACTCCTTTTAGAATATTTTTAAAAAAAAATTTAGACATTGTAAGAGCATTTTTAATGCGTAGTTGAAAATTTTTAGCTCCTTCTTTTTGGATAATACTATCTGGATCTTCATTTTTAGGTAATATTATAAATTTTATAGTTTTTTGATCAGATATATATGGTAATGTAATTTTTAAAGTTCTCCAAGCGGCATTTTTTCCTGCATCATCACCATCATAACAATATATAACTGTATCAGTGTTTTGAAAAAGTATTTTTACTTGTTCTTTTGTAATTGATGTTCCTAAAGAAGAAACTACATAATCAATTTTATGTTGTGTTAACATAATAACATCAATATATCCTTCTACAACTAATAGATATTTTGGTTTTGAATGTTTCTTTTTTACTTGATATAATCCATAAATTTGTTTGCCTTTGTAAAAAATGTTTGTTTCAGTTGAATTTAAATACTTTGGAAGAATATTTTTTATTGTTCTACCTCCAAAACCTATAGTTCTTCCGTATTTATCATGTATTGGAAATATTATTCTTCCTCGGAAAGGGTCATTTATTTTATTATTTTTATTGATAAAAATCATTTGATAATTTAATAATTCTATTTCAAATTCTTTTTTTATATTTAATTTTTTAAAAAATACATCCCAAGTAAAGCTTGAAAAACCAATACAAAATAATTGCATCATTTTTTTACTAATTCCTCTACGAATGAGATAGTCATAAGCAGAGCTAGTTAACATAATATTTTTTTGATATAATTGAGATATTTTTTCTGTCAATAAGTATAACTTTTGTTTTTTGAAATAATCATTTTTTTCTGATATTATTTTTGTTTCGAATGGTATTGAAAGACCATGTATTAAAGCAAGTTCTTCAATGCTTTCTATAAAATTTAAATTTTCATAGTTTATTAAAAAATCAATTGCATTTCCATGTGTATTACATCCAAAACAATAATAAAATTGTTTTTCATAACTTACTGTAAATGATGGTGTTTTATCATTATGAAAAGGACAGTTAGCTTGATAATTTTTACCTTGTTTTTTTAATTTTATTCGTGTATTAATAAGATCAATAATATTAGTTCGATATAATAAATCGTTAATAAAGTATTTAGGTATTTTCCCAGACATAGATTTTTTATAATATAATCCCGTTCTTTGCAAAGAACGGTTTTTTAATTTTTTTATATATTTAAAATATTTTAATACATTCGTATTCTTTTTGCATTTTCTCGCGTAAGTTTTTTTGCTAAACGTTTTATAGCAGAGGCTTTTGCACGTTTTCTTTCAGTAGTGGGTTTTTCATAAAATTCTCTTCTTCGTATTTCTGCTAAAATACCAGCTTTTTCACAAGATCTTTTAAAACGACGTAGTGCAACATCAAATGGTTCATTGTCACGTACTTTTATTATTGGCATAAAATATTTACCTCGATTATTTAGTTTGCTTTATATGTTATAATATTTATATTTATCATTTAATTTTGTTAATAATATTTGATGATATAAAATAAATCCTATCTTAATTAATATTACATTGTAAAGTATCATTTTTTAAATTTAATTATTTTTAATATTAATTATATTGCTTAACTTTAAATGAATAGGTATTCGAAATGAAAATATTAGGAATTGAAACATCTTGTGATGATACTGGTCTTGCTGTTTATGATAATATTCAAGGTTTATTAATAAACGAATTATATAATCAAAAAAAAATACACTCTAATTATGGTGGTGTTGTTCCGGAATTAGCATCTCGTGCGCATGCAAAAAAAATAATTTTTTTAATTGATAAAATTTTTAAAAAAATAAATATAAACAAAGATATTGATCTTATTGCATATACTGCAGGACCTGGTTTAGTTGGTTCTTTGTTGGTGGGCGCGACATTCGCTTGTTCTTTGGGTTTTTCTTTAAATATCCCTGTATTGCCAGTAAATCATATGGAAGCACATTTATTATCACCAATGCTACAGTCTAAGTCAATAAAATTCCCATTTATTGGGCTATTAGTATCTGGAAAACATACTCAAATTATTGCAGCTTATAAATTAGGAAAATATGAAATTCTTGGAACTTCATTAGATGATGCTGCAGGTGAAGCTTTTGATAAGATATCAAAATTGTTAGGTTTAAAATATCCAAATGGTCAAGAATTATCCAATTTAGCATTAAAAGGCGTAAAAACTGACTTATATTTTCCTCGTCCTATGAAAAATCATTCTAGTTTAAATTTTAGTTTTTCAGGTTTAAAAACTTTTGCATCTAACATTATTAAAAATAGTTTTTTAAATCTTCAACAAAAAGCAAATATTGCAAAAGCTTTTGAAGAGGCGGTGATTGATATATTATTAATTAAAACCCAAAAAGCTTTATATCAAAAAGGATGGAATAATCTAGTTATAGCTGGAGGTGTAAGTGCAAATAAATTATTGCGTAAAAAATCAGATATTATGATGAAAAAATTTTTTAATGGAAAAGCATTTTATGCTGCATCGGAATTTTGTACTGATAATGCTGCTATGATTGCTTATTTAGGATCATTATATTATAAAAAATTAAATTTTTCTTCATTAGAAATTTTAATAAAACCCAAGTGGTCTTTAGACAATTTATCTTTGTTGTAATCAGTATAATTTTTTTATAAATTTACTTATTTTTTTGAATATATAAGATTAAATCTTTTATAGTTAACACCGTCATATTTTTTTCTTTTGAAAATTTAATAATTTCAGGTGTACGAGACATTGATCCATCTTTATTAGTTAACTCACAAATTACTCCATAAGGTTTAAAACCAGCAAGTGATACTATTTCAATAGCTGCTTCTGTATGTCCAGCTCTTGCTAAAATACCACCGGTATTACCTCGTAAAGGAAAAACATGACCTGGTCGATTCAAATCACTAGGTTTCGCGTTATCTGAAATAGCTGTTTTTATAGTTGTTAATCTATCTTTCGCTGAAACACCAGTAGAAACACCTTTTGAGGCTTCTATTGTAACTGTAAATCCTGTTCGGTAAGTGCTTGTATTATTTTTAACCATCATAGGTAAATTTAATTTTTTACGTTTAGATTCTGTTATGCATAAACATACAATACCGCTACCATATCTTATTGTTAAAGCCATTTGTTCTACAGTCATATTTTCACATGCAAAAACAAGATCTCCTTCATTTTCTCTCTTTTCATCATCTAGTATTATTATACCTTGTCCAGATTTTAGAGCTAATATTCCTTTTTCTACACGTTCTATAGGGTTTCCAAACTCATAAAGTAATTTTTGATTCATTTTGAAAACCTTATTAAATTAAACTATTAAATAAACAATTTTAAAAATTTTACATATGTATAAGAATTTAAAAATAAACAATAATTTTATATTATATATTGAATAAAAATTAAGATCAATCTTAAAATGTATAGTTAAAAAAATAATATGTTTTATATCTAAGTATTACATGTAATATTTAGACATAAAATTATTTTAGTTGTTTAATAAATAATATAAATATTTATTTTAAAAATTGTTTATTACATATTTAAAACTGTGTTTAATTCATTAATATTCAAGGTTTCAGTTCCTATTTTTTGTATTACTATACTAGCTCCAACATTAGCGTAAAAACATGATTCTTCTAAAGAATAACCTGTGGCTAAAGCAGAAGCAATAATTGAAATAACTGTATCACCTGCACCTGTTACATCTGATGCCGTTTTAGATATAGCTGGAAAATGAATCGGTTTTTTTTCAGATTGAAACAATGTCATACCATTTTTAGACCGCGTTACTAATAATGCTGATAAATTTAGTTCGGATACTAATTTCATCCCTTTTGTTAATATTTGTTGTTCTTCGTTACATTTTCCTACTATTTTCTCGAACTCAGAAAGATTAGGTGTTAATAAGCTAGCTCCAGAGTATTTTTTAAAATCAATTCCTTTTGGATCTATTAATATATGAATAGACATTTTTTTTGCTAAGTTAATAATTTTTTTAATGTGAAATAATGTTCCTTTTGCATAATCTGATAGAACTAAAACTTTATAATCTTTTAATGAATTTAAAATTTTTTTATATAATAAATTAAAATTATTGAAAATATATTTTTCTTGAAAATCTAGTCGAATTAATTGTTTTTGTTTTGATAAAACTCTAATTTTTGTAATTGTTTTGCTGTTTTTAATACTTATTAAATCAGCATAAATTTTTATGTGTTTAAGTAGCTTTTGTAATATTATACCTTCACTATCTTCTCCAATTACACCAATAATTTTACATTTTCCGCCTATTTCTGCAATATTTTTAGCTACATTTCCAGCTCCACCTGGTTGTTTTTTAATTTTCTTAATTAATGCAACAGGCATTGATTGTTCTGATAGCATATAATAATTTTTGCTATACCAATAACAATCTAGTATTAAATCTCCGACCACAAGAACAAGCGCATTATTGAAATCAATGATTTCTTTTTTCATTGCGGACCCTTTTAGATGTTATTAAAATAATTATTGTGTTTTTTATATATTAATATTATCTATAAAATTATTACAATACTTAATTATTACAAATAATCGGTAAACATTTAAGTATTTTTTATTTAAAACAAAATTTCATTTTTTAGTATGAGAAAATTTTTATGAAAATATATTTAGTTGGCGGGGCCGTTCGCGATCAATTATTAAATTTAAAAATTAAAGATAGAGACTGGGTAGTAGTTGGAGGGAGTAGAGAAATACTATTAAAGAAAAATTTTCAGCAAGTTGGTAAAGATTTTCCAGTTTTTTTGCATCCAGATACACATGAAGAGTATGCTTTAGCAAGAAAAGAGAGAAAATTAGGGAAAGGTTATACGGGTTTTCAGACTAATTTTAGTTCTAACATAACTTTAGAAGAAGATTTAATTAGGCGTGATTTAACAATTAATGCAATTGCTCAAGATAAATTTGGAAATTATATTGACCCATATCAAGGTATAAAAGATTTAGAAAATCGTTTATTGCGTCATGTTTCTGAATCGTTTATTGAAGATCCATTACGTGTTTTACGAACAGCTAGGTTTGCAGCTAAATTAATGCATTTAGGATTTCGAATTGCCAAAGAAACTATGCTTTTAATGCGTCAAATAGTTAAAAAAAAAGAACTATTATATTTAACTATAAATAGAATTTGGAATGAAACTGAAAAAGCATTTAAAACTAAAAATCCACATGTTTATTTTCAAGTATTGCACGCATGTGAAGCACTTCACTTAGTATTTCCAGAGATATATTTTTTATATCAAAAAAAATTATTTTTTACAAATATGTTTAATCATTTAAATAATTGTTTTTTATCAATTGGTTTATCTAAGATATCTCTTTTAACTAAAGATGTTTCAATACGTTTTTCTTATTTATTTCAGTTTTTTTCTTTAAATATAAGTTGTATATCTGATAAAAAATTTTACGATACAGTTTCTGCATCTATTGTGAAAAATTTTTGCAATCGTTTTAATATTCCTATACATATTAAAGAAATAGCTATATTAAGTGTTGGTTTTTATGATTTTTTAAATTTAATTAATTATCAGTCTTCTGAAAACATTATAAATTTTTTTTGCAAAATAGATGCTTGGAGAAAACCAGATCGTATTAAAAAATTTGCGTTTTTAAGTAATTTTAATTTTTTAAATAATAAATTAAATAATATCTATCATATTAATTTATTACCTGGTTTGTTTTTAGAAAAATCTTTTTATATTTTACAAAATATATCTATCAAATCGATTTTAAAGAAAGGTTTTAAAGGAAATCAAATAAAAAATGAATTAAACCGATTGAGAATTAAAAAGCTAGATTTATGGAGAATAAAACAATTTTAAAAATTTTTTTAATTGCACAAAATATTGCGTTAGTTTGTAAAATAGATTAATCCAGCTAATATAAAACGATAGAATCCAAAAATATTTAGTGAAACTTTGTTGAGTATTTTAATTAGTTTTTTAATTGAAAATAAAGAAATTATTAAAGATATAAAAAATCCACTTAAATAATATGGTATATAATCAATATTGACATTATTTATGTTTTTTATTAAATCTAAAAAAGATGCTCCTATTGTTAATGGAATTGAAATAATAAAAGAGAAATCTATTGCAACAGAACGTTTTATACCTAATAATATTGCAGTTCCTATAGTAGCTCCTGATCTTGAAAATCCTGGATATAAACAAAGTGATTCAAAGCATCCAATAATAAATGATTGCAACAAATTAATATCATCAATGGAATTTATTGTTGATTTTTTAGGTTTTAAAATTTCAGAAATAATGAGAAAAATACCTCCAAAAATTAATGAGTACATAATATTTTTAGGGTTAAATAATAATTTAATATCACTATAAAATATAAAACCTAAAGATACCGTAGGTATAAGAGATGTTAAAATATGAATGTTTTTTGTTCTTTTTTTCTTTTTAAATTTTATTAAATTTGTTATTTTTTTAAAAAAAAATATTAATATTGCTATTGCTGAGCCAAATTGAATAAATATTTTTAATATATCTGTGTTTTTATTCGATATATTTAGCCAATTACTAATAACAACTATATGACCTGTTGATGAAATAGGAAGAAATTCTGTTATTCCTTCTATTGTTCCAAGAATTATAGAGATAATTATTTTGTAAATATACAGCATATATTTTCCTTTTGTTAGATAAAACGGTACTAAATAATAGCACCGTTTTTATTTTTTTAGGAATTAATTATATAAAGACATAATTACTGTTTCACCGGCAATAATAGAACCTGATGATTTTTCTATTTTTCTAAATTTTTCCATATTAGATATTACTACAGGTGTTAAAATAGAACGTGCTTTTTTTTCTAGTATATTTAAATCAAATAATATAATAGTATCTCCTATTTTTACTTTTTGATTATCTTCTGCTATTTTTTTAAAACCTTCCCCTTTTAGTTTTATTGTATCAATTCCAAAATGCACAAATAATTCAACTCCATCATCTGAAAGAATTGAAAAAGCATGTTTGCTATCAAGTATTTTACCAATAGTTCCATTTATTGGTGATATTATTTTGCTACCCGATGGTTTAATTGCAATACCATCACCTACAATTTTTTTTGAAAAAACTACATCTGGTACATCTTCAATATTTATTATTTCACCTGATAAAGGTGCAAAAATTTCTATTTTTTTTGAAAGCTTAGATTTTTTGCTATTAAAAAAATCTGATAAAAAACCCATTTTATTCTCCTAAGTACTTCTATCATTAATTTTTTTTAAAAAATTAAATGACTCCTTAATTAAATTTGTTTAATAAATTAAAAATTTCTTTTGTTGTAGGTAAAGTTAATATTTTTTTTGCTAAATTTTGAGCTTTTGAAAAAGATATTTTTCGAATTGTTTCTTTGATATTAGGAATACTTGTTGAACTCATACTAAATTCATCTAAACCCATACCTAATAAAAGAGCAGTAATACGCTCATCTCCCGCTAATTCTCCACACATCCCAGTCCATTTTCCATTTTTATGTGAAATATCGATAACTTTTTTAATTAATTTTAATACAGATGGGCTTATTGGATTATATAAATGTGAAATTAAATCATTACCTCTATCAACAGCTAAAGTATACTGTGTTAAGTCATTAGTACCAATACTAAAAAAATCTACTTCTTTTATTAAATGCTCTGCTATTATTGCTGATGCCGGAGTTTCTATCATAATTCCAATTTTAATATTTTTATCAAAAAGTACATTGTCATGATCTAATTGGCTTTTTAATTTTTTAATTTCTGTTTTTAAGATTCTAATTTCTTCTACAGAGATAATCATAGGAAATAAAATATATATTTTACCGAAAGCGGAAGCTCTAAGTATAGCTTTTAATTGAGTGTGTAAAATTTCTTTTCTATCCATTGAAATACGTATAGCTCTCCATCCAAGAAATGGGTTTTCTTCTTTTGGCAAATTCATATATGGAAGATCTTTATCACCTCCGATATCCATCGTTCTGATAATAACTGATTTATTTTCCATGGTTTCCGCAATTTCTTTATAAGCTTGAAATTGTTCTTGTTCACTCGGAAGTGTATTACGACCCATAAATAAAAATTCTGTTCGATAAAGACCGATACATTCAGCACCATTTTTTTTCGCTGATTGAACATCCTGAATATTACCAATATTAGAACCAATTTTAATATTATGCCCATCAATTGTAGTTGCTGGTAAATCTTTTAACTTTTTAAAACTATTCTTTTTAAGAAAATATTTTTTTTCTACTTCTCGTTTTTTACATATTAATTCATTAGATGGATTAATAAAAATTTGATTATTAATTGAATCTAAAATAATATAATCATTGTTTTTTACTTTATTTGTAATATTACCAGTTCCTACAATTGCAGGTATTTCAAGTGATCTTGCCATAATTGAAGTATGAGACGTTGGACCGCCTAAATCTGTAATAAATCCTAATATATATTTTAAATTAATTTGTGCAGTTTCTGAAGGAGTGAGATCTTTTGAAATTAAGATTACTTTATGTTTTATATTATTTAAATCAATAATATTAATATTAAGTATATTTTTTAATAAACGCAAACCAATATCTCTTATATCAATTGCTCTATTTTTTAAATATTCATCTTTTATTTTTTCTAGTGCTTTAGCTTGTTCATCAATTACATATTCAGTTGCTTCTGCTGCTGATATTTTTTTTTCTTTGATTAAGTCTATTATTTCTTTTTCTAGTTCTTCATCTTCAAGAAGCATAATATGACCTTCAAAAATACCTTCTTGTTTTTTTCCAAATTTTTTTCCTATAGTTAATTTAATTGCTGTTAATTGGTTTACTGATTTTTGTCGTCCGTTAAAAAATTTGTTTATTTCTGTTTTAATGTTTTCAACAGAAATTGTTTTCCGGTTAATGACAATATCTTCATTTTTTAATAAAAGAGCATTGCCAAAAGCTATACCCGGTGATGCTAAAATGCCTGAGATCATAACATTACCTTTAACCATAAATTTTATATTTGTTGCCGATAGGAAAACATTGAATGTCAGGCGAATATATTTTTTTTATAAGAAAAATCCGGAAGCAATATTAAACCTCCGGTGTTTTTATAAAAATTCATAAATTATTTTTTTAATTATGATTATTCTAATTCTGTCATTATTTTAGATAAATGTTCAATAGCTTTTTTCTCATCTTTTCCTTCCGCAGATAACGTAATTAAACTTCCATGGACTAAACCAAGTGTTTGAATTTTAAATAAACTTTTTGCATTAACAGATTTTCCATTATAAATAATTTGAATATCAGAAATAAATTTTTTTGCTTCTTTTACAAATTCAGCTGCAGGTCGAGTATGTAATCCATGTAATGCAGTAATTTTTATTTCATTTTGAAACATTTTTTTTCCTTAGTAATATTAAATTTCAGAGGATATTTTGTTTTAAATATTAAAATACAACTTCTATAATAAAATTTTTATTATTTCTTATTAAAGAAGTTGCATTTTTAATGTTTATTTCTATTTTGAAATGATGTAGAAAATAATTCTGTACTTAAATAACGCTCTCCAGAAGAAGGAAGTATTACTACTATTGTTTTATTTAAAAATTTTTTTTGATTTTGTATTTTCAAAGCTGCCGCGATAGCAGCTCCAGAAGAAATACCAGCTAATATTCCTTCTTTTTTCATTATGTTTTGAGAATGTAATATTGATTCTTCACTTGATATTGTAATTACTTTATCAATTAAACTTAAATCTAAATTTTTAGGAATAAAACCAGCTCCTATACCTTGAATTTTATGTAGTCCAGGAGTTATTTTTTTTCCTGATAAAAACTGTGTAATTACAGGAGATTCTAAAGGCTCTACAGCAATACTAGTAAAATTTTTTTTTCTTTTGGTATTTTTTATGTATCTTGTAACTCCTGTGATTGTTCCTCCTGTGCCTACTCCTGAAATTAATACGTCTATGTTTCCATTTGTATCATTCCAAATTTCTGGTCCAGTAGTATTTTCATGTATTTCTGGATTAGCAGGATTTTCAAATTGTTGTAACAATAAATATTGTTTTTTATTCGATGATGCAATTTCATTAGCTTTAGAAATAGCTCCTTTCATTCCTTTAGTGCTATCTGTTAATATTAATTTTGCACCTAAAGATATTAGCAGTTTTCTTCTTTCTATTGACATAGATTCTGGCATTGTAAGAATTAACTTGTAGTTTCTAGCTGCTGCAACATATGCTAAAGCTATTCCTGTATTTCCACTTGTAGCTTCAATTAAAGTAACATTCTTATTTAAATTTCCCTTTTTTTCTGCATCCCATATCATATTAGCACCAATTCTACATTTAACACTAAAACTTGGATTTCTAGATTCTATTTTTGCTAAAATATTTCCATTTCCTATTCTATTTAAGCGAACAAGTGGTGTATTTCCAATAGTTAATGAATTATCTTTGTATATTTTACTCATTTTTTTCCATTTTTTAAATTGATAGTATGTAATATAAATATTTTGTAATTAAATTTTATTGTTTTTTAAAATTTTTTAATTTTATATTTTTTTATTATACTTTGTATAATAATTAGAAAAATTTATTTTTATAAGTTGATAAAATTTAATTTTATTTAATTTTTTAAGTATTTTATTTATTTCTGTATTATTACTTAATAAATAGTATATTTTAATTTAATATTAACTTTTATATTATTTTATCTTTTATATATATTTAGTGTATAAAATAATATTCTTTTAACCTATTAATATAATAAAAATTTTATTTTTTATAATGGATATATATGTAAAAATAAAATATTTTTTATATTTTAATAATTATATTATAAAAAATATCAATATTTTTAATTAAAACTTTTAATAAAATTTGAATTTTTTATATTAATTTATTCTCTAGTATATTTATGAAAAAAATTAAATATCAAATTGACGAACTACGTAAAAAAATTTTGAAATATGATTATTTTTATCATACTTTAGACAAACCTATGATTTCTGATTCAGAGTATGATTATTTATTAAATCAATTATATGATTTAGAATTAAAATACAAAGAATTTATTACTCCTGATTCTCCTACTCAAAAAATAGGTTCAAATTTACTTGATAAATTTAAAAAAGTAACGCATTTTTTTCCTATGTTATCTTTAGAAAACACATTTCATTTAAATGGATATTTAAAATTTGAAAATAGAATTAAAAAAAATTTTACAGCTAACTATATAATAGATTTTTGCTGTGAGTTAAAAATTGATGGGATAGCAGTTAGTTTGATTTATGAATCTGGTACTTTAGTTCGAGCAGCAACTCGAGGCGATGGTTATTTAGGAGAGAATGTTACACAAAACATAAAAACAATTAAATCTATTCCAATAAAATTAAAAGGAAGTAATATACCGAAAAGATTAGAAGTGAGAGGTGAAGTTTTTATGTTAAAATCTGAATTTTTTAAGTTGAATAATAAAGGATTATCAATTAAAAAAAAATATTTTTCTAATCCTAGAAACGCGGCTGCTGGATCATTAAGACAAATCGATTCTACAATTACAGCTAAAAGAAAACTAATGTTTTTTTGTCATGGATTTAATTTTTTTGAAGAAATAAAATTTTTTCAAACGCATTATGAGGTACTTATACAACTTAAAAATTGGGGAATCCCCATTAATAAAGACATGTTAGTTTGCTCTGATCATTTGGAAATATTAAATTTTTATAAAAAATTTGAAAAAAATCGTTTGTTATTTGACTTTGATATAGATGGTATTGTTATTAAAGTAAATTCACTTTATTTACAAAAAAAATTAGGCTCTAATAATAAATCACCTAGATGGGCTATTGCTTTTAAATATCCATCTAAAGAAGAAATTACTAAATTAAATGATGTAAAATTTGAAGTTGGAAGAACAGGGGTTATCACACCAGTAGCGTATTTTAATCCAGTTTATATTTCAGGAGTGTTGATTAAAAAAGCTTCTTTGCATAATAAAAATGAAATTAATAGATTAAATTTATATTTCAATGATTATATTATTATACAGCGTTCTGGGGATGTTATACCTAAAATTGTAAATGTTATTAAAAGCAAACGTCTTGAAAATGCAAAAAAAATATTTTTTCCAATTTATTGTCCAGTTTGTAATTCAAAATTAATTTCAAATAAAGGAGGAAAAATAATACGTTGTCTTTCTGGATTAATATGCGATGCTCAGAAAAAAAAAATATTTTGTCATTTTTTTTCGAAGAATGCATTAAATGCTAATGGATTAGGTCCTAAAGTTATTAATGAATTAATTCAAAAAAAAATTGTTTTAAATTTAATAGATTTTTTTTATCTTACAGAAAATCAATTAAAAAATATAGAAAATATAGGTAAAAAAAAGAGTGTTAAAATTATTAAAACTATTTTGCAATCCAAAAAAACTACCATGAGTCGTTTTATTTATGCTTTAGGAATTTTTTCTGTAGGTGAAGTTGTAGCACAAAAACTATCTAATTACTTTAATATTTTTAATAATTTAATGTATGCTTCGAAACAAGAGCTAGAATTAATAGATGGCATAGGAAAAGTAGTAGCTAATAATATATTTAACTATTTTTCTATTTCTGAAAACAAAAAATTAGTCAAAAAATTAACAGAAATATTAAGTATTATTCCGTATAGTAAAAATTTTTTTAACGCTAAAATAGAACATATTTTTAACAAAGATATTGTTATAACAGGCATCTTTAAAGAATACTCTAGAAATGAATTAAAAGAAATTTTGATCAAATTAGGTGCTCGTATTGGTAATAAAGTTTCTAAAAAAACAAAATTATTAATATTTGGAGAAAAAGTTGGTAGAAAATTTTTAGAAGCAGAAAAATTAAATATTCAGATGATTAATGAAAAAGAACTTTATACTTTATTAAAAAGTATTAATTAAAATTTTTTATTTTTGGGTCGTGCAGGATTTGAACCTGCGACCAATTGATTAAAAGTCAACTGCTCTACCAACTGAGCTAACGACCCAAAGTATTTTTTTGGGTGATGACGGACTCGAACCGCCGACTTCCTCCGTGTAAAGGAGGAGCTCTACCAACTGAGCTAATCACCCTTGTATAGTTTATATTGTAAAGATAAGAAAATTAGAGTCAATCTTTTTTTTTAAAACATTATTTGTTTGTTGTAATTTTAATCATTATGATTAAATAATTATCTATATTTATTACATACAAAATGTATTTTAAAACTTTGTATAAAATTTTTAAAATATTTCAAGGAATATATGAAAGTTAAAACTCGTTTCGCACCTAGTCCTACTGGGAATTTGCATATTGGAAGCATTCGTACAGCTTTGTATTCTTGGTTATTTGCTCGTCGTCATAATGGCAAGTTTGTACTCCGTATAGAAGATACTGATTTTGAACGGTCTAATTCGTCATCAGTTCAATCTATTTTTCAAGGTTTAAAATGGTTGGGATTAAATTGGGACGAAGGTCCTTATTTTCAAACTGAAAGATTAAAACGCTATAAAGAAGTAATTGAAATTATGTTAAAAACAGGAAATGCATATAAGTGTTATTGTTCACCAAAAGAAATAGAAGAAGAACGTTCTAAACAAATTTCTGAAGGAAAAAAACCACGTTATACTGGAGTTTGTAGAAACTTAAAAACCCAATATAATATTAATAAGCAATATACAATACGATTTAAAAATCCTACTTTTGGAAAAGTAACATTTGAAGATAAGATTAGAGGGAAAATTACTTTTAATAATATAGAGTTAGATGATCTTATCATTCAACGTTCAAATGGTATTCCTACTTATAACTTTTGTGTTGTAATTGATGATTTAGATATGAATATTACGCATGTTATTCGTGGAGAAGATCATATTAATAATACACCTCGTCAAATTAATATTTTAAAATCTTTAAAAGCACGAATACCTATTTATGCACATGTTTCTATGATACTAAACGAAAATGGAAAAAAATTTTCTAAGAGAGAAAATGCTGAAAATATTATTGAGTATAATAAAAAAGGGTTTTTACCAGAAGCATTAATTAATTATATAATACGATTAGGCTGGTCTCATGGAAATCAAGAAATTTTTACTATTTCAGAATTAAAAAAGTTATTCAATTTAGATGCTATTAATAAATCTGCAAGTACTTTTAGTATGAAAAAATTATTATGGCTAAATAAATATTATATTAATAATTTACCATTAAGTTATGTTGCTAATCTTTTAAAAGATTATATGAAAAATGAAAATATAAATATAGAAAGCGGACCTAATTTAGAATGTTTATTAAATTTGTACAAAAATCGTTTTCATACTTTGCAAGATATCGCATATTCCTTTAGATTTTTTTATGAAGAATTTAAATTTTTTAATATAAAATCTGATAATAAATATTTGATTCTAAAAAATTTTTATATTTTAAAAGAAATTTACAATAAATTAAAACAGCTTTCTTTTTGGACAATCGAGGTATTATCTAAAGTTATTAATAATCAATCTATAGAATCAAATATTGAGTTAAAAGAAATAAATATATTATTGAGAGTTGTGTTAACAGGAAGTATGCATTCACCAAATATAATTTCTATAATCTTTTTGCTTGGAAAAGAAAAAACTTTATCAAGATTTAAAAAAGCAATAATTTTTATAGAAAAAACAAAAAATAAAAATATTAACTAAATAGTTTATTCAAATATTTTTTATAATATTAAATTGAATACTTTTATTTTAAAAAATTGATTAGTTTTAATATAAAAAGCATTTTATAGAAAAATAAATTGACAGAATTCATGTGTTTTTATATTGTAATAATTTTGGGGCTATAGCTCAGTAGGTAGAGCGTTTGCATGGCATGCAAAATGTCAGCGGTTCAATTCCGCTTAGCTCCAAAAATTTAAATAATTTTCAAATTTTAAATATTTTTTATTAAATAATTTTAATATTTCTTTAAAAAAATCTTTAAAATGCTGTGCAAAATGATTAGCACAGCGTTTTTAATTTAGATCTGTTGACTCATTATTTCTTTGTAAGCTGAAATAATTTTATTTCTAATTTGAATAGCTAATTCTATAGAAATAGAAGATTTTTGCAAATTTATCATTACGTCATTTAAAGAGATAGAAGATGGATTTAATTCAAACTTTTCAATATTTTTTTTTGCATTATTTTGAATATTATTAATTTCTCCTAATGCGTTTTGAAAAAATTGAGTAAAATTATCAGATTCTTTAATATTTTTTTTGTTTTCATCTAAAAAATTAATCTTAGTATAAATATTTTGATTATGAATGTTATCAATAAACATATCTTCCTCTAAATTTTTACTTTTTTTGACTTTTTAATAATATCATATCTTTTATAAAGATTAATATTTTATGTTCTAGGTAATTTATCAGGAATTTTTTTTATTTCAAGTGAAATTTAATTGTTACTCAATTATAGTTAAAATTATTTACTAGATTAGGAAGATGTTATGAATTTTAGTGCTATAGAAGAATCAATTTCAGAAGAGAAAAACAAATTTAGTAATTTTTTATCTTATTTTTTTAAAAATGCACGTGTTTTAATAATTTTATTAGCGCTTGCGGTGATTACTACGATTTCAATTTCTGTCTGGAGAAAATCTTCTGATTATCAAATTTTATATAATAACCTGTCTATTGAAGATAGTGAATTTATTATTGATTACTTAAACCAGATGAAAATTCCTTATCAGTTTTCTGAAAACTCTAAAAAATTATTAGTTCCAAAAAATCAGATTTACGATCTACGCTTACACTTTTCAGAAAAAAATTTACCTCGTAGTGGAGTAGGTTTTGAAATTTTGGATAAAGAAAAATTTGGTATTAGTCAGTTTAATGAACAAATTAACTATCAACGAGCTTTAGAAGGTGAATTAGCTCGTACTATAGAAAGAATTAATGTTGTAAAAAATGCAAGAATACATATAGCAATTCCAAAATCTTCTTTATTTTTACAAGATAAAAAAAAACCATCAGCTTCAGTTATTTTAAGTTTAAAATCTGGAACGGCATTAAATTCAAACCAAACAAATGCTATATTACATTTAATTTCTAATAGTATATCTGATTTATCCGTAGATAATATAACTATAGTTGATGAATTTGGTAAGCTATTAAATGATACTTCATTAGAATCAAATCAAATAAATGATGTAAAATTAAGATATTCTGAACAAATTGAATCAAGATATGCTAATAAAATTCAAAGTATTTTAGAACCATTATTTGGTGTTGGCAACGTACATGCTCAAGTAACCGCACAAATTGATTTTAATTCTCAAGAAAAAACACGAGAAAAATATGAACCTAACACAAATTATGAAGATCAATCAATTCGTTCTCATCAAACTAGCATTAATGATAAGATAAAAAGTAAAAAAGACAACGATGAAAATCATTATTCTCTTCGAAATAATTTACCCAATAGTAACTATAATAAAGCTAAAAAATCTGATACTGTAAAAAATCATAAACCATTTAAAGGTAGCTTTATAAATTCCAATTCTACTATTAATCATGATGATACAATTAATTATGAATTAAATCATACTTTATCACATATCAAAATGAATGTTGGAGAAGTTAAAAGATTATCTGCTGCAGTAGTTGTAAATTTTATTCAAAATAAAACTGGAAAAGCAGTTCCTTTAAATTCAAAACAAATAAAAAATATTAAAAATTTAGTCTGTGAATCAATAGGTTATTCTAAAATCAGAGGTGATAGCGTACATGTAATCAATGAGCCTTTTGCTGCGTATGACAATAAAAATACTTTTACTAAATTTAATAATTTTAATCAACCTAATATTTTTAATACTTTTTCAATTTTAATACCATGGTGCATTTTAGCTTTATTTCTTTTATATTTTCTAAAAAAATATATTTTTTCTTTTTCAAAAAATACTTTTAAAAATAAAAGATTAGATAAAAGAAATATAAAAAAAGAAATTGTAAACTCTAACGAAAATGAATCAGCAAATAATGTTAAGACAAAAGTTTTCAAAAACTTAAATACAGAAAATACAGATAATTTAGTTCATCAAATTTGTAATATATCTAATCAAAATCCACGTGTTATAGCGTCGATTATTCGTCAATGGATGAGTGATAAAAAATGACTTTAAATGGTATCGAGAAAAGTGCTCTTTTATTAATGTCAATAGGAGCTGATCAAGCATCAGAAGTATTAAAATATTTAACTCCTTTTGAAATTCAAGAATTAGTTACGTCTATGGTTAATATTAATCAGTTTTCCAATACAACATTAAATCAAGTATTAACTGAATGTTATAATCTTTTTATGAAAAATAATAATTTAGTTTATAACAATAATGATGAATATATATCTGATATGTTAATCAAAGCACTAGGCGATAAAAAAGCCAATGTTTTGTTAAATGACGCGTTAGAAACAAGAAACATTAAAATGTCTATTGAATCTCTCAATCTAATGAAACCTGATAAATTAGCTGATTTATTAGAAAAACAGCATTCTCAAATTATTACAACAATACTAGTATATTTAAATAAAAATCAAGCAGCTCAAGTTTTGTCTTATTTAAGCAAAGAAAAACGTATTGAAGTTATAATGAAAATTTCTGTTTTTAATGGGCTTGAAGAAACCAAATTTATTGAATTAAAAGATATTATTAACGATTTCCTAAAAAAGAAAAAGTTCACTTTTTCAGATAAGGGAGGTATAAAAACTGTTGCTAAAATTTTATCTTCTATGAATATAGAAAATGAAAAAGATTTACTTAAAAAGATTAAATTTTTTAATAAAGAATTATTTAATAAAATTATTAAAGAATTATTTTTATTTGAAAATATATTAAGTGTTGATGATAGCATTATTAAATGTTTAGTAAACCATTTAGAGGAAGAAAAACTATATATTGCACTTCAAGGTACTAGTGACATTATTAGAAATAAATTTTTTCGTAATATGGATAAAGAAAAATCAACAAGATTATTACTTTGTTTAAAGGAAAAATCTTATGTTTCTGAAATAGCTATAGAAAATGAACAAAAACTAATTTTAATGATGATTAAAAATATTTTAGATTATGGTATGTTTTCATTAGAAAATTTAGGAAAGTATTATGTCTAATTTAGATTTAAAAAAAGAATGGAAAAAATGGAATCCAGAAAAAATTTTTTTAAATAATTCAAAAAAAAATTACGATTTTTTTCGAGATATAGAAATATTAAAAGAAACAGATTTTTCTACTTTAAAAAAAAATAAATTAACGAATGAATTTAAACAATTAGATAAAATCAAAAAAAAATCTTTTAATAATGAATTAGATTATTTAAAATTAAAAAACAATCTTGAAGAAAAAGAAAATGAATATACTTTATTAAATCATAAATTGCGAGATTTATGTTCAAATTTTGAATCTGCAATTTCTTTATTTGAAGAAACATTATTTTCACGTTTACTAAAAACAGTTTTAATAGTTGCTTCGTATATTGTTGGGGAAAAATTTTTAATTAATGAATCAATTTTATTAAAAAAAATAAAAAAAATTATTAAAAGTGATAATTTTTTTTTAAAAAAACCACAATTAGTTATTCATCCCAATAACAAAAAAATATTAGAAAAACTTTTAAAACAATCTAAAAACAATAAATGGGAATTAATTTGTAATAAAACCATTGATCCTAATAGTTTTAAAATTCACTCTGAACAGAGTGATATAGATGCTACTATCTATGCTAGATGGAAAGAAGTATATCGTATTATTCTTGAAGAAGAGGGGCATTAATGAAATTAAAATGTTCTAAATTATTTAATAAAATTACTTCTTTTGAAAATAAAATAGATAATCTTTCTGATATTATTATATATGGTCACGTCATTAGTATAAACGGTTTGGTATTAGAAGTGATAGGTTTAAAAGCTCCTATTGGAGCTGAGTGTATTATTGAAAGAATTATAGATGGTAAAGTATTAAATATTTCAGCTGAAGTTATGAGATTTAATAAAGAAAAAACGTTATTATTTTCTTTTGAAGAAACTTATGGTATTTTACCTGGTGCTAAAGTTTTTTTAAAAACATTTAAAAATTTAGATATATTTATTAAAAAAGTTCCATTAGGAACAAGTTTATTAGGAAGAGTATTGAATTCTAAAGGACATGCATTAGACGGACTTCCCGAGTTAGATTCAAAGTGTTTTTCTGTAATTGAAAAAAAGCATATTAACCCATTAAGTAGAAAACCAATTAATGAAATATTAGATACAGGGATATGTGCTATAAATGGATTGATAACTATTGGAAGAGGACAAAGAATAGGAATTTTTTCAAGTTCAGGAATTGGTAAAAGTATTCTTCTTGGCATGATGGCAAAATATACAAAAGCAGATGTAGTAGTAATAGGATTAATTGGAGAAAGAGGAAGAGAAGTAAAGGATTTTATTGAAAATGTATTAGGACCAGATGGACTATTAAAATCTGTAGTAATTGCTGCACCAGCAGACACTTCCCCTTTATTACAAATTGAAGCTGCGTCATATGCTACAAGCATAGCTGAATATTTTCGAGATCAAGATAAAAATGTTTTGTTGATTATGGATTCTTTAACTCGTTATGCAATGGCTCAAAGAGAAGTTGCATTATCTTTAGGTGAATTACCAGTTTCTAGAGGATATCCATCTTCTGTATTTTCTAAAATTCCTATTTTAGTAGAACGTTCAGGAAATACAGATAAAAAAGGATCTATTACTTCGTTTTATACAGTTCTAACTGAAAATGATGAAGATCAAGATCCTGTTTCACAAATTTGTCGTTCTATACTTGATGGTCATATTGTATTATCTCGATATTATGCTGATTTAGGACATTATCCTGCTATTGATATTGAGTCTTCTATTAGTCGTGTAATGCCAGAAATTATCACTAAAGAACAATATTTAAAAGCTTGCTATTTTAAAAAATTAGTAGCTTCTTATCAAAGAAATAAAGATTTAATTAATATTGGAGCTTACGTTAAAGGTAATGACTTGGTTTTAGATGAAGCTATTAATAAATGGAAAAATTTAGAAAAGTTTTTACAACAAAAACCATCAGAAAAAATCGATTATTTAGTTTCTTGTGAAAAATTAAATCAAATATTTAATTAAAATTATTCAAATTTTTACATTTATTTATCTTATTTAAAAAATTTAATAGGATATATTATTATGAAATATAAAAAAATTTTTTTTTCTATTTTAGAAAGTATAGAGAATAAAAAAATAGAACAACAAACAATTCATATTCAAAATTTATATAATCAAAAAAAAAACATATTGAACAACTAAAATTATTAATTAATTTTCGAAATGAATATATTGAAAAATTAAATATTAAACTTAAATTAGGAATATCTATTGATCATTGGAAAATATATAATAACTTTATTTTTATGTTATATAGTGCAGTTGAAGAAAATAACAATATTATTAAAAAATATGAAGAAACGATTAAACAAAATATAGATCAATGGTTTATAAATAAGATTAAGTTAAAAACTTGGAATTATTTAAATCAAAAAAACAAAATAACATTTAAAAAACGTCGAATTTTAAAAGAAAATATTGTTAACGATGAATTTTCTCAATTTAAATATATTAAAAAAGGCAGTAATTAATGTTAAGTCATCTCAATAATATTTTATTAAAAAAAAATATTTTATTAAATTCAAATCACAATATTTATTGTGATCTTACTAATTTTAATTTTTATGAATCTATTGTAAATGAATGCAAACAACATTTATTAAATAAAGAAATTAAATTTGATAATACTTCTACAAAACAAAAGAAAAAAAATGATGAAAATATTATATCTACTAATTTTATAGTAAATAATTTATTAAATATTTTAAATAAAAAAAATATGAATAATAGTTTTTATGTAAAAAAAAACGATGGTATAAAAAATCAAAAAAAAAAATTAGATGAAAATATTAAATTAAAATCTTATGCTTATTTAAAAAACAAAGAAAAATTTAATTTAGAAGAAAATAAAAAAAATTATAAAACCAAAAATAATGGAATATTAAAAAACTCAATGGATATTAAAAATAAATGTATTTTATATGGTAATTATAATATAGATAATTTATCGAAAAAATCCTGCAATAAACGTACCTTCAATGAAATCAGTAATTTAAATATTATAAAACGAAAAACAAACTTTATTAAAAATAGTAAAAATTTTATACATTTTAAAAATTGCATAAATAATATATCTAATATGATTTTTTCTAAAAATACACATAAAAATCAATATTCTATTTGTGAAGTAAATTCTTTAAAAAAAACAAATGAAAATAATTTTTCTAAATTAAATAAAAAAACAATGTTTATTTTAAACAAAAAAGAAAATATTCAATGGAAAAAAGCAATTAGTCAACAAGTTTTATTTTCTATTTCTAATAAAGAAAACAAAGCTGAAATTCGTTTACAACCAGAATTTTTAGGTTCAATATATGTAAAAATTCAAATGAAAAATGATCAAGCGAAATTAAAATTTATTTCGGATCATATAGAAATTAAAAATTTTTTAAATAATTGTATTCCATTTTTACGCGATTCTTTAAATAAAAATGGTATTTTTTTAAAAAAAGTCAATATTTCCAACTCTTTTAATTTAGAAAAAAATAAAAATTTATTTATTTCAGAATATAAACCCAAAATCTCTAGCATAATTAAAAATTTTTATAAAAATTTCACACAAAAGAAAGTTATTGATATGTATGTTTAATTTTTATAAAAACATATATTTAAAATTCTAATTATATTTAAAACTTAAAAAACAAGTTTTAATTTAATTTTCACCATTTTTACCTATAAGGTATATAATAAATGGGCAAAAGTAATTATTTTAATATTGTAAATAAAGTTATTAATGGAAAAGAAGAAATACATAATATTTTGAATATAGATGAAATTAAAATATTAGAAACAATAAATGAAAAATTTATAAAGAAAATAATAATATATTTTTCAAATTTTGTTCAAAATCATGTAAAATTGAATTTTTTTTCTATTAAAGCAAACTCTTATACAGATAATGATAGAAATATAAAATATTTATTTTCCAATGAAATAGAAATATTAAATTTAAATAAAAAATCTTATATATTTTTTTCAGATAATTTTTTGTCTGTTTTTATAGATTTGTTATTTGGAGGAAATGGTACCTGTACAGAAAAAATTACCAAACAAAGAAATCTTACATATACAGAAGAAATTATTGCTCAAAAAATATTAAAATTAATTTTTAACGCTTATTGCAAATCTTTTAAAAAATTTTTTTCTATTGATATAAAAGCTTCACATGTAAAAATTTTTGATATTGAAAAAAATCTTTTTATGAAAGAGAATTATATAACTAATTATTTTAGTTTAAGTGTTAATAATGTAGAAATTTTTTTAAGTATTTTATTTCCTCTTTCAATAATGAAGCGCAATTTTCAGAAAACAATTTCTTCAAAAAATAATAAAAAGTCTTTAATAAAAAATATAAATGCTGATAAAAATATTTCTATTATTGATTTATATGATATTAAATTAGATCTTGTTTCTGAATTAATAATATCTTCTAAAATAAAATATAATAGTTTATCTATAGGGGATGTTTTACTGATTGATAGTCCTGATAAAGTAATTGTATCTACGCAAAAAACACCCATTTTTTTAGGTAAATATAAAATTTTTGATGAAAAATTAGTTGTTTTTTTAAATAAATTTATACATAAAAATTTAGATGCAAATAAATGTGAGGAGTTTTTTAATGAATAAATTGAAAAAAAAAGATGATTCTGAAAAAATTAATAATTTTATTCAAAATAATGAAAACGTTCAAAATGAAAAAAAAATGAAAACGTTCAAAATGAAAACGTTCAAAATGAAAACGTTCAAAATGAAAACGTTCAAAATGAAAACGTTCAAAAAGTAAATAACCTTGAAAAAAAAATATCTGTTAGTTCTGAGAAAATAAACAATAAAAAAGAAATAATATTTGATATACCTGTAAATATCACTATAGAATTAGGTAGAACAAAAATTAAAATAAGAGAACTACTAAATTTTTCAAAAGGAAGTATGCTTTTTTTAAACACACAAAAAGAGGAGCCTTTAAAAATTTTTGCTAATGACAAATTAGTTGCGCTTGGTGAAATTGTTATGTCAGAAAACACATATGGTGTGCGAATTATTAATATAAAAAATTCTTTAAATACTATGAATTGATAAATTTGAATTTTATGAAAAATAATATTGAATCACAATTAACATTAAATAATTCCCAATCAGTATTTAATAATATCAATTTTTTTCAAATAGCTAGTTCATTAGGACAAATAATATTATTAATATTAGTTTTAAGTTGGATTATAAAAAAAATTTCATTAAACAAAAATAAAAAAAATTCTTATATAAATATTATAGAAAAAATATCATTAGGATCCAATGAAGCTATTGTCATGATAGAAATAGAAAAGGTAAAATTAATATTAGGTGTAACAAAAACTAATATTACTCATCTGCATACATTAACATCTCAATTAAAAGACGAGTTACCTAGTAAAGAAGAAAAAATTATGTTGCCAAAAAAAAATTGTTACGATTTTTTCAAAAATTTTACTAAAATGTTTTTGAAAAAAACAATGCTTTATAAAACTATTCCATTTTTATTTTTATTATTATTTTCTTCCTTGGTTTATGCTGATATACCCGGACCAACGATTCATAATTTAAATGATGGAACTCAAACTTGGTCGCTACCTATACAAACTTTAGTTTTTTTAACTGCACTTACTTTTCTTCCAGCTTTTCTTTTAATGATGACTAGTTTTACCCGAATTATTATTGTTTTTGGATTACTAAGAAACGCTTTAGGAACTCCATATGCCCCTCCTAATCAAATATTATTAGGTTTAGCGCTTTTTTTAACTTTTTTTATAATGTCTCCAACTTTTGAGAAAGTTTATGAAGAAGCTTATATTCCTTTTAGTAAGGAACAAATCAATATGGACGAAGCTATTTTAAAAGGTTCAATTCCATTGAAAAAATTTATGTTAAATCAAACAAGAATATCTGATTTAGAATTATTTTCGAAAATAGCACATATTTCTTACTATAAAGATAAAAACGACATACCTATGCGAATTTTGTTGCCTTCATTTATTACAAGCGAATTAAAAACAGCTTTTCAAATTGGTTTTACTATCTTCATACCTTTTTTAATTATCGATTTAGTTGTTGCTAGCGTTTTAATGGCTCTTGGCATGATGATGGTTCCTCCTTCAACGATTTCGTTACCTTTTAAATTAATGTTGTTTGTGTTAGTAGATGGATGGCAATTATTAGTAACTTCGCTATCGCAAAGTTTTAATATGTAATTTTTTAATGGGATTTTTTATGACTCCTGAATATGTAATGGTTTTATTTAGTCAAGCTATGAAAGTTGCATTAATGATTGCATCTCCATTATTATTATCTGCTTTAATAAGTGGTTTGATTATTAGTATATTACAAGCTGCTACGCAAGTAAATGAACAAACTCTTTCATTTATTCCTAAAATAATTTCTATTTTAGCTACAATTGCTATATTTGGTCCTTGGATGTTAGGTGTTATGTTAGATTATATGCATAACTTGTTTAATAATATACCAGTAATTATAAAATAATGTTAATATTTAATAATTTACAGTTACTAACGATTATAAGTAGTTTTTTTTGGCCTTTAGTTCGTATTTTAGCATTTTTTTCAACTGCCCCAATTTTTAATGATCAGCATATAAATAAAAAAACTAAAATAGTTTTATCTATATTAATTACTTGGATAGTATTTCCATTTTTACCAAAAATAAATATCGAAATGTTTTCTTTTTCTGGTTTATTACTTTTGCTACAACAAATTTTTATTGGTATTACTTTAGGGTTTACTTGTCAATTTTTGTTTGCTACAATTAATTTTTCAGGAGAACTTATAGGATTGCAAATGGGATTATCATTTGCAACTTTTTTTAATGCGAATAGCAACATTGGTGTTTCTATAATATCTCGTTTATTAAATGTTTTAATGCTTTCTTTATTTTTGTCGGTTAATGCGCATCTTTATTTAATATCTATATTAATTAATACTTTTTATAGTATACCTATTAATGTTGTTTTTTTAAACAGTAATGTTTTTTTAAATTTATTAAAATTTTCTAGTAATATTTTTTTAAATAGTATTATGTTTGTTTTACCAATTATAATATTTTTATTATTATCTAATTTAATAATGAGTATTTTAAATCGTTTATCTCCTCAAATGTCTATTTTTTCTATTGGTTTTCCATTAAATTTATTAATAGGAATAATAGTGTTGTATTATTTAATATCTATTTCTTTTCCTATTTTTAATAATTTATTAAGTCAATTAATTTTATTTTTATCTGATATTTTTTTAAAAGTATAGTTTTTGTAATCTAGTCAGTATTTTAAAATTAGTAAATTATTTATAAAGTATAATTTATGTTAAATTATACTTTAGTTTTATAATAATATTTTTAAATTTTATCTATTTAATTTTTCCTTCGTTATACAACACATGTTTTCGAATAGTTGGATCGTATTTTTTAAGTACGAGTTTATCAGGTGTATTTCTTTTATTTTTAGTAGTAGTATAATAATGTCCTGTTCCTGAAGAAGAAATCATTTTTATTTTTTCTCTATTTTTTTTAGCCATTTTATGCCCTTATTTTTTATTTTTTATTTTTTTTAGAATTGATTCGATTCCATGTTTATCAATACAACGCATTCCATTAGCAGATACACGCAATTTAATAAATCTTTTTTGTTCTGGGATCCAAAAACGATGATTTTGAATATTTGGTAAGAATTTTCTTTTTGTCGCATTTAAAGCATGTGATCTATTATTACCAATCATCCGTTTTTTTCCGGTAACTTGACATATACGAGACATATAAAATTTTTCCTAGAATTAATTTTGTACTATTTTAATTTAAAAAAATTACTAAGTAATATAACAATATAAATTATATATTAATTTAATAATTATGTATTTTGTATTATTTTACTATAAAAAAAAAAGAAAATTAAATAGTTGTTTTATTTAAAGATATAAAATTTTTTATTTAAATTAATATAATATATAGTTTTATATTTTCAAGTACTAATTAATTTTTTAATTTAGGATGATTTATATGAGTATATATCAGAGATATTTATCTAAATCTTTGATTTTTTTTTCTAGTTTAATTTTTTTAATAGTATTTTTATTAGAAAGTAATTTTGGATTTAAATTATTTTTTAATATTACAAATTATTTTTTTTGGGGATTAAAAACAGAAGTAATGTCAGGTAATTGGCGTGATTTTACATTGAAAAACATTACTTATGATTTTTTAGGAACGTCTATTAAAGCTACTAATATTCATATATTAATTGATCCAAAATCTTTATTTAAAGATCATAAAATTTTTAAGAAAATTGAAACAAAAAACTTAATTTTTTCATTTAATAAAAATAATTTATTTTCTTTAAAAACAAAATATTTTCAAAAAAATATATTAAAAAAAAATATTTTTTTTAATAATTATATTGTGTTAAAAAAAATTCATTTTGATAAAATTTTACTAAAATCAAAAAATATAAATATAATTTTATCAAATATTAATAGTGGAGCAAAATTAATTAATAATCATTTTACTGTACTTCGTACTTGTATCGATTTTATTTTTTTAAATTGCAAAAAAGATAATCAACAGTATTTTTTAAATAAACAAAATATTTTTAACAAAAAAAAAATAAATGATTTTTTATATTTTTTTTTAGAGCACAAAAAATTTTCATTTCCAGTAAATATAAATTTAATATCTATACAATGTAAAAAAATTAAATTTTTTCATCAAAAATTTAAAAATATTTTATTTCGAGGTAGTTTTAATAAAAAATTTATATTTAAATTAAAATTTGATGATTTTTTTAAACTTAATTTATATGGAAAAATATTATTAAATAATTTAAATCATCCTATATATATTAACTTATATATTCACCGTCTATCATTACCAATAAAGAAAAATTTAATACTTAATTCAAAAAATTTTAATGTAATTTTAAAAGGAACCGTTAATAATTATTATTTATCATTAAAAAATATTATTAGCATATCAGGTATGCCATCAGTTATTTTAAATATTTTTGGTAATGGAAATTTAAAAAATATTTCTTTAAATCAAATTTATTGTGCTCCATTGCTTAAACATCTTAAGAATAATAAATTAGATAATTTAAAAAAAGAAAATAAAACTCAATATATTTCTAAATTAAAAGGCAATATTAATATATTAAATAATTTTAATAAAGGCATAAATAGTATTAATATTCCGAATTTTAATGTTCAAGCAAATATAATAGATAAAAAATTATTCGTATTAGGCGCTTTGCATTACAATAAAATTAATGGCATAAAAATACCCAAAATAAGTTTTTTCTCCGGAAAAAATCAAGGTTTTTTATCAGGTTCAATATCAAAATTTATTAACGTGAGTTCATCTATTAACGCGAATAATTTAGATTATTTTATACCTAATTTGAAAGGTGTAATTACAGCGACATTAAATATATATGGGTTTTATTTTTCACCTATTATTTCTGCTGTTTTTTTAGGGGAAAAACTAAATTGGAATAATACAATTTATTTAAATAGTATTAAAATGTTTATTAATATGAATACTGAAAAAAATTTTAAAAAAAATATTTCTCTTACTATAAAAAAAATTAAGTTTTTAAAATTTTATTTAGATTATTTAAACATAAAAATGCATTGGAATAATACAAGTCAAAATTTTTCTTTTTATTTAAAAAATAAAAATTTGACTATGAATTTTATTGTAGATGGAAAATTTAATCATAACGCTACAATTTGGAAAGGTTTTTTAAAAAAAGTAAATATTTCGACTTTTAATAAAAAATGGATTATAAATAATAATCCAGTTATGTTTTTATTTAATTATAAAAATATAAAAAAAAATAAAATAAGGCATAAAAATTCTATTACTTATAAAATTTGTGCAGTTAAAAAATTTTTATTTTCATCTATTTTTAATTCATCTATTAATTTGAAAACTAATTTATTTTTTCAAACAAAATTTATATCAAAGAAAAAATACAAACTTTCTAACATAAAAATATTTTTATATGCTCATAATATAAAATTACAAAAAACAATAAAAAGTAAAATTTTTTCTAAAAAAATATCTTTTTTTAAATTATTTGTAAATTTAAAAAAAAATAATCTTATATCTCACTGGATAATATATCCATTAAAAAATAAAAATAAAAAATTATTTGGATTTTTAAATATTTTTGATTTTGTTCATAAACAAAAAATACAAGGTAAATGTTTTTTATTTAATTTTCCTTCTTCGATTTTGAATTTTTTTATTCCGAATTCAACAATGATAGAAGGAATATGTATTGGGAATATAAAATTTTTAGGAACTTTATATCAGCCTAATATATTGGCTGATATTCATTTAAAAAATTTTTATATTAAAAGTAATAAAATACTAAAATATATTGTTTTGTTTTTTTATCCTTCTTTAAATTTAATTAAATATATAAAAATTAATCAATTAATTTTTGTAAAACAAGGAAATCTGTTATTTCAATTGTATTCAACGCCAAAAAATAATATTCTTAATTCTATAGAATGGAATATTTTTTTTAATAGTAATCAAGTTCTTTTTTTTGTGTTTCCAAAAATAAAATTAAATATTTGTTCTCAATTAAATTTGCATTATTTTTTATTTAAATATGATTTAATTGGATATTTAAAATCTTATTTATTTGATTTTAAAATTAATGAAAAAGATTTTATTTTTTAAAAATAGACTAAAAATAGATTTTTATATATTTTTTTTATTTTTAAACCGATTACATGAAGAGCTAATTTCTAATTTTGCAGCTTCATGATTACCCCATCCTATAATTTTTGTCCATTTTTCTGTTTCTATTTTTTTGTAATATTTAAAAAAATGTTCTATTTGTTCTTTCAATAAATCTGATATATCTGAAATATCATTAATATATTTATATGTTTTACAAATTTTACTTTTTGGTACAGCTATAATTTTGGCATCATCTCCTGATTCATCTTTCATTTGTAGTATTCCAATAGGTTTACAGTGAATCACTGATTGAGATTTTATAGGATATAGAGATGGTACTAAAACATCTAAAGGATCGTTATCCATAGATAATGTTTGATTGATATATCCATAATTACAAGGATAAAACATTGGTGTTGATATAAAACGATCTACAAAAAGAAAACCTGATTTTTTGTCTATTTCATATTTAATAGGAGACGAATTAGATGGTATTTCAATGATAACATATATATCATTTGGTATATTATCACCTGCAATGATTTTATTATAATTCATTGATGTTCACCTTTTTATGTTTTAAAAATATTTTATTATTAAATTTTTATATTTTTTAAAAAAATAAAAATTAAATATTGCCTATTTTCAAAAAATAATTTGTTTTTAAAAACGATTATTTTTATACAGTTATTGATAAATTAATATTAATATATCTTATTTATATATTATATATATTATTTAGGAGTTACAAATGAAATTAATACATCAAATTAAAAGCGAAGAAAATTTATTAATAAATACAGTAAAAAATACTTTACAACTAGCAAAACAAACAACTAATTGTTCCATTGAAGTTTTTATTAAAAAAACAATAGGAATTAATGTTAATGTTAGAAATAATATTGTAGAAAATGTAGAGTTTAACAGTGATGGAGCACTATTTATTACCTTGTATAACAAGTTTTCTAAAGGTAGTGTATCTTCTAGAGATTTCAGTCTTAATGGCATTAAAAAAATATTAGAAATTGCTTTGGATATTTCTAAAAATTCTTCTTCTGATTTTTTTGTAGGATTACCAGAATTAAAATTACTTTGTTTTCATGCTCAAGATCTTGATTTATTTTATCCTTCTGAACTAAATATTAAAAATGGAATTCATTTTGCTTCTATAGCAGAAAAAGAAGCGTTTAAATTTGATAAAAGAATTGTTAATAGTGAAGGAAGTTTTTTTAGTAATCATATTACTATAAATGTTTTCGGAAATAGTTTAGGAATGTTAGAAAAATATAAATCTACTATTTATTCAGCTTATAATTGCATGATTGCAAAAGATAAAAATTCAATGCAAAGAGATTTTTATTATTCTAATTCTAGAAAAATAGAAAATTTAGAAAAACCTGATATTTTAGGAAAAAGAACCGCACAACGTGCTATTTCTCGATTAGGTTCTAAAAAAATTAATACTATGAAAGCTTCTATTATATTTTCAAGAGAAATATCTTCGAATTTTTTTTCTCATCTTGTACCAGCTATCAGTGGAGACAATGTTTATCGTAAATCTACTTTTTTACTTAATGATTTACAAAAAAAAATTTTTCCTATTTGGTTAAATATTATAGAAAATCCACATATTCCGCAAGGATTAGGAAGTAAACCATTTGATAATGAAGGTGTAAAAACATCTATAAAATATATAGTTGAAAATGGAATATTAAAAACTTGGTTACTTAATAGTTATAATTCTCGTAAACTAGGATTAATTAGCACTGGAAATTCTGGAGGAACTTATAACTGGTTGATTTCTAATCAAAATATATCATTTGAAAATTTATTAAAAAATATGAATACGGGATTATTAGTCACTGAACTAATGGGGCAAGGCGTAGATATTGTTAGTGGAAATTATTCACAAGGTGCAATGGGTTTTTGGGTTGAAAATGGAAAAATTCAACATCCGGTAAATGAAATTACTATATCTGGTAATTTAAAAGATATGTGGTTTAATATTCTTAGTATCAGTAATGATATTGATATGCGTAATAAGATTCAATGTGGTTCTATATTGGTATCTGAAATGCAGATTTCAGGAAATTAATTTTTAATTCTAATCGATTAATTTAAGTAAAAAGGTAATAAATTTATTACCTTTTGAAATATTTTGTATTAAGAAGTTAACAGATAAGCCGGGTTCTGTTTTAAACAGTCATTCATCTAGATTAGCAATTGCTTGCTAATTCAAGCAGTCTACCCAGGTTTTTTTTTAGTACGAGCAATACCTTAATAACCTATATTTGACTTTGCTCCAGGTGGAGTTTACCATGCCATAAATTGTTACCAATTATGCGGTGTGCTCTTACCACACCTTTTCACCCTTTCCGTTTTTAATAATATGATATCTAATATTAAGTTTGGTGGTTTTTTTTCTGTTGCACTAGTCATAAGTTCGCACTTTCCAGGTGTTACCTGGCACCTTGCTCTATGGAGCCCGGACTTTCCTCTCTTTAGGTTAACAACTAAACAGCGACTGTTTTAGTTAACTTCTTAAAAATATTATATTCTATTTTAATAACAATGTCACTTTTCTTCTTTTTTTATTGCATATTGATATAAATTATTTTTATTGATTTTATGAATTTTAGACGTAATAAGTACTGATTGCTTTAATGACAGGAATTTTCTTAATAATATAAAAGTATCAATTACTTTATCTGGAAAATTTGTATCTTTTAGTTCTTTATAACCATCTATAACAATAACATTTTCTCCTTTATTATAATAATTTATATCTGATTTTAACCAAGAAAGTATTAAATAAGCTTTATTCCCATAAATTATTTCCCATTTTTTTGTTATTTCTCTAGCGATTACTATGTGTCTATTTTTATCAATTTCATTTATTATATCTTTAATCGTTTCAATTATTCTATGTTTTGACTCATAACAGATAATTGTTCGTTTTTCTTTTTTTAGAGAATGCAGTAAATTTCGTCTTAATTTTTTTTTAGAAGGAAGAAATCCTTCATAACAAAAACGATGAGTAGATATTCCAGATGCGCTTAATGCGGTAATAGCTGCACAAGGCCCAGGAAGAGGAATTATTTTAATATTCAATAGATGACATTTTTTTATTAATAAATAACCTGGATCATTTATTACTGGAGTTCCAGCATTAGATACTAAAGCAATTAATTTTCCTTCGTTTAATTGTTTAATTAAATTGTCACTTTTTTGAGCTTCATTATTTTTATTAAAAGATATTAAGATATTTTTTATATTAAAATGTTTTAGTAAAATATTAGTATGTTGAATATTTTCACAAGCTATTAAATTAACTTTTTCTAATATTTCTAAAGCACGATAAGTAATATCAGATAGATTGCCAATAGGTGTTGGCACTATATAAAGAATTCCGGTATTTTTAAATAAATTCACTTTTTTTATCCAAATATATTTTATATTTATTTTAATCAAACAATTTGTTATTTATTATATAAATAATATTAAACTTAATCTTTTTTATATTTGATTTAATAAAAATTTATTATTAATAAGGAAAGTAAGTGAAAAGAGTTGTTATTACAGGATTTGGTATTATTTCTAGTATTGGTAATAATAAACAAGAAGTTTTAACTTCTTTGTATCATGGTCGTTCTGGAATAACTTTTTCAGAACAAATGAAAGAATTAGGTATGCGTAGTCAAGTATGGGGGAATATTAAGTTAGAACATAAAAACTTAATAAGTAAAAGAATATCTCGTTTTATGACTGATGCTTCTATTTATGCTTTTTTATCAATGGAGCAAGCTATTGAAGATGCTAATTTAAAAAATAAATATTATCAAAAGAATTCTCGTGTTGGACTTATTGTTGGTTCTGGAGGAGGTTCTCGTAAAGATTATGTCAAAGATATGAATACTATAAAAAATCGTTATGGTTTTCGATCCTTAAGCCCATATACTGCAATTAAATCTATGACATCTGGGATTTCTGCTTGTTTATCAACTATATTTAAAATTTATGGTGTAAGTTATTCTGTTAATTCTGCTTGTGCAACTTCTGCACATTGTATTGGAAATGCCTTTGAATTAATTAAATTTGGCAAACAAGATCTTATTTTTGCAGGTGGTGGAGAAGAAGTAAGTTGTGAATTAGCTGCTGAATTCGATTCAATGAAAGCACTTTCTTCAAATTTCAACAATATTCCTACTAAAGCATCTCGTGTATACGATTTAAAACGAGATGGTTTTGTAATATCAGGCGGAGGAGGTATTTTAGTTGTCGAAGATTTAAATTCAGCACTTTCTCGTTCCGCTAATATTTATGCTGAAATTATTGGATATGCCGCAACGTCTGATGGTGATAATATAGTTATACCTTCTGGAGAAGGTGCTTTAAGATGTATGAATTTAGCAAAAGATAAAAAACAGTTATCTATTGATTATTTAAATGCTCATGGAACGTCTACTCAAATTGGTGATTTAATTGAATTAAAAGCAATTGAAAAATCTTTTTTAAATGAAAAAAAACCAATGATTTCAGCTACAAAATCTATAACTGGACATTCTTTAGGCGCATCTGGAGTGCATGAAATTATTTATATTTTATTAATGCTACAATATAATTTTATAGCTCCTTCTATTAATATTAAGGTATTAGAGCCTTATGCAAAAAATATGAATATTGTACAAAAAACTATTTCTAAAAAAATTACGACGGCAATGTCTAATAATTTTGGATTTGGAGGAACTAATGTTTCTTTAATATTAAAGAAATACTAATTTTTTTATAAAAATAAATATTATTTGAATTATATATGAGATGTATATTATTAACACAATAAAAAATACATTTTATATTTTTATCAGTTTTTACTATCTTAAACAATAAAGGCTATATATGAATCAGTTAGAATTACTAAGAAAATTTACAACAATTGTTGCAGACACAAGTGATATAAATTCTATTCGAAAATATAAACCTGAAGATGCAACTACAAATCCTTCTCTAATATTAAAAGCAGTAAATTTAAGTTCTAATCAAAAATTTATAAACCAAGCAGTAAAATATGCAAAAAAAAAGGGTGGTTCAAAAAAAGAACAATTATTAAATGCAAGTGATAAAATTTTAGTTGATCTTGGTATAGAAATTTTAAAATACATACCAGGTTACATTTCTAGTGAAGTAGATGCTCGTTTGTCTTTTAATCAAGAAAAATGTATTTTAAAGGCAAAAAAAATTATTAAAATGTATGAAGATCAAGGTGTTTCTAGAAAAAAAGTATTAATTAAATTAGCAGCTACATGGGAATGTATAAAAGCAGCAGAAGAACTAAAAAAAGATAATATTTTTTGTAATTTAACTCTTTTGTTTTCTTTTGCTCAAGCGCGCGCTTGCGCAGAATCTAATGTATTTTTAATATCTCCATTTGTTGGTCGTATTTATGATTGGTATATGGCTAAAAATTTAACATCAAATTTTTCTTATAACGAAGATCCGGGGGTGATCTCTGTTCGTAAAATATACAATTTTTATAAAAAACATAATTATAAAACTATTATTATGGGTGCTAGTTTTCGAAATATTCAACAAATTTTATTATTATCCGGATGCGATCGATTAACTATTTCTCCTGAGTTATTAAAAGAGCTTGAATCAAATAATGCAGTATTTGATAGAAAATTAATTCCACCTACTATTTTTACTGCACCACCTATTCCTCTTACTGAATCAGAATTTAGATGGGAACATAATCAAGATGAGATGGCTGTTCAAAAGTTATCAGAAGGTATAAGAAATTTTGGTAAAGACCAACTTCTTTTAGAACAAATTATATCAAAATTGATATAAATATTTAATAAAATATTAATTTATTTTTTATAAAATTAAAATTCGGGAAAAATCTATGTCTTTAGAAAACAAATTATCGAACGCAATTCGTATGTTAAGTATAGATGCAGTTCAAAATGCAAAGTCAGGTCACCCTGGCATGCCAATGGGTATGGCTGATATTGCTGAAGTTTTATGGAGAAATTTTTTAAAACATAGCCCCAAGAACCCTAAATGGGATAATCGAGACCGTTTTGTATTGTCTAATGGTCATGGTTCAATGTTGCTTTATAGTTTATTGCATCTTACTGGGTATAATTTATCAATAGAAGAAATTAAAAAATTTAGAACACTTAATTCTAAAACCCCAGGTCATCCTGAAATAGAAGAAACGCCAGGTGTTGAAACCACTACTGGTCCATTAGGTCAAGGTTTGGCAAATGCTGTAGGAATGGCTATTGCAGAAAAAACATTAAGCTCTTATTTTAATCGCTTAAACTTTGATATAGTAAATCATTATACCTGGGTATTTGTAGGAGATGGATGTTTAATGGAAGGAATCTCACACGAGGTTTGTTCCTTAGCTGGAACTTTGAAATTAGGAAAATTAATTGTTTTTTATGATAGTAATGGTATTTCAATAGATGGAAAAATATCAAATTGGTTTACAGACAATACAGTAATGCGTTTTAAATCTTATAATTGGCATGTAATAGATAAAGTTAATGGTCATGATTCCAATTCTATTATGAAAAGTATTAAAGAAGCAATGCTTGTAAAAAATCAGCCTTCTATTATTATTTGTAATACTATTATTGGGTTTGGATCGCCAAACAAATCAGGTACATCAGAATCTCATGGTGCTCCTCTTGGTGAATCTGAAATTATTTTAACAAGAAAAAAATTAAAATGGAATTATTTACCTTTTGAAATTCCACAAGAAATCTATAAACAATGGAACTTTGTAGAACAAGGTTTAGAATTAGAAAAAGAATGGAATGAAAAATTTGCTTTATATAAATCAAAATATCCTGATCTTGCAAAAGAGTATTTAAGACGTTTTAAAAAAGAATTACCTATAACATGGCATAAAAAAACTAATGAGTATATTATTGAATTGCAAAATAATCCAAAAAATATAGCAAGTCGTAATGCTTCTCAAAATACTTTAGAAAAATTTGTAAAATTATTGCCTGAGCTAATAGGTGGATCAGCAGATTTATCTCCTAGCAATTTAACTATTTGTTCATCTTCTTGCTCTATAACAGAAAATCCATCAGGAAATTACATTCATTATGGTGTTCGTGAATTCGGTATGACTGCGATTGCTAATGGTATTTCGCATCATGGTGGGTTCATTCCGTATACTTCAACATTTTTAATGTTTGTTGAATATGCAAGAAATGCTGTTCGTATGGCCGCATTAATGAATACTAAACATATTTTTGTGTATACTCATGATTCTATTGGTTTAGGTGAAGATGGACCTACTCATCAACCGATAGAACAATTAGCTAATTTAAGAATGACTCCTAATCTAGATGTATGGAGACCTTGTGATCAAGTTGAAACTGCTATAGCATGGAAGTTTGCAATTGAAAAAAAACAAGGTCCAACAGCTTTAATTTTATCACGTCAAAATTTATTTCAGTTTAATAGAAATAAAGAACAAATAAGTAATATTTCATATGGTGCATATATATTATATGATTCTAAAAAACCTATTGATGTTATTTTTATATCAACTGGATCTGAAGTTGAAGTTACTTTGCTTGCTGCAAAACAACTTGTTTCTTTAGGTTATTCTGTACGTGTAATTTCAATGCCTTCTAACAATGTTTTTGATAGACAAGATAGTGAATATAAAGAGTTTATATTACCTTCTTATATTACTAAAAGAATTGCAATAGAAGCAAGTGCAAAAGATTTTTGGTATAAATATGTAGGAATAAATGGTTTAATTATTGGTATGGAAACGTTTGGAAAGTCAGCTCCAGCTGATGTTTTATTTAAAGAGTTTGGTTTTACTGTAGAAAATATAGTTAATAAATCAAAAACTTTTTTAAAACATTAATTTTTTAACTATTAGAAATAGTTATTAGGGGCTTTAAGCCCCATTGCAATAATTTTTTAAAATACTTAAAATTAGCAAAAAAGAATTTTGAAGAGAAAAATATGATTTGCCCAATAACTGAATTAACAAAAAAATTAATTCGAATTCCATCTGTAAGTCCAAAAGATTTAGGTTGTCAAGATATTATGATAAATTTTTTATCTAACCTTGGATTTAAAATAAAAAAAATTAATATTAATAATACAAATAATTTTTGGGCAACTAGAGGATCAGGTAAAACTTTAACTTTTGCTGGTCATACAGATGTAGTTTCACCTGGAGCATATAAAGATTGGAATAATAATCCATTTCATCCTTTAGTGAAGAATGATGTTTTATTCGGCCGAGGCGCATCAGATATGAAAGGTGCTTTGGCTGCTATGCTAGTAGCATCAAAAAGGTTTATAAAAAAATACCCTAATCATAAAGGTCGTTTATCTTTTTTAATTACTTCAGACGAAGAATCTTCTGCTGTCGACGGAACAATAAAAGTAGTAGATTATTTAATGTCTAAAAAAGATACAATTGATTACTGCATCATAGGAGAACCTACTAGTTCTAATGAAATTGGTGATTTTATAAAAAATGGGCGACGTGGTTCTTTAACGGCTGATTTAAAAATTTTAGGTGTTCAAGGACATATTGCGTATCCGCATTTAGCTGATAATCCAATCCATAAAGGATTGCCTATTATTTTAAAATTATTATCCGTACCTTTAGATCAAGGTAATAGTTTTTTTTCCCCAACGAGTGTAAACATTCCAAATATTCATTCAGGTAATGGAAGTAATAACATAATTCCAGGTGATTTATTTGTACAATTTAATTTTCGATTTAGCAATGAAATATCTGTAGATCAAATAAAAACAAAATTTAAAAAAATATTAGAACAAAATAAGATTAATTATTCAATAAAGTGGTATTTATCCGGACTTCCTTTTATTACAAAAAAAGGATTACTAATAGACACTGTAATTGAATCTATTTTAAATATCACTAAAAATAAACCAATCTTATCTACTGATGGGGGAACTTCAGATGGACGTTTTATTGCTAAATTTAATTCACAAATAATAGAATTAGGATTAACTAATCAGACTATTCATAAAGTAAATGAATGTGTTAAAATATCTGATTTAAAAATATTAACTTTAATTTATGAAAATATTATGAAGAAATTGCTTGTGTAAAATAAAAATAATTTATTATTTATTTGAATACAAATGATGCAGAAAATCTTTTAAGATAATCTGCACCTATTTTTAGTATATCAATGAAATTTTTTATGTATTTTTTATCTGATTCATTTATACAGGAGGAAATATATCAATTTTTTCTTTTTGTAAATCTTCTTCTGTATAAGGTATTTTATATTCTTGATCTTCAGTAGGAACATTTATTTCTTCTGGAATAATTAGTTTTTTAAGTTGATTTTGATTATTTTTATTAAATAAAATATTATGATTTTTTTGTAAAATATTTAAGTGACAAGAAGTCACTGAAAGTATAATAAAAAATTTTAAAATAATTACTTTTTTTTGAAAAAAAAATGTGTTTTTATTAAAATTTAGCATGTTGAAGAGCTTTTTTAAGTTGAATCTGTCCAGCAGATGAAATTGGAGTCATTGGTAAACGAAGAGTATCATTTTTTATTAAACCCATTTCTTTAGCTAACCATTTAATTGGGATTGGATTTGGTTCTATAAACAATGCTTCATGTAATAAAGATAAACGCTCATTTATAATTCTTGCATTCACAAAATCACCTTGTAATGCATATGAGCACATTGTTGCCATTTCTTTAGCAGCAATATTTGCTGTTACTGATATTACTCCTTGTCCACCTAATTGTATAAAATCTAGTGCTGTTGCATCATCACCACTAATTAGTAAGAAATTATTTTTTACTATTTTTTTAATTTGATTGATTCTTGATAAATCTCCAGTTGCTTCTTTTATTCCAATAATATTTTTAAATTTAGATAATCTAGCAATAGTCTGTGGTAGTAAATCACATCCTGTTCGACTAGGAACATTATATAAGATTTGTGGTAGTTCTGTATTTTCTGAAATAGCTTTAAAGTGCTGATATAATCCTTCTTGAGTAGGTTTATTGTAATATGGGGTTACAGTAAGACAAGCAGAAATTCCAGATTCCTCAAATCTTTTTGTTAGGGATATCGCTTCAGTTGTTGCATTTGCACCTGTTCCTGCAATAATAGGAATTCTTTTATTTGCAATTTCTAATGTTGACATAACAACTTTAATATGTTCTTCTTGACTTAAAGTAGCTGATTCTCCAGTTGTACCAATAGAAACAATTGCCGCTGTTTTATTCAATACATGATAGTCAATTAATTTTTTTAAACTAGAATGACAAATTCCACCTGATTTATTCATTGGTGTAATTAGCGCTACAATACTTCCTGTGAACATTAGTTTTGTTTTCCTCCATAAAAAATATTTTATGGTATATTGATAAAAAATTTAAAGTTAATCAAATTAAAAATTATAATATATTTAAATGACTTTTGATGAATTTAAATTTTTTTATGTAATCACATTAATAGAGTCTTAATATTAATATTATTAATGATATACTTTAAAAATTAATTTTAAATATTTAATTTTTTATATAAATATAAAATAAAATCATTAAACTATACTGATTAAATTTATTTAAAAAAATTAAACCTATAATTATATTATAGATATTTTAATTATTTCTTATAAAAAATTTAAATTTTATTCGACTAAGCAAAATAAATACAAAAAGTTAAAAGATAAATTTATTTTATTATGCTACTAAATATATAGTTTTAGTAGCAAAAAAAAATTATTTTGAATTAATTACATATTAACTCATTGCTTTTTCACACTGTGCTCTAAATCTTAATATATGATCCATAACTACAATAGCAACCATTGCCTCAGTTATTGGAACAGCTCTGATTCCTACACACGGATCATGTCGACCTTTTACAATTATTTCTGATTTTTTATTATTTATATCAATTGTTTTTCCTGGTATACGTATGCTTGAAGTAGGTTTAAATGCTGCTTTTAGTACAATATTTTCACCATTGCTAATACCTCCTAAAATCCCTCCGCAATGATTGCTTTTAAATCCATATGGAGTTATTTCATCTCGATTTTGACTTCCTTTTTGGTTGACAACTAAAAATCCGTCTCCAATTTCTACTCCTTTAACTGCATTAATACTCATCAATGCATGTGCTAAGTCTGCATCTATTCTATCAAAAACTGGTTCTCCAAGTCCTACAGGAATATTTTCAGCAACAATAGTTATTTCAGCTCCGATTGAATCACCTATTTTTTTTAATTGTTTAATTAATTCTTGTATATCCTCAATTTTTCTTAAATTAGGACAAAAAAAAGGATTTTTATTTACTTCTTCCCATGATTCAAATGTACATTTAATATGACCTATTGCTGATAAATATGCTCTAATTATTATTCCATATTGATTTTTAAGATATTTTTTCGCAATAGCTCCTGCTGCAACTCGCATAACAGTTTCACGTGCTGATGCTCTTCCACCTCCTCGATAATCTCTAATACCATATTTTTTTTCATAAGTATAATCAGCATGTCCTGGTCTAAATAAGTTTTGTATTTCTTTATAATCTTGCGATCTTTGATCAGTGTTATTAACAATCAAACCAATACTTGTTCCTGTTGTTATACCATTAAAAACTCCGGAAAGTATTTCAATTTGATCTAATTCACATCTTTGTGTAGTATATCTAGAAGTTCCTGGTCTTCGTCGATTTAAATCATTCTGTAAATCTTTAGAACATAATTTTAAACCTGGTGGAACACCATCTACTATGCATCCTAATGCTTTTCCATGTGATTCACCAAAAGTTGTTACACAAAACATTTTTCCAATTGTATTTCCAGCCATATTTTTCTTCTTATTTTATTTTATATTTAAATAATATAACTATACAGAAAAAATAAAAAAGTAATTTTTTTATTAAATAATATAATGATAAAATTTTTATTTGTTGTTTTTATAAAAACTAAATTATATAATCAAAAAAATATTTATTAAAACAATAATTTTAAACAATGCAAATTTATTTAAGCTGTGGTAATTAATGATTATGAACAAAAATCGAGAATATACTAATGATAAAAATATTTCATTTCGTAAATATTTAAATGGTGCACGAGAAATAGTACAAGATACAATATTTCATTCACGAATAAATAAAATAGCCAATCAAAATGTAATATCAAAAAGAAGTATTTTTGAACAAGAAGCTCATAGTTATTATTTTTCTTGTTTACAAAATGAAAAAAATTTTTTTAAAGAAAATCCAGTTTCTTATATGCGTAGTAAAAGTTCAAATAATATTTTGAAACGATTAAAAAAAGGAAAATATTTACCAGATATTTCTCTTGATTTACACGGATTAACACAATATCAAGCACAAAAAAAGTTAGGTCAACTTATTACTATTTGTCAAAAAGAAAAAATTTTTTGTGCGCATATTATACATGGTTATGGAAAAAATATTTTAAAACAGCAAATACCTTTTTGGTTATCTCAACACCCTGATATAGTTGCTTTTCATCAAGCTCCTAGAATTTTTGGAAGTGATGCTGCAATTATAGCAATCATTGAAGTTTATAATTAAACACGAGATAAATTTAAAATATTTTTTTAAAAATACATTTCATAATTAATACATTATAATTTAAAATATTCAATTTATATTAATTATTAATAAATCAATTATTAACAAAAAATAATATTAAAATAAATTTATATATTTATAATTTTTTTAAATATTTTATTTCTTGAAAATTTAATAATAAATAATGTTTTAAAATAAAAATGATTTTTTCAAAACCCTTATTTACTTTGGGTTTTTTTGCTTTATAGAAAGTATGATTTTATAAATTTACTTTTAAAAATAAAAATATTACAGGGTTTTTGAAGATGTTAAATAATAATCGTGTACGTATAGCGATGCAAAAAACTGGTCGTTTAAGCAGTGAATCTATAAAATTATTGATATCATGTGGGATCAAAATTAATTTAAAACAACAGAAATTAATAGCTTTTGCTGAAAATATGCCCATTGATGTTATGTTAGTACGTGATGATGATATCCCAGGTTTAGTAATGGACGGAGTAGTTGATTTAGGAATAGTAGGAGAAAACGTGTTAGAAGAAGAACTGTTAAATCGAAAATCACAAAATTTAGATAGCTCTTATATTACTTTAAGACGTCTTGATTTTGGTGTTTGTAGATTATCTCTTGCAATTCCTGTTAATACTTCTTACATTGGTATAGAATCTATAAAAAATTTTAGAATAGCAACTTCATATCCTCATTTATTGAAAAAATATTTAGATCAAAAAAAAATTGATTTTAAATCTTGTATGTTAAATGGTTCTGTAGAAGTAGCTCCTAGAGCTGGATTAGCTGATGCTATTTGTGATTTAGTTTCAACAGGAGCTACATTAGAAGCAAATGGATTGCGTGAAGTAAAAGTTGTTTTTCGTTCACATGCATGCCTTATTTGTAGAACAGGAAGTATTAATGTTGTAAAAAAAGAAGTAATTAATAAATTAATGACTCGTATTAAAGGTGTTATTCAAGCTCGTGAATCAAAGTATATTATGTTGCATGCTCCTATTAATAAGCTTGATGAAGTAATATCTTTATTACATGGCGCAGAAAGACCAACAATTTTAAAATTAGCTGGTGATAAAAATAGAGTTGCTATGCATATGGTGAGTAGTGAAACATTATTTTGGGAAACAATGGAAAAATTAAAATCATTAGGAGCTAGTTCAATTTTAGTTTTGCCTATTGAAAAAATGATGGAGTAGAATTTTATGAAATATTTTAATACAATTATTGATTGGAATAAGTTAACTTTTGATGAACAAAAAAAAATTTTGTCAAGACCTATTCATTTAAAAAATAATACTATTAAAAAAAAAGTAAAAGAAATAATTAAAAATGTTCAAGTTTTAGGTGATAAAGCTGTAAAAAATTATACTAATTTATTTGATAAATTCTTATTAAATACATTTCAATTATCTCAAAAAGATATATTATCTTCTTCATTAAAAATTAATTCTTTATTACAAGAAGCAATTGAAGTTGCAAAAAAAAATATTACATCTTTTCATAAAGCGCAAATCTTACCTGAAACAGATATTGAAACGCAGGTTGGAGTACGTTGTCAACAAATATATTTACCTTTAAATTCTATTGGAATTTATATTCCCAATGGCATAGCACCTCTTTTATCTACAGTATTAATGCTTGGTATACCTGCTCACATTGCTGGTTGCAAAGAAGTAATATTATGTTCTCCTCCTCCAATTAGCGATGAAATTATTTATACTGCGCATGTTTGTGGAATTAATAAAATATTTCAGGTAGGTGGTGCCCAAGCTATTGCTGCTATGGCTTTTGGAACTAATAGTATTCCTAAAGTAGATAAAATTTTTGGACCAGGAAACAGTTATGTTACAGAAGCAAAATTACAAGTTAGCTCTATATTCAACGGTCCTGAAATAGATATGTTAGCTGGTCCTTCTGAATTATTAATTATCTCTGATGAAACTTCTAATCCAGATTTCATTGCTGCTGATTTATTATCCCAAGCAGAACATGGTGCATCTTCTCAAGTAATATTGTTAACTTCTTGTGATCAGCTAGCAAAAAAAGTTATTTTATCTATTAACAAACAATTAAAAAATTTTTTTAGATCTTCTGATATATACACTGCTTTAAAAAATAGCGCGATAATTTTAACAAAAAATTTACTTGAATCTATTAATATATCTAATATATATGCACCAGAACACTTGATTATTCATACAGAAAAACCAAGATCATTACTTCATTATATATCAAATGCGAGCTCGATTTTTTTAGGATCTTGGTCTCCTGAATCAGCAGGTGATTATGCTTCTGGAACAAATCATGTTTTACCAACATATGGCAAGTCTGTTGCAAAATCTGCTTTAGGTTTATCAGATTTTAAAAAACGTATATTAGTACAAGAATTAACATCTCAAGGATTTATGGATCTATCAAATACTCTTGATGTTTTATCTAAAGCAGAAAAATTAGAAGCACATAATAATTCTGTTAAAATTCGTATTAATTTTTTAAAGGATAAATATGAAGGATAGTATAATACATTTAGTTAGGTCAAATATAAAGAATTTACAACCTTATCAATCTGCAAGACGTATTGGAGGAAATGGTAATATCTGGCTAAATGCAAACGAATGTCCTATACCTAGTCTTTTTACAGCTAATATTACATCATTTAATCGTTATCCTGAATGTCAACCTAAAAGTTTAATTTTATCTTATGCAAATTATGTTGGTTTATTAAATGATCAAATTTTAGTAACTAGAGGCGCTGACGAAGGTATAGAATTATTAATCAAAGCTTTTTGTAATCCTAGGGAAGATGCGATTATTTATTGCCCGCCAACTTATGATATGTATGCTATAAACGCAAAAATTGCAAATGTTGAAATAAAAGAAATTCCTACATTTAAAAATACTTGGCAAATAGATTTAGAAAATATTCAACATAATCTTAATAAAGTGAAATTAATATATATATGCAACCCTAACAATCCTACAGGAAATATTATTTCCAAAAAAGATATTATACATTTATTAAAAATAACTTTAGGATTTGCTTTAGTTGTAATAGACGAAGCATATATAGAATTTTCTTCTAAAGATAGTATGGTTTATTTTTTAAAACATTATCCAAATTTAATTATTTTACGAACTTTATCTAAAGCATTTGCATTAGCAGGTATAAGATGCGGCTTTACTTTAGCTCATAAAGAAATTATTAATGTTTTAAATAAGGTAATTAGTCCGTATCCAATTTCTACAATTGTTACTGATATTGCTGTGCAATCTTTAAGTACAGATGCAATAAAAATTATGCGAAATAGGGTGTTAACACTTAATTTAAATCGTAATTGGCTGATTAATGAATTAAAAAAAATTTCTTTAGTTAAAAAAATTTATAATAGTCGTGCTAACTATATTTTAGTTAAATTTCATATGTTTGAAAAAATATTTCAGCACTTATGGGAAAAAGGTATAATTGTAAGAAATCAACATCATAAAATTTATTTAAAAGAATGTTTAAGAATATCAATAGGATCTTATTCAGAATGTTCACGCCTTATTGAAGAAATTAAAATTTTATCTAAAATATAATGTTGTAATTATAAGGTTTTAAGAATGAAACAAAAAATGTTATTAATTGATCGAGATGGCACTTTAATTGATGAGCCTGAAGATAATTTTCAGGTTGATAAAATTAATAAAATTGTATTTAAAAAAAATGTAATTTCTTCATTATGTAAATTAATGAAGCTTGGTTATAAATTTATTATGATTACAAATCAAGATGGCTTAGGTACTAAATCATTTCCATTAAAAAAATTTAATATACCTCATTTTTTTCTTTTAAATATTTTTCAATCAGAAGGAATAACATTTGAAGATATTTTAATTTGCCCACATTTTTCATATGATAACTGTGAGTGTAGAAAACCTAAAATTAAATTATTAAAAAAATGGTTAGATAAAATTGAAAAAAAGCAAAGCTATGTTATTGGCGATCGACAAACGGATATGGATTTAGCAAAAAATATAAAATTACAAGGTATACAATATAAAGATGATAATTGTAATTGGAAAAATATTGTAAAAAAAATTACACAAAAAAATAGATTTGGAGAAATTTTTAGAAAAACAAAAGAAACTTCTATACATGTAAAAGTTTGGTTAGATTTAGAACATTCGAGTAATATTACAACAGGAATAAATTTTTTTGATCACATGTTAGAACAATTATCCATACATAGCGGCATTTCTATTTATATTAAAGCTGAAGGAGACTTAAAGGTTGATGATCATCATACGGTAGAAGATACAGGTATTGCTTTAGGCGAAGCGCTATTACAAGCATTAAAAAACAAAAATGGAATATCTAGATTTGGTTTTGTTTTACCTATGGATGAAAGTATAGCAAAATGTGTAATTGATTTATCAAATCGTTCGTATTTAAATTTTAAAGGTTGTTTTCGATATCAAAAAGTTGGAGATTTAAGTACTGATATGGTTGAACATTTTTTTTATTCTCTTTGTCAATCTATGAAAATTACTTTGCATTTATCATTCAAAGGAAACAACGATCATCATTGTATTGAAAGTGTATTTAAAGCGTTTGGGAAAGCGCTGCGTCAAGCAATTAAAATAGAAGGAGACACATTACCAACATCAAAAGGAATATTATAGTGACAATAGCGATATTAAATACAGGTTGTGCTAATTTGACTTCGATTAAAATAGCTATTAAAAGATTAGGATACAAATCTCAAATCACTTCTAATCCTGACTTATTAATAAAAGCTAAAAAACTGATAATACCTGGTGTAGGAACTGCTTCAGCAGTTATGAATATTTTAAATGAAAAAAATTTAATTAATATTATTAAAAATATTAAACAACCTGTATTAGGTATTTGTCTTGGAATGCAAATTTTTTGCCATTTTAGTGAAGAATGCAATGGAACAAACACAATCGGAATTTTAAATGATTGTTCGACTATTTTATTAAAAAGTTCAAAATTATCTTTACCGCATGTTGGTTGGAATTATATTACTTTTGATAAAATACATCCATTATTTAAAAATATCGAAAGAGATTCTAGATTTTATTTTGTGCATAGTTATATTGTACCAGTGAATAAATATACTTTAGCAACAACTAATTATGAAATATGTTTCAGTTCTGTTATTCAAAAAAATAATTTCTTTGGAGTTCAATTTCATCCAGAAAAATCAGGTGATGTAGGAGCTCAATTACTAAAAAATTTTTTAGAGATATAATTTTATGATTATTCCAGCATTTGATTTTTTAGAAGGAAAAGCGGTTCGTTTATATCAAGGTAATTATTTAGATAAAAAATTTTATAATATAGATTTATATGAACATTTTATTAAATATAAAAATAAAGGAGTAAAAATTATTCATTTAGTAGATTTAAGTGGTGCAAAAAATTCAGAAAAAAGACAATTAAAACTTTTTAAGAATATAATATCTTATACTAAAATTCCTATTCAAATTGGTGGAGGAATAAGAACCGAACAAGATATAAATACATTATTTGAATTGGGTTTTAAAAGAGTTGTTATTGGTTCTTTGGCAATAATAAATAAGATTGAAGTAAAAAAATGGTTAAAAATTTATGGTTCTAGTAAAATTGTTTTAGCATTAGATATTAACATTATAAATAATGAAAAAAAAATATTAATTAATGGTTGGCTAAAAGAAACTAATTCGACATTAGAAGAAATAATTGATTTTTTTTCTGTTGAAAATTTAAAACATGTACTTTGCACAGACATATCTAAAGATGGTACTTTATCAGGTCCCAATATCACATTATACAAAGAGATTGTTAAAAAATTTAAACATATTAAATTTCAAGCATCAGGCGGAATATCAAGTATATCTGATATTTTCGATTTGAAAAAAACTGGAGTTAGTAGCGTGATTATTGGTCGTAGTTTATTAGAAAAAAGATTTACAATAAAAGAGGCTTTAGAATGTTGGCAAAACGAATAATAGCATGCCTTGATGTTAGTAATGGTGTTGTAGTAAAAGGTGTTCAATTTAAAAATCATCAAATTGTAGGCGATATAATTTCTTTATCTAAGCGTTACACAAAAGAAGGTATTGATGAATTAGTGTTTTATGACATAACTGCAGCAACTAATAACACAATAGTTGATAGAAGTTGGATTGAAAAAGTTGCAGAAGTAATTAATATTCCTTTCTGTGTAGCTGGTGGAATTAGAAGTGTAGAAGACGCAAAAGATATATTATCATTTGGAGCGGATAAAATATCAATTAATTCTTCTGCTTTAATTGATCCTACTTTAATAACAAGAATTTCAGATCGTTTTGGGGTACAATGTATGGTTGTTGGTGTCGATTCATGGTTTGATAAATCCAGCAAACAATATATGGTACAGCAATATACAGGTGATGTTAATCGCACTTATCAAACTAATTGGACAACATTTAATTGGATAAAACAAGCTCAGAAATATGGTGCTGGAGAAATTGTTTTAAATATGATGAATCAAGATGGATTACAAAATGGATATGATTTATTACAATTAAAAAAAGTGAAAAAAATATGTAAAGTACCTTTAATAGCATCAGGTGGAGCTGGAAATTTACAGCATTTTTATGAAGCGCTACATTATTCTAATGTAGATGGTGTATTAGCTGCTTCTGTATTTCATAAAAATATAGTTAGTATAAAATATTTAAAAGATTTTTTAATTCAGCAAGGAATAGAGATTCGAAAATGTCAATAAAACAAAAAAAACTATTAAAATTAGATTGGAATAAAGTGCATGGTATGATTCCTACAATTATTCAAGATTATCTATCTAATGAAATACTTATGCATGGTTACATGAATGAAGAAGCTCTTTTAAAAACACAAAAAGAAGGTTTTGTTACTTTTTATTCTCGTGGTAAAAAAAGATTATGGACAAAAGGAGAAACTTCAGGGAATTTTTTAAAAGTCATAGAAATAACTACAGATTGTGATAATGATTCATTATTAATTTTAGCTGAGCCTACTGGAAAAACATGTCATTTAGACAAAAAAAGTTGTTTTTCTTTAAAAGGTGATTATTTATCTTTTCTTTATGAATTAGAAAGAATAATAGAAGATAGAAAAAATAATTATATAAAAAATTCATATACGTCTAATTTATATAAATCTGGAACCCAACGAATAGCACAAAAAGTAGGTGAAGAAGCTGTAGAAACAATATTAGCTGCTATGAAAAAAGATGCAAATGAATTAATTAATGAATCTTCAGATTTAATTTATCATTTGCTTGTATTACTACATAATCAAAATTTAAATTTTAATTTAATTATTGAAAACTTAAAAAAAAGAAAAACAATAAGATCTTAAAACTTTATTCTTAAATTGATTTTTTTATAAAATAATATTTAACTTAAAATATTTTAAATTTATTTTAATTTCAAAAAAATTTCAATAAAATTAGCATATAATATATGTAAATTTTTCTTATTGTACAAACCAATTCAAATAAAAAAATAAAACATTTATAGAATTATAAAATATATAATTAATTTTAAGTATTGTAATAATTTTAATTTTTTATATTTTTTATTAAAATATCTTTTTTCAAAAATGAAAAATTGAAAATATTTGTAATATCATTTATTGTGTAATTCATATAATTTAGTAATTTGATTTTAAAATAACAATATATCCTGAGTGTTGGAGAAGCAAATGTTAAAGCAACAAATTGGTGTTGTAGGTATGGCTGTAATGGGTCGAAATTTAGCATTAAATATTGAAAGTAAAAATTACCGTGTATCTATTTTTAATAGAACTAAATTAATAACAGAAGAAGTGGCTCAAAAAAATAAAAATAAAAATATTTTCCCATATTTTTCCATTAAAGATTTTATAAATTCTTTAATAAAACCAAGATGTATTTTGTTAATGGTAAAAGCAGGTTCGCCTACAGATGACACTATATCATCTATTCTTCCTTATTTAGAAAAAGGAGATATATTAATTGATGGAGGTAATACTTTTTATAAAGATACTATTAGAAGAAATAATGATCTTCTTAAAAAAGGTATACACTTTATTGGAATGGGAGTTTCTGGCGGAGAATTTGGTGCGTTACATGGTCCTTCTATTATGCCAGGTGGATCAAAAGAAGCATATAAACTTATCTCCCCTATCTTAAAAGATATATCTGCTAAATTTAAAAAAGAATCTTGTGTTACATATATCGGTCCTAATGGTTCTGGACATTATGTTAAAATGATTCACAATGGAATTGAATACGGTGATATGCAATTAATTTCAGAATCATATTTTATCTTAAAAAATTTATTAAATTTAAATAATGAAGAACTTTCAAATATATTTGCTGATTGGAATAAAGGAGAATTAAACAGTTATTTAATTGAAATAACAAAAAATATTTTTCTTAAAAAAGATCATAAGAATCGTTATTTATTAGATTTAATTTTAGATCAAGCGGAGGATAAAGGTACTGGTAAATGGATTAGTAAAAATGCTTTAGAGCTTAGAGAACCGCTTGCATTAATTACAGAATCAGTTTTTTCAAGATATTTGTCTTCACTTAAAGAACAACGTATTTTTGCCTCAAAAATATTGAAAGGACCTGCTTTAAAATATATATCAGTTGAAAATAAGAAGGAATTTATTGAAAACGTTCGAAGAGCTTTATATTTAGGTAAAATTATTTCTTATGCGCAAGGTTTTTCTCAATTAAAAAAAGCATCAGAAAAATATTCTTGGAATTTAAAATATGGTGAAATTGCTAAAATTTTTAGAGAAGGATGTATTATTCGAGCTAGTTTTTTAGAAAAAATAACAGATGCATTTAATATTAATAATAATATATCTAACTTATTATTAACACCTTATTTTTCAAAAATATCTAATGAATATGAAAAATCTTTACGAAAAATTGTTATATATGGAATAAAATATGGAATTCCTATCCCTGCCTTTTCTTCTGCTATATCATATTATGACAGTTATCGCACTTCTTCTTCATCAGCTAATTTAATTCAAGCTCAAAGAGATTATTTTGGAGCACATACTTATAAAAGAATTGATAAATCAGGATATTTTCATACAGATTGGTTGCTTAAAGAATAATTTAAACTATAAATATTTCAGTTTTTTATAAATTAAATTGATTATATAATTTATTATGATTTTAATGTGTTCAAAATAGCAGAAAATGTTCAAATATATCTTTCTGCTATTAATACATTTATAAAATGTAAATATAAAGATATTTTAAAAATATAGGAAAAATTATGCGTTTATGTGATCAAGATATTGAAGAATGGTTAATTCAGAAAAAATTAGTTATTACACCTTATCCAAAGAAAGAACTTATTAATGGAATTACTGTTGATATACATCTTGGAAATAAATTTCGTATATTTTATGAACATACTATATCTTGTGTGGATTTAAGTAGTTCACAAGAAAAAATATCTAAAAATTTAACAAAAGTAATGAGTAATGAAAAATTATTTTCTAAAAAAAATCCATTTTTTTTAAAACCAAAATCTTTAGTATTGTTTTCAACTTTAGAAAGTATTACTTTACCGGATAATTTAGTTGGTTGGTTAGATGGAAGGTCTTCTTTAGCGAGACTCGGTTTGATGATTCATGTCACCTCTCATAGAATTGATCCGGGCTGGAATGGCAATATAGTTTTAGAAATTTTTAATGCTGGAAATTTAACATTAGTATTAACTCCAAAAATTAAAATTGCTGCATTAAGTTTTGAATTACTCGATAAGTCAGTTATGCGTTCTTATAGTAGGCGTTCTGAATCAAAATATAAAATTCAAACCGGAGTAGTTCCTAGTCGTATTTATGAAGAATAAGTATTTTAAATTTATTTTTATATTTTTTAAAATAAGTACTTTATGATTATTTTTTTGTATACTATATTAATTATTTGAATAAATGAAACATTAATTTTATGTCTATTACATCTAGAAAAATATTAGTTACTTGCGCTTTACCATATGCTAATGGTTCTATCCATATAGGACATATGCTTGAACATATCCAAGCAGATATTTGGGTTCGTTACCAAAGAATGCGAGGTCATGAAGTTTGGTTTATTTCTTCTGATGATGCGCATGGCACAGCTGTTATGTTACGTTCTAAAGATTCAGGAATATCAGAAAAACAGTTAATAAAAAATATTCACAAAGAGCATAAAATAGATTTTATGAATTTTAATATTTCTTATGATAATTATCATAATACACACAGTATAGAAAATTTATTTTTAGTTAGAAAAATATTTTCTTCTTTAAATAATAAGAAACTTTTAAATAAGAAAAAAATTATTCAATTTTATGATAATAAAGAAAAAATATTTCTTCCAGATAGGTTTATTAAAGGAACATGTCCTGTTTGTTATCAAGAAAATCAATATGGAGATATTTGTGAATTATGTGGTTCAATTTATGAACCTATAGATTTAATTGATTCTATTTCAGTAATTTCTGGAACTTCTCCAATTCTGAAAGAAACCGAGCATTTATATTTTAATTTACCAGCTTTTTCAGAAATGTTAAATAAATGGATATATTCTGGAGTTTTAGAAGGGTCAATAATCAAAAAAACAGAAGAATGGTTAAAATCAGGTTTAAAAACATGGTGTATTTCTCGTGATGCTCCATATTTTGGTTTTAAAATTCCAAATTGTTTAAATAAATATTTTTATGTTTGGTTAGATGCTCCTATTGGTTATATAAGTTCATTTAAAAATCTTTGTTTAAAAAACAAAAATTTAAATTTTAATGAATTTTGGAATGTAAATTCTAAATGTGAATTGTATCATTTTATTGGAAAAGATATTATTTATTTTCATACGTTATTTTGGCCTGCAATATTAGAAGCCTCTTCTTTTCGAAAACCTAATGGTATTTTTGTACATGGTCATCTTACATTTAACGGGCTAAAATTATCTAAATCTAAAGGTTATTTAATTAAAGCGTCAAATTGGTTAGAGTGTTTTGATTCTGATAGTCTTCGTTATTATTATGCAAGTAAATTAACAAATAATATTAATGATATTGAAATGAATTTAGATGACTTTGTATATAAAATTAATAGTGATATTGTAAATAAGTTAGTAAATTTGGCATCAAGAAGTGCTAGCTTTATTAACAAATATTTTAATGGATATTTATCCGATGAACTAGATGATTATAACTTATATAATTCTTTTGCTAATACAAAGAAAAAAATTGAAAATTTTTTTGAAAATAGAAAGTTTAGCGCAATTGTTCAAAGTTCTATGAACTTATTAGACATAGCAAATCAATATATAAATGAAAAAAAACCTTGGACGATTCAAAAAAACATAGAAAAAAATAATAAATTACATATGATTTGTACTATGGGAATTAATTTATTTAGAATAATTATGATTTTCTTAAAACCTATTTTACCTATTTTATCTAAAAAAACAGAATTTTTTTTGATTTCAAGTCTCGTTTGGAATGATATTCATAAACCATTATTATCTCAAAAAATAAAAGATTTTCCAAGATTATATGAAAGAATAAATTCTGATCAAATATTAAAATTATTAAAATTATCCAATTAATTTTTTAAATATCAAAAATATAAATTTATTTAATTAAATAAAAAATTATTATAAAAACTAAATTGAATAGTACTTATCCAGGATATATTCCATGTATTTTGATTATTTTTTTTTAGATTTTTAATTTTCTGATTAATAACAAATACGCCTAGTGCACTAATTAATTGATCGTTGTAAAATAAAAGAGGGATTTGATTACGTAACCAAGGAGGAATATTATGTTCTTGCCAAATTTTTTTGATATTTCTTCTTTTTTGTCTCCCTATAATTAATATTTTTCCTTTATGTTGAAAGCGAATATTAATTAATTCATTATTTTTTGGTATTGGTATGTTTATTCCTTCTTCTTTATTGTTTTTTATAATATATCCTAGATTATTAGGAAGAGTTAATTTACGATTAGTATCATGCCAAAATACAATCATATCTTTAATACTTTTTGTTATTTTAATAAAATAAAGATATTTTTTATAGGATCTTATTTCATTTTTTTCAATAGTCACTTTTATATTAGCGTTTTTTTGATTATATACAATTTCATTGTATATACGTTGGATAATTTTATATGATGGTAATTTAACGTTTTTTAAAGAAATCCAATATCGAATTAATGATTTACATAATTCTTCTTGTAAATTTTTAAAATTTTCAATTTTTAAAGAATCATTACAGTGAAGAAATTTTTGAATTTTTTCTTTTAGAAAAATATTTTTTAATTTAGTTTCTTCGTGACATATTATAGTGGTACGAAAACAATTTTTTAAAAAAAACGGCCATTTTTTTTCTAAAATTGGAAGTATTTTATGTCTTATAAAATTACGATCATAATTTATATTCAAGTTAGTAATATCTTCGATCCATGTTAATTTATTTAGATTAGCCCATTTTTCAAGTTCTTTTTTTGTTATTTTTAAAAAAGGACGAACAATTTTAGTTTTTCCAAAAATTGTTTCATAAGACATTGAAGATAATCCAGTAGGACCACTGCCTCTTTTTAGAGATAAAAAAAATGTTTCACATTGATCATTTAAATGATGCCCTGTAAGTAATATTTCTTTATTCAATAAATGGTTATAAATTAAGTTATATCTTTTAATACGTAATTTTTCTTCAATATTTTTTGTAATATTTATATTTATTTTTTCAATAATTAATGGTATATCATTTTTTTTACAAGTGCGAATACAGTGATTTTGCCATTTTTCTGATTGAGTATGAATATTATGATTAATATGAATAGCACGTATTTTAATTTGATCGTTTGTTTGTTTAATTTTTAATAATTGATATAATAATACTGTAGAATCCATTCCACCACTATATGCTATTAAGAATAGCTTATATTTATATTTTGCAATAATATCTTGAATCAAATAAGAATCGCCTGGTTTTAAATATATGTTATTTTTTATTACGTTCGAGTGGACTTGAACCACCAACTTCCACCATGTCATAGTGGCGCTCTAACCAATTGAGCTACGAACGTAAAATTTGAAAATAATTATTTCGAAAACATTTTATCATAAAAATATTTTTTTCTCTAGATGCACTTGTTAATTTATTATAAAAATAAATTTTTAAATATAAATAAAAAATATTTTTTAGATAATATCAAGTTAAGGGTATTTTATGTTTACAGGTATTGTTAATGGAATTGCTCAAGTTATTTCTATAGATAAGAAAAAACAATTATATACTTATACCATTAATTTTCCATCTGTTCTATTAAATAAATTACAACTTGGAGCTTCAGTTTCGCACAATGGATGTTGTTTAACAGTAAAAAAAATTGATAACTGTTATGTGATTTTTGACGTAATGAAAATAACACTTGAACATACCAATTTAGGATTTTTAAATATAGGAGATTACATTAACATTGAAAGATCTGTTAAGTATGGTGATGAAATTGGAGGGCATATAGTATCTGGTCATATTATGAATACTGCTGAAATATTTAAAATATTAAAATCAGATAATAATTATATTATATGGATTAAAGTAAAACATTTATCTTTAATGAAATATATTTTTTATAAAGGTTTTATTTGTATAGATGGAATCAGTTTAACGATTGTTAATGTTATTAAAAATATGTTTTGTGTAAGTATAATACCAGAAACATTATCTTTAACAACAATAGGTTATAAAAAAGTTGGAGAATTAGTTAATATTGAAATCGATTTATATACTCAAATAACTGTAGATACAACAGAACGGTTGCTTAATAATTTTCTTATTGCATACAAATAATTTAAAAATTTTTATAATCTGTTATTTAACTATATTTTATGTTTATAAATGGAAATTATAAGTGAAAAGTTATTTTTTATTTTTTATATCAAATATATTAATTGATAATTTTATTTTAGTAAAGTTTCTTGGTTTATGTCCTTTTACAGGAGCTTCAAATAAATTAGAAATAGCAGTAGGTATTAGCTTTTCTACTATTTTTGTTGTTTTTGTATCTACTATGATTTTATGGTGTATTAATTTTTTGATTTTATCTCCATTTAATTTAGTTTATTTGAGAATTATTATATATATGTTAGTAATTTCATTTCTTGTGCAATTTTTAGAAATAATTTTACGTAATACTAGTCCTTTTTTATATCGTATACTTGGTATTTTTTTACCATTAATTACAACTAATTGTGCAGTTTTAGCAATTCCTTTATTTTGTTTATATGAAAATTATACATTTTTAGATTCAATTTTTTACGCACTTAGTTCTTCTTTTGGATTTGCTTTGGTTATGATTATATTTGCAAGCATTAGAGAACGTATATTATTATCTGATGTTCCTGTGTTTTTTAAAGGCTCTCCTATTATTCTTATCACGATAAGTTTGATTTCTATTTCATTTATGGGATTTAGAGGTTTAATAAAAATTTAATTATGTCTATAATAATAATTATTTTAATTTTTTCTATTTTTTCTTTTATATTGGGTTTAATACTTTCATATGTTAATTATATTTTTCCTATAAAAACAGATTCTATAATAAATAAAATTAATTCCGAATTACCTCAAAGTCAATGCGGTAAATGTGGATATCCAGGTTGTTATCCTTACGCAAAAGCAATTATAAATAAAAATGAAAAAATTAATAAGTGTATACCTGGAGGAGAGCAGCTTATATTAACAATTACTAAATTATTAAATTTAGATAAAAATGTAGAAAATATAAATTTTAAAAACAAATCACTTTTATATACAACAGTAAAAATTGATGAAAAAAATTGTATAGGATGCTCTAAATGCGCTGCTTTTTGTCCGGTAGATGCAATAATTGGAGCTCCTAATTTTATGCATACAGTAGTACAAAAATTTTGTACTGGTTGTAACATTTGTTTATCACATTGCCCAACTAATTGCATTAAAATTATTAAAGAATAATATTATGTTAAAAATAAAATTTATTTTAAAAAAATATTTATTTAAAAAATTTTGGAAAAATTTTGTGCTGAATCTTATTAATAAAAAAAAAATATAATTTTTTAGGTGGAGTAGAATGCATATCAATAAAAGAAGAATCCAATAATCATATTCTTAGTTATCTCCCTAATCCTAAAGAGTTTTTTGTTTATATAAAATACAATACTTTAAAAAAAAATATGTTAAGAGTAAAAATTCATCAAAAAGTATTATGTGGTGAACCTTTAACTTTTGGTGATTGCTTCAGTGTTCCTGTTCATTCTCCTACTTCAGGTTTAATTAAAGATATTGAATTTTATTCTAATTATATTGGTTTTAACAAAGAAAATATAAAAATTACAATTATATCTGATTGCTTAGATCAATGGGTTAGATTAAAAAAAATTAATAATTATAAATTATATTCTGCTCAAAATTTAATAAAAATTATTTATCAATTAGGTGTAGTAGGGCTTGGAGGTGCTCATTTTTCTTCTTCTAAAAAATTAATGTTAAGCATTAACAAAGTACATACATTAGTTGTAAATGCAATTGAAAGTGATCCATATATAACTGCTGATTATTGTTTAATGAATAACTATTTAAATGAAATATTTACAGGATGTGAAATTATATCTTGGATATCTAAAGTAAAGTGTATTTATATTGTTATTCAAGAAGATAAAATTGAATTAATTGCACAAATTAAATTATTAATTAAAAATAAAAAATTATTTCAAATTTATATTTTTAAAAAAAAATATCCTGCAGGTAGTAGTAAAATTATAATTAAATCTTTAACAGGAAAGGAAATTCCTTATGGAAAACATTCTATAGATGTAGGTTATCTTATTTTTAATGTTTCGACTGTATATGCTATTAAAAGAGCTGTTATTAACGGAGAACCATTAATTCAAAGAATCGTCAGTTTTTATAATTATAAAAATAATTTATCTAAAAATTTTTTAATTAGGATAGGCACTCCTATAAATTTCTTTTTGAATTATTTAAAGATTAAAAATAATTTAGACTATATAATATATATAGGAGGTGCATTTATGAATAATTTACTTTTTGATTTAAATTATTCAATATCAAAAGACACAAATTGCATTTCAATAAGAAAACGTGAAAAAAAAGAAGAACAGTCTATTAATTATTCATGTATTAATTGTGGCTATTGTGTTCAAGTATGTCCAGTTAATTTATTGCCGCAAAAATTATATTTATATTCTAAAAATAACAATCATGAAAAAACAAAAGAATTTTATATTATGGATTGTATTGAGTGTCAAATTTGTGAAAAAGTTTGTCCTAGCAATATTCCATTAGTAAAATATTTTAAGATGGAAAAGATGACGCAAAATAAAATACGTATAGAAATTCAGCGAAAAAAAATGTTTTTTAATCATTTTAAAAAACGAGAAGAAAGAATATTAAATCAAAAAAAATTTTTTTATAAAAATAAAAATGATTTTAATAATAAAAATTTGATTAAGTCTAATACTTTAGAAAAAACATTAAAAACAGAATGTGTTGATAAAGAAGAAATAGAAAAAAATATTAGAAAAGAAATATTGAGATCTTCAATAAAACGTGCAAAATTAAAAAATAAAACTTTATAATCTTACTTTTTAAATAACATAAAAAATGAATCTTCCTTATATATACAATAATTACAATGTAAAAAAAATTATGTTTTTTGTTCTTATCGCATCTATTCCGGCTATATTAACAGAGTGTTATTTTTTTGGATTAGTGGTATTGATACAAATATTTTTATTTATAATATTTTCTTTACTATTTGAAATAATTATATTAAAAATACGTGGTAAAAAGATTAAAAATAATATATTAGATAATTCATCAATGGTAACTGCAGTATTGCTAGGTTTAAGTGTTCCTTCTACATTAACTTGGTGGATGATAATGTTTGCTTCTTTTTTTGCTATTGTTGTTTCGAAACATTTATATGGAGGATTAGGTCAAAATATATTTAATCCAGCTATGATTGGTTATGCCGTATTACTAATATCTTTTCCTTTATATATGAGTTCTTGGCACAAAGAAAATACCAAATTATTTTCTTTAAATGATTTGAAAATTTCAATAAATAAAATTTTATATAAAACAAATAAAAGTAATGATTTTCTAGATAATGATCCTGATATTTTTACAGAAGCAACTCCTTTAAATGATTTTAAAAATAGATCCCGTATTTCTTATAATTTTTCTTTGGAAAATATAACTCTAAAAAATAAAAAAATAACTGTTTTTTCATCTTGGAATTATATTAATATAAGTTTTTTATTAGGTGGTTTTTTTTTATTATATAAAAGAATTATTTGTTGGCGTATTCCATTTAGTTTTTTATTCACTTTATTTATTGTTTCTACTATTATTTATTTTTTTTCAACTAATCTTGTTCTGTCTCCATTTTTTCATCTTTTTTCTGGTGGCACAATGATGTGTGCTTTTTTTATCTCTACTGATCCAGTTACAACTTCTTATAGTAATATAGGAAAAATAATTTTTGGTTCAATAATTGGTTTTTTAGTTTATATAATTCGAAATTATAGTGATTATCCAGATGGAGTTGCTTTTTCGGTCTTATTTGGGAATATGTTAGCACCACTAATAGATAATTTTTTAAAAACGTCTGGATATGGACATAAAAAAGTATGAAGCATTTTAAAAAAATATTAAAAAATTCATTTATAATGAGTATTTTTTCTATTTTATCTTTATGTGTTGTTGGATATATAAATTATATTACAGAAAACCAAATAAAAAATCAAAAAGAACAAGAAAAAAAAATGTTTATCCAGCAAGTAATACCCTATAGTATTTATAATACTTATAAAGAAGAAAAATATTTAGTAAGCAATGAATTATTAGGAGATTTTAAAAAACATAATTTATGGTTATTATTTCACGATAAAATAGCAAAAATTGCTATTGTTGAAAGTACAGCTCCAGATGGATATTCTGGTTCGATCTATATATTAGTGGCTGCGTATTTAAATGGAAAAATTATTGGTGTAAGAGTTTTATCTCATAAAGAAACTCCTGGAATTGGAGATAAAATTGATATATCAATTTCTAATTGGATAACTAAATTTAAAAATTTAAGTGTTATAAATGAAAAAGATAATAATGTTTTATTAAAAAAATATGGGGGTCAAATTGATCAATTTACAGGCGCAACTATTACTCCACAAGCAGTTACTAATGCTATAAAAAGAACAGTTATTTTTGTGAAAAAAATACCATTAATATTTGATTTAAAGAGATAAAAATTTATGAAATGGAATAATTTTTTCAAGAAAAGATTATGGTCTAATAACTCTTCTTTAGTTCAGCTTTTAGGTTTATGTCCAGTTTTAGCTATGACTACAAATGTAGTAAATGCAATAGGATTAGGGATTTCTACAACGTTTATTTTAACTATTACAAATAGTATTATTTCTGTATTTAAATATGTTATACCTAAAAATATTAGAATTCCTATTTTTATGTTAATTGTTTCTTCGACAGTTACTTGTATAGAAATGATATTACATGCATATCAATTTAATTTATATAAATCATTAGGTGTTTTTATTCCTTTAATAGTTACGAATTGTATTGTAATTGGTCGAGCAGAATCTATAGCTTATAAAAATTCTATTTTAGTTTCTTTTTTTGATGGGTTATTAACCGGATTAGGATCAACATTAGCAATGTTTTTTATAGGATTAATACGAGAAATATTAGGTCATGGAACCTTTTTGTTTGGTATTCATAAAATTTTTAACAATTTAGGAACTGATTGTTTTTTTAAATTATTTAATAAAGACATAATCATTTTAATTGCATCTCCTCCTGGAGGATTTTTAGTATTAGGTTTTTTAATTGCTTTTAAAAATTGTTTAGATAAGAATAAAGAAAAAAAGAAAAAAAAATGTTTAAAATGTATTCATTCAAGTTTTAAAAAATAATATAAAAATATGAATAAAAAAAAACGTTATGCCATTTTGTCATTGTTTCATGAACATCAACCAAATCCGATGACAGAATTACTTTTTTCATCAGATTTTGAACTATTAATATCGTTAATATTATCTTCTCAATCAACTGATGCAATAGTAAATAAAATAACTTTTGTTTTATTTAAAGTTGCTAATACACCTGAAAGTATTTTACAATTAGGTATAGAAAAATTAAAATTTTATATTAAAAGTGTTGGTTTATATAATGTTAAAGCTAAATATATTTTTCAAACATCTTTTTTACTATTTAATAAATATAAGAACAAAATTCCCGAAGACCGTATTAAACTAGAATCCTTGCCTGGAGTAGGTAGAAAAATTGCAAATATTATTTTAAATTTATTGTTTAATAAAAACACTATCGCTGTAGATACGCATGTTTTCCGGGTTTCCAATCGTACTGGTTTTGCTAAAGGAAAAAGTGTAATAAAAGTTGAACAAAAATTAATACAAGTTGTACCATCTATTTTTAAAAAAAATGTTCATTTTTGGTTTGTTTATCATGGTCGCTATATTTGTAAAGCAAGAAAACAAAAGTGTAATATTTGTTTGATAAGCAAATTTTGTGAATTTATTAATATATGAATATATAAGTGATTATTGTAGACGTAATTTTACCTTTTCCAATTAGAGAGTATTTTAGCTATATACTCCCATATTCAATGCGACCTATAATTGGTGGACGTGTTTTAGTACCTTTTCATTCAAAAGATACTATAGGCGTTATTGTGGCAATTCACCAAAAAAAAAACATAAATAATTTAAATTTTAAACTTGTAAAATGTATTATTGATAATCAACCAGTTTTAAATGATTCATTATTAAATATATTAATATGGTTGAGCAAATATTATTATTATCCTATAGGAAGTATGTTATTTTCAATTTTACCAAATATTTTAAAATCTAAAGATATAAATGAAAAAAATAAAAAATTTTGTTTTGAAAAAAATATAAATCAAGTTAATCAATTTAAAATTAATAAAAAGTTTTCTTTAAGTAACAAAATTTTATTAAAGATAAATAAAATTTTAGTTCAAAATTCTTTTAAATTTTGGTTAATATCAGAAATTAATTTATATGTAAAGATTAAATTTTATTTAGGATTATTTAAAAAATTTTTAAAAAAAAATTTACAAATTTTAATTATTGTTCCTTTTATAAAAGATATATATAGAATATTATTTTTATTAAAAAAATATTTTAATGTTCCAATTAATATTGTTCATTCTAATTTAAGTGATAAAATATTTTTTGATATCTGGGTTAAAACTAAAAATGGAAAAAATTCTATTGTTATAGGAACAAAAGAAAGTATTTTTTTTCCTTTTTTAAAATTAGGTTTAATTATTATTTTTGAAGAACATAATTTAATTTATAAAAATTTAAATAAATTTAACTTGAATATTAGAGATATATCAATATTAAGAGCATGCAAAGAAAATATACCTATTATTTTAGATTCAAATACACCGTCTTTAAAAACATTATATAATGTTGTTCATAAAAAAATTTTTTGGATAAATTTTAATCAAAAAAATACTTCTTTAATTTTAAAAAATAAAATTATTGATTTAAAAAAAGAGAAAATAAGAACTGGTTTATCAGATACTTTGATTAATAAAATCTTTGAAAATATAAAAAAAAATTTTTCAGTTTTATTGATCTTTAATCCATCTGATTTTATTTTTTTAGGTCTAATTTGTAATAATTGTAATTGGATTCCTAAGTGTAATTTTTGTCATGATTACTACAAAATAAATAAACACAATAATACTATATTTTGTAGTTATTGTTTAATTAATTATAAAAAACCTTTATTTTGTTATAATTGTAATTTTTTTCCATTAACTAAATTTAATTTTGGTATAAAAAAAATAAAAAAGAATATAAAAAAAATATTTCCTAACATACCAATATTATTTTTAACAAATTTAAAAGATACTATAATAAAAAAATTGAATTTCAATATTTCTCAGTTTTCTATTTTACATCCTGGGATTATTGTTACTACAGAAAAAATAGTTCAAAATTATTATTTCCCTAAAGTAAGATTAATTGGTTTGGTTAATATCGACCATTATTTTTTTTCTTTTAATTTTAATAATACTGAATATTTTTCTCAATTTTATTTTAATCTTGTGAACTTGATACAAAAAAATTCAAAATTTTTAAATATATTTATTCAAACATCAACTCCTGATAATGAAGATTTAATAAATATATGTAATAAAAAATATCTATTTTATGCTCGGAAAATATTAATTTCAAGAAAGAATTTTTTATTACCTCCATGGAATTTTCAAGTAGTTTTATATTGTCAAAGTAAAAATTTTAAAAAAAGTTTTATTTTTTTAAAATTTATATATATTTTTTTAAAAAAACGATCTAAAAAGGATAATATTTTTTTGTGGTTTTCAGGTCCCGACCCTGTTTTTTTAATATCTCAAAAAAAACATATTTATAAATTATTAATACAATGTTCTTCCCATGTTTATTTGCAAAAAATATTACGAAAATCGCTTGAAATTTCAAAATATTTTTCTATTTTTAATAATGTTAAATGGTTTTTTAAATTTTGATATTACTTAATTTTAATAAAATAGACTTTTATATGTCTTATTTATTGAAGTTTAAAATAAATTAGCATAAAATATTTAACTAATTTAAGTTTTTATGTTAAAAAGGTTTTTAATGAATGATGTTAATTTAATAGATGAGTTAAGACAAAGAAATTTAATATCTCATATTACAAATGAAAATATATTAAAAAAAAATATTGAGAATAATTTTATTTCACTCTATTGTGGATTTGATCCTACTGAAGAAAGCTTGCATATAGGTCATCTTTTACCTTTAATTACTCTAAAAAGATTTCAAATGAAAGGTCATACACCTATTGTTTTAATTGGAGGAGCTACAAGTCTTATTGGAGATCCTAGTTTTAAAGAAAAAGAACGTTTGTTAAATTATGATAATAATATTGATATATGGTCGATTAAAATAAGCAAACAAATATCTTCTTTTCTAGATGTTAGTAGTCTTAATAAAATGAACAATGTAATTATATTAAACAATAAAAATTGGTTTAAAAAGATTAATATCTTATCATTTCTGCGTGATGTGGGTAAACATTTTTCAATTAATACTATGATTAATAGAGAAGCAGTAAAACAACGTATTAAAAGATTAGATCAAGGTATTTCTTTTACAGAGTTTTCATACAACTTATTGCAAGCATATGATTTTTTTATATTAAATAAAGAAAAACAAGTATCTCTCCAAATTGGGGGATCTGATCAATGGGGAAATATTTCTGCAGGCATGCACTTAATAAATAAACTTTCTAAAAAACAAGTACATGGTTTAACATTACCCTTGCTTATACAATCTAATGGTGTTAAATTTGGAAAAACAGAATCTGGAACTATTTGGTTAGATTCTCAAAAAACTAGTCCCTATAAATTTTATCAGTTTTGGAAAAATATAGAAGATTCTAATGTTTATAATTTTTTAAAATTATTTACTTTTTTAGATTGTCATGAAATTAATCAAAGAGAAATAAATAAATATAAAAATAATCAAATTATTAATGATAAATCTTATTTGTCTAAATATATGACTCGTTTAGTACATGGTGAAGAAAATTTACTAGCTGCAGAAAGAATTACAAATATTCTTTTTTTAAAGAATATAGATGAAATAAAAAAATCTGATTTACAACAACTAAAAAAAGATGGAATACCTTCTATTGAAGCATGTCAAATTAAAGATTTACAAGAAGCGTTGGTATTATGCTCTTTAGCTCAATCTCGAACACAAGCAAAAAACATGATAATATCTAATTCTATATCTATTAATACTAATAAAATTATAAATAAAAATCATGTTTTTAATGATAATGATAAATTATTCAATCAATTTACTTTAATTTCAAGAGGAAAAAAACATCATTGTCTTATAGATTGGAAATAATTTTTTTATTACATACTGATTCAATCATTAATTGCAAAACTTTCTCCACAGCCACAAAACTTTTCTAATTTAGGATTATTAAATTTAAATACTTGATTAATATTGTTTTTTATAAAATCAATTTTAACACCATCTAAAAATGGTATATCTTTTTTAGAGACTTGTATCAAAATATTTTCATAAAAAAAAATTATATTATCTTCTTTTTCTGGTGTTTTTTTAGTGTTAAAAAATTCCATTATATATCGAAAACCTGCACATCCAGATTTTTTTATACTTAATTTTATTCCTTGATTTTCTGTATTAAGATTCATTAAAAACAATATTTGTTTGATAGCGCTTTTAGTAATTTTAATTCCTTTCCATTTATGTTGATTAAATAAATAAGTATTTTCTTGTTTTTTTTTCATTTTTTTTCTCTTTATTACTTTTAATAAAAAATATTTTTTTCAAAAATAATGCAAATCTCTTTATATATCTTTTTAAAGAGTATTATTTTTCTTTCATAATTTTTAAAAATTTAATGTTATAATTTTTTAATTATTTATTACTCATCATCTATAATATCAAGATATCTATCTGTAAAAATATTGAGGTGAAAGAATTATATGCAAAATCCAAAAGAAAAAATGGATTTATCGCAGTTTATTTTATCATTAATATTTATTATTGCTATAAGTATTACGAGTTTTTTAATAATAAAACCATTTATATTAGGGTTTTCATGGGCTAGTACAATTGTAATTGCAACTTGGCCTCTTATGCTGAAAATAGAAAAATTTCTAGGAGGAAGACGTATCATTGCTCTTATTAGTATGATTGTGATTTTATTATTATTATTTATTATTCCTATAGTACTTTTAGTAAATAGTTTGATTGCAACAAGTATCCCTCTTATTCATTGGTTTAGTTCAAATACTTTAGAATTTCCGGAATTAATTTGGCTTCAAGATATACCACTTATTGGAAAAAAAATTTTTATTAGTTACAAAGAGTTATTAGATAGTGATGGAGCCGAATTAATTAAAGAAGTTAGACCATATATGGGTCGTACAACTGAATTTTTTATAATTCAAGCTAAAAATTTTGGATTATTTGTCATGCATTTAACTTTAATGTTGATATTTAGTATTTTGCTTTATTGGAATGGTGAAAAAATTAGTAATATGATTCGACAATTTGCATCTCGTATCCATTCTAAAAATGGAGATGCTATTATTTCATTGACAGTTCGAGCTGTTAGATCTGTTGCATTAGGAGTTGTAGTAACAGCTTTAATTCAAGCTTTTTTATCTGGGTTAGGTTTATTGTTTTCAGGTGTCCCATATTGGACTTTGTTAATGATTTTAATTGTTTTTTCTTGTTTAATTCAGTTAGGTCCATTGCCAATTTTAATACCATCTATTATATGGCTTTATTGGCACGGTAATAATACATGCGGTACATTATTATTAATTTGGAGCTGTTTTGTATTTATATTAGATAACATACTTCGACCTTTTTTTATACGAATGGGTTCTGATTTGCCTACTTTTTTAATTTTATCAGGAGTTATAGGTGGTTTAATAACTTTTGGGATGATTGGATTATTTATTGGCCCAGTGGTTTTGGTGATATTATATAGATTAACAATATCTTGGATATATGGTGTTTCTATTAATTCATTTATTAATAATATAGATGTGAAATCAAAGATAAATTAATACGATGACAATCTTTAAATTTTAAGTTGTAAAAATATATTAGTTAATTTAATCTAAAAAATAGAATAAGCACTTTTAAAAAATAAATAAAAAATTATGATATTATAAAAAATAATTTAATTATGTTTAATATTTACTGAACAGAATATTAATAATCTTGTATAATTGTATTATTTTTAGGATTTTATATTCATTTTATTTCCTATTTTAAGCTTCTTTTATTATGTTTAAAGTATACTATTATACTTCTTTTCTCTAAAAATATAATATTTCTTTTTTATTTTATAAAATTTATTAGAGATAAGTTTATGATTAATTAGTTTATCGTGATTTTATCACATCTTGATATTCTTTTTAGGATAAAATTCATTTAGAGAATAAAATGAAAAAAACAGATGAACTACGTACAATACGAATTGATTCATTAATAACTCCTTCTGAATTAGCAAAAAAATATGTTATCACTTCAGAGATTATGGATAATGTTATTATAACAAGACAAAATATTGCTCGTATTATGACTGGTGAAGATTTACGTTTGCTTGTTGTAATAGGTCCATGCTCTGTTCATGATCCTATAGCTGCAGTTGAATATGCTCATCGATTATACGAATTACGTAAACAATATAAAGATCGTCTTGAAATTATAATGCGTACATATTTTGAAAAACCAAGAACCGTAGTAGGTTGGAAAGGTTTAATTTCAGATCCAGATTTAGATGGTAGTTTTAAAGTAAATCATGGACTTTCTGTTGCTCGTAAATTGTTATTAGATATTAATACATTAGGAATGCCTGCTGCAACAGAATTTTTAGATATAGTAGTAGGTCAATTTATTGCAGATTTAATTAGTTGGGGAGCTATTGGAGCTAGAACAACTGAAAGCCAAATTCACAGAGAAATGGCTTCTGCACTTTCATGTCCAGTAGGATTTAAGAATGGAACTGATGGAAATATACGTATTGCAATTGATGCTATTAGAGCTGCAAAAGCTCGTCATTTATTCTTTGCCCCAAATAAAGATGGACAAATGACTATCAATCATACTAGTGGAAATCCATATGGACATATTATTATGAGAGGTGGTCGAACTCCCAATTATCATGCTAAAGATGTTGAATTGGCAATAAAAGATTTACGTGAATTTAATTTAACTGAACACTTAATGATTGATTTTAGTCATGGTAATTGTTTAAAAGAACATATTCGTCAAAAAAATGTTGCTATATCTGTTGCAAAACAAATTGCTTTAGGATCAAAAAATATATTTGGAGTAATGATTGAAAGTTTTTTAAAAGAAGGTTTTCAAAAAGTTTCAAAAAACAAACCGTTAATATATGGACAATCAATTACTGATGCGTGTTTAAATTGGGAAGATAGTGTTCTAATTATTAAACAATTAGCAGATGCAGTAGATACTCGTTTTTAGTTTATATGCTAGTCAAAATATTGACTAGCATGTTTTAGTTTAATAAATGAAATTTTATAAAAATTAAATTTTTATAATTTATTAAAAACATTTTCAAATAAAGGGTATATAAGAATGCCTGTAATAAAATTTTATGATGGGAGTAAAGAAATTTACGAGCATTCTATTTCATTAAAAGAAATTTTAAAACATAAATATCCTAATATAATTCAATCTTTCATTGCTATTTCTATAAATGGAAATTTTGCTAATTTAAATACTTTGATTACAGAAGATTCTTCTATCCAATGTATTAGTAAAAAAGATCTTTATGCATTAAATATTATTCGATGTTCATGCATGCAACTTTTAAATTATTCGATTAAAACAATATGGCCACTATGTAAAATTGCAGATAGCAAAGTTACAAGTGATGGCTTTTATTGCGACATAGATATGGAAAAGAGAATTTTAGAAAAAGATCTTGTTTTAATAGAAAAAGAAATGAAAGTTCTTTTGAAAAAAAAATATAATATTTTAAATAAAAAAGTTTCTTTTAATGATGCTTTAAGAGAATTTAAAAAACAATCAGAGACGTATAAAGTTGATTTAATTAAAAATAATTTTCTAGAAAATGATGTAATTTCTTTATATTATCACGAAAATTATATAGATTTTGATATTGGAATGCAGGTTTTTAATATAAAGTTTTGTAAATATTTTAAATTGCAAAAAATTGGAGGAGTTTATTGGAAAGGTAATAAAAAAAATAAAATGTTACAACGTATTTATGCAACTGCTTGGTTAAATCAAGAAGAATTAGATAAACATTTAATTTATATTAGTGAAGTAAAAAAAAGAGATCATAGAAAAATTAATAAATATTTAAAATTATATCATATTCAAGACGAATCTCCTGGAATGATTTTTTGGCATAATAATGGGTGGATTATTTTTAATGAATTAGAAAATTTTGTTCGAGAAAAATTAAAAGAATATGAATACAAAGAAGTAAAAACGCCTTTATTAATAGATAAATCAATATGGGGAAAAAGCGGTCATTGGGACAACTATAAAGATGCTATTTTTACTACTTCTTCAGAAAATAGAGAATATTGTATCAAACCTATGAATTGTCCTGGACATGTTCAAATTTTTAACATTGGATTAAAATCTTATCGAGATTTACCTATTCGTATGGCGGAGTTTGGAAGTTGTCATAGAAATGAATCTTCAGGATCTTTGCATGGTCTTATGAGAGTGCGTAATTTTACTCAAGATGATGCTCATATATTTTGTACTCAATCACAAATACATTCTGAAATAAATAATTGCATTAAAATGATATATGATTTATATAGCATATTTAATTTTAAAAAAATTTTAATAAAATTTTCAACTCGACCAAAGAAACGTATTGGTGATGATATAATTTGGGATAAAGCAGAAAAAGATTTATCTAATGCATTAATAAAAAATAATTTGAAATTTGAATATCAATTAGGAGAAGGTGCTTTTTACGGTCCTAAAATTGAATTTATTTTACAAGATTCTTTAAATAGAAATTGGCAATGTGGAACAATTCAGTTAGATTTTTATTTGCCACTTCGTTTAAATTCATTTTATATTAATGAACATAATAAAAAAAGTATTCCTATAATCATTCATCGAGCTATATTAGGTTCAATTGAGCGTTTTATTGGAATATTGATAGAAGAGTGTTCTGGTAAATTACCAACATGGCTATCTCCAGTGCAAGTTGTAGTAATTGGTATTAAAAACATTTATTCTGTTTATATAAATAAAATAGTTAAAAAATTTAATTTTTTAAAAATTCGTGTTGAATCAGATTTAAGAAACGAAAAAATAGGTCTTAAAATTCGTGAACATACTTTACGTCAGATTCCATATATATTGATTTGTGGCGAAAAAGAAGTTCAAACTAACACAGTTTCTATTAGAAGTAGAAATGGAAATAATCTTGGGATCATAGATGTTGATTTATTTATTAAAAAACTACAAAAAGAAATATTTACTCGTAGTTTTTTTCAAATGGAGGAATAAGGTATTAAAGTCGGAAAAAGAACTCAATTGATAAGACCAAATCGTATTAATAACGAAATTCGCGCAACTAAAGTTCGTCTTACAGGGGTTGATGGCGATCAAATTGGCATAGTTAATTTACGTGAAGCTTTAGAAAAATCTGAAGAATTAGGATTAGATTTAGTAGAAATTAGCCCTAATGCAGAGCCACCAGTTTGTCGTATTATGGATTATGGTAAATTTCTTTATGAAAAAAGTAAATCTTCTAAAGAACAGAAAAAAAAACAAAAAGTTGTTCAAGTAAAAGAAATTAAATTTCGACCTGGAACTGACGAAGGAGACTACCAAGTTAAATTGCGAAACTTAATTCGTTTTTTAGAAGATGGTGATAAAGTTAAAATTACCTTGCGATTTAGAGGTCGAGAAATGGCGCATCAAAAAATAGGTGTAAATGTATTGAATAGAGTAAAAAACGATTTAATTGAGTTAGCAAATGTTGAATCGTTTCCATCTAAAATTGAAGGTCGTCAAATGATAATGGTTTTAGCGCCGAAAAAAAAATAGTAGTTTTTGACTAAACGTGTTCAAAAATAAATATAATTATTTTTATAATTTAAAAGAAACATTGTATGCCAAAAATTAAAACTTTAAAAAGTGCAGCAAAACGTTTTAAACAAACTGCATCTGGTAAATTTAAACGTAAACAAGCAAACTTACGTCATATTTTGACGAAAAAAACAACAAGTAAAAAACGTCATCTTCGTCCTAAGATTTTAGTATCGAAAGGAGATATAAATAAAGTTAAATTATTTTTACCTTATGTATAAATTTATCTTTAATAAAATTGTATGAACAGGAGAGCATATCAATGGCTCGTGTAAAACGCGGTGTGACTGCTCATGCTCGTCATAAAAAAGTTTTAAAACAAGCAAAAGGTTATTATGGAGCTCGTTCTCGTATTTATAGAGTAGCATGTCAAGCAGTAGTAAAAGCTGGTCAATATGCTTATCGTGATAGGCGCCAAAGAAAAAGGCAATTTCGTCAGTTATGGATTACAAGAATAAATGCTGCAGTTCGTCAGAGTAAAATTTCTTATAGTAAGTTTATATACGGATTAAAAAAAGCTTCAATTAACATTGATCGTAAAATATTATCTGATATTGCAATATTTGATATACATGGATTTAATATTTTAATTGAAAGAGCAAAAAAAGCTTTACTTATAACATAAGAAAATAATATTTAACAAATAAAGAAGGGGAAATTCATCTCCCCTCTATTAAGATTAGAGTTAAATTTTTTATTGTGAATAATTTTTATCAGATAAAATGATAAATATATTTATATTTTATATGTGTTAACGAATTCGATAAAACAAGCTTCCTTTATGGAAGCTTTTTAATATCTTAAGAATTATACTTAAACAAAATATAGAAAAGAGTTAACAATGTTAATGTTAAAAAAATTATGGCATATAATTAAAAATGAAATTAAAAATTCTCATAACATAGAAATATTAGATCAAATAAAAGTTAAATATTTAGGAAAAAATGGAATTTTTAATAATTATATGAAAAACTTAAAAAGTTTTTCTTTTGAAGAGAAAAAAAAATACGGTGTTATTATTAATACAATTAAAAAAAAAACAATATCTAAAATTAATGAAAAAAAAACTGAATTAAACGAATCTATTCTAAAAAAACGTATTCAGAAAGAAAAAATTGATGTATCTTTACCGGGTCGATGTATTCAAAATGGCTCTATTCATCCTATAAATCATAGTATTAATTTTATACAAAATTTTTTTAATAAACTAGGTTTTCGATCAGTTAATGGTTTAGAAATAGAAGATGAATATCATAATTTTGATGCATTGAATATACCTAAAAATCATCCTGCACGCGATAATCATGATACTTTTTGGTTAGATGAAAATCGATTGTTAAGAACTCAGACTTCTACTATGCAAATTCGTATTATGAAATCAGAAAAACCTCCAATGAGATTTATTTTTCCTGGAAAAGTTTATCGAAATGATTATGATTCTACACATACACCTATGTTTCATCAAGTAGAAGGGTTAATAGTTGATAAAAATATTAATTTTTCTCATTTAAAATGGATTATATATAATTTTATATATAGTTTTTTTAATAAAAAAGTTTCTCTTAGATTTCGTCCTTCTTATTTTCCTTTTACCACCCCTTCATCTGAAGTTGATATTATGTCTGATTCTAAAAAATGGTTAGAAATTTTAGGTTGTGGAATGGTTCATCCATTAGTTTTAAAAAATGTTAACATTGATTCAAACATTTATTCTGCTTGTGCATTTGGGTTAGGAGTAGAACGAATTACTATGTTACGTTATGGAATTTCTGATATTCGATCTTTTTTTGAGAATGATTTAAGGTTTATAAAACAATTCAAATATATTTAGTGAGATAAAATGAAATTTAGTGAAAAATGGTTGCGTGAATGGGTTAACCCTAAAATAGAAAGCATTATTTTAAGTGAGCAGATTATCAATTCTGGAATAGAAATTGAATCTATTGAAAAATTTTCTCCTTTATTTAAAGGTGTAGTAGTTGGAAAAATAATTTCTTGTATTACACATCCTACATTAAATAATCTAAAAATAGTTAAAGTTGATGTCGGAAAAAAAAATTTATTAAATATTTTATGTAAAGCTTCTAATTGTTGTAATAAAATGAAAGTTGCGGTGGCTATGACGGGAAGTGTATTAGCTAATAGTATAAAAATCAATTTAAAACAGTTTCAGAATCAAAAATCTGAAGGTATGCTATGTTCTTTTTCGGAGTTAGGTTTGTTTGATTCAAACGACAATAAAATTATTGAATTTCCTAAAACCACTCCAATAGGGATTAATGTTAATGATTATTTTTTGCTAGAAGATAATCTTATAAAAGTAAATGTTACTCCTAATCGACCAGATGGATTGAGTATTATAGGGATCGCTCGTAATATAGCAGCCATAAATAATATAAATATAACTCCATTAAAAGAAAAAAATAATCTTGTTACTATTCAAAACAAATTTCCAATTTATGTTGACTCAGAAAAAAAAGATGTTAATTTTTTTGGAAGAGTAATTGCAAATGTAAACATTGATGTACAAACTCCATTTTGGATGAAAAAAAAATTATTCATGTCTGATATGTTATCAGAAAATATAATAATAAATATTATTAATTATGTTTTAATTGAAATTGGTCAGCCTTTAAATGTACTAAATGCAGATATAATAGATACTTTTATTCAAATTAAAAAAACTAATGAAAAAAATATTTTGTATTTAAAAAAAGATCTTAAAATAATATTAAATAAAAATATATTAGTTTTTTCTGATAAATCAAAGATATTATTTATCCCTGGTAACTTAAATTCTCATTGCTTAGAAATAAATAAAAATACTAAAAATATATTTTTAATTTCATATTCAGTAGATCAAGAATCTCTGTTTAATATTAATAAAATTATTGGCCCTAATAATATTCTTAATTACCATAATTACGGTATTGATTTTTCGCTTCAAAAATACGCAATAGAATATGCAACAGATTTAATCTTAAAAATATGCAGTGGAAATGCAGGAGAAATTACTTCTTATACAAATAATGCTTGTTTAAAATATAGAAATAAAATTCAATTATATTATAAAAATATTAAAAAAATAGCTGGTTTTTTTATTGATTCTAAAATTTTATTAAATATTCTATTACGTCTTGAATATCAGATAGAAGATAAAAAGAAATATTGGAATGTCACCCCTCCTACTTGGAGATTTGATATATTAATAGAAGAAGATGTAATAGGTGATATACTTCGTATATATGGTTATAATAATATTCCATTAACCCCATTAAAAGAAAGCTTTAATTTTTACAATCAAAATGATGATTACAAAAAAGATGATATATTAAATCAATCAGCAACTTTACTTATAAATAGAGGATATCATGAAGTAATTACTTATTCATTTATTGATCCAATTTTACAGAATCATATTTTTTCAAAAAATGATAAAGAATTATTTATTTCTAATCCTATTTCTAAAGATCTTTCGTGTATGCGTATATCATTATGGCCAGGCCTTCTTAAAACTCTTTTGTATAATAAAAATCGAAAACAAGATAGTGTTCGTTTGTTTGAAAAAGGTTTATGCTTTTCAATGGATGATCACAAAACTCTTGGAGTAAATCAAACAATGTTTTTAGCAGGTATAATTAGTGGTTTTAATGGTAAAGAAAACTGGTTTTCTAAAAGAAGAAAAGTAGATTTTTATGATTTAAAAGGCGATTTAGAGTCTATATTGGAATTAATGTGTGGCTCAAGTAGTTATGAAATAAAAAATAAAAAAGTATTAGGTTTACATCCAAATCAAAGTGCGCAAATTTTTTTAAATGATAACATTATTGGTAATTTTGGTAAAATAGATCCGAGCTTAGAAAGAAAACTAGATATAGATCATAATACGTTTTTATTTGAATTATTAATTGATAAAATTTTTGATTTAAAAGTTTTTAAAGATTTTAAATTCAAAGAGTATTCTAAGTTTCCAAGTAGTCGTCGTGATATTTCAATATTAATATCAGAAAATATTTCATATTCCGATATTATAAAAGTATGTAAAAATTGTTTTTCAGATAAAAAAGTAGATATTAATCTATTTGATATTTATTCATGTAAAGAATTTTCTAGTAAAAAAAGTTTAGCGATTAGTTTTACTTTTCAAGATTCAAAAAAAACTTTAAAAGAAAATGAAATCAATTTAATGCTCGATTATTGCATTAGAACATTAATAAATACATTTCAAATTGTTTTAAGGAAATAAACTTATGGTACTAACAAAATCTGAAATTTCAGAAAATTTATTTGAAAAATTAAAATTAACTAAACGTGATTCAAAAGCATGCGTAGAGTTTTTTTTTGAAGAAGTAAGAAAATCTTTAGAAAAAGGAGAAAATGTTAAATTATCTGGATTTGGAAGTTTTCAATTAAAAGACAAAAAAGAACGTCCAGGTAGAAATCCAAAAACAGGAGAAAAAGTAGTTATTTCCAAAAGACGAGTTGTTACTTTTAAAGCTGGTCAAAAATTAAAAAATCGTATTGAAAATTGTTTTATAAAAGTTAAAAATTAATATTTAGTTAAATTTTTTAAAGAAATGAAATATGAATCTTAGTAATTTTTCTTTTGAGATACCAAAGTCATTGATAGCTTTTTATCCTTCTTGGGTACGTAGTCAATGTCGTTTGATGATAATTAATGGTTATACAGGTCAAATAACTCATAAATTTTTTTTTGATATTATAAATGAAATTAATTCTAGTGATTTAGTTATTTTTAATAATACGGAAGTTATTCCTGCTCGTTTATCTGGTTTTAAAGAAAGCGGAGGAAAAGTTGAGGTTTTACTTGAAAAAGTATTAAACAATAATAATATACTTGCATATCTTAAATCATCAAATCCAGTGAAAATTAATTCTAATCTTTTTTTTGGAAAATATAATGAAATTAAAGGCTCTATAATTAGTTATAGAAAACCATTTTATGAAATTAAATTTAATAATAGTGAGATTTCATCTATTCATATTTTTAATAAAATTGGACATATACCTTTACCACCTTATATTAAAAGAAAAAACATAAAATTAGATCAACATCTATACCAAACTATATATAAAAAAAATTTAGGTTCGATAGCAGCGCCAACTGCAGGTTTGCATTTTGATTTACCGTTATTACGTGCTCTTTTTAAAAAAAAGGTAAATATAGATTTTGTAACATTACATATAGGTAGTGGTACATTTCAACCTATTAGAACTATAGAAATAGAAAAACATGTTATGCATTCTGAATGGGTTAGTGTTTCTTCAGATTTAATTAATAAAATTAAAATATGTAAAAAAAATGGAGGTCGTGTAATAGCTGTTGGAACTACTACATTACGCGCTTTGGAAAGTGCGTACAATTCAACTTCATGGAATAATTCAGAAAATTATTCAAATAATACTAATATCTTTATATATCCTGGTTACAAACATAAAGTTGTTGATGCATTAATTACTAATTTTCATTTTCCTGAATCAACGTTAATTATGTTGGTCTCTTCTTTTTTAGGTTATCGTAACACTATTAATGCTTATTTTGAAGCAATTAAGAAAAAATATCGATTTTTTAGTTATGGAGATGCGATGTACATTACATATAATAAATTAGCTCCTTATGAAAAAATAAAAAGCAAAAAATTCTGATTTAAAATAAAATTTTTATTTATCTTATGAGAAAAAAATGAAATTTCAAGTTATTAGTCAAGATAAAAAAGCAAGATATGGAGTTTTTTATTTTAACAAAAAACCTATAGAAACTCCTATTTTTATGCCTGTAGGTACATATGGAACAGTAAAAACTCTTACTCCTGAAGAAATTCAAAATACTGGAAGTAAAATAATTTTAGCTAATGCATTACATTTACATTTAAGACCAGGACAAGATGTAATTAAATTACATGATAGTTTACACCATTTTATGAATTGGAATGGACCTATTCTTACAGATTCTGGTGGTTTTCAAATCTTTAGTCTTTCAAAATTTTGTAAATCTAATGAAGAAGGAGTGATTTTTAAAAATCATATTAATGGTAAAAGTTTTTTTCTAACACCTGAGCTTTCAATAGAAATTCAATTAAATTTAGGTTCGAATATTATTATGGTTTTCGATGAGTGTATTTCATATACTACAGATTGGGAAAAAACAAAAAATGCTATGGAAAAATCATTGAATTGGTCTAAAAAATGTCGTATATATTTTGATTTGAATAAAAAAAATAATCATCTTTTATTTGGTATTATTCATGGCGGCATATATCCAATTTTACGAGAGAGATCTTTAAGTGAATTAATTAAAATGAATTTTGATGGATATGCTTTAGGTGGATTAGCAGTTGGAGAGTCTAAATCTGAAATGTACAATATACTGGATCATATTCTTCCGCAAACACCGACAAATAAACCGAGATATTTGATGGGAGTAGGAAAACCAGAAGATTTAGTAGAAAGTGTATATCGTGGTATCGATATGTTTGATTGTGTTCTTCCTACAAGAAATGCAAGAAATGGACATTTATTTGTAACTAATGGTATAATAAAAATTAGAAATAAAAAATATAAAAGAGATTTATCTGCATTAGATAAAACATGTCTTTGTTATACATGTAAAAATTATAGTCGATCATATTTGCATCATTTAGATTCTTGTAATGAAATTTTAGGAGCTCGTTTAAACACTATACATAATTTACATTATTATCAAACATTAATGTCTAATATAAGACACGCAATTAAAGAAAAAAGATTTGATGATTTTATGCTAAAATTTTATAATCAAAAAAAATAAATTTATTATTTATTAATATTGTACGAAGGAGTTTCATGCAATGAATTTTTTAATTGAAAATGCATATGCTACATTGAGTCAACCAACAGAAAATAATTCTTACTCTTTAGTCGTTATGCTTGTAATCTTTTTATTAATTTTTTATTTTATGCTTTTTCGTCCTCAACAAAAAAAAGAAAAAGAACGAAAAAATCTTATGAAATTGATTTCTTTAGGTGATGAAGTAATGACTAATAGTGGTTTTTTAGGTCGCGTAAAAAACATTACAGAAAATGGATATATTTTATTAGAACTCAATAATACAAATGAAGTTTTTATAAAAAAAGATTTTATAATTTCATTGCTTCCTAAAAATACTTTAGAATCTTTAAAAAAAGTAAATAATAAAAACTCTTAATTAAATGTTTTGAATAAATTGTTTTAATATAAAAAAGAAAAGTTTGCAATTCTAAAAAAGATTGTTTCTACTTTTTTTAATAAAATTAATCTATTATTTTTAATTTTAGGATCACAATGATTAATTTTTACTTGATTAAAAAAGTTATTTATAGGATTTTCAAAATTTTTTAATCTTAATAAGATTTTTTTATAATTTTGTTCTATAAATAATTTTTTTGTATCATGATTGAAATTTTTTATTTCTTTAAATAAGAGCTTTTCTTCTTCTTTTTGAATTAGATTTATATCAATTTCATTATTGATTATGTATTTTTTATAAACTTTTAATATATTAGATATTCTTTTAATCGTCAAAAAAATTGATTTTGACTGTTTTGTTTCTTTAAAATCTGATATTGCTTTAATTTTTTGATCTACATCTAAAATTTCTGTTAATTGAAAAGATAGTACTGATTTAATTATTTGAATGTTATATCCTTTTTTTTCATAAAAAAATGATAATCTCAGTTTTAAAAAATCCATGATTTTATTAGATATTAATTTGTAATCTACTTCTCTTTTATTATAAAATTCAAGACTATTAAAAATTAAAAATTTTAAGTCTAAAGACATTTTATTATTAATAATAATACGTATTATTCCTAATGCAGCTCTTCTTAAAGCAAATGGATCTTTATTTGATGATGGTATTTGGTTAATTAAAAACATACCACATAAAGTATCTATTTTATCAGCAATTGATAATATAGACCCCATAATACTAGATGGAAGTTTATCTTCAGAAAAAGATGGCAAATATTGTTCTTTGATAGAAATAGCAATTTCATATTTTTCATGATTTTTAATGGCATAATACATACCAATTATCCCTTGTAACTCTGGGAATTCAGATACCATATCTGTAATTAAATCACATTTTGACAACATTGCTAATTTAATTAAATCAATTTTATTACTATTATTAGACATTAAATCTACAAGTGATTTTAATCGCATAGTTTTATCATATAATGTTCCTAAATTTTTATAAAATAAAACTTTTTTTAATAATGGAAGATAGTCTAATAATTTTATTTGATTGTCTTTATTTAAAAAAAACATTACATCAGATAGTCTAGCTTCCATAACTTTTTCATTTCCTAATATAATCTGATGATTATTTTTTGAATTAATATTACTTATAAAAGTAAAATATGGTAAAAGTTTTTTTTGATGATATATTGGAAAACATTTTTGTTGTTTTTCTATAATATAGATAAGAATTTCATTTGGTATATGTTTAATATATTCTTCTTTAAAATGAGCTAAAAGACCTTTAGGAGATTCTACTATTGAATTTATTTCGTCTAAAAGAACATAATTTATTTGGGTATATCCATTAACTTGTTTAGCAGTTTTTTTTATTTCTATTTTAATTTTTTCTTTACGAGCTTCATAATCAGCTATTATATAACTTTCTTTTAGTAAAATAGATGGATATTCTTGAGCATGATTAAGGTGTATGTTTTTTTCTTTGCAAGAGATGTGATTATGAACTTTATTTTTAGAAAAAACATTAAAAATTTTGTTATTAATTATTTTATTATCTAACATCATTAAAACATTTCGAATAGGTCGAAAAAATTTAGCATTATTTACTTCCCATCGCATTAAATTTTTAATATTAATTTTTTTTAATGATATTTCTACTATTTTAGGAAGTGATATTTCAATATTTTCTTGTTTTTGTTTTACATAGTGTACTAACCAACTACCTTGTTTATTTTTTAATTGACTTGCTTTATTTATTTCAATACCAACATTTTTTGCCCATGAACATGCAGCTTTTGTTGGAGTTCCATCTTTATTAAATGAACATTTTAGAGAAGGTCCTTTTTTTAAAATTTTTTTTGTTTTTTCAGTATCATCAATATCTATAATTTTTAATGCCAATCTTCTAGGAGTAGCAAAATAATCAACTTGTTTGTATTTAATATTATAAAATTTTAATTCATCAATAAAGCTTTTATAAAATGAAATGATTAAATGATATAATATTTTAGCAGGTAATTCTTCTGTTCCTATTTCAACTAAAAATGTTTTTTTCATTTTTTTCTCTTTTTACTGGTTTAATAAAATTTTATTTTTTTAAATTTAAATATTCTTGTGCAACTTTTTTAGTCAAACTTCTAATTTTTAAAATATAATTTTGACGTTCACTAGCAGATATCGCTTTTCTTGCGTCTAATAGATTAAAAACATGATTTGCTTGTAATATTTTTTCATATGCTACTAATAATAATGGTTTTTTAAAATTTATTAAATTGTTTGCTTCAAATATATATTTCTCAAAATATTCAAATAATAAATCAATGTTTGAATATTCGAAATTATATTTTGATTGTTCTATTTCGTTTTGTTTAAAAATATCACCATAAGTAATTGTTTGGAATTTGTTTGAATCCCAAATTAAATCATATACATTTGATTGATCTTGCATATGCATTGCTATTCTTTCTAAGCCATATGTAATTTCTACAGTTACAGGATTACATTCTATGCCACCTACTTGTTGAAAATAAGTAAATTGAGTAATTTCCATTCCGTTTAACCAAACTTCCCATCCAATACCCCAGGCACCTAAAGTAGGATTTTCCCAGTTATCTTCTATAAAACGTATATCATTATTTTTTTCATCTATTTTAAGTGCATTTAATGATTCCAAATACATATTTTGAATATTTTTAACAGGAGGTTTGATAATCACTTGAAATTGGTAGTAATTTTGTAAACGATTTGGATTTTTTGCATATCTACCATCAGTAGGTCGTCTGCAACATTGCACATAAGCAGCTTTGATAGGTTCAAAACCGAGTGTTCTTAAAAATGTTACATTATGAAATGTACCAGCACCCATTGGTAAGTCTAATGGTTGAAAAATAGTACATTCTTGTTTAATCCAATATTTTTTTAAAACTTGAATTAAGTTATAAAAAGTATTGTAATGATTTTTCATTTTATACCTTAAGAATGAATAGTATTTATTTTTGTATATTATACGTAATGATGTTTATAATTTATATATTTTGTAGATACAAATCATATAAAATATAATTTTTAATATTAAGGAGAAATTTTAATATGATTAAAATTAGCAAAGAAGCTAAATTAGCGCGTAATATTTTATTGTCTACGGGATTAGAAAATCCTATTTTAAAAGAATACAATGGTATAGAAAAAAAAGAAAGAGAATTCTTAATTGCTAAATATATGTATAAAATTATGTGTATTTTAAATTTAGATTTAAAAAATGATAGTTTAAAAGACACTCCAATTCGTATATCAAAAATGTATAATAATGAAATTTTTTCAGGTTTAGATTATAAGAATTTTCCAAAAATTACATTTGTAGAAAATACAATAAAATCAAATGATATGATTGTTGTTCGTGACATTATATTAATGAGTACTTGTGAACATCATTTTATTACTATTCATGGAAAAGCTAGCGTTGCATATATTCCTAAAAATAAAATTATTGGGTTATCTAAAATAAATAGGATTGTACAGTTTTATTCAAAACGACCTCAAATTCAAGAACGTCTTACTAAACAAATATTATTAGTACTACAAGTTCTACTTAATACTAAAGATGTTGCAATTGTTCTTCATATGGATCACTTTTGTGTTAAGGCGCGTGGTATTTGTGATGTAAATAGTGTAGCTATTACTTCGTCTCTACAAGGATTATTTAAAAGCGAAAAAAGTATTCGTGATGAATTTTTTTTTAAAAATAATATATAAGAACAATATATTCAATTTATTTGATTGATTAAAATATTATTTCTCAGTATGATATGATCTTTAATTTATAAATATTTTGATATTTGAATAAATTTTTAATAAAATATAATCAATTTTAAATATTTTAAAATTTAATGGAAAAGTTAAATGAGATATATTGGTGCTCATGTTAGTTCTGCAGGTGGTTTAGAAAAAGCAGTTTTTCGAGCGTTTCAATTAAAAGCTACAGCTTTTTCATTTTTTACTAAAAATCAATTGCAATGGTCTGCGTTACCTTTAAGTTTAATAGAAATAGATAATTTTAAAAAAGCTTGTAATCAATATAATTTCTTTTTTGAAAAAATTATACCTCATAGTAGTTACTTAATTAATTTAGGTCATCCTGATGATAATTTATTAAAAAAATCTCGTGTAGCATTTATTAACGAAATAAAACGTTGTGATGATTTAGGATTATTTTTTCTAAATTTTCATCCAGGTAGTCATTTAAATCAAATTTCAGAAATGGATTGTTTATCAAGAATTTCTGAATCAATTAATATAGCTTTAGAGCAAACTAAAAATATAGTCGCTGTAATAGAAAATACCGCAGGTCAGGGTACTAATGTGGGATATCGTTTTGAACATTTATATGAAATTATAAATAAAATAGATGATAAATCTAGAGTAGGAGTTTGCCTGGATACTTGTCATTTATTTGCAGCAGGATATGATTTGCGAACAAAAGAAAATTGTCAAAATATATTCAATAATTTTTTTAATTTAATAGAATTAAAATATTTAAAATGCTTGCATTTAAATGATTCTAAGAAAGAATTTAATAGTCGTGTTGATCGACATGAAAATTTAGGATTAGGTCAAATTGGAACATTAGTTTTTGAATGGATTATTAAAAATAAAAGTTTTGATAATATTCCAATGATATTGGAGACCAAAAATTCAAAGATGTGGATAAAAGAAATTTCTTGGCTAAAGTCATTAAAATAATAATAAAATTATTTTTTAATATACGTATTTATCATAAGAGAAAATAAATTATGTTAATTATCAATGCAGAAATAAGAGAAAAAAAAGGAAAAAGTTTTAGTAGAAAATTACGTATTCAAAATAAGTTTCCTGCTATTTTATATGGTTTAAATAAAACTTCTATACCTCTTACTTTAGATCATAATGCTGTTTTTAATTTACAAAGAAAAACAGATTTTTATAAAAATACATTATTGCTATTAATTCAAGGAAAAGAATATAAAGTTAAAGTAAAGGCTGTTCAACGACATGCATTTAAATTAAAATTATTACACATAGATTTTTTATATGCTTAAAAATAATTTTTAAATAAATGCGAAATATATTTAAAAAGTAAAATATTTAAAATTATAATATAGTTGATAAAACTTTTCTAAAAATTAACATTGTAGGATGAAATTGTATTAGTACTAATCCAAAAAATCCAAACAATAAAACTATTATTGAGATAAATCCAATGTTTTTTTGAATAATATTCATATTTTCTCTATTTTTTATATGTTTTATTTTCCACCATTTTGATGTTAACCATATTCCTATCCAAATTAAAATAGCAATAACTAGTAAAAACCATTTAAAATAATTATTATCAGAATTTGTAGGTATATTAATGGTTATACCTGCAACAATTCCGGGAAAAAAATATACTGGAGGCCATAATATACATCCTAGAAAACTAGGCAAAACAAATTTTTTTAATGGTAATTTTAACATTCCAGAAACCATAGGTATTAATGGTCTGGTTGGACCTATAAAACGTCCAATTAGTATTGTTAGCATACTATGTTTATTTAATAAATTTTTAGTTTTCTCTAATATTTTGTAGTGCTTTTTTAGAAAAGAAAGATTATGCAGCCAATTTTTAAAATATAGTCCAATATAATATGATAACCAATCTCCTAATAAGCATCCTAGTATTCCTACAATCCAAGAAGGATAAAAAGGTAATTTTCCATTACCTATAAATGTACCTAATGTTGCCATTAATACTATTCCTGGAAGTAATAATCCAATTAATGCAAGAGACTCTAAAAAAGAAACTACACCTACTATGCAAAGCGAATATATTAAAGAATGTGTTATTAAAGATGTCAACCAATATTCCATAAATATCCATTATTAGTTTTGAATGTGATAAATTTTGATATAATATTTTAAATTAAATATTTTTATACTTTATAATTTTTTTAATAAAACCTCAAGAAAATATTTTAAAAAGTATTATTAAATTTAATAAACTTATTAAATTTAAAATTTTTTAATACAGATTAAGGATTATATATTAAAATATCATAATATAAAAATTTAACAACATAAGAAGAAGCAAAATGAGAGTATATTTCGTTTTAATTTTATATGTATTTTCAAGTTTTTTTTCGAGTTGTTTTGCTAAAGTTTTTGAAATTGATAAAATTGTTGCTGTCGTAAATAATCAAGCTATATTAAATAGTGATGTGAATCAAGTTCTTTTTTATTTAAAACAAGACAAAGATATTATTACTGTACCTTTAAAAGTTAATTTTTTAAGAGATAAAATATTAGAAAAGTTAATCATAGATACTTTAATTTTAGAAGAAGCAAATAAATTTAACATTGAAATTTCAGATTCTCAAGTGGACATGATACTTAGAAATATTGCTTTTAAAAAGAATATTACTTTAAATGAATTAAAAAATAATATTATACTAAATAATACCAATAATTTTTTTAATTATGAAGATTATATAAAAAATATTAAAAAATCTTTAAAAATTAAAATGTTACAAGATTATATATTAAATAAAAATGTTCATGTTTCTGAAAAAGAAATATATTATTTATTAAATAAAGCAATAAAAAAACAAAATGAATTAAAAAAAATTGATTTAAAATGTATTATATTACCTTATTCTAACAGAGAAAGTGAAAAATCAATTAAAAATAAAAAAATATTAATTGATAATTTTTCTAAAATAATTAATGATAATTCTAATTTTGATTATTTTTATGAAAGTTTTAAAAAAAATAAAAATATTTTTTTAGTGGAAAAAATACTATCAAAAGATTTAAAAAATCTAAGAAAAATATTTTTTAGTAAATTAGATATTTTTAAAAAAAATCAAATATTAGGACCTGTTTTAGGAAAAAAAGGTTTTTATATTGTAAAAGTTAATAATATTAAAAATAATAGTACAAAAAAAATAATAACTGAATTTCATATTCAGCATTGTTTAATACGTCCTTCAATTATTTTGAATGATAAACAAGCAAAAAAAGATATTTTTAAAATATATAATAATATTAAAAAAAATAATTACAGTTTTGAATATGCTGTTAAAAATTTCTCTCATGATGTTTATTCTTCCTATAAAAAAGGTGATTTAGGTTGGATTTTAAATACATCATTTAATGGTGTTTTTAAAAATGTTTTAAAAAATTTGAATGATAATGAAGTTAGCAAACCAGTTAAATCTAAATTTGGATGGCATATAATTAAATTGTTAGAAAAACGTGAAATAGATGAAAAATGGAAGATAGAAAAAGAAAAAATTTACCAAATGTTATTAGAACGTGAAATAAAAAAAGAAAAAAATAATTGGATTGAAAAACTTAAAAAATCATCTTATATTAGTAAATACTAAATCAATATTTAAAAATAATAAGATATTAAAATTTTTATATTATTAGTGAATAAATATTCAAATGAAAAAGCATATTCCTCTTAAAAAATTTAGTCAAAATTTTCTTATAGATTATAATATAATTAAAAAAATAGTTGGATTTATTAATCCAAAATTAAATGAAACGTTAGTTGAAATTGGTCCTGGATTAGCTGCACTAACAAAACCTGTTTGTAATTTAATAGATAAGTTAATTATTATAGAAATTGATAAAAATTTATTAAAAAGATTTAAAAAATATTCTTTTTATAAAAAATTAATAATATTTTATCAAGATGCTTTAAAATTTAATTATTTAGAATTATTTAATCAACGCAATAAATTAATTCGAATTTTTGGTAATCTACCATATCATATTGCTACATCTTTAATATTATATTTATTTGAAAGAATTGAGATTATTAAAGATATGAATTTTATGTTACAAAAAGAAGTTGCTGAACGTCTAACTGCTTCTCCAGGAAGTAAATTATATGGTCGTTTAAGTATTATTGCACAGTATTATTGTAATATAAAAATATTACTGCATGTTTCTCCAAAATGTTTTCAACCAACTCCTAAAGTAGATTCAATATTTGTTAGTTTAAAACCTTATACTAATGATTTTCCTTATTTTACTCATAATATAAAAGTTCTTAGTTATGTTACAAACTTAGCTTTTCAAAAAAGAAGAAAAATATTACGTCATAGTTTGGGGAAAATATTTTCTAAAGAAGTTTTAATAGCATTAAATATTGATCCAAAATTAAGACCGGAAAATATTTCTATATTCCAATATTGTCAGTTATCCAATTATATAATAGAAAATAATATGAATCAAAAGTATAATTTTCTTTAAATGTGTATATTTTTATATACCTTAAGCGAAAAAAATGAGTACTTATTTTATTAGTGATATTCACGGCTGTTATAAAGAATTAAGATTAATTTTAAAAAAATCAAATTTTAATATTAAAAAAGATTGTTTATGGATTGCAGGTGATTTAGTTTCTAGAGGTCCAAATTCATTAAAAGTAATGAGATATTTATATTCTATAAAAAACAGCATTAAGATAGTACTTGGTAATCATGATTTAAATTTAATTGCAGTATATTCCGGTATACAAGAAAATAAACAAGAAAATTGTTTTGATGATTTTTTATCTGCTAAAGATAGTCATAAATTAATTAATTGGTTGCGTTCTCAATCTATCGTACGAATTAATGAAGAACAAAAAATTATTATGGTTCATGCAGGAATTAGTCCGAAATGGGATCTTGAAACAATTAAAAAATGTTCTTTAGAAATTGAAGAATCTTTATTGAGTAATGAATATCCTTTATTTTTAAAATCAACTTTTAATAATAAAATAAATTATTGGAATTCTAATTTTAAAAAAATTAATCGATTACGATATAGCATTAATGTTTTTACACGCATGAGATATTGTTATCCTAATGGACATTTAAATTTTACATGTAAAGAATCTCCCAGTATTATAAGATATCCATTATTACCATGGTTTCTTATATCCAATAAATTTATAGAAAAATATTCTATTATTTTTGGACATTGGTCTTCTTTAAAAAATACGAATGTTCCTTGTCAATTTTTTCCATTAGATAAAGGTTGTTGTTGGGGCGGCGAATTATTCATGTTGAGATGGGAGGATAAAAAAATTTTTTATCAATCTTATCAAAAAAAAGATGTATTATAAATCTGAAATATCAATATTTGTAAGTATTATCTTGTTAATATTTCAAAGCAAAAATCATAAGAATGTTTACTATCTTTAAAAAATTTTTTTTGAAATACTATTTTCCAATTTTTATATAATTTATATTTTGGAAAATAAGAATCTCCAATAATATTGCAATTTACATGGGTTAAATATAATTTATTAGCATAAAATAGCATTTGTTTATATATTTCAGAACCTCCAATCACCATTATTTCTTGATTTTTTTTGTATTTTGAATATATAGTAGAAACTATAGCATTATTAATTGAATTCGCCCATATAATATTTTTGTTGACGATTTTTTTTCGACTAATTACTATATTAGTTCGCATAGGTAAAGAATTGATAATAGACTCCCAAGTCAAACGTCCCATAATAACACTTTTATATATTGTATTTTTTTTAAACCATTTTAAATCTTCTGGGAGATTCCAAGGAATTCTGTTTTTATTTCCAATAACAAGATTATTAGAAATAGCTGCAATTAGACTAATTTTCATATTTTAAAATTTTTTTAGGAGTTATAAATATGTTTCACAACATATTTATAAAAATAATTTAATTATTAAAAATAAATTTAATGTTTTAAGTGTATCTTTTTATGTATTTCTTGCAATGATATAATATTTTTTGTTGGATCTTCATTTAACGCCATAACAGTAGCAAATGCACCATTAATTGTAGTATCATAGTGAACTTTATATTGCAAAGCACTTCGACAAATTAGTTTTGCGTCTTTTATACCTTGATGACAAGATGTTGTATTTATAATATATACATATTCTCTGTTTTTTAAACGATCCTGGATATGAGGTCTACCTTCAGATACTTTATTGACTAATCTAGAAATAATTCCAGATTTTTTTAAAGCTATAGATGTACCTTTAGTTGCATCAAGATCAAAACCAAATTTTTGTAATTTTACAGCTAAATTTACAATATTTTTTTTGTCATCATCTCTTACTGAAAGTAATACACGACCTGATTTTCTCATATTAGTATGAGAACCAAGCATTGCTTTAGAAAACGCTTCTGAAAAATTTTTTCCAATACCCATCACCTCTCCTGTAGAACGCATTTCTGGTCCTAATATAGGATCTACACCTTGAAATTTATCAAAAGGCAGAACAGCTTCTTTCACTGAAAAAAATGACGGAATAATTTCTTTTGTAAATCCTTGTTCTTCTAATGTTTTACCATACATAACACGTACAGATATTTTTGCTAGTGCTAATCCTATGGCTTTTGATACAAATGGAACTGTTCGCGCTGCTCTTGGATTTACTTCAATAATATATATTTCATTTTTTTTGATTGCAAATTGAACGTTCATTAAACCTCTTACAGACAATTCAAATGCTAGTTTTTTTACTTGTTTTCTAATTTTATCTTGAATTTTTTTTGTTAAAGTATATGCTGGTAAAGAACATGCCGAATCTCCAGAATGTATTCCAGCTTGTTCAATATGTTCCATTATACCTCCAATTAAAACTGTTTTTCCATCGCAGATAGCATCAACATCTACTTCTGTTGCGTAATTTAAATACTGATCTAGTAGTACTGGAGTATTTTTATTATCTTTTAACATTGTTTTAAAATAATTATCTAATTCTGATGGTTCATATACAATTTCCATTGCCCTTCCACCTAAAACATAAGATGGTCTAACCATAATAGGATAACCAATATTTAACGCTTTTTTATGAGCTTCTTTTAAAGTTAAAACAGTAGCATTTAAGGGTTGTTTTAAATTTAATTTTGTTACAATTTTTTGAAAACGATTGCGATCTTCTGCTTTATCGATAGCATCTGGTTTTGTACCAATAATTGGTATCCCTTCTTGTTCAAATGCTCGTGCTAATTTTAATGGTGTTTGTCCTCCGTATTGAATAATAACCCCACTAGGTTTTTCTATTTTAACTATTTCTAAGACATTTTCTAATGTAATTGGCTCAAAATAAAGCCGATCAGATATATCGTAATCTGTAGAAACTGTTTCTGGATTACAATTAATCATAATTGCTTCAAAACCATCTTCTCTCAATGCTTGAGCAGCATGTACACAACAATAATCAAATTCTATTCCTTGACCTATTCTATTAGGACCACCACCTATTATAATAATTTTTTTGTTATTTTTAGTTGGATTTGATTCACATTCATCTTCCCAAGTAGAATACATATATGCTGTTTCAGTAGAAAATTCTGCTGAACATGTATCAATTCTTTTATAAACAGGATGCAAATTTAATTCATATCGAAGATTACGTATATCATGTTCTGTTTTATTAGTTAACATTGCTATACGTAAATCCGAAAAACCTTTTCTTTTAATAAAATATAAAAATTTATAATTCAGTCCGATAAATCCATTTTTTTGAATTTTTTCTTCTAAAAGAATTATTTCTTGAATTTGTACAAGAAACCAAGGGTCAATTGATGTTAATTCAAAAATATCTTCTACGGACATTCCTAATCTAAATGCGTCACCAACATACCAAATTCGATCTGCACCAGCTTCTTTTAACTCATGTCTAACTTTTATTAAGCATTGTGGATCTAATTTAGATACTTTAGAATTAAAACCACATACTCCAATTTCTAATCCTCGTATTGCTTTTTGTATTGATTCTTGAAATGTTCTTCCTATAGCCATTACTTCTCCGACAGATTTCATTTGAGTTGTCAATCTATCGTTACATCCTAAAAATTTTTCAAAATTAAATCTTGGAATTTTAGTAACTATATAATCTATTGACGGTTCAAAAGATGCTGTTGTATTTATACCTGTAATGTCATTAGCAAGTTCATCTAATGTATATCCTACTGCTAATTTTGCAGCTATTTTTGCAATGGGAAATCCTGTAGCCTTGGAAGCTAGTGCAGAAGACCGAGATACTCTAGGATTCATTTCAATAACTATCATACGACCATTTTTCGGATTAATTGCAAACTGTACATTAGAACCTCCAGTTTCTACTCCAATTTCTTGTAGAATAGCCATAGATGCGTTTCTCATAATCTGGTATTCTTTATCGGTTAAAGTTTGTGCTGGAGCTACAGTAATTGAATCTCCTGTGTGAATTCCCATGGGATCTAAATTTTCAATTGAACAGACAATAATACAATTATTATTTTTATCTCGTACAACTTCCATTTCGTATTCTTTCCAACCAATTAACGATTCATCAATGAGTAATTCAGTGGTAGGAGACAGTTTTAATCCTCGTTCACAAATTTCTTCAAATTCTTCTTGATTATAAGCAATTCCCCCGCCATTCCCTCCCATAGTAAAAGAAGGTCTAATAATGCATGGAAAACCTACATTTTTTAATACTAATAATGCTTCTTTAATATTATGTGCAATACCGCACTTTGCGGTGTTTAAATTAAGTTTTTTCATTGAAAATTCAAATAATTTTCTATCTTCTGCTTTATTGATCGCATCAATAGTAGCTCCTATAATTTTAACATTAAATTCTTTTAGTATTCCTCTTCGGTTTAGTTCTAATGCGCAATTAAGTGCTGTTTGACCACCCATTGTTGGTAATAACGCATCTGGGCGTTCTTTGATTATTATTTTTTTTACTATTTTCCAATGAATAGGTTCAATATATGTAGAATCTGCCATATATGGATCAGTCATAATGGTAGCAGGATTGGAATTAACGAGAATAATTTTGTAACCTTCTTCATGGAGTGCTTTACATGCTTGTGCACCAGAATAGTCAAATTCACATGCTTGTCCAATGACAATAGGACCTGCACCAAGAATTAAAATGGATTTTATATCAGTAGATTTAGGCATTTTTTTTTCCTAATTAATTACTGAATTTTGTTTGATTGAGTAATTTTATAAAATGATCAAATAAATAAGAAGCATCATGTGGTCCAGGGCTTGCTTCTGGATGTCCTTGAAAGCTAAAAGCTAATTTATTAGTTAAACGTAATCCTTGTACTGTGCCATCAAAAAGAGAAGTATGTGTTATAGAAATATTTTTTGGTAGATGTTTGGTATCAACAGTAAAACTATGATTTTGTGAAGTAATAATTACACGGTTTGTTTTTAATTCTTTAACTGGATGATTAGCACCATGATGACCAAATTTCATTTTAATGATATCACCTCCGTTAGCCAATGCAAGTAGTTGATGTCCTAGACATATTCCAAATATTGGGATATTAATTTTCAAGAAATCTTGAATAGATTTAATAGCATAATGGCATGGTCTTGGGTCACCAGGTCCATTAGATAAAAAAATTCCATCAGGAGCCAAATCTAATGCTGTTTTTGAATTTGTTGTAGCAGGTACTATCGTTAAATAACACCCACGATCTACTAACATACGTAAAATATTTCGTTTAACACCAAAATCATATACAATAATATGAAATAAAAATTTTTTTTCAGAAAATGATTTTTTTTTGTTAATAATGTAAGTACTTTTATTCCAATTATAAATAACTTTAGTGGAAACTTTTTTAGCTAAATCTAATCCTTGTAAACTCAAACAGTTTTTCGCTTTTTTATGTGCTATAATATAATTTTCTTTTTTGTCTTCTATAATACATCCATTCTGCGATCCTTTTGTTCGTAAAATACGTGTTAATTTCCTTGTGTCAATATCAGATATTGCAATAATATTGTTTTCTTTTAAATAAGAAGAGAAACTTTTTTCACTGCGATAATTACTGGATATTGGAGACATATCTCGAATAATCAACCCTCTTATATGAATTTTAGATGATTCTTCGTCGTTTTTATTTGTACCAATATTTCCAATATGAGGATGTGTTAGCGTTACTATTTGATGTGAGTAAGAAGGATCAGTGATTATTTCTTGGTATCCAGTTATTGATGTGTTAAAAACAACTTCTCCGACAGTTGTTCCTTTAGCTCCAATAGAACGTCCATGAAATCTAGTGCCATCTTCTAAAACTAATACTGCTGATTGGCCCAAAGCACCCTCCAAAAAATTTTTTAATTATTGATTAAATTTTATAAATAATAAGTAAAATATTTTGAAAAATTAAATATTTATTTTAACTAAAATTAATATTTTTGTCTATTATCGTAATAAATATTTTATACGTTTTAGTTTTTTAAAAAAGCATTTTTTAAAAAGATAAAATTTATATATTTGTTTTTTACAATAAAAACTTTAAAACATATTTTTTAAAAAATCTTTCATATTAAATAATCCTTTTTCTTTTGAAATAATCCAAATAGCTGATTCAATAGCGCCTTTAGCAAAAGATTTTCTATTAAAAGCTGTATGGGTAATTTTAATTTCTTCTTCAGAATTTGTAAAAATTACTGAGTGTTTTCCAATAATGCCTCCTGATCGTATACTAGAAAATCCGATTTTTTTTGATTCTCTAATTTTTGTTAGTCCTTTTTTATAATATAGCGAATTTGTATTTAAATTCCATTTCATCACTTTTGATATATTTTCTCCAATAGTTAATGCAGTTCCTGAGGGAATATCAATTTTATTACGATGATGGAAATCTATAATATCAATATCAGAATTATTTCCTAAAATTCGAGTTGTTTGTTCTACTAATTGACAAAGTAAATTTATTCCTATACTAAAATTTGACGATATTAAGAGAGCAATATTTTTTGAATAGGATTTGATTTTTTTTATTTCTAAATCTGAAAATCCAGTTGTACCAATAATTATTTTTTTTCTAAATATATTGCAATATTTTAAATATTCTAGTGTTGCAATGGGATGTGTAAAATCGATTAAAACATCAAAATCATTTTTTTCAACATCTAGATGATCTTTAATAAGTACTTCTGTCTTTCCTATTCCGACTATTTTCCCAATATCATGATTAATTAATGGATGATTTTTTTTTACTACTACTGTACTTAAGCAAGTTTTTTTGTTCTTTTGTATTTCCTTAACTAACATTTGTCCCATTCGTCCTAAAGCTCCAGTAATCGCAATACGAGTTATTTTTTTATTCATAGTTTTTTAAATGTAATGGAAGTGTTAAATATCTAGGGATATTAAAAATTATTTTTTCTTCAGGGCCTAAAATTTCTTTTGGTTTTTTAGCACCTATTTTTTGTAAATACTCAATTACTTGTTTTACTAAAAATTCTGGTGCAGATGCGCCTGCTGTAATGCCAATATGTTTTATGTTTTTTATCCATTTTTCTTTAATATCTAAAAATGATTCAATTTGTTTAGTAAATACGCCAGTTTCTTTGCCTATTTCAGTTAACCGATTAGAATTAGAAGAATTTTTAGAACCTATTACAAGTATCATATCAGTTATCTTTGATAGTTTAATAACTGCATTTTGTCGATTAGTTGTTGCATAACATATATCTTCTTTTTTTGGCCCAGAAATATGTGGAAATTTTTTTTTCAAAGCTTTAATAATAGATTGAGTATAGTTAATAGATAATGTTGTTTGTGTAAAAAAATTTAATTTTGTGTTATTTTTTTCAATTGATAATTTATTTATATCTTCTATTGATTCAATAAGATGTATTTGACTACTATTTTTTTTATTGTATTGCCCTATTGTTCCGATAACTTCGGGATGTCCTTTATGACCAATAAAGATAGTTTCTATATTTTTTTCGCTTGCTTTTGAAACTTCTTTATGCACCTTTGTTACTAATGGACAAGTCGCATTTAAAATAATTAATTTTTTTTTTATAGCTTTTTCTTTTGTTTTTTTTGAAACACCATGTGCAGAAAAGACTACTATTGAATTATCTGGAATATCCGAAATTTTCTCAACAAAAATTACTCCTTTTTTACGTAATTTTTTTATAACATATTGATTATGTACTAACTCATGTTTAATATAGATAGTTTTTTTATAAATTTTTAAAGCGTTTTCAACTATTAAAATAGCTCTTTTGACACCTGCGCAAAAACCTCTTGGATTCGCTAATAAAACATCCATTTGGAAGAATCTCCAGAAAATATTTTCATTAAAAAGAACATATATTTTATTAAAAATAATAGATTTATTTATTCACTTTATATTTATTTTTTATATATATAACTATTCCAATAAAAATACTACAATCGGATACATTAAATGTTGCAAAATGCCAGTTATTAATATGCATATCAATAAAGTCTATAACAAACCCATAATAAATACGATCTGTTAAATTTCCTATAGCTCCTGCGATAATAAAACATAAAGCTAATTTTTTATGTTTTTTTTTTGATTTCAAAATTTCTTTAAATATTAATAATATAATAATTATGCTTAATGTTGATAAAAAAAATCTATTCCATAATGTTTTACTTGAAAAAGCGCTAAAAGCTACACCATAATTATGTACATGAAAGAAATTGAGCACAGATAAAATTTTTTTTATTTCATATAAATCTAAATGATTAAAAATCCAATATTTAGAAAAAATATCTATTATTAAGATAACTATTATGATTGAAATATATTTTTTATATATTTTTTTCATATAAAAATTCGTTTTTCACCATCGCCTCGAGTGTTAGAAATGCAACGCATACAAATTTCATTATTATTATGAATAATAGGAATATTATAATGCCAACATCTTTGACATTTTTTTTCATTGCTTTTTTTTAACAAAATTTTAAATTTAGGTAATAAAAAACTTTTTTTTGCATTTATTGGTGCTGTTTCATAACTTTTTACTAAAACATGAGATGTTAAAAATATAAATTTTAATTCATTTCCTAAAATATTTAATTTTTCTTTTACTTCAGGTGTTACATATAATGTCATAGAGATTTCTAATGAATTATTTATGTTTTTATTTTTTATTTCTTCTTCTATAAATTTATTTATTTCATTTTTAATGATTATTAATTCATTCCAAAATTGATGATTACACGTAGTGTTAATATTTAATGCAAATAATTCATTAGACCATTCTTCTGTAAATACATAGTCTGAATTTTTTCCAGGTAAATAATTCCATATTTCATTAGCAGTGAATGATAATATCGGAGATATCCATCTAACTAGTGCATGTATTATATAATATATTGCTGTTTGACAACTTCTTCTTTCTAAACTGTTTTTTTGTAAAGTATATTGTCTATCTTTGATAATATCAAGGTAAAAAGAGCTCATTTCAACAGAACAAAAATGCATTAACTTTTTTATTACTTCATGAAAATTGTATTTATTATAAAGTCTAATTATTTCTTCTTGTACTATTTTTGTATGAGATACAGCCCACTGATCTAAACGAATCATTTTTTCTTTAGGAACAATATTTTCGTTTGGGTGAAAATCGTTTATATTAGCCAGCATAAAACGAGCTGTATTTCTTATTCTTCGATAAATGTCTGATGTTCGTTTTAAAATTTCATTAGAAATAGAAATATCATTAGAATAATTTGAAGAAGCTACCCAAAGTCTTAAAACATCCGCTCCTAATGTATTGATTATATCGTTAGGACTTATAGTATTTCCTATAGATTTAGACATTTTTTGTCCTTTTCCATCAACTACAAATCCATGTGTTAATACTTCAGAATAAGGCGCTTTTTTATTAATTAACATTGATATCATCAATGATGACATAAACCAACCTCTATGTTGATCTGAGCCTTCTAAAAACATATCTGCATAATTTTTTTTGTTTTTTTTGTTTTTATATTGTATTGAAGTGTGAGTATTTCCTGATTCAAACCAAACATCTAATATATCAAAAACTTGTTCATATAGATTATATTCTTCACCTAATATTTCTTTTAAATTAATATTCCACCATGCTTTGATTCCTTCTAATTCTACTTTTTTAATAATATTTTTCATTATTAAAGAGTTTTTAGGGTGTATTTCACCTGTTTTTTTGTGTATAAAAATACACATTGGAACACCCCATTTTCTTTGTCTTGAGATACACCAATCAGGTCTTTTTTGTATCATTTCCTTTATTCTATATTCTCCCCATTTAGGGATCCATAAAACTTTTTGAACTTCTTTAATAGTATTAAAACGAAAATTATTTTTATTAACATCAATAAACCATTGCGGAGTAGCTCGAAATATAATAGGGGTTTTATGCCTCCAACAATGTGGGTAACTATGATCTAAAGATTCATGACGTAATAAACAATGATGATCAATTAATAATTTTATAATTATTTCGTTAGCTTTATAAATGTTAATTCCGTCTAATTTTGGATGTATATTTTTTTTAAAATCACCTTTATAATTGATTAAATTTATTGGGTTTATATCATATTTTTGACACACAGTATAATCTTCTTGCCCGTGATCCGGGGAAGTATGAACTGCCCCTGTACCTGTTTCAATATTAACATGTTCGCCTAATATTACAGGTAATAAAATATTTTTTAAAAACGGATGTAAAAATTTTATTCCCTCTAATTTTTTTCCATCAATTGAAATTAAATATTTCCAATTTTTTATTTTTAAACTATTAAGTGTGTTTTTTGAAAGTTCTTTAGCTAGAATTAAATTATATTTTTCAGTTTCAATTAAATCATATTTAAAGTCTGGATGTACTGCGATCGCTTGACTTGATGGAAGTGTCCACGGAGTAGTCGTCCAGATAGGTAAATATGTTTCTTTATTATTTAACATGTAAGTATTGAATATTTTTTTTAAATTTTTATCATTACTTTTAATTGCAACAAAAATTGCATCTGATTTTTTATCAAAATATTCAATTTCTGCATCAGATAAAGAAGATTCGCATTTTAAACACCAATGTATAGGTTTAAAATCTCTATACAAGTGTTTTTTTTCAATAATTTTAGAAAGTGTTTTTATTATATTTGCTTCATTTTTATAATTCATTGTAAGATGAGCATTTTCCCAATCTCCAATTACTCCTAATCTAATAAAGTCTTTTTTTTGTTTTTTTACTTGATTTTCTGCATACTTTCTACATTTTTCTTGAAATTTTGAAGTATTTATTGTTTTTTTGTACACTCCTAATTTTTCTTCAACTTTTTGTTCAATAGGTAACCCATGACAGTCCCATGAAGGTATATATGGAGCATCAAAACCAGATAAATTTTTAGATTTAATTATTATGTCTTTTAAAATTTTATTAACTGCATGTCCAATATGAATGTTTCCATTTGCATACGGAGGTCCATCATGTAGAAAAAAAATTTTTTTGTTTTCTTTATTTTTTCTAATTATTTGATAAAGATTATTTTCATACCAATTTTTTAAGATTTGAGGTTCTTTTTGAGTTAAATTAGCTCGCATAGAAAATTTTGTTTTAGGTAAGTTTAAAGTTTTTTTATAATCATGCATAATTTTATCTTTTATTTTTAATTTCATAATCAGAAATATTAAAATATTTTTTAACAATTTTAATATCTTCGGAAATCTGTTCTTTTAATTGTTGTGCCGATGAAAAAAAACATTCGTTTCTTATTTTTTTGTATAGTAAAACTTCTATTTTTTTATTATATAAATTAATATTTACATCAAATATATGAACTTCAAGAATTTTGTTTTTTGGTATAGAAATATAACTAGGTTTCACTCCTATATTGCATATGCCTAAATATTTTTTTTTATAATGTATTTTCACTGCATATACACCATTAGTGATTGGAATATTATTATGTAATTTTATATTAGCAGTTGGATAACCTAGTGTTCTTCCTATTTGATTACCATAAATAACACGACCAAAAATACTAAATGGTCTACCAAGTAATATTTGAGCTAATTTAATGTTATTTTCTAATAAATATTTTCTAATATTAGTACTGCTAATTTTAATATTATTTTTATATAATGATTTAACTGAAATAACATTAAATTTATATTTTTCACTATTCTTTTTTAAAAGTTCAATATCTCCGTTTCTTTTAGAACCAAATCTAAAATCTTGTCCAACTACAATAAATTTTATGTTTAATTTGTTAATTAAGATTTGTATAATAAATTTTTCTGCACTAAGATTTGAAAAAAATTTGTTAAATTGAATACATAAAACTATATCAATTTTATATAATTGAATGTATTTTATTTTTTCACGAAATTTTGTAATTCTTTTAGGAGGGTTTTGAGTATTAAAAAATTCTAATGGTTGCGGTTCAAATAAAATTATTATTGTTAGTAAATTATTTTCTTTACCTATTTTATAGACTGTAGAAAGTAATTTTTTATGGCCTAAATGCACTCCATCAAAGTTTCCAATACTGATAACTGAATTAGAATTTATTTTTTTTAAGTTATGAATACCTCGTATAATTCTCATGACTGAATTAACCTAATTAAATTAATTAATATATCATAAAATTTATTATAGAATTTATATTTTATAATAATTGTTAAATAATTTTTAATAATTTATTATATTGTTAATAATTTTTATTATTTCTTGTATCATATTTAATTATTAATATAATTTTAATATTTAGGAGTTAAAATTGGCGAATATAAAATCATCTAAAAAAGATTCTATAGCATCAGAACAGCGTCGTAAAAACAATATGAGCCAACGTTCAAAAATTCGCACTTTTATAAAAAAAGTTCGATTAGCTATTTTTTCTGGAGATAAAAAAAAAGCAGAAAATGCTTTTAAAACTATGCAATCTGTTATTGACAAATATTCAACTAAGGGTTTAATACATAAAAACAAAGCATCACGACATAAATCTATTTTATCATTACAAATTAAAAAATTAAATTAAAATTAGATTTATTATAATAGTATTGCCTCTAATTTTTTTAAGAAGCAATACTTTATAAGATTCTATTTGGTCAAATCATCAAAAAATCTTTTTACTCCATCGAAAAATCTTTTTGAACGAGGTGTATTTTTTTCCCCTCTAAATTCATTAAAACTTTTTTCTAATTCATTTAAAAGGTATTTTTGTTGTTCATTAAGATTAACTGGTGTTTCTACTACTACTCGGCATAATAAGTCACCTTGATTTCTATTTTGTACAGATTTTACACCTCTTCCTCGAATACGAAATAGTTTTCCTGATTGTGTTTCAGGTGGTATTTTTAATTTAACTCGACCATCTAGTGTAGGAACTTCAATTTCTCCTCCTAACGCAGCCATGGTAAAATTTATTGGAACTTCGCAATAAAGATTATTTTCTTCGCGTTGAAAGATAGGATGTGTATTTACTTTTATTTGAACATAAAGATCTCCTGATGGCGCACCATTTGTTCCAGCTTCTCCTTCGTTATTTAGTCGAATGCGATCATTGGTGTCAACACCAGGCGGAATTTTTACTGATAATATTTTACTAGTTTTAATTCTTCCTTGACCGTGACAAGCACGGCATGGGTCTTTAATCACAGTTCCTTTTTCATTACATGTAGGACAAGATTGTTGAACTGTAAAAAATCCTTTTCTTATATGTATTTGACCTCTACCTTGACAAGTAGAACAATTACGAGGTTTAGTACCCTTTTTAGCTCCAGTTCCATAACAAATTTGACATTTTTGAAATGTTGGGATTCGTATTTCTTTTATTGTTCCTTTCACTGCTTCTTCTAAAGAAATTTCCATGTTATAACATAAATCAGCACCTTTTTTTACTCTTTGGCTTCTATTACCTCCAAAAATATCACCAAAAACATCTCCAAAAATATCACTAAAATCTGCAGAGCTAGTAAAAGTACTGTAAGTAGTATTTTGATTATGACCATTTTCAAAAGCTGCATGCCCATATTGATCATATGCATTTCGTTTGTCTTCATTTATTAAAACTTCATAAGCTTCTTTTATTTCTTTAAATGTATTTTCAGCATTTTTGTCACCTTGATTTCTATCAGGATGATATTTCATTGCTAGTCTTTTATAAGCTTTTTTAATCTCGCGTTCTTCAGCTGATTTTGAAACTCCTAAAATTTGATAGTAATCTTTTTTTATCATTATTACTCTTCCTACTTTTAAAATAATTACACGGGCGTAGATTTTTTCTACGCCCGTGCTATTTTTTTAGATTATTATAACTATTTTTTAATTGAATAATTATTTTTTAGGATCCTTTATTTCTTCAAATTCTGCATCTACAACATTTTCATCTGTTTTTGATGTAGAGGATTTATTTTCATTTTTTGAATTATTTTCTGTTGTTTTATGATGAACTTCTGTTAGTTTAGATGAAATTTTTAAAAGATTTTGTATATTTTTTTCAATTTCAGACTTATTCTCTCCTTTTAATGATTGTTCTAAATCATTTAAAGCTGATTTTATTTGTTCTTGATCTTGAATTTCAATTTTTTCTTTATTTTCATCTAGTTGTTTCTTTGTACTATGAATTAATTGATCACCTTGATTACGTATTTGAATTAATTCTTCAAATTTACGATCTGCTTCAGAATTTGCTTCGGCATCATTTATCATTTTTTTAATTTCTGATTCATTTAGTCCAGACGAAGCTTTAATTGTAATTTTTTGTTCTTTTCCAGTTTTCTTATCTTTTGCTGAAACATGTAAAATTCCATCGGAATCAATATCAAATGTTACTTCAATTTGAGCTGTTCCTCTAGGTGCAGGTTCGATTCCATCTAAATTAAATTGCCCTAAAGACTTGTTATCTATTGATCTTTTTCTTTCACCTTGTAATATATGTATTGTTACTGCTGACTGGTTATCTTCTGCTGTTGAAAAAACTTGACTATGTTTAGTAGGAATTGTAGTATTTTTACTAATAAGTGTGGTCATGATACCACCCATCGTTTCAATTCCTAACGATAATGGAGTTACATCAAGTAATAAAACATCTTTAACATCACCTGAAAGTACGCCTCCTTGAACTGCAGCTCCAACTGCAACTGCTTCATCTGGATTTACATCCTTTCTAGGTTCTTTTCCAAAGAAATCTGCTACTTTAGACTGAACCATAGGCATTCTTGTTTGACCACCTACTAATATTACATCATTAATATCTGAAATTGATAATCCTGCATCTTTTAGTGCTACTTTCAGTGGTTCAATTGATCGTAATACCAAATCTTCAACTAAAGACTCTAATTTTGAACGAGTAACTTTAATATTTAAATGTTTTGGACCATTCGAATCTGCTGTAATATATGGTAAATTTACATCTGTTTGTTGTGCTGATGATAGTTCAATTTTAGCTTTTTCAGCTGATTCTTTTAGTCTTTGCATCGCTAATGAATCATTGCGTAAGTCAATACCTTGTTCTTTTTTAAATTCATTTACTAAATAATTAATTAATCTGCTATCAAAATCTTCTCCTCCAAGATGAGTATCACCATTTGTAGCAAGCACTTCAAATGTTTTTTCTTTGTCTACATCATCTATTTCAATGATTGATATATCAAAAGTTCCCCCTCCTAAATCGTAAACAGCTATAGTTCGATTACCTTCTCCTTTATCTAAACCATATGCAAGTGCTGCAGCTGTTGGTTCGTTAATAATTCTTTTTACTTCTAAACCTGCTATTCTACCTGCATCTTTAGTTGCTTGTCTTTGGGCATCGTTAAAATAAGCAGGAACTGTAATAACAGCTTCTTTTATTGATTCTCCTAAATAATCTTCTGCAGTTTTTTTCATTTTTTTTAAAACTTCTGCAGAAATTTGAGGAGGAGCCATTTTTTTTCTTTTTACATCAATCCAAGCATCTCCATTTTCAGAATTGATTATATTATATGGCATAATTTTTATATCACGTTGAACTTCTTCATCTTTAAATTTTCTACCGATTAAACGTTTTATAGCAAATAAAGTATTTTTTGGATTTGTAATAGCTTGACGTTTAGCAGGTTGGCCTACTAAAACTTCACCTTCTTGAGTATATGCAATGATTGAAGGTGTAGTGCGATCTCCTTCTGCATTCTCTAAAACACGAGGTTTATTGCCATCCATAATGGCAACACAAGAGTTGGTTGTTCCTAAATCGATACCAATAATTTTACCCATTTTATTTCTCCTATATTTGAAAAATTGGGTTTTTTCAACCCTTATGCAGCCATTTTTTTGGCTTTTATTAGCGACATAGGATTGTATTTTTGTAATTATCTATCAGTGTTGTGATTATTAGATGGGGTCGTTTTTTTAGTCATCAAGGTCTAAGTCTAAAAAAAATGAATTTTTAAATTTGTTTTTAAATAGAATATAACTTTAGATATGAAACATAATTTATTATTTTATATTTTTGATGTATATTAAATTTTTTATTCATTTAAAAAAATAAAATTATAAAATATTTTTAATATTTATTTGTTTATTTGTTTAAAATAGTTTTGAGGCTCCCTTATGTCGGTATTAAATACATTTGATGTTAGTGAATGCTTATCTTTTTTATGTTTTATTACCTTTTCTTTAATTTTTTGTTTTTTTATGTTATTTACAAGTTCAGTTTTAGGAGGTAAATCATCATCAAGATATAAACATACACCGTTTGAGTCAGGTATTGCTCCAGTTGGAGATACTTGTTTGCATTTTTCTGTTAAATTTTATTTAGTAGCAATGTTTTTTGTTATATTTGATGTAGAAGCTCTTTATCTATATATATGGTCTGTTAGTATAATAGAAACTGGTTGGACAGGGTTTCTTGAAGCTTTTATCTTTATCTTATTTTTATTATTATCATTATTTTATTTAATTCGTATTCAAGCATTGAAATGGGTAAATAAATAAAATATTTAAATTCATTATTTTTAGGATATAATTTAATGAAATATAAAATGAATTACACTTTAACTCGAGCAGAAACAAAAAATTCTAATAAAAAATATCCAAAAGAAGTCACCAAGCTTGTTGTAGATCCTGTAGAAAGTTATTTAAAAAAAAATATTTTCATAGGAAAACTGCACCAACTTCTTCATAAATTAGTTAACTGGGGGCGAAAAAATTCTCTTTGGCCTTATAATTTTGGATTGTCTTGTTGTTACGTAGAAATGGTTACTGCATTTACTTCTGTGCATGATGTAGCTCGTTTTGGTTCTGAAGTTTTAAGAGCTTCTCCAAGGCAAGCTGATGTAATGGTGATTGCAGGTACACCATTCATTAAAATGGCTCCTATTATTCAAAGATTATATGATCAAATGCTGGAACCTAAATGGGTTATTTCTATGGGTGCATGTGCTAATTCTGGTGGAATGTATGATATTTACTCTGTTGTTCAAGGGGTAGATAAATTTTTGCCAGTAGATGTTTATATTCCTGGTTGTCCACCTAGACCAGAAGCGTATATACATGCGTTACAATTACTTCAAAATTCAATTCATGAAGAAAGAAGACCATTATCTTGGATAGTTGGAGAACAAGGAATATATCGAAAAAAAATATTATCAGAAAAAGAAAAAAAAAGAAATAAAAGAATCTCTATTATTAATCTTCCAACAACAGAAAAAATTTAATCTTTTTGAGTATGAAAATAATATTTTATTTAAAAATGATAATCATTTGAAAAATATTCAAGCTTTTAAAATCAATCATAACGAGAAATCCATGATAGATGAAATTATAAGTAAAAGTAATGTTTTAAGTGAAAATATAGATAAAAATAATTTAAATGATTTAGTTTTTAAAAAATTGTTTAACAAATTTGGCAAAGATTTTTGTACTATTCAAAAAACTAAAATAGATTTCCCAGTAATTTGGTTAAATAAAAATATTTTATTACAAGTTATTAAATTTTTATTTAATTCATCTTATTCTTACAATATGCTTTTTGATTTACATGGTGTTGACGAGCGTTTTCGATTGCATCGAGAAAATCTTCCTCTAGCTGATTTTTCAGTTTTTTATCATTTAATATCTATTAAATATAATATTGATTTTATGATAAAAGTCCCTTTATTAGAAGATGATTTAATTGTGTCTACATGTACTAATTTCTTTCCCAATGCAAATTGGTATGAACGAGAAACATGGGAAATGTTTGGTATTGTTTTTAAAAATCATTCGAATTTAAATCGTATTATTATGCCAAATACATGGGAAGGACATCCATTAAGAAAAGATTTTCCAGCTAGAGCTACTGAGTTTAAAGCTTTTTTCTTAAATGAAGAAAAAGAAGACTTAGAAATGGAAAGTTTAAAATTTAAACCTGAATTATGGGGAATGCAAAGAAAAAATGATAATGTAGATTTTATGTTTCTAAATTTAGGTCCAAATCATCCTTCTGCTCATGGTGCTTTTAGAATTGTTTTACAATTAGATGGTGAGAACATTATTGATTGTGTTCCTGATATAGGGTATCACCATCGAGGAGCAGAAAAAATGGCAGAACGTCAATCATGGCATAGTTATATCCCATATACAGATCGAATTGAATACTTAGGTGGTTGCGTTAATGAAATGCCTTATGTATTAGCAGTAGAAAAATTAGCTAATATCTCTGTTCCAGAAAAAGTAGAGGTTATTCGAGTAATGTTATCAGAATTATTTCGAATTAATAGTCATTTATTATATATTTCAACTTTTATTCAAGATGTAGGATGTATGACGCCTGTTTTTTTTGCTTTTACAGATCGTCAAAAAATTTACGATTTAATTGAGGCGATCACTGGAGCAAGAATGCATCCTGCTTGGTTTCGTATTGGAGGTGTAGCTCATGATCTTCCAAAAGGATGGAATATTTTGTTAAAAAATTTTCTTGAATGGATGCCAAAAAGATTAAAATATTATACAAATGTAGCTTTAAAAAATACTATTTTAATTAACCGATCTAAAGGTATTGCTAAATACTCTCAACAAGAAGCTTTAAAGTGGGGTGTCACAGGTGCTGGTTTGCGTGCTACTGGTTTAGATTTTGATGTAAGAAAATGGAGACCTTATTCTGGATATCAAAACTATACTTTTGAAGTTCCTGTTGGCAATGGGATCAGTGATTGTTATTCTAGAGTAATGATAAAAGTAGAAGAAATTTATCAAAGTCTTTTAATTTTAAAGCAATGCTTAAATAATATGCCAGAAGGTCCTTTTAAAGCGGATCATCCATTAACTACGCCGCCTCTTAAAGAAAATGTTTTAAAAGATATTGATAGTATGATTACTCATTTTTTACAAGTATCCTGGGGTCTTGTTATTCCAGCGAATGAAAGCTTTCAAATGATTGAAGCAACTAAAGGAATTAATAGTTATTATTTAATTAGCGATGGTGGAACCATGAGTTATAGAACAAGAATACGAACACCTAGTTTTCCACACTTACAACAAATACCTTCAGTAATTCGTGGAAGTTTAATATCAGATTTAATTGTATACTTAGGAAGTATAGATTTTGTTATGTCAGACGTGGATAGATAATCATGAATAAAAAAAAAGAAAATTAAGAGAAATTTGTACAAAATTTACATTAAGTTCCTTCGAAATTAATGAAATAGAAAATCAAAAAAAATATTATGAAAATTATAGAGCAATCGTAATAGAAGCCTTGAAAATTGTTCAAAAGCAACGTGGATGGGTTTCTGATCAAGCTATTATTGAGATTTCTAAAATACTTAATATTAGTTTAAGTGATATAGAAGGTATAGCGACTTTTTATAGTCAAATTTATCGTCAACCTGTAGGACGAAATATAATTCGTTATTGTGATAGTGTGGTTTGTTATTTAACAGGTTATCAAAAAATTAAAAAGGCATTGGAAAAACATTTATCCATTAAAACAGGTCAAACTACTTTAGATAAAAGATTTACGTTACTACCTATTTGTTGTTTAGGAAATTGTGATAAAAGCCCAACTATAATGATCAATGAAGATCTTCATTCTAAATTAACTCCAGAATCTATACCACATTTACTGGAATCATATAAATGAATAACAAAATTATTCGTATGGAAGAAACTCATCCATTAACATGGAGGATGCGCAATGATAAAAAAACTGTTTGGATGGAAGAATATTCTAGCAAAAATGGTTACGCTGCTTTTAAAAAAGCAATACACCAAATAACTTCAAAAGATGTTATTAATTTAGTCAAGGAATCAGGTTTAAAAGGAAGAGGAGGAGCAGGTTTTTCTACAGGTTTAAAGTGGAGTTTAATGCCAGATAATATTGATGGTGAAGAACATCGTTATTTATTATGTAACGCAGATGAGATGGAACCAGGTACTTATAAAGATCGGTTATTAATAGAGCAACTTCCTCATCAATTAATTGAAGGAATATTATTATCAGCTTTTGCAATAAAAGCGACTCGTGGTTATATTTTTTTACGAGGAGAATATATTAAAGGAGAACATATTTTAAAACAAGCTATACAAGAGGCAATAAATTTTGGTTATATTGGACAGAATATTTTAAATAGCGGATTTAACTTTGATTTATTTTTACACACTGGAGCTGGTCGTTATATTTGCGGCGAAGAAACAGCATTGATTAATTCATTAGAAGGTCGAAGAGCAAACCCTAGATTCAAACCTCCTTTTCCTGCAACTTTTGGGTTATGGGGAAAACCTACTTGCGTTAATAATGTTGAGACTTTGTCTAATGTTCCATCTATTATATTACATGGTTCTAATTGGTATAAAAAATTGTCTAAAAGTTCTGATGCTGGTACAAAATTAATGGGTTTTTCAGGAAAAGTAAACAATCCTGGTGTTTGGGAATTGCCATTTGGTATAACTGCACGTGAAATCTTAGAAGATTACGCGCTTGGAATGAAATCAGGTTTATCTTTAAAAGCATGGCAACCAGGAGGCGCAGGTACTGATTTTCTTACTCATAAACACTTAGATTTATCTATGGATTTTACTACTATTTCAAAAGCAGGTAGTCGTTTAGGAACTGCACTTGCTATGGCTGTTGATAATAAAGTTAATATGGTATCACTTGTATATAATATAGAAAAATTTTTTGCTCGTGAATCATGTGGTTTATGTACACCTTGTAGAGACGGGTTACCTTGGATTGTAAAGATATTACATAGTTTAAAATATAAAGAAGGTCGAAACGATGATATAAAAATTTTAGAACAATTATGTGTTTTACTAGGACCTGGAAAAACGTTTTGTGCTCATGCACCTGGAGCAATTGAACCATTACAAAGTGCTATCAAATATTTTCGTTCAGAATTTGAAAATGGAATTAATATAAAATATCAAATTTAAACAAAAATATTACTAGGATTAAATCTAATAAATTTAATTTAAGAGTTTAATTTTAAATATAAATTTATTCCTAAAAAAATTTTGGAATTTTATGCTATGTCTAAAATTTATATAAATAATAAAAAATATTATGTAAATACATCTGATAACTTACTGCAGATATGTCTTTCAATTGGATTAGATATTCCTTATTTTTGTTGGCATCCTAAGTTAGGTAGTATAGGAGCTTGTAGGCAATGTGCTGTAACACAGTATAATAGTTTTTCAGATTCGCAAGGACGACTTATTATGTCTTGTATGACACCTATAACAGATGGAGCTATTATATCAACTAATGATAATGCCTCAGAAACATTTAGAAGAAGTATAGTAGAGTTGTTGTTAACAAATCATCCGCATGACTGTCCTGTATGTGAAGAAGGTGGTAATTGTCATTTACAAGATATGACAGTTATGAATAAACATCATATTCGTAGTTATAGATTTTTAAAAAGAACACATGAAAATCAATATTTAGGTTCTTTTATTAAACATGAAATGAATCGTTGTATTACATGTTATCGTTGTGTTCGATATTATAAAGATTATGCAGATGGTAATGATTTAAATGTTTACGGTTCTAATAATAATATTTATTTTGGTCGAATAGAAGATGGAGCTTTAGAAAATGAGCATTCAGGTAACTTAATTGAAATATGTCCCACCGGTGTTTTTACTGATAAAACACATTCTGAAAAATATAATAGAAAATGGGATATGCAATATGCACCTAGTATATGTCAAAGTTGTAGTGTAGGTTGTAATATTAGTGTAGGAGAACGGAATGGTGAAATACGTCGTATAGAAAATAGGTACCATCAAAATATTAATCATTATTTTATTTGCGATCTAGGACGTTTTGGATATACACATAATTGTTTAAAAAAACGTCCTAAAAATCCTACTTATATGTTTAATGGTAATTTAAAAATATTAAGTTTAAATGAAGCAGTAAAAGAAGGAGCAAATTTTTTTCAACGTTATAAAAATATAATTGGTGTTGGTTCTACACGTACTAGTATAGAAAATAATTTTGCATTACAAGAGTTAGTAGGGTCAAATAATTTTTCTCATGGAATGTCTGTTAAGGAAGAATCTTGTTTAAAATTAATTTTAAATATTTTTAAAAATAATGATTTGTATATTCCATCTTTAAAAGAAATTGAAGATTATGACGTTATTTTAGTTTTAGGAGAAGATTTAACTCAAACATCACCTCGTGTTTCATTAGCAGTACGTCAAGCTGTGAAAAATAAAGCTAAAGATATAGCTGAATTAAATAAAATACCTCGATGGAATGCTACAGTTGTATCTAATATTTCAGAAAATTATAAAAATACTTTATATATTACTCATACACATGAAACTAAATTAGATGATATATCTGATTGGTCTTATTTCGCATCAACTGATGATCAAGCAAAGTTCGGTGCTGCAATTGCGCATAATTTAGATGCTACGTTGCCAGCAGTTGAAAACTTAAGTCCCTTTTTACTTGAAAAAGCTGCTATTATCTCAAAAAAATTGCTTCAAGCAAAAAAAGCTTTAATTATTTCTGGTATGAATTCATTTAGCACATCAATTATCAAGACATCTATCAATATTGCTATATCTATTAAAAAGAAAAAGATTAATCATGTTGCTTTGACTTTTTTAACATCCTCCTCAAATACATTAGGACTGGGATTAATAGGTGGAATATCTATAGATGAAGTATTTCAACGATTAATTAAAAAACAAGCAGATGCTATCATATTTATGGAATACGATTTATATCGTTATCTTGCTAAATGTGATTGTGATATTCTTTTGAAAAACAAAAATAATATTTTGTCAATAGACCACCAATATACCGAAACTTATAAAAATTCTACACTTGCTTTTCCTTGTGTTAACTTTTCAGAAAGTTCTGGTACAGTAATTAATTTTGAAGGTAGAGCACAACGTTTTTTTCAAGTTTATGATCCACTTTTTATAGATAATAAAAATTGTCTTTATGAAAGTTGGAAATGGTTACATTTAATTAAATGTAAATTTTTAAACAAAGAAATATCTTGGTTTAATTTAGACGATGTGATTTATGCATATAGTAATAAGTATCCTATTTTTAAAAAGATAAAAAAATTTTTACCAAATGCTAATTTTCGAATTAATAATCTAAAAATAGCTCGTTCTCCTAATCGTTATAGCGGTCGAACTGCTGTACGATCTCATGTAAATATTCATGAAAATTCTCAACCTAAAGATATTAATACTATGTTTTCTTTTTCTATGGAAGGTTTTAATCAGCCGAATAAAAATTTTTCATATATTCCATTTGCTTGGTTTCCTGGATGGAATTCACCACAAGCATGGAACAAATTTCAAATTGAAGTGGGTAAAGAATTAATAGCTGGAGATTCAGGTGTTCATTTATTTAAAGATAATAAAAAAATTAAAGATATTTATCTAAATTTTAAAAGTAATATCAAAAAAAAATATTGGTATATAATTCCGTATTACCATATTTTTGGAAATGAGGAATTAACACAATATTCATCTATTATTCAAGATAATATAGTTATACCATATGTTTTAATAAATAGGTTAGAGGCATTGGAAATGGGCTTAAAAAAAGATTCTATAATAGAGTTTGATTGTTTAAATAAAAATTTTCGTTTTAATATAAAATTATCTAAGAATTTGAATAGAAAACAAATTGGGCTTCCTATAGGAAGAAAAGGTTTTCCTATTGCTCTAGTTGGAAAAGAAATCAAATATATAAGAGAATTCGTTAAATGAAATATTTTGGAATAGATATATTGGAAATGTTTTTAGGATTTTTTAAAGTAATATTAGTTGTTATTTTAGTTGTATTTTTTTCAGCAATGTTAAGTATTTTTGAGCGTCGACTATTGGCATTTTTTCAAAATAGACATGGTCCCAATCGAGTTGGTTATTTTGGTAGTTTACAATTATGTGCAGACATGATTAAAATTTTATTTAAGGAAGATTGGATTCCAAAATTTAGTAAAAAATTTATTTTCGTTTTATCTCCGATTATATCTTTTATTTCTTTGTTATTTGTAATTCCAATAATTCCATTTATTCCAAATCATCCAATAATTAAATTAAATATAGGAATTTTATTTTTTTTAATGATGGCTGGTTTATCTGTTTATGCGATATTATTTGCCGGCTGGTCTAGTAACAATAAATATGCTCTGTTAGGAGCGATTAGAGCTTCTGCTCAGACTTTAAGTTATGAAGTCTTTTTAGGTTTATCATTAATGGGAGTAGTTGCTAAAGCAGGATCATTCTCAATAATTGATATTATAAATAATCAAAAAGAAATTTGGAATGTTATACCTCAATTTTTTGGTTTTTTATCTTTTTTTATAGCTGGATTAGCTGTTTGTCATAGACATCCTTTTGATCAACCCGAGTCTGAGCAAGAATTAGCTGATGGTTATCATATTGAATATTCTGGTATGAAATTTGGATTATTTTTTATTGGAGAATATATTTCAATTGTTACAATTTCATCATTAATAACAGTGATTTTTTTTGGTGGTTATTTTGGTTTTGGAGAACCTAGTTTTTTTTGGTTTTTCTTAAAAATGATGTTTTTTATTGTTTTATTTATTTTAATTCGAGCATCTTTACCAAGACCTAGATATGATCAGATATTATCTTTTGGATGGAAAATATGTTTACCTATGACTTTGTTAAATTTACTGATAACAGCTTTTTTTATATTAATCTAAACTTTATTAAAAGAGATTTTATTTATGAAATTTAAAAAAATCATTATTGGATTTTTTGTACAAATAAGAAGTATTTGGATGATTTTTATAAATATATTTTCAAAATCTGAAACTAAGTTATACCCTGAAGAAAAAGTTTATTTACCACCTAGATATCGTGGTCGTATTATATTAACAAGAAATTTAAATGGAGATGAGCGTTGTGTTGCATGTAATTTATGCGCAGTAGTATGCCCGGTTGATTGTATTTCGTTACAAAAATCCGAAAAAATAGGTGGTCGTTGGTATCCTAAATTTTTTAGAGTTAATTTTTCGCGTTGTATTTTTTGTGGTTTATGTGAAGAAGCTTGTCCTACTGCTGCTATTCAATTAACTTCAGATTTTGAATTGTCAGATTTTAAAAGATATAATTTAGTTTATGAAAAAGAAGATTTATTAATTTCTGGACCTGGAAAGTATCCCGATTATAATTTTTATAATTTTTCCGGTGCACTTATTAATGGTAAGAAGACAGGTGAACTAAATATAGAGTCATCACCTATTAGTGTTAAGACTTTGTTACCATAGGAGATTATTAAATGAATTTTGTTTTTTATATATGTGCTTGTATAGCTATAATTTCAACTTTTTTAGTAATTATTCAAAAAAATGCGATTTATTCTTTGCTATATTTAATTATTTCAATTCTATCAATATCAGGTATTTTTTTTACAATTGGTGCTTTTTTTGCAGGAGCTCTCGAGGTTATAATATACGCAGGAGCAATTATAGTTTTATTTGTTTTTGTTATTATGATGTTAAATCTTGGCAAAAAAGATGATATGCAAGAAAAAAAATATTTACATCCTATCTTTTGGATTACACCAAGTTTTTTGACGTTAGTTTTATTTTTATCAATGACATATGTTATTTTTTTTCTTCAAGAAAAAAAAATCGAATTTTTTTTAATGAATACAAAAATTATAGGTATTAGTTTATTTGGACCTTATTTATTATTAGTTGAACTTGCTTCTTTTCTTTTATTATCCGCTTTAGTTGTAGTTTTTCATATTGGCACCGAAAAGAAAATAAATAAAAAAAAATAATCATCACTTTTTAATTTTGTAAGGATAACAATTAATGATCTCTTTGTTTCATGGATTATTTTTATCATTAGTATTATTTATTTTAGGTTTAACATCGCTTATAGTTCGTCGTAACGTATTATTTATATTAATTAGTTTAGAAATAATGATGAATGCTGCTGCATTAGCATTGGTTATGGTTAGTACATATTGGAAACAATCAGATGGTCAAATAATGTATATACTTGCTATTACATTAGCTGCTTCTGAAGCTAGCATAGCATTAGCGTTAATATTGCAATTATATAGAAATAAAAAAACATTAAATATCAATGTTTTAAGTGAGATGAGTGGATGAATATTATTTTTTTGATAATTTTGTTTCCATTAATTAGTTTCTTAATTTTATCTTTTACACAAGGAATACTTTCTAAAATAAATATATCTATTATAGGAGTTATTTCGATATTTGTTTCTTTTCTGATTACTCTTTTTTATAGTATTATTTTTATTAATCATTCTGTTCAATTTTGGACTCAAAACTTATGGTGCTGGATAACTATTAGTACATTTAGAATAGATTGTAATTTAATGCTAGATGGATTGTCTTTGAGCATGCTAGGAGTGATTACAGGAGTTGGGTTATTAATACATATTTTTTCTATTTGGTATATGAAAAATAAAGATGGATATTCTCGTTTTTTTGCTTATACTAATTTATTTATAGCAAGTATGTCTTTATTAGTATTAGCAGATAATTTGATATTTATGTATATTGGATGGGAAGGTGTAAGTGTTTGCTCTTATTTGCTAATTGGATTTTATTATAATAGCATTAAAAATAGTAAATGTGCTTTAAAAGCTTTTATTTTAACACGAATTTCAGATGTATTTTTAATTATTTCATTTTTTTTAATATATCAAAAATATGGAACATTTAATTTTCAAAAAATTAGTTTTTTATCACATTATTTATCGCACTATATAGATAGTTCGAGCATTAACTTTATAGCATTCTTTTTATTAATTGGTGTAATTGGTAAGTCAGCACAATTTCCATTGCAAACTTGGTTATCAGATGCAATGGTAGGTCCAACTCCTGTTTCAGCTTTAATTCATGCTGCAACTATGGTGACAGCAGGTGTCTATTTAATAGGTAGAACACATTGCTTGTTTTTATTAGCTCCAAATATATTGTATATTATAAGTGTCATTGGTATTTTAACAATATTACTTTCTAGTTTTTCTGCGTTAGTACAGACAAATATAAAATGTATTCTTGCGTATTCTACTATGAGTCAAATAGGATATATGTTTTTAGCTTTAGGTGTAAAAGCATGGTCTGCTGCTATTACTCATTTAATTATACATGCTATTTTTAAAGCGTTGTTATTTTTATCGGCTGGTTCTTTAATTATTTTTTGTAAAAATGAAAAAAATATATTTAAAATGTCTAAAATAAATATAACATGTCCTATTTTATGTATGAGTTTTATTTTTGGAGGGGCATCGTTAATTTCATTTCCATTAATTACAGCTGGTTTTTATAGTAAAGGTAATATTTTATTTAGTGTTTTAGCAAGTGGTCATATTAATTTATTTTTATTTGGGTTATTTGGTTCATTATTAACATCTATTTATACATTTAGAATGATTTTTGTGTTATTTAATAAGTGTAATTTTTATAATTTTTCATATAAAAAAAATTTGACGCATAATCTGCCATTGTTAATTTTATTAATACTTTCTAGTGTTCTTGGTATTTATATTATACCTTCACTGTCTTTTGTATTTCCTATATCTCAATATGCTATAAATGAAAAATTTTTATTTGAAGTTATATCTAGTTTTATATCTTTTTTAGGAATTGGAATTGCATATTATTTTTGGGTCAAGAATAGAGAATGTATTACTAAAATATTAAAATTAAAAATTTTTAAATTTATACATTATTTTTTATTAAATGGATGGTGTTTTGATTTATTGTATAATTCATGCTTTATAAAACCATATTTATATATTTCTAAAATTTTATTTTCTGATCCATTTAATAAAATTAATACTTTTTTTGTTAATATTGTAAAAATTTTTAATTTAATTTTATTAAAAACTGTTAATGGAAATATAAAATGGTATATAGCATCAATGCTATTAGGTGTTAATTTAATTTTTATATTAATTTTACTTTTATAAAAAATTTAATGTATTAATTATACAAAATTTTTTAATTAAATAGTCTTATAAATCATAGGAATATATATCTAATGTTACTTTCTTTATTGATTATCATTCCATTTTTTAGTAGTTTTATTTCTCTTTTGTCTTTTAAATTAAAGAAATGTATTCCTCGTTATATTGCACTAATAAGTATTATACTAACAATTTTAATTGCTATTAAAATATGGTTTTTTAGAGATTTGTATATATCTCAAACAAATCATTATCCTAATTGGAACTATGAATTAATATTGCCTTGGATACCTAGATTTGGAATTGAATTTCATTTAGCTATTGATAGTTTTTCAATCATTATGATATTTTTAACTTTTTTTTTAGGAATTATTTCTATTTTGTGTGCATGGAATGAAATTAAAAGAAATGAAGGATTTTTTTATTTTAATTTGATGCTAGTTTTGACTGGAGTTATAGGTATTTTTATTGCTTTTGACTTGTTTTTATTTTTCTTTTTTTGGGAAGTTATACTAGTTCCAATGTATTTTTTAATTGCATTATGGGGAAATAACAAAAAAGATAAAACAAATGCTATAAATTCTGCTAATAAATTTTTTATATATTCGCAAATCTCTGGTTTAATAATGTTAATTTCAATTTTATTATTGGTTTTTAGTTATTATCATAATACTCATATTTTAACATTTAATTATAATTTATTACTTTTTAATTCGATTGATTCAAATATAGCATATATTATTATGTTTGGTTTTTTTGTTTCTTTTATTATAAAAATGCCTATTGTTCCATTTCATGGATGGTTATCAGATTTTCATGCTGAATCTGCATATTGTGGTGCAGTAGATATAGTTGGTGTTTTATTAAAAACCGCGCCTTATGCACTTTTTCGTTATTGTATGACACTTTTTCCAAATACAATACAAGCACTTGCTCCGATTGCAATGTTTTTAGGTTTGTTTAGTATTTTTTACGGATCTTTATTAGCTTTTTCTCAAACGAATATCAAACGTTTAATTGCATATGCTTCTATTTCTCATATGGGATTAATTTTAATTGCTATTTATAGTAATAGTGAAATTGCTTTTCATGGATTAGTTATTCAAATAGTCTCTAATAGTCTATCTACTGCTGCTTTATGTATTTTGTCAGGTCAAATTTATAAATATTTTCAAACACAAAATATTCTTGAAATGGGAGGGTTTTGGTCTAAAATTTATTGGATTCCTGCTTTTTCGTTATTTTTTGCTTTATCAAATCTAGGGCTTCCAGGAACAGGAAATTTTATTGGTGAATTTTTAATTTTATTTGGAATATTTAAAACATATTCTATTGTTTCGATTATAGCTATAATAAGTATTATTTTTTCTTCTATTTACTCTTTATATATGATTCAAAGAATTTATTATGGCCCTTGTAATAAAAATTATTTAATGTTTTCCCCGAATATTAAAGAATTTTTTGTATTAATAATATTAATTTTAGCATTATTTTTTTTAGGTTTAATGCCTCAAAAGATATTAAATATTTCAAAAGATACTATATCTTCTATATATTATTTTCAAAAAAAATTTATTAATTCTATTTCAAAGACAAGGTTATAATAAATAATGATGATAAATCTAAAAGAATTAACTGCTTTATTACCTTTGTTAATTTTAGTAGCAGGTGTAGTGATAGTTATATTATCTATTTCTTATAATCGAAATCATTTTTTGGTTACCGTATTAAGTACATTTGCTTTATTTGCAACTTTTTTTTCATTATATTTTTTAATTTCAATTGTTCCCATTGATATCACTGTATTATTTCATGTGAATAAGTATTCTATTTTATATATTAGTATTATTTTAATTTCTAGTCTTTCGACTTGTATTTTTTCATATTCATGGTTATTAAATTATCCTTTTAATAAAGAAGAATTTTATTTATTACTACTTCTTTCAACATTAGGTTCAATTTGTTTAACTATTTCTAATCATATGTCATCAATATTTATTAGTATTGAGTTAATGTCATTACCAATTTTTGGTTTGCTTGCTTATTCAAATTATGTAAATTATGCTTTAGAAGCAGCGTTTAAATATCTTATTTTATCTGCTATATCTTCTGCGTTTTTATTACTTGGTATTTCTTGGATATATGCTATTTCTGGAAATCTTAGCATTTCGTCTATAAATTATGTTTTATCGTTTATATCAAATGATGAAAAAATAGTTGTACTATTTGGAATAGTAATGGTATTAATTTCGTTTTTATTTAAACTATCACTAGTTCCGTTTCATTTATGGACATCAGATATCTATCAAGGAACACCATCTTCAATTTTATCATTTTTTTCTGTTTCTGGAAAAGTAGCTCTTTTTAGTGTTTTATTAAATATATTTGCATGTAATTCTATTATGAATAATAAAATATTATATTTAATTTTATTATTGATAAGTATTTTTTCTATATTATTTGGAAGTTTAATGGCTATTTTTCAAAATAATATTAAAAGATTTTTTGGTTATTCATCAATATCTCAATTAGGTTATTTATTAATAATTTTTCTTGTTTTAAAAAATAATTATCTTTTTTCTTTAGAAACGGTTATCATTTACCTTTTTAATTATTTATTTATTAATATATCATATTTTGGTGTTATTCAGTTATTTTCTCATTCATCTAATGATGTAGATTTAATTGATTCATATAGAGGCATGTTTTGGTCTAAACCTATTTTAAGTGGGATTATGACGATTGCTTTACTTTCTTTAGCTGGAATTCCTATAACTTTAGGTTTTATTGGAAAATTTTATATTTTATCTATTATAATAAAAAATAATTTATGGTTAATTGGTTTTAGTTTTTTGTTTGGAACTATATTAGGTTTTTATGGTTATTTTAGATTAATTATTAATTTATATTTAAAACCATTAGATCCATTATTAAATAATAAAAATATATCAAATATTTGCATTGATGTTCCTTCTGAAATTTGCATAGTATTTTCTGGGGTAATATTATTAACATTAGGGATATTTCCAAATCCGTTAATATATTTAATAAAGTTAGCTGAGTAATTTATAGTAAATAACTATCAGTAAATAATAATTTTACATTGTCTGATTTTTTAAAAAGTTAATAATATTTTTTGTTAAATAAATTTTTTTAATTAAATAAAAAAAGATTTAATGATTATTTTTTAATTTTGCTGATATTTGGAGGGTTTTTTATTTTAATTAAATTTTTTAAAAAATATAATTTTAAAAATCAAATAAAACATTTTTTTTATTTATATCGTTGGATTTTTAGTTATTTTTTTGCTTTTTTTTTGTTCGTTTCTATATTTTGGAGTTTTTTATATAAAATAAGTGGAATGCATATTGCTAATAAAAATATTGTTTCTTTTTTAACTAGTTATTTATTAGAAATTATGCTTTCAATAGATAATGTTTTTGTTTGGTTTTTAATTTTTAAATCACTTAAAATACCAATTATTTATCAAAAAAAAGTTTTATTATATGGATTATTAGGAGCTTTAGTATTACGTTTTGTATTTTCTTTTTTTGGTTTTTTTTTATTTTCTAAGTGGCATTGGATATTATATTTTTTTGGAATATTATTTATATTAATTAGTCTTAAAACATTTTTTATACCAAATAAAGAAGAAACTAAACAAAAAAATATAGGATTATTTTGGATTTATAAAATTTTTAGAATAAGTGATAATGCTTGTTGTAAAAATTTTTTTGTAAAAATAAATAATAAAATATTTTTGACTCCTTTATTTGTATCTTTAATTCTTATAGAATTTAGTGATATTCTCTTTTCTGCAGATAGCATTCCTGCTATTTTTTCTATTACTCATAATTTATTTATTATTTTATCATCTAATATTTTTTCAGTTGTAGGATTAAGATCTATGTATTTATTTATGGCATCTGTAGTAAAAAAATTTCCTATGATAGAATATGCTTTATCATTTATTTTAATGTTTATAGGTTTTAAAATATTACTTGAAAAATTTATAGTAATTTCAACTTTTTTTACTTTTAGTATTATATTAATCATTTTAATCGCTACATTTATGATTAATATTATTTTTATCAAGAAAAAATAATGTTACGTAATTATTTATATTTAATATTTTTAAAATTTATATGATAAATTTTTTTAAATAAGTTGGAAATATGTGTAAAAAAAATTTTTCTTTTTCTAGGTGGATTGAATATTTAGAAAAATTAGAAAAAAAAAATGAAATTAATTTAATAAAAGTAAAAAATATTGCAGAAAAATTAAATTTATTAAGTTTAAAGTCTTTTTTTTTTTACTATAGGAGGAACCAATGGCAAAGGAACAACATGTGCTATGTTAGAGCAATTATTATTAGATGCAGGTTACCAAGTTGGTTTGTATACATCTCCGCATCTTTTAAATTTTATAGAACGAGTTAAAATTAACGGTTCATATCTCACTGAAATACAATATGTTTCTGCATTTATTAATATAGATTCTGTAAAATCAGATTATTCTTTAAGTTATTTTGAATTTATTACACTTACAGCTTTATTGTTATTTAAACAATATTCATTAGATGTGATTATATTAGAAGTTGGTTTAGGAGGTAGGTTAGATGCTACTAATATTATAGATTCAAATATATCTTTGATTACCAATATAGGTCTTGATCATACTTCAATTTTAGGTTCAAATAGATTCAGTATAGCTCGTGAAAAAGCTGGTATTTTTAGAAGAAACAAGATTGCTGTTATTGGGGAAAAAAATCCCCCAGATTCTATATATCAAGAAGCACAAAAAAGTAAAACAATATTAAAAATAGTGAATAAAGATTGGTATTGGGAAAAGTACAGTAATACATGGAATTTAATTCATTCAAATATAAAATTATACAACTTGCCAGTACCTCAAATACCATTGCCAAATGCCGCTATTGCTTTATCAGCATTATTTTATTCTAATCTTAAAATTAATAAAGAAACATTAAAAAATTCAATATTAAAAGTACAATTACAAGGTAGATTTCAAATTATTTCTTATTTTCCTCGTATTATTCTTGACGTCGCTCATAATTCTAATGCATCTTTATACCTTGCTAAAAAAATTGATCAAATAGATACACAAGGAAAGATATATTCAATATTTGGTGTGTGTAAAGACAAAGACATTTTATCAATTATTGCTCCATTAAAAGATAAAGTTTATTCTTGGTATGTTTCTACTTTACCTACAACTCGAACTGCTACTATTAAGCAATTAAAAAATATTTTACCTATTCATAACACATTTTTTTTTAATAGTATTTATAATGCTTGGAATAACTTAAAAAAAATACTAACTAAAAAAGATATAGTGTTAGTTTTTGGTTCTTTTATTACTGTTTCAGAATTTATTGCTATAAAAAATAAACAAATAAAATAACATAATAAGAAATTATTTTTTGGAAAAACTATGATCTTAATAGATTTTATTATTTTTATTGTTATTTTTTTTTCTACTTTTTTAGGAATATTTAAAGGTTTTTTGAAAGATTTAACATCTACTATATTTTGGTTTTTTTTTGTTTATTTTTTTATTAATTATATATATTTTAGTAATTTTTATTCTGATATTTTTTTAAAAAATAAAAATTATTTAATAATTTTAATTACTATTATTTTTTTTTTACAGTAAAAATATTATTGAATTTTATCTTTAATAAAATAATTAAAAAATTTAAATTATTATACATTAATATTATTTTAGGAGGTTTATTTGGTTTATTTCGAGGAATAATATTAGTGTTTTTTTTATTATTTTTTATTTATAAGTATAGTAATACTATTTATTTAAATTTAATAGAAGAATCTTTTTTAATTCATTTATTTTTTACATATTTTTAAAAAATAATTTTTAATGTATTTTAAAATACTAAGCACATTATTTTTAAAAATATATTGTGCTTAGCATCAATTTGTTAATGTTCAAACATTGCAGAAATAGATTCTTCATTACTGATTCGTCTTATAGCTTCTGCTAACATTCCGGCCAATGTAAGAGTTCGTACATTTGGTAATAATCTAATTTTTTCTTGTAATGGAATAGTATCGCATACAACTACTTCATCAATGACTGAATATTTTAAATTTTCTGATGCTTTTCCTGAAAAAATAGGATGTGTAGCATATGCAAAAACTCTTTTTGCACCTCTTTCTTTAAGAGCTTCTGCGGCTTTGCAAAGTGTTCCTCCAGTATCAATCATATCATCAACTAAAATGCAATCTCTATTTGCAACATCACCAATAATATTCATCACTTGAGAGATATTAGGACGAGGCCTTCTTTTATCTATAATTGCCATATCAGTATCATAAAGAAGTTTAGCAATTGCTCTAGCTCTTACGACTCCACCAATATCAGGAGAGACAACAATAGGATTTTTTAATTCTCTTTGCAACATATCTTCTAACAGAATCAAACTACCAAATACATTATCTACAGGTACATCAAAAAATCCTTGAATTTGTTCAGCATGTAAATCTACTGTTAATACACGATCTACTCCGATACTGGATAAAAAATCAGCTACAACTTTAGCTGTAATTGGAACACGTGCGGATCTTACACGTCTGTCTTGACGTGAATATCCAAAATATGGGATTACTGCAGTAATTCTACCAGCTGAAGCTCTTCTTAATGCGTCTACCATTACAACAAGCTCCATAATATTATCATTAGTTGGAGAGCAGGTTGACTGTATAATAAAGACATCACTTCCTCTAACATTTTCATTAATTTGAACGCTAATTTCACCGTCACTAAATCGTCCTACAGATGCATTTCCTAAATTTATATAAAGTCGGTGAGCAATAAATTTTGCTAGTTTTGGAATAGAATTTCCAGCAAATAATTTCATATCTGGCATAAAAAACCTTGTTTTTTATTTTTTATTTTAATGTTGATTTTTAATTGAAAATATGAGTATTTCTTTTATAAAAAACATGATGTAGTGGAGAAGTATTAACACTTTTAGCAATAAATCCTTCCATATTCTTGGGAAGTAAAGAAAATATTTTTTGAGCAGATAGCTTATCATTAAACTCTGCAAAAACACAGGATCCTGTTCCAGTCATTCTAGTAGGCGCATAAATCGATAGCATAGAAAGTAATTTTTTTATTTTTTTAAATTTATTACTTACTATATTTTCAAAATCATTGCTAAATGGAGATTTTAATAATAATTGTATTGTTTTTTTTTGAGATGTGCTCTTAAGAAAAGAACTAGAGAATATATTTTTTGTTAAAATATGAATTTTAGGATAAACAACTAGATACCATTTTTCATTTCTTTGAATAGGATGCAATATTTCTCCTATTCCTTCAACAATAGATGTCTTTCCCATGATAAATGCTGGAATATCTGATCCAATTTTAAGACTGAATTTAGCTAATTCTTCCAATGTAAATTTTGTTTTCCAGAGTTTATTTAATACAATTAATACTGTTGCAGCATTGGATGACCCACCTCCTAAACCACTTCCTATGGGTATTTTTTTATTTAAAAATATTTTTGCTCCAAGAGTGGTACAATTTGTTTTTTCATAATATAATGCTTTTGATTTTAACAATTGAGCTGCTTTAATAATAGTATTTTCTTTATTTAAAAAAAGTTGTTTTTCAGCGAATAATTCAATTTTATTAGTTTTGTTTGAAATTATTTTTAATGTATCACCATAATTGAGAAATTGAAATAAACTTTGTATATAATGATATCCGTCTGAACGAATACCTGTAACGTATAAAAATAAATTAATTTTTGCAGGAGAAGGCCATGTATATATCATTTTGTGTTTGTTTTTAAAAAATTATTTTTATGTTAATATTTATTAAAATTATACTGAAAATTATTAAAAATGATATAATCATTTTAATTTGAAGATTTTAATTTTTTATTATTAGAATATATTAATTAGCTTAAAAAATATAAATATTATTTAATTTTTTTGAATTACAAAAGGGATAATATTATATGAACGCATCTATTATTAATAAATTAAAGTCTTTAAAATATCGTTATCAAGAAATTGAAGTGTTACTTACTCAAAAAGACACTATATTAAATCAAGATAAATTAAAAAACTTATCTAAAGAATATTTAAAACTTTCTGAAATTATTAAATATTTTATTGAGTGGGAAAAAATAGAATATGATATGAAAGATATAAATGCTTTATTTGATGATAAAGAAATGTTTGATGTAGCAAAAGAAGAATATTACATACTTAAAAAACAAAAAAAAAAATTAGAAAAAAAAATCAAAATATTATTATTACCTGAAGATCCTAATGATCAGCATAGTTGTTTAATTGAAATTCGAGCAGCTACAGGTGGAGATGAATCATCTATTTTTGCAGGTCAACTATTTAGAATGTATATAAGATATGCTGAAAGTTATATGTGGAAAACAGAAATAATGAGTTCTAGTGAAAATGAAAAGGGAGGATTTAAAGAAATTATAGTTAAAATTACAGGAAAAGGTGCTTCTGGTCGTTTAAAATTTGAATCAGGAGGGCATCGCGTCCAACGAGTACCGGAAACTGAATCGCAAGGGAGAATTCATACATCTACTTGTACTATTGCTGTAATGCCTGTCCTTCCTAAAACAGAAAAAGAAGAAATTAATTTATCTGATTTAAAAATTGATACTTTTCGTTCTTCTGGAGCTGGTGGTCAACATGTTAATACTACTGATTCAGCCATTAGAATTACTCATGTACCAACAGGATATGTAGTAGAATGTCAAGATGAACGATCACAACATAAAAACAAAGCAAAAGCTTTATCTATTTTATCTGCTCGTTTATATACTGCAAAATTAGAAAAAAATCAACAAGAAAATTCTTCTATGAGACGTGTCTTATTAGGTAGTGGATCAAGATCAGATAGAAATCGAACATATAATTTTCCGCAAAATAGAATTACAGATCATAGAATTAATTTAACTATATATAAATTAGATGAAGTATTAGAAGGAAAATTAGATTATTTGATTAAACCAATAATTCAAGAATATCAAGCAGATATGCTCTCTTCTTTATCTGAGTTTAAAGTATGAAAATATATCAATGGCTACAGGAAACAATTAAAATATTCTCTAATTTTGAATATCCTCGATATGAAGCTGAAATATTATTAAGTCATGTATTAAAACGTTCACGATCTTGGATTATAGCTTTTGATGAAAAAAAATTAAATGAATTTACTCAAAAAAAGTTAAAAAATTTTGTTGATCGAAGATTAATAGGTGAACCTATGGCTTATATATTAGGAAAAAAAGATTTTTGGTCTTTATCTTTACATGTATCTCCAGATACTTTAATTCCTAGACCTGATACAGAAATTTTAGTTGAAAAAGTATTATCTAAAATTAATAAAGATCAAAAATACATTCTTGATTTAGGAACAGGCTGTGGAGCCATCGCATTAGCACTTGCAAGCATTTGTTCAAATTTCAACATTACGGCTGTTGACAATTCAAATAAAGCTATTAAAATAGCTAAAACAAATGCGATAGAATTAAATTTAAATAATATTTTTTTTTTTATAGTAATTGGTTTTCACATATAAATAAAAAATTTCATATTATTGTAAGTAATCCCCCATATATTAGTTTAAAAGAAATGCAATTTTATAAAAAAAATCTTATTTTCGAGCCAATTAATGCATTGGTATCAGAAAATAATGGATTAAAAGATATTGAGTTAATTATAAATCAAGCAAAAAATTATTTATTTTATAACGGCTGGCTATTTATTGAACATGGATGGAAACAAAAGTTACAGGTTCAGTTTTTATTTAAAAAATATAATTTTTTAAATATACAATCTTATAAAGATTATGGAGGTAATGATCGTGTTACTATTGGTCAAAAAAAATAATAATATTTTTGAAGTTTTTAATTTACAAATAAAAATTTTAAATTTTTAAATATAATTAAATATTGTTTATTAAAATATTTTAAAAATAAATTTTAATTTCTTTATTACTTAAAAGTATTAGTATAATAATATGAAATCTTTTTCAAAAAATAATTTATCTAAATTATCATTATTTGATTCTATTATAGCTGCTTCTCAGTTTATTCGAGAAGATTTTCCTGTAGAATCTGTAGTTTTAGATATGTGCAATAAAATTCAAGAAGCACAATCTTATATTTCATCTGAAATTGAACCAAATCAAAAATTAAAAAAATTATTAAATTTATTTTATAAAAATTGGAATTTTGGTGGAGCAAGTGGTATTTATAAACTTTCGGATGTATTGTGGATTGATAATGTTTTGAAAACTAGACAAGGTACTGCTGTGTCTTTAGGTGTTCTTTTATTACATATTGCGAAAGAATTAAAATTACCATTAAATCCTGTAGCATTTCCTACACAATTAATACTAAGAGCTGATTGGTCAAATAAAAAAAAGTGGTTAATTAATCCGTTTAATGGTGATCTTTTAGATCAGCACACATTAGAAGTATGGTTAAAAGGAAATATTAGTCCAACAGCAGAGTTATATGAAAATGATTTATATCAAGCTGAGTCTATTACTATTATTCGAAAAATGTTAAATACTTTAAAATCAGCTCTAATGGAAGAAAAAAATATGGAATTAGCTCTAAATGTCAGTAATGTTCTCTTACAAATTGATCCTAATGATCCATATGAAATCCGTGATAGAGGATTGATTTATGCACATTTAGAGTGTAATCATGTTGCTTTAACAGATTTACTTTATTTTGTTGAAAATTGTCCGGAAGACCCTATTAGCGAAATAATTAAAGTTCAAATTCATACTATTGAACAAAAAAAAATGATATTACATTAATAAAATTTTATCCAATATTAATTGTGTTTCTTTTATGTTGTGTATTTAGATAAAGTTTTTCAATAAATTTTTTATCTAGTTTACTAATTTTTTTTCCTTCTAAATAGGAATCAATTATATTATATTGAATGCCTAAAGCAAATTCGTCTGGTTTTTGTGGATTATTATCTTCAAGATCTGCTGTTGGTGTTTTTAAATATAAATTTTCAGGACAATTTAATTCTTTTAACAATAATCGACCTTGTCGTTTATTTAATTGAGATATAAGATTAATATCTACTCCATGATCTCCATGTTTAGTAAAAAAACCTGTAATAATTTCTGCAGCGTTTCCTGTTCCTACAACTATTCCATTTTGCATTGAAGCTACGCTATATTGTACTTTCATTCTTTCTCTTGCTTTTTCGTTTCCTTTAACATGATCTGAAATTTTAATTCCTGCTATATTCAATGATAATTCACTACTTAAGACTGATTTTTTAATATTAATTGTAAAAATTTTATCTGGATTAATAAAATCAATTACTTTTTTACAATCTTCTTCATCTTTTTGAATGCCATATGGTAATCTTAATGCAATAAATTGATAGGATTGATCTTTTTTTTCTTTACGTAATTGTTCAATGGTTATTTGGCACAATTTTCCTGTTAATGTAGAATCTTGACCTCCACTGATCGCTACAATTAAAGATTTTAAATGAATGTTTTGCAGTAAGTATTTTTTTAATCGTATAATACGATTATTAATTTCTATTTTTGGCACAATTTTTGATTTTACATTTAGTAGTTTAATAATTTTTTTTTGTAATATCATATTTTATTTAACTTTAAATTAATTGAGATGTGATAAAAATATTTATTTTTTGTTAGATTATCTTTTTTTACTCTGTTAATTATTATATATTAAATATATTAATTTTTTTAATGAATATTAAAAAATTATTTTTACTTTTAATTTTTAACTAAACATTGGTAAATAATATTGAATAATTTAATTTTTGTATTAAATTGTGGTAGTTCGTCTATAAAATTTTCTATATTAAACCCAACAACTAAAAAAAAATATTTATCTGGTTTAGTAGAGTGTTTATTTTTAAAAAAGACATATGTTAAGTGGAAACATTCGGGTATAAAATATAAAAAATATATAGGTTCTTATATAAATCATCAAGATGCTTTAAATTTTATTTTTAACCAAGTTTTATCAAAAGAAAAAAATATATATAATAATATCGTTGGTATAGGACATAGAGTTGTTCATGGTGGAAAGAAAATAAATAAATCTGTTTTAATTAATACTGAAATTATAAATTTTATTGAAAATGCTATTCCATTTGCGCCATTACATAATCCTGCAAATTTAATAGGAATTAAAATGGTGATGGAAAAATTTCCTATTTTATCAAATAAAAATGTAGCAGTTTTTGATACTTCTTTTTATCAAAAGATGCCAAAAACTTCATTTTTATATGCTATTCCATATCTTTTTTATAAAAAACACCATATTCGACGTTATGGTGCGCATGGCATAAGTCATAATTATGTTTCAAGTCAAGCATCTATTATGTTAAATAAAGATTTTAATTTGTTAAATATTATAACATGTCATTTAGGAAACGGATCTTCTGTGGCTGCAATTCGAAATGGAGTTTGTGTAGATACTTCCATGGGTTTAACACCCTTAGAAGGTTTAGTTATGGGTACTCGAAGTGGTGATATAGATCCTTCAATTATTTTTTTTATGCATAAACAAATTGGATTAAGTATTGATCAAATTAATACAATATTAACAAAAGAATCAGGTTTATTAGGATTAAGCGGAATCAGTAGTGATTTTCGTTATCTTGAAAAAAATTATTCTACTAGTAAAAACGCAAAGTTGTCTGTAGATATTTTTTGTCATCGATTATCTAAGTATATTGCTTCGTATATATGTTTGATGGATAAGAGTTTGGATGCGGTAGTTTTTACTGGTGGAATTGGCGAAAATGTTTCATTAGTCAGAGAAATAACTTTGTCAAAATTGTATTTAATGGGTTTTAAGATTGATATAGAAAAAAATCTTTTAATTAAAAATGGAAAAAGTGGTTTAATTACTATAAATAGTTCTATTCCAGCTTTAGTAATTCCAACAAACGAAGAGTTGTTAATAGCAGAAGAAACAATGAAAATAGTTGGTTAAATATTATTTTTATAAGTTTTACACTCTAAAATAATAAGAATCTTATATGTCACGTATTATAATGTTAGTTCCTTTAAATGAAAATGTTGGTTTGACAACTACTACTTTAAGTTTAGTTTATTTAATTAGTAAAAAAACAAAAAAAAATTTTTTTAAATCTTTTTTTTATTTTTCTCTTATAAATGATGCAATAGATAATACTAAATTTATCATTAATAAATATTTTTTAAATAATATAATTTTATTAAAGAATATAGATTTTTCAAAACAATATTTTAATTCCGATCAATATCATAAACTTGTTAATCAAGTGATTGAACAATGTTACAATAAAAAAGATACTAATGGATTAATTTTAATTAAAGGTATAAATAAAAATCAAAATATTGACGCCAATAGAATAAATTATGAAGTTTCTCAAAATATAAATGCTGAAGTAATATTTGTAGAGCATTTAAAAGAATATTCTTTAAAATATATTAATAAAAAAGAAAAAAATATAAAAATATTTTTAAACGATAGTAAATATAAAAATATTTTGGGTTTTATTTTTAATAATATAAATTCTCCTTTCATAAAAAAAGAATATGATTTTATAGAAAATTTAAATGTTTTATATAATTTTAAACAAAGTAAAAATATTTTAAAAATTAAAAAAGATATCTTTTCTAAAGATAATTTTTTTTCTATATTAGCTTGTATTCCTTGGAATAAAAATTTATTAATACCATCTGTAATAGAAATTTGTAGTTTTTTAAATGCAAATATTGTTGATATTCAAAATAAGAAACACTATATTGTCAAAAAAATAATAATATTTGATGAAAATTATGACAAAATAATAATAAAGAATTATAATTATTGTTTGTTTTTAATTTGTTTAAATCGATTCGAAACATTCTTTGATAAGTTATATTCTAGATTAGAAACAAATAAAATCAGTGGTATTATTTTAACAGGAGTATCTAAATTTACAAAAAAGATTTTATTTTTAATTGATTGTTTAAAAGATAGTAAAGTTCCTATTTTTTTTGTCAATACAAACACAATAAAAACACTATCTCAATTGCAAAAATTTAATTTTAATATTAATTTTTATGATAAATTACATATTCACAAAATATTAAAATATATTTCCAAACATTTTAAAAATATTAATTTAAATTTTTTCCAAAATAAAATAATTAATTATAATAAAAAATATTCACCTAAAGCATTTTGTCATCACTTAAAAATATTATCTAAAAAAAATAAAAAACGTATTATACTTCCTGAAGCGTATGAACCTCGCATATTAAAAGCCGCTTCAATTTCTCAAGATTTTGGAATTGCAGAATGTGTATTATTAGGAAGCTCAAAAAAAATTTTTCAGATAGCTAATGATAAAGGAATTTATTTAAGTAAAAATATTACTATTATAGAACCTGATTCGATACGAGATAATTATGTTTCAAGGTTTTTAGAATTAAGAAGAAGAAAAGGTTTAACTGAATTTTCTGCAATAAAACAATTACAAGATAATACTGTTTTAGCAACATTAATTTTAGAATCTGATAAAGTTGATGGCTTAGTTTCTGGTTCGATTAATACAACAGCTAATATTATACGTCCAGCATTTCAAATTATCAAAACTAATCCTATTTATTCTTTGGTTTCTTCTATATTTTTCATGTTGTTTCCTCAAGAAGTATATATTTATGGTGATTGTGCTATTAATATAGATCCAACTGCTGAACAATTAGCAGAAATTGCAATTCAATCTGCTAACTCAGCTAAAACTTTTGGTATAGAGCCACGTATAGCAATGTTATCTTATTCTAGCGGGTATTCTGGAAATGGATTGCAAGTAGAAAAAGTTAGAAATGCAACTACTCTTGCAAAATTAAAACAGCCTGATTTAATAATTGAAGGTCCTATTCAATATGATGCAGCTATTTCAAAAACAGTTTCTGCATTAAAAGTTCCAAATTCATCACTTTCAGGATCTGCAAATGTTTTTATTTTTCCAGATTTAAATTCTGGAAATATAACTTATAAAGCAATACAACGTTCTTTAAATCTGATTTGTATTGGACCTATGTTACAAGGATTGAAAAAACCAGTAAATGATTTATCAAGAGGAGCATCAATTGAAGATATTGTTTATACTATTGCTTTAACTACAATTCAATCATGATTTATTTTAATGATAATATTACCATTTGGTTTACAACAACATGGAAAAATTTCATTTTTTTTAAATAAAGCAGCTATAGGCTGTTTTATTAAATAATTTACCTTTCCTTGTATTATTTCTATTCGACATGTACCGCAATACCCAGATTTACATTGATATCCTATATGTATATTATTTTTTTTTAAAATAGATAATAACGAAATATTTTGTGTATAAATGATGGTTTTTTTATTTAATATCTTAATAGTAGAGTAGTTCATTTTATAATTTAAACTTTTTAAATTCTTGATTAGATAGATCAGAATCGATTTGACCTACTAAATAAGAGCTAATTTCAGTTTCTTGAGGAGCGTTTTGTATATAATCGGAATTTAACCAAGAATCAATCCAAGGTATAGGATTAGATCTTTTTTCAAAAGGCATTTTTAGACCTATGGCATCCATTCGAATATTAGTAATATATTCTATATATTGACATAGTATATCTTTATTTAGTCCGAGCATTGAACCATCTTGAAATAAATATTCTGCCCATTTTTTTTCTTGTTCTGAGGCAGATATAAAAATTTGAGTTGCTATTTCTTTACATTCTGTAATAATATTACTCATATTTTCATTCTTTTTTTTATTAGCTAAAAGATATAAAATATGTTGAGTGCCAGTTAAATGTAATGCTTCATCTCTTGCAATTAATCTGATAATTTTTGCATTTCCTTCCATAACTTCTCTTTCTGCAAACGCAAATGAGCAAGCAAAGCTAACATAAAATCTAATAGCTTCTAATACGTTAACGCTAATTAAACAAAGATATAATTTTTTCTTTAATATATTTAAATCAATATAAATTTTTTTTTGATTAACAATATGGTCTCCTTCTCCTAATAAATGCCAGTAACTAGTCATTTTAATTAACTCATCATAGTAAATGGAAATATCTTTAGCTCTGTCATTAATATTTTTATTAGTTATAATATCATCAAAAATAATAGATGGGTTATTTATAATATTTCTAATTATATGAGTATAAGAACGAGAATGAATTGTTTCTGAAAATGACCATGTTTCAATCCATGTTTCTAATTCAGGAATAGATATAATAGGTAAAAAAGCAATGTTTGGGCTTCTTCCTTGAATCGAGTCAAGTAATGTTTGATATTTTAAATTGCTAATGAAAATATGTTTTTCATGCGTAGGAAGATTTTGAAAATCTATTCGATCTTGAGATAAGTCTATTTCTTCTGGTCTCCAGAAAAACGAAAGTTGTTTTTCAATTAATTTTTCAAAAATATTATATTTTTGTTGATCATATCGAGCTATGTTTACAGATTGCCCAAAAAACATAGGCTCTATTAGCTGATTATTTTTTTCTTTTGAAAATGTTGTATAAGCCACTTTTTATACCTAAAATTAATTTTTTATATTTTATTATATAATACAAGAACCGCTTGTACAATTATCTTCTTTACTTGTTTCATATTTATTAAAGTTATAATTATCTTCAGCACCATCTCTAGTGTTTTGATAGTATAAAGTTTTTATTCCTAATTTATATGCCACAAGTAAATCATATAAAAGTTGTTTCATTGGTATTTTTTCATTTGTAAAACGTTTTGGATCGTAATTAGTGTTAACTGAAATAGATTGATCAATAAACTTTTGCATAATAGCAACCAGCTCTAAATATCCAGTATTATTTGGTATATCCCAAAGTAATTCATACTGTGATTTTAACTTTTTATATTCTGGAACTACTTGTTTTAACATGCCGTCTTTTGAGGCTTTGATACTAATGAATCCTCTTGGCGGTTCAATACCATTAGTAGCATTAGAGATTTGAGAAGATGTTTCTGAAGGCATTAAAGCAGATAAAGTAGAATTTCTTAAACCATGTTTTTTAATTTTTTTTCGTAGTAGATTCCAGTTTAAATGTAACGGTTCGTTACAGATTATGTCTACATCTTTTTTGTATGTATCTATCGGTAATTTTCCTAAATAATAATTTGTTTGATTAAATAATATGCATGATCCTTTTTCTTTTGCTAATTCACAAGAAGCTTTTAATAAATAATATTGTATTGCTTCAAAAGTTCTATGTGTTAATTTTTTTGCACTTCCATCTGAATAACGAACTTTATTTTTAGCTAAATAATATGCAAAATTAATTACGCCAATACCTAAAGAACGTCTTTCAATAGAAGAGTTTTTCGCAGATACTATTGGATAATTTTGATATTCTAATATTTCATCTAATGCTCGAACAGATAATATAGATAATTCTTCAAGTTCTTTCAGATCTTTAATTAAACCTAGATTTAAAGCTGATAATGTACAAAGAGCTATTTCTCCATTTTCATCATAAATATCATCGAGTGGTTTTGTAGGTAATGTGATTTCTAGACATAAATTAGATTGTTTTATTGGAGCTAATTTAGGGTTAAAAGAACTGTGTGAATTACAGTGATCTACATTTTGTATATAAATTCTTCCAGTAGAAGTTCTTTCTTGCATAATTAAAGAAAACAAGTCGATTGCTTTAATAGTTTTTTTTCTTATAGTTTTATTTTTTTCGTATTCAATATATATTTCTTTAAATTTTTTCTGATTGGAAAAGAAATTTTCATATAATTCTGGAACATCAGAAGGACTAAATAATGTAATATTTTTTCCTAATAACATTCTTTGATACATTAATTTGTTAATTTGAACAGCATAATCAAGATGGCGTACTCTGTTTTCTTCAATTCCTCTATTATTTTTTAAAACTAATAAGTTTTCAATTTCAAGATGCCATATTGGGTAAAAAACTGTTGCCGCACCACCTCTAACACCACCTTGTGAACAAGATTTTACAGCGCTTTGAAAAAGTTTATAAAAAGGAATACATCCTGTGTGAAATGCTTCTCCATTTCTAATTGGACTACCTAACGCTCTAATTTGACCTGCATTTATTCCAATACCAGCTCTTTGTGACACATATTTTACAATGCAACTAGTTGTTGCATTAATAGAATTTAGGTTATCTGCACATTCAATTAAAACACAAGAACTAAATTGACGAGTTGGAGTTCTTACTCCTGACATTATTGGTGTGGGCAGTGAAATTTTAAAGGTAGAGATAGCATCATAAAAACGTTTAACATAGTTCATCCGAATATTTTTAGGATATTTAGCGAATAAACATGCAGATATTAAAATATACAGAAATTGTGCACTTTCATAAATTTTTCCAGTAATACGATTTTGTAATAAATATTTTCCTTCTAATTGCTTTACTGCAGCGTAAGAAAAGTTCATATCACGACAATGATCAAGAAAAGAATTCATCACTACATATTCTTCAAAAGAATAATTTTGTAATAAATTTTTATCATACTTGCCTGAGTTTACTAATTTTTTAACATGGTTGTATAGTATTGGTGGTTCAAATTGATTATAAGCTTTTTTTCTGAGATGAAAAATAGCAAGTCGAGCAGCCATATATTGATAATCAGGTGTATCTTGCGATATTAGATCTGCTGCTGCTTTAATAATTGTTTCATGTATATTAATAGTTGTTATATTATCATAAAATTGAATGCGTGAGCGTAATTCCACTTGGGAAACAGATATATTTTCTAATCCTTTAGCTGCCCAATTTAAAACTTTATGAATTTTATCTAAGTTGATTTTTTCTTTTCTTCCATCACGTTTAGTCACAAATAGACTATTTTTCATATTTACTTAACCTATTTTACAAATATAATATTTACATAAAATTTTTTTTGAATTTTTAAAAATATTGGTTTTTTATAAAATTTATTATTAGCATATTTCATTATATAACTTCTGCGATAGGCTCAACAATTCTTTGTAAAGCAACAACTTTTTCATTCTTTGATGTTCGTGTTAAAATTACACCTTGTGTGTTTCTTTTTAATATTCCTATTTCTGATACTCTAATTCTAACTAATGTGCCTGCATTAGTAATCATCATAATTTGATCTTTTTCTACTACTTGTATAGCTCCAATTATTTTTCCATTTTTTTTAGTTATTTTTATTGAAATTACTCCTTGTGTTGCACGTGATTTAACTGGGAAATCAGAAATTTTTGTACGTTTTCCATATCCGTTATTAGTTGCTATTAAAATACTTTCTTTTTTATGAGGAACAATCAATGAAACCACTTTGTCATTTTTTAATATTTTAATACCTCTTACTCCAGAAGCTGTTCTACCCATAGCTCGAACACTATTTTCTGAAAATTGAACTACTTTTCCATTTTGTGTAAATAACATAATATTATTATGTCCATTTGTTAATGCTACTCCAATTAATTCATCATTAGTTTTTAAATTAATCGCTATGATTCCAGCAGATCTAGGTTTTTGAAATTTCTTTAAAGAAGTTTTTTTTACTACACCTTGAGCTGTGGCCATAAAAATATTAAGATTATCTTTATATTCGTGGACGGGTAAAATAGCTGTAATTCTTTCTTTATTATTTAATGGTAATAAATTTACTATAGGTCTACCTTTTGCATGTCTACTAGATTCTGGTAATTGATATACTTTCATCCAATATAAAATACCTCGACTAGAAAAACATAATATAGTATCATGTGTATTCGCGATGACTAAACTTTGTATGACATCTTCTTCTTTAATTTTAGCAGCTGATTTTCCCTTTCCTCCTCTTTTTTGCGCGTTATAATCAGAAATAGGTTGATATTTTACATATCCCGAATGAGACAATGTAACTACTACATCTTCTTGATTTATTAAGTCTTCAATATTGATATTAGTATGATGTTCGATTATTTCTGTTTTTCTTTTATCATTAAAATTATATTGTATTGATAATAATTCGTCTTTAATAACTGATAGCATAGAGTTTGGGTTTTTTAATATTTCTTCAAGTTCTGAAATTTTTTTTATTAAATTATTATACTCTAAAATAATTTTATTTTGTTCTAGATTAGTTAATCTTTGTAATCTTAAATCTAAAATTGATTGTACTTGTTGTTCAGAAAAGTAATAATAATTTTTTTCTTGGTTTGTTGTTTTTATTTCTGTAATATTTTGATTATTATTTTTTTTATTTTTATAAATCCATTTTTTTTCTATAATGAGCTTTTTTGCTTCTATTGAATTTTTAGATTTTTTTATTAAATCAATAATAAGATTAATATTTATTAAAGCAACACTGAGTCCTTCAAGAATATGAGTACGTTTAAGAGCTTTTTTTAATTCAAAAATACTACGGCGTGTTACTATTTCTTTTCTATGTAATATAAAATATTTAATTATTTCTTTTAAAGATAAAGTTTTTGGTTGTCCTTGACATAATGCAACCATATTTATTCCGAAAGAAATTTGTAATTGAGTAAGAGAATATAATTGATTTAAAATTATTTCTGATAAAGATTCTTTTTTAATTTCAATAACAATTCTCATTCCATCTTTATCAGATTCGTCACGTAAAGCTGTTATTCCATCAATTCTTTTATCTTTTACTAGTTCTGCAATTTTTTCTATTAAACGTGATTTATTTACTTGATAAGGAATTTCATAAAAAACAATTGTTTCTTTATTGTTTTTTTTATTTTTTTCAATTTTATTACGTGCACGAATATAAATTTTTCCTTTTCCAGTACGATATGCTTCTTCAATTCCTTTTTTCCCATTAATAATTCCTGCGGTTGGAAAATCAGGTCCTGGAATATATTTGATTAATTCTTCTAAAGTAATATTGTTGTTTTCTATATATGCTAAACATCCATTGATTACTTCATGTAAATTATGCGGTGGAATATTTGTTGCCATCCCAACAGCTATTCCAGATGATCCATTAATTAAAAGATTTGGTATTTTAGATGGTAATATTTCAGGAATATACTCGGTTCCGTCATAGTTAGGGATAAATTCAACAGTATTTTTTTCAAGATCAATTAATAACTCATGAGCAATTTTAGACATACGAATTTCTGTATATCGCATTGCTGCAGCAGAATCTCCATCTACTGATCCAAAATTTCCTTGACCATCTATTAACATATATCTTAAGGAAAAATCTTGAGCCATGCGAACTATTGAATCATATACAGCAGAATCACCATGTGGATGATATTTTCCGATTACATCTCCTACTATTCTAGCAGATTTTTTATATGCTTTATTCCAATCATTATTTAATATATGCATTGCAAAAAGTATTCTTCGATGAACTGGTTTTAAACCATCTCGAACATCAGGCAAAGCTCTACCGACTATAACAGACATAGCATAGTCTAAATAAGAATTTTTTAATTCTTCTTCAATATTAACTTGTATGATTTCTCGTGCAAGTTCTCTCATAATAACTATTGTCTCTTTTTAAATTAACGAAATTAAATCAAATAAAAATTATAACATAATTAATGTATTAGATGCATTGAAAGAAATAAATTCTATATTTAAAATTTTTCTATTAATTTAATTAAAAATATTTTTATATTGTTTATTTGAAATGAAAGTATTAAAATAATAGCTTGTTAAAATTATTTCGTTAATTTTAACAATTAAATAATGTTTTTTAATTATAATTAAATATGAGATTTTTGTATGAAAGATGAAGAAAAAAAATTAATAGAAAACTTATTTCATCGTTTAAAAAACACTGAATTAAATTCTTCTGAACGAGACAGTGAAGCAAATAGTTTAATCCAAAACTTAGTGAAACAACAACCATATTCTTCTTATTATATGGCGCAAACAATATTAATCCAAGAAACAGCAATAAAAAAACTAAGTTTAAAAGTTGAAGAATTAACAAATAAAATATCAAGTTTAAATTTAAATAAAACAAATAAAAAACCAAGTTTTTTATCTAGTTTTTTTAAAAAAGAACCAACTTCTTCAGAAACATTAAATAATGATATTTGGAAAAAAAATCAAAATATTCCAGGATCTTATAATTCTGTATCATCATCTTCTCCAAATTTTAGCGGGAATGGTAATAGCAGTAGTAGCAATAGCAATGGATTTCTTAAAAATGCTTTACAAACTGCAACTGGTGTGGCAGGGGGGATGATTTTAGGTAATATGTTAATGAATATTTTTAATCATAGCAAACCTGAAGAAGAAGTATTCGATACTATTAATGAATCTTATATAACTAATATAGAAAATCATGAATTTCAACCTGAAGATGAACATCATTTAGTCGACTATGACGATGAAAATCATTTTGAAACTTCTGAGAATACATCTAATTTTGATGATAATCATATGAATGAAATTAGTGACGTTCAAAATACAAGTGATATAAGCGATATTAATGATGAAAATTTTATTTAATTATTTAAAATATTTTATATAAAAATCTGTTTTTAAATTTAAAATTTAAATAAAGCCAGCATATTTTGCTGACTTTAAGATAAAAAATAATTATTCAGAAAAATGTTTATTTAAATATGAAGAAATTCCCTGTAAAGAAGTAGTTATTCCATCTTTTCCTGGTTCCCAATTTGCAGGACATACTTCTCCATATTTATTATGAAATTCTATAGCATCTATCATTCGTATAATTTCATTTATATTACGTCCGAATGGAAGATCATTAATAACTTGATGACGTACGATCCAATTTTTATCAATTAAAAACGATGCTCTTAATGCAACATTTAGTTCTGGGTGTTCAATACCATAAGATTTTTGAATTTCATGTTTTATATCAGATATCATAGGAAATTTAATTTTTCCAATTCCTCCGTTTTTAGGAAGAATATTTTGCCACGCTTGATGAACAAAAACGCTATCAATAGATACACCTACAATCTTTACATTTCGTTTTTGAAATTCTTCATAAGATTTGTTAAACTCCATAATTTCAGAAGGACATACAAAAGTAAAATCCATAGGCCAAAAAAATAATATAATTGATTGACCATTAGAATATTTTTTCAGATTAAAAGTATTTATTATTTCACCATTACTTAAAATTGCTGGAGCTATAAAATTTGGTGCTTCTTTTGTTACTAAAACCATTTTTCTCTCCTTTTATTTTGAAATAGAATCAAAGCAATTTTTTTGAAAATATTTTATTTAATTAATTTAAAAAAGAGTTTTTATGAATAGTAGTTTAACTTGGAAAGATCTTTTATCTCAAGAAAAAAAAAAATATTTTTTTAATATTATCAATTATATTAAAAAAGAACGTTTAACGAAAATTATATATCCTTCTTCAAAAGATATGTTTAAAGCTTTTTTACTAACTGATTTTGATAAAATTAAAGTAGTTATTATTGGGCAGGATCCTTATTTTTCAAATAATCAAGCACATGGGCTTGCATTTTCAGTTCCTAAGAATCAAAATATACCACCTTCTTTAAAAAATATATATAAAGAACTAAACAATGATTTTAAAAAAAAATATATATTTAATCATGGTTGTCTTGAAAGTTGGGCAAAACAAGGTGTTTTTTTATTAAATACTATTTTAACTGTTGAGTTAGGAAAACCAAAATCTCATAATAATATAGGATGGCAAATATTTACTAATAAAGTGATTTCTCATATTAGTAAGTATAAACAATCTATTGTTTTTTTACTCTGGGGAAATGATGCTCAAAAAAAATATAATTTAATTGATAATAATAAACATTATATTTTAAAGTCATCACATCCATCTCCATTATCAGCACATCGAGGTTTTTTGGGATGTAAACATTTTTCTAAAACCAATGAAATATTAGTTAAATGTAAAAAGAAAGCAATTAATTGGTTTGATATTTAAATTTATACGTAAAAATAGAAAAAATTTGAAAAATTTTTTCTATTTTTATCTATTTAATAATTTTAATGTTTTTGACAATTAAAAATGTAATTTTTTAAATTTTAGAAACTATTACAGATGCTTTACGAATTATAATATTATTAAAGCTAAAACCTTTTCTTGTCACTTGAATCACATGATCGGGTTGTATTTCTGTTGAACTTTCAGTTAATATAGCATTATGAATTTTTGGATTAAAAGCTTCATTTTTTTTACCTTCTATTTTTACTCCAAATTTATATATTATTTTTAATAAAGACTCTAATATTAATTGTATTCCTTGTACTAATGATTCTTTATCTAAGTTTGACTTTTGAGCGAAAGATAAAGTATCTTCTAAAATATCTATAATAGGAATGATCTTTTTAAAAAATTCTTCTTTTTTTATATTTTTTATATTTTTTATTTTTATTTCAGAGTCTTTTTTGATATTTTCTATATATGCTAAATGTCTTAATTTTATATCATGTATTTTTTTTTGATTATTTAATAGTTTTTCTTTTAAATCGTTTAATTCATTTTTATTTGTACTTTTAAGTGTAGAAATATTATTTATTTTTTTTTCGTTTTCTTTTTCTTTATCTTTTTTTTCAATATTTTTGTTTATTGTTTGTTTTTCTTCAGTATCCATAATATCACCATTTAAACATTACTGTATTAGTTAAATATAAATTTATTTTTTTATGTTTTTAAGTTGGTTTATGTATTGATTAAATATATATTCATTAGGGGTTTTAATGCAATGAAACAATATTTTAATTGTATTGGTATTGTTGGACGTCCTCGTCATTCTAATGCATTAATAACACATGAGATACTTTATAAATGGCTAATTAAAAGAGGTTATAAAGTTTTTATTGAATATACTGTTTCTAAAAAATTAAAGTTAAAAAATCCAAACACTGCTACATTGATAGAAATTGGTCAACTTTGCGATTTAGCTATAGTAATTGGTGGAGATGGAAACTTATTATGTACAGCTCGAATTTTATCATATTTTAATATTAAAATCATTGGTATTAATCGAGGAAATTTAGGTTTTTTAACAGACTTAAATCCTGATAATCGATTTAAAAAGTTATCAGAAGTTTTATCTGGAAATTATTTTATAGAAAATCGTTTTTTATTAGATGTAAAAATTTACAAGAAAAAAAAACTTTACAAATCTAGTATAGCTGTTAATGAGGTGGTGTTACATCCTAAATATGTAGCTCATATGATAGAATTTGAAGTTTATATTGATGAAAAATTTGCTTTTTCGCAACGTTCAGATGGTTTAATTGTTTCAACTCCAACTGGTTCAACAGGTTATTCGCTTTCTGCAGGGGGGCCGATTATAGCAACCTCTTTGGAAGCTATATTATTAATACCAATGTTTCCTCATACTTTGTCAGCTCGACCATTAGTAATTAGAAGCGATAGTGTAATTTGTTTGAAGTTTTCTAATATAGAAAAAGATTTAAAAATTAGTTGTGATAGCCAAATAGTGTTATCTGTTAATAAAAATGAATATGTTTTACTACGAAAAAGTAATTACTATTTAAATCTCGTTCATCCTAAAAGCTATAACTATTTTGAAACTTTAACTTCAAAATTAAATTGGTCTAAAAAATTTTTTTAAAATTATATAATTTTTTAAGATTAAATATAATGCTTGAATTTTATATTTTATAAATTACTAGGAAATAATTTATTAATGAATACTCATATAATTAAAATATTATTAATAACTTTTTTGTTAACTAGTTGTGCATTTTTAGGTGATAAAAATTATAGCTTTAATAATATAGATGAGTTTGATTTCAGTGTAAATGAGTTTCAAAAAAAATATAAAGATATGACAAGAGAACAAATAATTTATATTTTTGGAAACCCAATAATTTCTGATTCTTTTAGTGATGCTTATCATTATATTTTTTGTAAACAGTCTGAAAAAAATATATGCCAAAAAACAATGTTGAATATTTTTTTTAAAAACAATAAAGTTTCTTATTTTAGTATTGAAAAATTGAAATAAATGATAAAATTTAAGTATTTTGGAGCTGGCGGGATTTGAACCCGCGTCCAAAATTTCTATAAATAAAGATACTACATGCTTAGTTTTTCTTTATATTAAATTCTTTTCCTAATTTAGAAAAACTTATTTTAGGAGTATAGCTTAAAAAAATTTTTACGTGTTATTATTAAGCTTTTTCACGTTTTCTCTTTAATTAATGACCTTTAGTAGTTTCTCGTTATAAAAGAGATAATTTTGAGAATAAAGGGCATTTTACAGTTTTTTAAGCTGCTAATGCGTAGTTTTGTTTATTGTTTGTAGCTATTGTTTTACGGCTTTTTTACGAGGCAAACCGTTCCTCGGCATGCACTTTATTTTTTTGATAATCTTGTCGAATCCAGAACAGCCCCATATTTCTAGATTAAAAATAAACTAATTCATTAGTATTACAAAAAAAAATAAAGTTGTCTATAAAATATTTTTAAAGTATTTAAACTTAAAAGTCATTTCTAATATTTTTTATATTTATAAATTTTATAATGGAGTAAAGTATGGATGTAATTCAAAAAATAGAACGTCAAATTAAAGATAATATTATTTTAATTTACATGAAAGGAACGCCTAGTGCTCCTAGTTGTGGTTTTTCTGCTCAAGCTGTGCAAGCCTTATCAGTATGTGGAGAAAAATTTGCATATGTAGATATATTAGAACACACAGATATTAGAAGAGAATTGCCTAAATATGCAAATTGGCCTACATTTCCTCAATTATGGATAGATGGTGAGTTAATAGGAGGTTGTAGTATTATAATGGAAATGCTTCAAAATGGAGAATTACAGAAGTTAATAGCTAAAACAACAAATAAATATAAGAAATAAAATGTAATTTATCTAACTATTTTTAAAAAAGATATGACATTTTTGGAAAACAAAACTATTATTAATGTCATATCTTTTTGTAATGATATAAATTTTATAAAAAATAAAATAATATTTTAATTTTTTAAAAAAATGTTGTTATTTTTTATGTCAACTGGCCATCCACCTAAGTATTTCCAACGATTAACTAATTCACAAAAAAGATTTGCAGTTTGTAAAGTATCGTAAAGGGCAGAATGAGCTTGATTATTATCAAATGTTAATCCAATAGCCTTGCATGCTTTAGCTAGAACTGTTTCTCCGACAACTAATGCACTTAGTGCTGCTGTATCAAATGTAACAAATGGATGAAACGGATTTTTTTTAATTTGAACCCGTTGTATTGCTGCCATTAAAAAATTATGATCAAAACTAGCATTATGTGCAACCACAATACCTTTTCTACAACCTTCTGTTTTTATTCCTTGTTTAACTGTTTCTAATATTGATTTAATTGCTAATTTTTCACTAATAGCGCCACGTAATGGATTAAATGGATCAATTTTATTAAACGCAATAGCATCGGAATTAATAATAGATCCTTTAAACGGTTTAATATGAAAGTGAAGTGTATTTGCTTTATGTAACCAACCTAATTTATCCATTTTTAACGTTATCAAAGCAATTTCTAATAATGCATCGGTTTTCGGGTTAAAACCAGCTGTTTCAATATCAATAACGACAGGATAAAAACTTCGAAATCGATTATTTAATAAATTAAAATCTTGCGTTGTAGACATTTACATCTCATTTAAAAAGTATCGTTTTTATTTAATAAAATTAATTTTTATATTTATTATGATTCTTGTTTATTATGCAGTAATTGTACTATAATTTAATATAATATTTAAAATCAAATTTTTAATTTAATTTTTTTATATATATATTTTACATTTAAATAGGAAAATAAAATGAGTTATTCTTTACCTGTAATACCTTATTCATATGATTCTTTAGAACCTTATTTTGATACAGAAACAATGAAAATTCATCATACAAAACATCATCAAAATTATATTAATAACACTAATGCTATTTTGAAAGATACAGCTTTTTCTGCCCTTTCAATTGAAGAGCTTATGTCTATATTTAACGAAATAAGTTTAGAAAATAAAAATTCATTGCGAAATAATGCAGGCGGACATATAAATCATAGTTTTTTTTGGGAATCCTTAAAAATTAATACTGTATTAAATAGAAATATAAAATTAGAGTTAGATAAAAATTTTGGAAGTTTTGAATCTTTTAAACATCAATTTGAAGAAATTGCTATGAAACATTTTGGCTCAGGTTGGGTTTGGTTAGTTAATAAAAATGGTAAACTTGATATAGTATCTACCATAAATCAAGATAATCCATTAATGGGTAAATTAATATCAAATACTTATGGTGATCCTATTTTAGGTTTGGATATTTGGGAGCATGCGTATTATTTAAAATATCAAAATAAAAAATTAGATTATATTAAAGCATTTTGGAATGTGGTAAATTGGGATAAAGTTGATAGTCGTTTGCAAAAATAAAATTTTATATTTAAAAACATATAATATACCTATATTATATGTTTTAATAAAAAATTTTAGAAAAATTTAAAGGATTATTTTTGAGTATTATTAAAATGATTGTAGGACTATCTAATCCTAAAAATAAATATCATAATACACGTCACAATATAGGTTCTTGGTATATTTATTCTTTAGCTAAAAATTTTAACACTCTATTAAAAAAAGAAAAAAAATTTTTTGGTTTTGTTGCTTCTATTGATATATATTCAAATAATATTCGTTTGTTTATACCTAATATTTTTATGAATATTAATGGTAGCGCAATATATAAAATAGCTTCATTTTATAATATTAATTTAAATGAAATATTAATAGCACACGATGACTTGGATTTAGAATCTGGACAATCAAAGCTAAAATATAGCTATGGACATAGTGGTCATAATGGTTTAAGAAGCATTATTAATATTTTTAATAAAAAAATAAATTTTTATAGGTTTAGGATTGGTATTGGCCGACCAAAAAATAAAAAAGACATATCATCTTTTGTACTTTCAGCTCCTACAACAACAGAAATTGATTTAATTAATATATCTATTCAATATGCTATAAAAGAAACTCTTATATTATTGAGTAATACTTCTTAATTAAATAAAAATTATTTTATTATCTTAACATAAAATAAAGTTATTTATTTTAAGGATATAAAAATATGGGTTTTAAATGTGGTATTATAGGTCTTCCTAATGTTGGAAAATCTACTTTATTTAATGCATTAACTAAAGGAAATTCTGCAATTGCAAATTTTCCATTTTGTACTATCAAACCGAATGTTGGAATAGTTTCAGTTCCTGATATTCGTATCGATGAACTTTCTAAAATTGTTTCTCCTAAGAAAATAGTAAATGCATATATAGAATTTGTAGATATTGCTGGTCTAGTTAAAGGAGCATCTAAAGGTGAGGGTTTGGGTAATCAATTTTTAAGTAATATTAGAGACACTCAAGCTATTGCACATGTTGTAAGATGCTTTAAAGATGATAATATCAGTCATATTTATAATGAAATTAAACCTGCAAATGATGTAGATATAATTAATTCCGAGCTTATATTATCTGATTTTGATACTTGTGAGAAATCTATATCAAGATTAGAAAAAAACTTAAAATATGATATAAAAGAAACAGAAAAAAAATTAATTGTTTTAAATAAATGTATTGATCATTTAAAAAATTTTTTAATGCTTAAAACTTTAAAATTAAATGAAATAGAAAAAAAAATAATTAGTAACTTTCGGTTTTTAACTTTAAAACCAACAATGTATATTGCAAATATAAATGAGAATAAAGAATCTTTGATTTTTTTAAATGAATTAAAGGAAATAGCAAAAAAAGATAATTCTTTAGTTGTTCCTATTTCTTCAAATTTAGAATTAGATTTGATACAAATGGATAAAAAAGAGCAAAAAGATTTTATGCAAGCTTTTAACATAAGAAATTTAGGATTAAATCAGATAATTGAATACGGTTATAAAATACTTGATTTAATAACATTTTTTACAGTTGGAATTAAAGAAATTCATGCATGGTCTATACCTAATGGTAGCACGAGTATTCAAGCGGCTCATAAAATTCATAGTGATTTTAGTAAAGGTTTTATTCGAGCACAAATTATTAAATATGTAGATTTCATTCAGTATAAAAGTGAAATTAAAGTTAAAGAAATGGGTAAATGTAAAATTGAAGGAAAAGATTATAAAATTAAAGATGGTGATATTGTTAACTTTTTATTTAACATTTAAAAATTATTTAATTGTTTAATATTATAATATTCTTTATTTTTTATTAGAGAGGGAAGTTGTCCTCTCTAATTTTTTAGTTTTTATTTATTTAGTAAAAATTCTTTAAGTTTATTAAAATCTGGGTTTATGTTATAGGATAATAATGGTAAATTAGTTCTACATTTAATTTCATTTGGTAAATCAATACTGTTTTTTAAAATTTTTTCAACAGTATCTTTGAATTTAGATGGATGCGCTGTTCCTAAAAATAAACCGTATTCATTTTCTTTTAGTTGATCATTTAATAATCGATATGCGATTGCGGCGTGTGGTTCAGAAACATATCCTAGTTTAAATAGTTCTTTAATTGTTTCTTTAGTGCTATTGTCTGATACACTTCCGAATCTTAAATCATTTAAATCCCAATTATTTCTGCGAAATAATTCTTCAATTCTAGGCCAATTATTTGGTTGGCTTATATCCATAGCATTAGAAATCGTAGATATAGTTTTTTTCGGTTTCCATTTTCTATTTTTTAAAAATCTTGGAACAGTATCATTTACATTTGTGCAAGCTATGAAAGATTTGATTGGTAAACCAAGAGATTTTGCTAGTAATCCAGCTGTTAAATTTCCAAAATTTCCACATGGAACAGCTATAACTAAGTTTTTTTGTTGTTCTTCTGTAATTAATGAAAAAGCTTCAAAATAATAACATATTTGTGCTAATAAACGACTGATATTAATAGAATTAGCGGAATTTAAACCTATTAATTCTTTTAATTTTTTATCATCAAAAGCTTTTTTAACTAAATTTTGACAATCATCAAAACTACCATTAACTGATATAGTTGTTATATTTTCTCCTAGAGTGCAAAATAGTTTTTCTTGTAAGAGACTAATTTTTCCTTTCGGATATAAAATAATTACTCGAATATTTTTCATTTTATAAAATGCATGCGCAACTGCAGCTCCAGTGTCTCCTGAAGTTGCAGTTAAAATAGTAAAAATTTCGTTTTTTTTCTTTAAAGAAAAGATCATTTGAGCCATAAAACGGGCTCCAAAATCTTTGAATGCTAGTGTTGGACCATGAAATAATTCAAAACAACTTATATTTTTATTAATTGAAATTTTTAATGGTTTTTTAAACGAAAATGCTTTTTTTACATGTTTATATAATGTTTTTTTAGATATTTCACTATCAATAAATTTAGAAAGTATTTCGGCACTTCTTGTAATAAAATCCATTTTTAATATTTCTGATAATTCAAAAGGTGTAATAATTGGTATTTTTACTGGAAAAAATAGTCCTTGTTGTTCTCCTAGTCCAAGTTTAATAGCAGTTTCAAAATTAACTTGTTCGTTATGATTTTTTAAATTGTACAGTTTCATTTTTTATCCTATTTTTCGAACACCTTTTGTATCTATATAACAAATATGAACAAATCCTGTTTTGTTTTGTAAATAATTTTTTTTAAGCCATAAAGATATTTTTTTCGCTATTTTAATGTTTTCTGAAACAGCAAAAATAGTTGGTCCTGAACCAGATATACCACAACTTATAGCTCCTAATTTTTTAATTTCTTCTTTATTTTTAAAAAAATTAGGTAATAATTTACTACGGTATGGTTCTGCGATAAATTCTTTCATACATCTTGCTGCTAAATTGGATTGTTGAGTATATGATGCATGAATAAAACTAGCTAAATAACGACTATTTTTTACACAAATGTCTTTTGTGTATTTTTTAGGTAAAATTTTTCTTGCTTCTGCAGTAGATAATTTGACTCCTGGCCAGGCTACTATCCAAAACCAAGTTGTAAAATTAGGTATTTTTTGACTAATTATATCAGAATCTTCTAAGATTAATTGAAGACCTCCAAGATAGGATGGAGCAACATTATCGTAATGAATACTTCCTGATATTTCTCCTTCCACTTCTCCCATAAGTAATAGTAATTCTTTTGAGTTTAATGGATTTTTAAAAATTTCATTAATTGCAACTAAAGCAGCAACTACAGAACAAGCACTAGAGCCTAATCCTGATCCAATAGGTAAGTTTTTTTCTAAAACTATAGAAACTGGGATATTTTTTTTTATTACTTTACAAAATTTAGACCAACATTTCCAGACAATATTTTGTTCTTGATTTATAGGTAACTGATTAGAGAAGATTCCTTTATTAAGTAACTGAAAATTTTCTGATAATTTTATTGTTATACAATCACCTAATAAATCACCATTTATTGGTTTAATAGCTGCACCTAAAATATCAAACCCAACTCCAACGTTACCAATAGAAGCTGGTGCATAAATTTTAATCATTACTGTACTCCACACTGACGTTTATAATATTATACGTAGTAGGTCGGAAAATACTCCAGAGGCAGTAACATTGTTACCAGCACCATATCCTCTTAATACAAGAGGAATCGGTTGATAATAATTCGTATAAAATGTCAGTGCATTTTCACCATTTTTTACTTTGTATAATGGATTATTACTATTTATTTCTTCAATCTTTACTGAACATTTTCCTCCTTTTTCTATTGTTCCAACAAAACGTAATACTTTACCTAAATCTCGTGCTTTTTTAATTCTTTCTAAAAAAGGAATGTCCATTTCTTTTAATTTATATAAAAATTCTTCAGTATTTTTACATTGTTTAAAATACTCAGGTAGTATTGGTTCAATTTTAATATCTTCTAATTCTATTTCATATCCTACTTCTCGTGCTAAAATTAATAACTTTCTAGCCACATCTATTCCTGATAAATCATCACATGGATTTGGTTCTGTAAAACCTAAATCTTTAGCTTTTTTAGTAGCATCTGATAATAAAATATTTTCTTCTAATTTTCCAAATATAAAAGATAGTGAACCAGATAATATTCCTTTAAAACAAATTAGATTATCACCTGTATTAAATAAATTTTGTAATGTTTGTATAACAGGAAGTCCTGCCCCAACATTAGTTTCATATAAAAATTTTTTATCTTCTTTTAATGCAGTAGTTTTAATTTCATTATAATATTTTAACGAACTAGTATTAGCTTTTTTGCTTGATGTGATAACGTGAAATCCTTTTGAAAAAAAATTAACATATTGTTTAGATAAAATTTCATCAGAAGTACAATCAATTAGAACAGAATTTAAAAAATAATTATTTTTTAATACTGTGTTTAATATTTCAAGATTAAATTTTTCTTTTGATTCTTTAAAAGCTGTTTCCCAATTTTTTAAATCAATTGAATCATCTAAAAATAATATTTTTTTAGAATTAGCGATAATACGAATTTTTATTTCTATATTTTTTTTTGCTAGAAAATTCTTTTGTTTTAATATTTGTTTTATTAATGATTTCCCGACTCCACCTATTCCAATTAAAAAAACATTTATAGTTTTTTGATTATGAAATAATGCATTGTGAACAATCTGCATACTTGTTAAAATTTTCTCTTTTTTAATTACTAAAGATATAGAATATTTTGAAGATCCTTGTGCAATTGCAAGAATATTGATTTTAGATTTTCCTAAAGAAGAAAAAATTTTTGAAGCAATATCGTATTTTTGAGAAATATCAAATCCAATTACAGATAATATAGATAAATTTTTAATTATATTGATATTATTTAAAAAATTTTCTTTTAATTCTATTTTAAATGATTTACTTAACAAAATAAGTATTTTTTGTGTTTCTTTTTCTAAAGTACAAAAACTAAAATTATTTTTTGATGATGATTGAGTAATTAATATAATATTAATATTTTCCTTTTCAAGTAGGTTTAATATATGAACAATGCCGTGATTTTTTTGTTTTAATAAATCACCAGGTATTGTAAACATTACAACATCATCTATATTGGTTACACCTTTTAAAATATTTTTATTGTTACTTTTTTCACAAATTAATGTGCCTTTGGCTTCGATATTAGAGGTGTTTTTAATAACACATGGTATGTTAAATTTCTTAAGTGGTTTAATAGTACGTGGATGTAATACTTTTGCTCCAAAATAAGACAACTCCATTGCTTCTTCATATGATATTGATTTTAATAAAAAAGTATTAGATATTTTGTTTGGATCTGAAGTAAAAACACCATCAACATCTGTCCATATTTCGCATAATTTTGCGTTTAAACAACAAGCTAATATTGCTGCAGAATAGTCTGATCCATTACGCCCTAATAATACTAGTTCACCTTTTTTGTTTCCTGAAATAAAACCGGGCATTAAAATAATATTATTGCTATTTATAGTCATTTGACTAATTCGTTTTTTAGATTCATTAATACTAACTGTAGAATTTAAAAAACTTCCGGTAGATATAATATTTTCAATAGGATTTATAACAGTAACTTTATGGTTTCGAGATTTTAATATATTTTTCATTATACAAATTGAAAGTATTTCTCCACGAGACATTATAATTGCTTGTATATTTTCAGGGTATGTTTTTAATGATATAAAATCGTTTATTATTTGTTTTAATTTATTAAATTCTATGTTTATTATTTTTTTGGTTTCTTCATATAAAAAGCAAGATTGTATTTTTGTAATTGTTTGTATTATTTTAATGAATATGTTTTCTGCAAATTTAATTTGGTCTAATATTTCGTTAATTTTAATATTTTTTTCAACGATGTTAACTAGATAATTAGTTATTTTAGCTGGAGCAGAAAGAACTATTGCAACTTGTTCATTATTTTTGTTTTTTTCTATAATATTAGCTACACATAAAAATTTTTCTGCATTAGCTAATGAAGTGCCACCAAATTTTAATAGTTTCATGTTTTATGAATCCTTAAATTTATTTCATAAAAAATTTTTATTATTTATAATTAATTTTTTTATTAAAATATATTACCCCTACATTATATGTGAGTTTATTTATAGCAAATTAGAATAGTTATTCTACTGTGATAAGATTATAAATAGATATTAATATTTTTTATTTAATACCTTGAGAGGTAAAATTAGTAAGTGTTTAAGTTAATTTAATTATTTTATTAGGCAGTTTTTAATAAGAATCAGATTTTTAATTGAAAATATATTTAAATTTTTTATTATTAGTATAACTTATATGTTATGAATTTTATCATAAATTTAGTTTGTCTTTTTTAAAAGTATTAGAAAAAATGATTTATTAACAATTTTTTATATTCATAAATAATTTTAAATAATAAGATTATTTATTAAGATATTTATTTTAATATAATACAAGATACATATTTTTAAGACATATCATAAATAAAAAATAATAAAATAATATGTAGAGTATTTAATTATAATTTTTAAATACAATAATTTTTATAACATAATGATTATTATTATTGCAATAGTTTAAAAAATAAATATTTTAATTTTTAATTAAGCGCTTAAATATTTTTTGATATTAATACTTTTTATTTTTGATAAAGATCAATTAGATTATTTTTAGTATAATAAAACTATAATTTAAATTAAAAAATTAATTAATATTATGAAACATACTATTAAAGTTATTTTTTCTGAAAAAGAATTAGATATTCGTGTTCGCGAATTAGGACGAGAAATTACTAAAAAATATAAAAATAGCACAAATAAAATGATATTAATTGCTCTATTAAGAGGTTCGTTTGTGTTTATAGCAGATTTATGTCGGAATATTAAAATCGAACATGAAGTTGATTTTATGACTACTTCTAGTTATGGACGTGGAATTATATCTAGCGGAGATGTAAAGATTATAAAAGATTTAGATGAAGACATTTATAATAAAAATGTTTTAATCGTTGAAGATATCATTGATTCTGGAAAAACTTTAAGTAAAGTATTAGGTATTTTAAAACTTAGAAATCCAAAATCTTTATCAATTTGCACGCTTTTAGATAAACCTGAATGTCGTGAAGTTAATATTAATATTGATTTTGTAGGTTTTTCTATACCTGATGAATTTATGGTGGGCTATGGAATAGATTATGCTCAATGTTATCGTTATTTACCATACATCGGTAAAGTAGTTTTTAAAAAATAAAAAATTTATTCTTAATTTAGTAATGTAAATTTTTTATTATCGATTAAACGAGTAGAACCTAACCAAACAGATGCAAGAATTATGTTTTTTTTATTTTTTTCAGAAAAATCATCTAATGTTTGAGAATTATACACATTAAATATATCCACTAGAAATCCTTTTTGTATTAAAGACATCTTTGCAAGATTTATAGTTTGGTGTAATTTTTTTCCATTATTTTTTAAGATAATATTTATTGTTTTTCTTATAATTTTATATAAAAAAGATGCTTTTTGGAGCTCTATATTAGTTAAATATTTATTCCTGGAGCTAAAAGCTAATCCATTTTTTAATCGAATTGTAGGTAAACTAATTATTTTTATTGGATAGTTTAATTCTTTAACAAAAGTTTTTACTATTAATAGTTGTTGATAATCTTTTTCCCCGAAAAATGAAAAATTAGGTTGTATTAAATTAAACAATTTTCCAATGATTGTTGTTACCCCTATAAAATGTCCAGGTCGCGATTTTCCTTCAATAATTTTAGATAATTTAGGTACTTGGATATAAGTATGCATTTTTAAACCATCGGGATAGATTTCAGAAATTTTAGGAGCAAATAAAATGTCTACTTTTTCGTTTTTTAACACCAAGCAATCTTCTATAAAAGTTTGAGGATATTTTTTTAAATCTAATAAATTATCAAATTGCATAGGATTAACAAAAATACTTACAATAACAATATCAGCATATTTTTTTGCTAATAAAATTAATTTTATATGACCTTTATGTAAATTACCCATTGTAGGCACTAATCCCAATTTTTTTTGTTTCTTTTTTAAAAATTGAATTGTTTTATATAAAGCATCGGTGGTTTTTATTATACGCATAATCATCTTAACTTATAGAATGTTTAAATTTTTTAAAAACTATTTTTTTCATTAGGGAAAATACCTTTTTTAACTTCATAAATGTATGTTTTAATTGCATTTTGAATGTTTCCATTTTGCGAAAGAAAATTTTTTGTAAATTTCAGTTTTTTTCCTTCAGTAATTCCTAATAAATCTTGCATTACTAATATTTGCCCATCGGTATAATTTCCAGCTCCTATTCCAATTACTGGGATAGATAATTTTTCAGTTATTATTTTTGATAATTTTGCAGGAATACATTCTAATACTAGCATTTTAATTCCTGCATCTTCAAGTAATAAAGCTTCTTCTATTATTTTATTTGCATCTTTTTCATTTCTTCCCTGAATTTTATATCCACTTAAATAATCTATATGTTGTGGAGTAAGCCCTATATGTCCGCATACTAATATTGAATGACTTGATAATTCCCTGATGATATGAATTAAGTTTTTTCCACCTTCTATTTTGATCATATTAGCACCAGATTGAATAATTTTAGAAGTATTTTTTAACGCTTGATTTATTTGACAATAAGACATAAATGGTAAATCAGATATTAAAAAAACATTTGGAGCACCTTTTCTTACTGCTTTTGTATGATATTCAATATTTTGAACTGTAACAGGAATTGTTGAATCATGACCTTGAAATGTCATACCAAGAGAATCTCCAACGAGTATGATTGGAATTCCTTGATTTGAAAATAACTTAGCAAAGCTAAAATCATAAGCTGTAATGGCAGCAAATTTATTTTTTTTATTTTTCCAATTCTGTAATGTGGAAATATTAATAGATTCCATTTTTGACCTAATTTTTTTTAATAAGTTAATTTAAATATAAATCAGTTAAAAGGATACTCGAGATAATTTAATGTATCAATCGAATATCCTAATCTATATTGTTAACCAGCCATTTGTTTTTCTCTAATTTCTGCTAATGTTTTACAATCAATACATAAACTTGCAGTTGGTCTGGCTTCTAAACGACGTATTCCAATTTCAATACCACAAGAATTACAATAACCAAAATCATTAGTTTTTATTTTTTTTAAAGTTAGTTCAATTTTTTTTATTAATTTTCGACTTCTATCTTGGTTCCGTAATTCTAAACTAAATTCTTCTTCTTGTGCAGCTCGATCAATTGGATCTGGAAAGTTAGTCGATTTATCTTGTATATAGAGTAGAGTGTGATTGATTTCAAATTTTAACTGATGTTTCCAAGTTTCAAGAATTTTTTTAAAATGTAACATTTGGTTTTCATTCATATATTGTTCATCTATTTTTTTTTGATAAGGTCTTAGTCCTGCTATAGAAAGAACATTTAAAGAAGATTTTTTTTTTTGTTTTTCTTTTTCCATAGTATTTTCCTAGTAAAAAATTAATTATATAGATTTTAAAAAATTATTTTTCTTCAGAAAAATAAGTATATATTATAAAGAATCTATAAATATTTTTATATGTAATATATTTTATTTTTTGCAAATGATTTTTTATATTGAGTACAATATTTTAAGAAGATTATTAAAATTAATTTTAACATAAACTTTAATTAAATATTTTTTATAAATTTATATATTTGTTTAAATTAATATTTACTTTGTCTATTAATTTGTCAATAAGGAAAATTTTAAATGATAGAAAAAAAAATAAAAAAATTTGCTTTAGGAGTAGAATATAATGGAGAATATTATCATGGTTGGCAACGTCAAAAAAAATATCCGTCTATTCAAGAAGAAGTAGAACGATGTTTATCTAAAATTGCAAATCATAAAATTAATGTAATTTGTGCTGGTCGAACTGATTCTGGCGTTCATAGTACAGGACAAGTTGTACATTTTGAAACTACTTCTATTAGAAGTAAATATGCTTGGACAGTGGGTGTGAATACTTATTTGTCTAAAAATATTTCAATTAAATGGGTGAAAGAAGTTCCTGATTACTTTAATGCACGTTATAGTGCGATTAAACGTACGTATCGTTATTTAATATATAATGCTCTTTGTCGTTCTAGTATTTTATATAAAAAATCAAATCATATTTACAAAAAATTAAATGTTTTAAAAATGCATTCTGAAGCGCAAAGTTTATTAGGAAATCATGATTTTTCTTCATTTCAAGCATTAGGCTGTCAATCTTCTTCAGCTCAAAAAACAATAACGGAAATAAATGTTTATCGCATAAATAATTTAGTTGTTATTGATATCACAGCAAATTCTTTTTTATATCATATGGTTCGAAATATAGTTGGTTCTTTAATTCAAATAAATTGTATTAACAAAGAAAATATTATGAAAGATTTATTAAAAAAAAAAATCGAAATTATGCTGGACCTACCGCTCCAGCAAAAGGTTTATATTTGTTATATGTTCAATATCCTAAATGTTTTAACTTACCAATATTTGAAGATATTTTTTTAAAATATAATAATGATTTTCTTAAATAAAGAATATTTTTAAAAGTTTATTTAAATTATTAAACAAAATATAATTTTTTAATATAAAATGTTTTAATTAATAAGGTTTTTAATATATATGAATAAAAAAAAAATAAAATCATTAGTAAAAATTTTTATTCTAATATTAATTTTAATAATTTTTTATGGTTTTTTTTTATATATGAAGATGAGCCGTTTAATCAATGGTAAGGTATGGCATTTTCCCATCTCAATATATGGTAGAATAATAAATTTAGAACCAGGAAGTTTATTCTCTCAAAAAGAAATTGAAACATTTTTAAAGAGCACAATGTATAGTAAAGTCGATAAAGTGATACTTCCTGGTGAATATAGTATACAAAATAATAAAATAGAATTTATACGGCGCGCTTTTAATTTTCCTGATATTAACGAAAATGAACTTTATGTAAGATTAGTTTTTAATACAAATTCTTTATTAAAAATTCAAAATGTTGAAAATTATCGTGATTTTAATTTTTTTCGTTTGGAACCAAAATTAATTAGTATGTTAAATTCTTCTAAAGAAAAAAAACGTATTTTTCTTCCTCGATCTAAATACCCTATGATTTTAATTAAAACATTATTAGCAATTGAAGATAAAAATTTTTATAAACACGATGGAATTAATATATCATCTATTATCAGAGCTTTATTAGTTAATATTACAGCAGGAAAAACAATACAAGGAGGTAGCACTCTTACCCAGCAATTAGTTAAAAATCTTTTTTTAACAAATACTCGTTCAATATGGAGAAAAATGAACGAGATGTATATGGCGTTGATTTTAGATTGTTTTTACAAAAAAGATCGCATTTTAGAATTATACTTAAATGAAGTATATTTAGGACAAGATGGCAACGAACAAATTCGTGGTTTTCCACTAGCTAGTCTTTATTATTTTGGCCGTCCGATTGATGAATTGAATTTAGATCAATACGCTTTGTTAGTTGGGATGGTAAAAGGAGCATCTTTATATAATCCTTGGAGCAACCCAAAACTTGCTTTAAATAGAAGAAATTTGGTTTTATTAACTTTGTATAATAAAGGATTAATTGAAAAAAACATTTATATTAAATTATCTAAAAGACCTTTAAAAATCCATCCAAAAGGATTTATAATTTCAGATCATCCTGATTTTTTACAACTTGTTCAAATGGAAGTAAAAGAAAAATTAAGAAAAAAAACTAAAATTTTATCAGGTTTAAAAATATTTACTACTTTAGATTATTTATCTCAAAGTTCTGTTGAAAAAGCTGTTAAAACAAGTATTCCTATACTAAAAAAGAAAAAAAAATTAAAAGATTTAGAAATTGCAATGATCGTAGTAGATAAATCTAATGGAGAAATTAATGCGCTAATTGGTAGTTCTCATCCAAAATTTTATGGTTATAACCGTGCTTTACAAGCTCGTCGTTCTATTGGTTCTTTATCTAAACCTGTTATTTACTTACAAGCGTTATCTAATCCAAAAAAATATCATTTAAATACTTGGATATCTAATCAGCCTATTGCTATTAAATTGAAAAATGGTAAATATTGGATCCCAAAAAATAATAATAATCAATTTAATAAACGCGTAATGCTTTTAGAAGCACTAACTCACTCTATTAATATACCTATAGTTAATCTAAGTATTGATATAGGTTTAAATTCATTAATAGAAAATTGGATAAATTTAGGTATTTCTAAAAAATATTTAACTCCTTTTCCTTCAATATCATTAGGATCTATTAATTTAACACCTATTGAAATTGCTCAAGTTTTTCAAGTAATTTCAAATGAAGGTTGCAAATCATTATTATCTTCAGTTAGATTTATTGTTTCTGATGATGGAAAAATATTATATCAAAGTTTACCACAATCTAAAAATATAGCTTCTTCTGAAGCTGCATACTTAACAGTATATGCTATGCAAAAAGTTGTAACTTCTGGAACAGCTAAATCTTTAGGAGCTTTATTTAAAAATTTTTCTTTAGCTGGAAAAACTGGTACTACAAACAATTTAGTAGATAGTTGGTTTGTAGGGATAGATGGAAAACAAATTGTAGTTACTTGGATAGGAAGAGATAATAATAAATCAACTAGATTATACGGTTCTTCTGGTGCGATGCGAGTTTATCAAAAATATCTTGAATATCAAAGTCCAATACCATTAATATTAAATCGCCCTAAAAATATTCGTATGTTTTATATGAATAATAATGGAGAATTATTCTATAAAAAAAATAATGAATACACAGAATCTGTGCCAATATGGTTTTTCAATACTCAAAATTTATATAATAAAAATATATACTTAAAAAGTAATTCTAAAAAAAATAGTAAACATAAAAAAAATTTTTTATTTTGGATGAAAAATTTTTTTACATAAAATCTTAATTCTTTTGAATTAATAAATTTAACGTTAAATAAATATTTAAAAATAAAGTAATTTATTTATTATGTATTGTATAAATATTTTTAATTTATAATAAGAATATAATTTGAGAATTATAATATGTTAATTAAATTTTTAAAAAAAATTTTTGTAAATTATAATGATCGTATTTTAAAAAAATACGATAAAATTATCTCTAAAATTAATTATTTAGAAAAAACTTTTGAAAAATTTTCAGATATACAGCTTAAAGAAAATAAAAAATTATTTCAATCACGCTTAAAAAACGGGGAAGATTTAAATGATTTGTTAGTAGAATCTTTTGCTACAGTCAGAGAAGCAAGTAAACGTGTTTTTAATATGCGTCATTTTGATGTTCAAATACTTGGTGGAATAGTTTTAAATAAACAATGTATTGCAGAAATGAGAACAGGAGAAGGAAAAACTTTAACCTCTACTCTTCCTGCTTATTTAAATGCTTTATCTGAAAAAGGCGTTCATATAGTTACGATGAATGATTATTTAGCAGAAAGAGATGCTAAAAAAAATACTCCATTATTTGAATTTCTTGGTTTATCAGTAGGATTAAATTTATCTGGAATGTCTTTTGCTGAAAAAAAATATGCTTATTCTTGCGATATTACCTATGGTACAAATAATGAATATGGATTTGATTATTTGCGTGATAATATGATTTTCTCTAATGAAGAACGAGTTCAGCGTAAATTAAACTATGCAATAATAGATGAAGTAGATTCAATTTTAATAGATGAAGCTAGAACACCTTTGATTATTTCAGGCCCTTCGGAAGATAGTTCTTTTTTATATAAAGAAATTAATAAAATAGTACCTTTTTTAATTGTCCAGAAAAAAGAAGATTCTGATGATTTTCAAGGCCAAGGTCACTTTTCAATAGATGAAAAATCAAAACAAATTTATTTAACTGAAAGAGGGTTAATTAAAGTTGAAAAGTTATTGATTAATAAAGGTTTGATGAAAAAAAATGAATCGTTATATTCTTCTAATAATATTATATTAATGCATCATGTTTTATCTGCTTTACGTGCTCATAAATTATTTATTCGAGATGTAGATTATCTAGTAAAAAATAATAGTGTAATTATTGTAGATGAACATACAGGTAGAACTATGCCTGGAAGAAGATGGTCGGATGGATTACACCAAGCAATAGAAGCTAAAGAAAAAGTTTCCATTAAAAATGAAAATCAAACTTTGGCGTCTATTACATTTCAAAATTATTTTCGTTTGTATAAAAAAATTTCAGGTATGACAGGTACCGCAGAAACTGAGGCGTTTGAATTTAGTGCTATTTATAATTTAGATACAATTGTGATACCTACAAATAAACCAATGATAAGAAAAGATATGCCTGATTTAGTTTATATGACTGAAAAAGAAAAAATATATGCTATTTTAAAAGATATTCAAAAATGTATCGAAAAAAATCGACCTGTTTTAGTTGGAACAGTATCTATTGAAAAATCGGAAGTTATCTCAAAAAAATTAAAAGAATTGAATATTAAACATAGTGTTCTAAATGCAAAGTTTCACGCACAAGAAGCAGAAATAATAGCTCAAGCTGGAAAATCTAAATCAGTAACAATTGCTACTAATATGGCAGGAAGAGGTACTGATATAGTTTTAGGTGGAAGTATAGATTTACAGTTGAATAAAAAAATGTCTTTAAAAGAAATTGAAATAATTAAAAGAAAATGGAAAAAAGAACATGATTTAGTTGTATCATCTGGAGGTTTACATATTATTGGCACTGAGCGTCACGAATCACGGCGCATTGATAATCAACTAAGAGGACGTTCAGGCCGTCAAGGAGACAGTGGTTCTTCTCGTTTTTATTTATCTATGGAAGATTCTTTAATGAGAATTTTTATATCTGACAAAATTATTAATATGATGCGAAAATTAGGACTTTCTACTAATGAAGCTATCGAGCATCCTTGGGTCACTAAAGCTATTGAAAATGCTCAAAAAAAAGTAGAAAATAGAAATTTTGATATCAGAAAACAATTGTTAGAATATGATGATGTTTATAATGAGCAACGTCGTATAATTTATTCTCAACGTAATAAATTAATTAATTCAAAAAATATTAAAAAAATTATTAATGATATTTTAATAGATGTTTTAAAACATACTATAAAAAAATATATAAATAAAAAAATAGAAAAAGATAATTGGAAAATTTTAGATTTAGAAAAAAAATTAAATGTTGAATTTAATATATATATATCAATTTTAGATTGGACAAAAAAAGATCCTAATTTAAATGCAGATAGTATTATAGAAAAAATTATTAATATTGCACAAAAAAATTATACAGAAAAAGAAAATTTAATAGGTGATTCTAATATTAGAATTATAGAAAAGTCGATTATGTTACAAACATTAGATGATCTTTGGAAAGATCATTTGTCAGCTATGAATTATTTAAGACAAGGTATTCATCTTCGTGGTTATGCACAAAAAGACCCTAAACAAGAATATAAAAGAGAATCTTTTAATATGTTTTCTAACATGTTAGAATTATTAAAATATGAAGTTGTATCCTTTCTTAGTAAATTAAATGTATCTTATACAAAAAAATACTTTAATTTTAAAGATAATGCAAAAAAATCATTAGATGATATTAAAATTGGAAGAAATACATTATGTTTTTGTGGTTCTAATAAAAAATACAAATATTGTCATGGTATTTTATAGTTGTATTTTTAAAAAACATTCATTTTAATTTAAGTTGTATTTTATGAGTTATACAAAAGTAGCAATTGGAATTATTTTAAAGAAAAATAAAGTTTATATTACTAAATCAAATGAAATTAAATATAATGCAAATATTTGGGAATTTCCAGGTGGTAAAGTAAAAGAAAATGAAAATATTATATATGCATTAAAACGTGAATTACTAGAAGAAGTAGGAATAATAATATTAAAATTTAATTTTTTTCAATATAAAAAAATTTTTTTTAAAAAATTAAAATTATATTTTTTCTTAATTAAAAAATGGAAAGGACAAGCACATAGTAAAGAAGGATATAAGTATAGTTGGATTTTTTTTAAAAAATTAAAATTTTGTAAATTTCCAGTTTTTAATTTTATTGTTATAAAAAAATTAAAAAATATTTACTAAATATTTATATTGATTAATATAATTTAGTTAAATAATTTTTTTTGAAAATTTGTTTTTTATTTTTTTTTTGTAGTTTATATTTATTAAATAAATATGTATAAAAGCAGTTTAAATAATATACATATGTATCTAATTTTTTTGTATTTTTATTTAAAATAATATCATCTGCAATTAAAATTCTTTTATTTCTGCTAGTTTGTTGAGTAATTATGTTTTTTGCTTGATATTGATTAATTTCATCTCGTATCATTATTCGTTTTATTTGAGTTTTTACAGGTGTATCAACTATAAGAATTCGATGCGCTATGTTATCTAGTTTTTTTTCAATAAGTAATGGAACTACCCATAAGCACCAAGTTGAATTTACTAATTTTATTTGTCTTTTACTTTCTTTATAAATTTCAGGAATTAATATATTTTCTAACCATAGTTTATTTTTCTTTTCGTTAAAAACGTATTTTCTAAGTAATTTTCGGTTGATTAATTGATTCGAGTTTAATATGTTGTTTCCAAATTTTTTCTTAATAGCATTAAATATTTTTACATTTTTTTCTATTATTTTTTTTCCAATAATATCGGTATCAATAATATTTACACCTAGTTTTTTAAAGCTATTAGAAATAGTAGTTTTTCCGCTACCAATGCCCCCAGTAAGTGCTACAATATAAGTCATAATTATTTTGTTTACGTTTATAAAATTTAAATATATAAAATATTTATTATATTAACAAAAAATATGTCTAGATTATAAATTTTTTATTTTTATTATTTAAGGATGTTTATCTAATGCGTATTGAAGAAGATGTTAAGTTAGGTTTTAAAGATGTTTTAATTAGACCTAAACGGTCTACTTTGAAAAGTCGCTCTGAAGTCGATCTTATTCGTACTTTTACCTTTAAATATTCTAATAATACATGGTCTGGTATTCCTATTATTGCTGCAAATATGGATACTATTGGAACATTTCAAATGGCTTTATCTTTATCAAATTTTAATATCTTAACTGCCATACACAAATATTATTCTTACGATGAATGGAAAGATTTTGTTAATACATCTTCGGAAAAAGTATTGGAACATGTTATTGTATCAATTGGAACATCTGAGTTAGATTTTTTAAAAATTCAAAAGATTTTATTACTATCTTCTAAGTTGAAATATATTTGTATTGATGTTGCTAATGGCTACTCTGAGCATTTTGTTTTTTTTTTAAAAAAGGTAAGAAATACATTTCCTAATAAAATTATTTGTGCTGGAAATGTTGTTACTGGAGAGATGGTTGAAGAATTAATTTTATCTGGTGCTGATATAGTAAAAGTTGGAATTGGGCCAGGTTCAGTTTGCACTACAAGAGTTAAAACAGGAGTAGGTTATCCTCAACTTTCAGCTATTATAGAATGTGCTGATGCTGCACATGGATTAAATGGACAGATTATTAGTGATGGAGGATGTATTGTTTCTGGAGATATAGCAAAAGCTTTTGGAGGTGGAGCAGATTTTGTAATGTTAGGAGGAATGTTGTCCGGACATTATGAATGTTCAGGAGAAATTGTCAAAGAAAATTTAAAAAAATTTATGTTATTTTATGGCATGAGTTCTACTTCTGCAATGAAACGTTACTCTGGAAAAATTAGAGGATATCGAGCTTCGGAAGGTAAAATCGTAAAAATACCTTTTCGTGGAAATGTCGATATAACTATACGTGATATTTTAGGTGGACTTCGATCTTCTTGTACTTACGTAGGAGCGCAAAAATTAAAAGAGTTAACCAAAAGAACTACGTTTATAAGAGTAAATGAACAAGAAAATCGTGTTTTTAATAATTTCGCTTATTAAAATAAATTATATTATATATATATTTAATTTTAAAAAATTTAAAATAATAAAATCAATAAAATTAATTATTTTATAGTTAATTTTATTGATTTTTTTTAGAAATTAATAATAAATTATTTTATAAAAAGATAAGAAATTTTACTTACAAATATTTTATTATATAACAAAGCAACAATCAATATAATGTTTTTAATTTAATTTAAATTTTATTATTGAAATAATATATAAGGAACTTTATACCATGTCAGAAAATTTATATGATGACGTGGATCCAATTGAAACTAATGATTGGGTGCAATCAATTGAATCTGTTATTCAAAAAGAAGGTATTAAAAGAGCTCGTTTTTTAATTGAAAAAGTTTTAAAACAATCTAAAATAAATAAATCAGATTTTTTTAAATGTTTTTTTACAAGTGATTATATTAATACAATTAACAACGAAGATGAAATTGAATATCCTGGAGATTTGATTTTAGAAAAAAAAATTCGCTCTGCCATTCGTTGGAATGCTATTATGATGGTGTTACGTGCATCAAAAAAAAACTTAGATTTAGGTGGGCATTTATCTTCTTTTCAATCATCTGCAACTATATATGAAGTTTGTTTTAATCATTTTTTTCGTGCTAAAAATAATTACGATGGAGGTGATCTAGTATATTTTCAAGGTCATATTTCTCCTGGCATTTACGCACGATCATTTTTAGAAGGTCGTTTATCTATAAAACAAATTGATAATTTTAGACAAGAAGTTGATGGCAATGGATTATCTTCTTATCCTCATCCTAAATTAATGCCTAATTTTTGGCAATTTCCTACTGTATCTATGGGATTAGGTCCTATTTTTTCTATTTATCAAGCCAAATTTTTAAAATATCTTCAACATCGAGAGTTAAAAAATACCTCAAAACAAACAGTTTACGCTTTTTTAGGTGATGGTGAAATGGATGAACCAGAATCTAAAGGAGCTATTTCTATTGCAGTTCGAGAAAAGTTAGATAATTTAATTTTTATAATAAATTGTAATTTACAAAGATTAGATGGCCCAGTTGTAGGAAATGGAAAAATCGTAAACGAATTAGAAAGTTTTTTTTATGGTGCAGGATGGAAAGTAATTAAAGTAATATGGGGTGGGAAATGGGATAGTTTGCTAAAGAAAGATAAAACTGGAAAGTTAATTCAATTGATGAATGAAACAATAGATGGTGATTATCAAACATTTAAATCAAAAGATGGAGCTTATGTTAGAAAATATTTTTTTGGAAAATATAAAGAAACATTGGAATTAGTTGAGCATATGACAGATGAAGAAATATGGCATTTAAATCGAGGAGGCCATGATCCTAAGAAAATGTTTAACGCAATAATAAAAGCAAAAGAAACAAAAGGAAAACCCACAGTTATTTTGGCGCATACTATAAAAGGATATGGTATGGGTAATATTGCAGAAGGTAAAAATATTGCGCATCAAATAAAGAAAATAAATATTAAAGGAATTATTTATATTAGAGATCGTTTTAATATTCCTATATCTGATAAGGAAATAGAAAAACTACCTTATATTACGTTTGAAAAAAACTCTAAAGAATATTGTTATATGCAAAATCAAAGAAACAAGTTAGGTGGTTATATTCCGTTTCGTTTATCTAAATTCACAAAAAAATTAAATCTTCCAAATTTAATAGATTTTAAATCATTATTAGAAGAGCAAACTAAACATATTTCTACTACTATTGCTTTTATTCGAGTTTTAAATTTAATTTTAAAAAATGACTCTATCAAGAATTTAATTGTTCCTATTATTGCTGATGAAGCCCGTACTTTTGGAATGGAAGGTTTATTTAGAAAAATTGGAATTTATAGTTCTAATGGTCAAAAATATATTCCTCAAGATCGTGAACAATTAGCATATTATAAAGAAGATAAAAAAGGACAGATATTACAAGAGGGAATTAATGAATTAGGAGCTGCTTCATCTTGGCTTGCTGCAGCAACTTCTTATAGTACAAATGATTTCCCTATGATTCCTTTTTATATTTATTATTCAATATTTGGTTTTCAACGTATAGGTGATCTTTTTTGGGCTGCAGGAGATCAACAGGCAAGAGGTTTTTTAATTGGAGGTACATCTGGAAGAACAACTTTAAATGGAGAAGGTTTACAACATGAAGATGGTCATAGTCATATACAATCTTTAACAATACCTAATTGTATCTCTTATGATCCTGCTTTTGCCTATGAAGTAGCAGTTATTATCCAGGATGGATTAAGAAGAATGTACGGTCCTCTTCAAGAAAATATATATTACTATATTACCACAATTAATGAAAATTATTATATGCCAGCTATGCCTAAAGGCTCAGAAAAAGGAATTCGAAAAGGAATTTATAAATTAAAAACACTGTATTCTACTGGATTAAAAATACAACTAATGGGTTCTGGCGCTATTTTACGTTGTATATGTGAAGCTGCTGAAATTTTATCTAATGATTATTATATAACCACAGATATTTATAGTGTAACTTCTTTTACAGAATTAGCAAGAGATGGTGAAGAATGTGAAAGATGGAATATGTTGCATCCAAATCAAACAAAAAAAGTTGCTTATATAAAACAGATTATGAATTCAGCGCCTGCTGTTGCTGCTACTGATTATATGAAATTATTTGCAGAACAAGTACGTAATTACATTCCGTCAAAAGAATATTATGTATTAGGTACAGATGGTTTTGGGCGATCAGATAGTCGTGAGAAACTTCGTAATCACTTTGAAGTTAGCGCGCATTATATTGTATTAGCTGCATTAAGTTTACTAGCAAAATTAAATAGTATAAACCAACAGGTAGTAGAAGAAGCAATTATTAAATTTAATATTAATGCAGACAAAATTAATCCACGTTTAGCTTAAGAGGTGAAACAAAGTGCATACTGAAGTTAAAATGCCTGATATTGGTTTAGATGAAGTAGAAGTAATAGAGATATTAGTGAAATTGAATGAAGAAGTAAAAATAGAACAAGGCTTGATAACTGTTGAAGGTGAAAAATCTTCTATGGAAATACCTTCTCCTATATCTGGTGTAGTAAAAAAAATTAATGTAAAAATTGGAGATAAAGTATCTACTAATACTATTATTATGATTTTTACAACTGATGTCGTTAGCTTTGATAATCGCAAAAAAGAAAATACTGATATTCCCAAAAAAGTTAGTGAACTAAACGTTGATATTAAAAAAAATATAGTACATGCAACACCATCAGTACGAAGATTAGCGCGTGATTTAAATATTAATTTAAATAATATTATAGGTTCTGGTCGAAAAAATCGTATTTTAAAAGATGATATTGAGTTATATACGAAAAATACTGTTAATAATTTAAATGAATTAAAAATAGAAAAAGTTAAAATAAATGTTTTACAAAAAACTGTCGGTAATAATTTATATAACAATTGGATAAATATACCTCATGTTACACAGTTTGATGAGGTAAATATTACTACATTAGAAGATTTTCGTAAAAAATATAATAATGAAGAACATAAAAAAAATATTAATTACACCAATGTTACTATATTAATTTTTATTATAAAAGCAGTATCACATGCATTATTAAAGTTTCCAATTTTTAATAGCTCTTTATCTTTAGATAAAAAAACAATTATTTTTAAAAAATACATAAATATTGGTGTTGCTGTAGATGTTAAAAATGGTTTGCTTGTCCCAGTTTTAAAGAATGTTAATAAAAAAAGTATTACGAGTTTATCATCTGAATTAATATTACTTTCTAATAAAGCACATAATAATAAATTAAATAAGTTAGATATGAAAGATAGTTGTTTTACAATCTCAAATTTAGGGGGTATTGGAGGGTCTTGGTTTACACCAATTATTAATTCTCCAGAAGTTGCAATTCTTGGAGTTTCAAAAGCAGTTATCAAACCAATATGGAATGGTGTAGAATTTGCTCCATCTTTAATATTACCGTTGTCTTTATCTTATGATCATCGTGTTATTAATGGAGCTGATGCTGCTCGTTTTATTTCTTTTCTTAATAAGCTATTATCTGATATAAGACTTTTAATGATGTAATTTTGTATTTAGATAAAATATTTTTATTAATTTAATTATTAAAGAGGGTTAACATGCATCAAAATATTCAAGCAGAAGTAGTTGTTTTAGGATCTGGACCTGCTGGTTATTCTGCAGCTTTTCGATGTGCTGATTTAGGTTTGGATACAATTTTAATAGAGCGTTATAAAAAATTAGGTGGTGTTTGCTTGAATGTAGGATGTATTCCTTCAAAATCTTTATTGCATATAGCAAAAGTAATAAAAGATGCTGATGAATTATCTCAAGCAGGTGTTTTTTTTGGAAAACCTTCTATTGATATTAAAAAAATTCAAGATTGGAAAAATCATATCATTAGTAAATTAACAGACGGTTTATATAATATTAGTAATAAAAGAAATATAAGATTTATTCAAGGTAAAGCTCATTTTGAAAGTGATGCTAATATTATTGTAGAAAATAATCATAGCAAATTTAATATTTCTTTTCAAAATGCTATTATTGCTACTGGTTCAAATCCAATTAAAATACCTTCTTTTCCAGTTGAAGATAATAGAATTTGGGATTCTACAGATGCTTTGTCGTTAAAAAATATTCCTAATCGTTTTTTAATTGTAGGAGGAGGAATTATTGGTTTAGAAATGGCAACAATATATAGTGCATTAGGATCAACTGTAGATATTGTAGATCGTTTTAATGTATTTCTCCCTTTAATTGATCAAGATGTTTCTGAAATGTATATTAAATCAATTAATAAAAGATTTAATATATTTTTAAACACTCATATTAAAAATGTAAAACCAAAAGAAAATGGTTTAATTGTTTCCATGGAAGGTGATCATATACATGATACTATCTGTTATAATAATATATTAGTTGCAATAGGACGAATTCCTAATATTAAACATTTAGGATTAGATAAAATTGGTATAAAATTAAATGATACCGGGTTTATTAATGTAGATAATCAATTAAGAACTAATATATCAAATATTTATGCAATTGGTGATGTTACAGGTTTTCCTATGTTAGCTCATAAAGCTATTCATGAGTCACATATTGCTGCTGAAGTAATTTCTGGTAAAAATCATTATTTTGAGCCAAAAGTAATTCCTTCCGTTGCTTATACCGACCCTGAAATTGCTTGGGTAGGTTTGAATGAAAAAGATGCTATAAAGTCTGGAATTGATTATGAAGTTGCCATTTTTCCTTGGCAAGCTTCTGGAAGAGCGAATGCTTCAAATTGTACAATAGGAATGACAAAATTAATTTTTAACAAACAAAACAATCAAATTATTGGAGGCTCTATAGTAGGTCAAAATGCTGGGGAATTAATTAATGAAATTACACTCGCAATTGAAATGGGATGTGATACAGAAGATTTATCTCTTACTATTCACGCTCATCCTACTTTAAGTGAATCAATTTGTTTAGCATCACAAATTTTTCAAGGAACAGTAACAGATTTATTAAATTCAAAAAAAAATGTTATTGGATAACATTTAATATAATTCTTTTAGAACAAGAAAAGATTATAGAAATGTAATTTCTATAATCTTTTCTTGTTCTAAAAGAATTATATTAAATGTTACTTTTTAAATGTACATATAAAAATTATATTAATTTTATATTGATTCTATCATTGGAATATTTCTACCATGATATATTTCTCTCATTTCTTTCCATAATAAATTAATAATATAAGAACGTTCCTTTTGTGATAAATCATTGACACTAGTATTAAATAAATAATTTTGTAAATGAAACTCTTTTAATAACATTCGAGTATGAAAAATGTTTTCTTGATATACATTTACATCAACCATTTCATACATAGATTTAATATTATTAGACATAAAGTTTTGAATAGAGTTAATTTTATGATCAATAAAATGTTTTACTCCATCAATGTCTCTAGTAAAACCTCTTACACGATATTCAATTGTTACAATATCCGATTCTAATTGATTTATAAGATAATTTAGCGCATTAAGTGGAGATATTATCCCACAAGTTGAAACTTCAATATCTGCTCGAAAAGTACAAATTCCGCTTTGGGGGTGACTTTCTGGATATGTATGAACACAAATGTGACTTTTATCTAGATGAGCTAAAACAGAAGATGAAGTAATATTGTTACTTTTTTTTTCAATATTTACTGTATCTAAAGTTATCGGTTCCTCACATACTAATATAGTTACACTAGCGCCTTGTGGATCATAATCTTGATGAAGTATATTTAGCACATTAGCACCAATAATTGAACATGTTTTTTTTAATATTTTTGTCAATCGAATAGCATTATATTGTTCATCAATGTACGCAATATAGCTATTTCTTGAATTATTAGTATTTGCATAACAAATATCATAGATACAAAAACTTAGGCTTTTAGTTAAGTTATTAAAGCCATATAATTTTAGTTTTTGCAATTTAATTACTCTCCTATGAAAGTATTTCTAACTTTCATCTAACGTATTAATTATATATTGAGGCAAAGAAAAACTGCTTATATGTATTTGAGGACTGTAGTAGTTAAAAATTAGTTTTGTTTTTTTTATACGAGATTTTAACTGTTCGAGATTGTTCAAGCGTAATTCTATATTATCTGATCCCCATGCGAACATCATTGTTCCTCCATAATAAGTAGGAATTGCTGCTTGATAAAAACTGGTATCATAAAAATATTTTTTTAAATTTTTATAAGTTGAAATAATCTCATTTTTTTGAAAAAAAGAAACTCCGTTTTGTGCTACAAAAATCCCATTTTTTTTAAGACTTTTTTTACAGTTAAAATAAAAATCTGAAAGAAACAGACTTTTTCCAGGTCCAACTGGGTCTGTAGAATCAGATACAATTAAATCAAATTTTTTATTTGTTTTTTTAACAAAATCTAATCCATTGTCAATAATTAATTCTAAACGAGGATCTTCATATGCATTATTATTATGTTTTGGAAAATATTTTTTACATAAATTAATAATGCTAATATCAATTTCTACCATCGTAATATTATTAATGTTGTTATGTCTAGATATTTCCCTTAATATACCTCCATCACCTCCACCTATTATTAATACATCTTTTATTGATCCATGAGCAAATATAGGTACATGACTTAACATTTCATGATATATAAATTCATCTTTTTCTGTGGTTTGAACTATATTATCTATAGTCATTATTTTACCCATAATTGAATTATTAAATATTTTAATATCATGGTATTTGTTTTTTTCTTGATATAACATTTTATCAATTAAAAAATATTGCCCAAGATGACAATGAAGCTCTTCATGCCATATTTTTTTATTAATCATGGTATTTGTGTTACCCTTAAATATATCAACAATAAATTATTTAGTGATTGATTGTAAGTGCAGTGAAATAATAGAGTTTATTTTTAGATTTTTTAAAGAAGGATGATGATTTTTATAAAATGTTTTTTAATAGTTTATAATTAATTAGTATTTAAAAAATATTTTAATTTATTAAAGATTATCAAAAATATTAAGATAATGCTATTATTTATTCAATAGATTTGTAAAATTTTGTATTTTCTAGTACTAGTTTAACGAAATTAGCAGATTGTGATGATGCAATTGATATATTTTTTTTAAAATTTAATGTAGCTTGTTTATCAGATAGATCAGATATTGACTTTATTACAATTAATGGAATATGAAATTGGTAACAGACCTGAGCAATTGCTGTAGATTCCATTTCCACTCCAATTGCAGAAGAAAATTGAAATTTTAATTTATTAATAAAATCCTCGCCTCTAACAAATGAATCTCCAGTGAGAAGAAGTCCTGTATTAAATTTATATTTAAATTTTATCGCAGTTTCTATAAGAATATGATGTAAATTTTTATTGATTGTAAATTTTTTTGGATGTTGAGGTATTTGACCTCTAGCATATCCAAAATTTATTAAATTTACATCATAGTAACATAACTGATTAGGAATAATAATATCTCCTATTTTTAGTTTTGAGTTTAAACTTCCTGCTGAACCGCTGTTAATAATAACATTAGGTTTAAATAAACTTACAAGAAGCATAGATGCGATACTGCTTGAAACTTTTCCAATACCTGATTTTATCAAAAAAATATTATTTTTTTTAAATTTTCCTATATAAACCTGAAATCGTCCAATATTTTTTATTTGTTTATAATTTATAATTTTTTTAAATATCTTAATTTCTTGATTTATAGCGCCAATAATTCCAATATTTATGCTCATATTAATTAATTTTAGTTATTTTAAATATTAAATGATGAACCACATCCGCATGTATTTTTTGCATTTGGGTTATTTACTATAAATTTAGATCCTTCTAAATTTTCTATATAATCTATTTCCCCGCCTTTTAAGTATTGCAAGCTAATAGGATCAATAATTAGAAAAATATTTTCCTGGTTAATTATCATATCGTCTTCATTTATATTTTCATCAAAAGTAAATTGATATTGAAATCCACTGCATCCACCACCAATGATATATATTCTTAATTTAAGATTTTTATTTTTTTTAATTAAAATAAAATTTTTTATTTTTTTAATAGCAGTTTGTGTTAACTTAACATAGTTATTAATAATATTTTTCATTTTAAATATATTCTCAAAATATTTAGATATTATTCAAAACAAGATATTTTATTCTATCATAGAATAAATAATTTAAAAATTAGCAGTAATTAATTAGTTCCTTGCGCCGATAGGTATTTTTTATTGGCGCAGGTTGTAATGATATAAAATGAATATAAATTAATAAGAATATAAAATTAATAAGATTGAATTATATCTTATAGTGAAAATTTTTAATTTAAAAAAAATTAATCAGATCTTTTTCGAAGAAATGCGGGAATATCTAAATATTCTGGCTCTTTACGTTTTGCATTTTCTGTTTCTTTAATTTCATTTTTTATATTTTTTTTATCTAAATTTGTAGATGACATGTTTAAATATTGATAACGATAATCTATTAATTTTTCTTTAGAAGCTTTGTTTTTAATTTGATTAATATCTGAATATTTTTCCATACCAATTCCAGTTGCTACTACTGTTACTCGGAGCGTATCATTCATGTCAGGGTCTAAAGACGTTCCTATTACTACTGTTGCATTATCTGAAGCGAAAGATCTAATAGTATTTCCTACAGTTTCAAATTCATCTAATTTTAGATCAAAACCAGCAGTAATATTAACCAAAACACCACGAGCTCCTGATAAATCTATATCTTCTAATAAGGGGCTAGATATTGCTATTTCTGCTGCTTCTTCGGCACGGTTTTCTCCAGAAGATATTCCTGTACCCATCATTGCATATCCCATTTCCATCATAACAGTTCGAACATCAGCAAAATCCACGTTCATAAGACCAGGTCTTGTAATTAGTTCTGCAATACCTTGTACAGCTCCTTTTAGTACATTATTTGCAGCGCCAAAAGCATCTAATAAAGAAATACCCCGACTAAGTACTTTGAGTAATTTATCGTTTGGTATTGTAATTAAAGAATCTACATATTTTGATAACTCAATAACACCTTGATCGGCTACAATCATTCTTTTTTTACCTTCAAAATTGAAGGGCTTAGTTACTACAGCTACAGTCAAAATACCTAATTCTTTTGCTATCTCTGCTACTACCGGTGCAGCTCCTGTTCCAGTTCCTCCTCCCATACCAGCAGCTATAAATACCATATCAGAACCATCTAATGCTGATTTTAATAATTCTTTATCTTCTTCTGCTGAATTTCGTCCAATTTCTGGATTTGCTCCAGCTCCCAGCCCTTTAGTGATATTGTTTCCTATTTGAATAGTCTGACCTACTTCTATTTTTCTTAAAGCTTGGGCGTCAGTATTAATGGCAAAAAATTCAACACCCTCAATACGTTCTCTAACCATATATTCCACTGCATTACCACCACCTCCACCAACACCAACTACTTTAATTATCGCATTATTACTTAATTCTACAGGTTCAAACATAATTTAATTCCATTATCTATCTTAAATTTTAGAGATGTTTAAAATTGATTTAAAACTCTTTTTTAAACCAGTTATTAATTTGTTTAAACCATCTTTCAATAAAAGAACTTTCTTTTTTGATATTTTTAGATTGTAAGTAAAATTCTTTTCCATAGTGTAATAATCCGACTACGGTTGAATAATGTGGTTCACTTATATTTTCTATTAGTCCTGAAATATTTATAGGTTTAGCAATTCGAACTTTATTTTGAAAAATTTTTTCTGCATATTTATTTAATAATGCAATAGTTGAAGCACCTCCTGTCAATACTATACCACTTGATAATTGATATTTCCTGCCTTCTTTATAAAGTTGATTTTGTATATGAATAATTCTATTGTTAATTAAAGTTAACAGTTCATTATATCTTGATTCGATTACTTCTGAAATCGTATCTGGTTGTATGTTTTTAAGCAAATTTTGGTATTTTTCAAACGATTTACTATCAATCGATGATTCTATAGGACTTTTTAATGAATAATTGTAATTTGTTTTTATAATTTCTGAATCAGCATAAGAAGTACTAAATGCATAGGAAATATCTTTAGTTACAATATTTCCTGCATATGGAATAACTTGACTATCCTGTATAAATCCATCGATATATGTGGTAAAATCTATTGTTCCTCCTCCTATATCAATCATACATACACCTAGTTTACATTCTTCTTCGGTTAATACAGCTTTACTAGATGCAAGACCTGAAAAAATCACTTGATCAACTTTTATATTGCATGTTTCTACTGCTTTAATGATGTTTTTAGCTATATTTTGATAACAAGTGATCAAATGAACTCGTACTTGCATTCTTGTTCCAGATAAACCTATTGGATTTTTTATTCCAGACTGTTGATCAATTGAATATTCTTGTGGGATAACATGCAATATATGATGTTCATTAGGAATTTTAACTGATTTTGCAGTATGTATTACATTTTCTATATCTTCTTTTGTAACTTCATCCTCAGAAATAGGTACTATTCCAATTTCATTTTGACAATTAATATATTTACTAGATAAAGATAAATATACAGAAGTAATGTTACAATTAGCCATAATTTCAGCTTGATAAATAGATTCTTGTATACATGAGACAACTGCATCTAAATTATCAATTCTACCTTTATCTATGCCTTTTGATTTACATATTCCAATTCCAATTATTTTTATTGTGCTATCTATTAAAATTTCACCTACTAAAGTAACTACTTTAGTAGTCCCTACCTCTAGTCCTACTACCAATTTTTTATTTGTTGATATAATCATTATTTCTTAGCCTGTACTATATTTTAAATTATTGCTTTCATTGTAAATCAGGATTTATGATATTTTATGTTATAGTTGTTTGACATCAACAATATTTTTAAAATTGTTTATTTAGACAGAAATAAGTTTTTAAAAATTTAATTTTTTTAAAAATTTTTTATATAATATTTCATGATCTTTCTTAAAAAAATAAATTTATTAAAATATAGAAATATTATTAAATAATATTTTTATTTTTCATAAGTAATAAAATGTGTTTATTTTTAATAAATTTATTTAGTAATAATAAAAGTTTGATTTTAAAATACTTTAGCATTTATAATATATTTTAAATTATAATATGAATAATTTTTTATTAAATAGTTGGTGTAATAGTTGTGTTTAAAATTTTCAATACTAACTCATCAAATGATATACCTATGGCATTTGCAGATATTGGAAGTAAACTACGATTTGTCATACCAGGAATAGTATTTATTTCTAATAACCAAAATTTATTATTATTATCTAATATTAGATCAATTCTAGCGCATCCATTACATCCTAATATACTCCAAGCTTTTTTTGCTATTTTTTTTAATTCTTTTTCTTGCTCTAAATTTAATCCACTTGGACATACATATTTAGTAGAAGATAATTGATATTTTGCAGCATAATCATAAAAATGATTTTTTGTGATAATTTTAATAGCAGGTAATATTTTTTTATCAAGAATTGAAACTGTATATTCTGTGCCTTTTATAAATTTTTCTACTAGAATAGTATCGCTATAATTAAATGTTATTTCAATCGCATTTTTTAGCTGATCTTTTGAGTTAACTAATTTTATTCCTATGCTGGAGCCTTGATTGTTTGGTTTTACTACAAGAGGATATTTTAATGTACAAAAATTTTTTGTTGATAAAAAATTAAAATTTTTTAACATATCTGCTTTTTTAATATATATATCAGGCAATACCGGAAGACCAGATGATTTCCATAATAGTTTAGTTTTTTTCTTATCAAAAGCAATAGAAGATGTCATGATTCCGCTACCAGTATAAGGAATATTTAAATATTCTAGTATACCTTGAATACTCCCATCTTCACCTCCTTTCCCATGAAGAGCAATATATGCAGTATTAAAATTTTGTTTTCTTAATTGCATAATAGGAAAATCACGTGTATCAAACGGATGTGCATTAATACCAGATCGAATCAAGCTTTTTAAAACTGCATATCCTGATGCTATTGATATTTTTCTTTCTGTAGAATTACCACCAAATAAAACTGCTACTTTTTTTTTCATATTATCACTTTTTTATTTTTTTGAATAAAAATTTTATTAGCTAACTTTTCTATATTTCCAGCACCTTGTATCAAAATAATATCATTTCCATTCAAATAATGAACAATAAAATTTAATATGAGTTTGTAATTTTCAACGAAAACTATGTTCATATTTTTTGTTTTTTTAATGTCATTATATAGTGATTTACTATTTGCTCCAGAAATAATATTTTCATTTGCAGAATAAACGTTCAATATTAATAATGTATCTACTTGAGATAAAACTTTAATAAAATCGTTATATAAATTATATGTTCTTGTATATCGATGAGGTTGAAATATCATTATTAAATTTTTTTTAGGCCAGCTAGTTCTTATTGTTTTAATATTTTCTAATAATTCAGTTGGATGATGACCATAGTCGTCTATTAACATAATATTTTTTTTAAAAATTTTCTTTGTTTTGATTGAGATTTTTCCAAGATATTCAAATCTTCTACAAGTTCCTTGAAAATTTTTCAATGATTTAAGAATATTTTGATCGGATATGTTTTGGTTTATCGCTACCGCTACTGCAGCTGCTGCATTTAAAGCATTATGTTTTCCAGGTATTTTTAAAATAACTTTTAAATTGGATTGATTTTTTCGGACTAAAGTAAAATTTGAAATAAAATTATTTTGTTTGTAATAAGAAATGTGAATTTCTGCAGTTTTATCAAATCCATATGTAATTATTTTGCATTTTATTTTTGGGATTATATCTTTTATAGCATTATTATCTATACATAATATAACAGTACCATTTAATGGGATGGTGTTTATAAATTTTAAAAATGATTTTTTTAGTAAATTAAAATCATTATTATAATAATTCATATGATCAGGTTCAATATTAGTCACAATAATAGTTTTTGGAGTTAAATAAAGAAATGAACCATCGCTTTCATCTGCTTCTGCAATAAGATAATTAGAATATCCTAGTTTGGAATAAGAATTGATTGATTTTATTAAACCACCGTTGATAGCAGTAGGATCTAATTTATTTTCATGAAATATATCAAAAATCATTGCAGTAGTAGTTGTTTTTCCATGTGTCCCAGAAATAGCTATTCCAAATTTATATTGCATTAATATTTGTAACATTTCTGCTCTTAATAATATAGGAATATTTTTTTTTTTTGCTTCTATTATTTCTGGATTAGTTAATGAAATAGCGCTAGATATAACAATTAAATCAATATTCTCAATATTTTTTTTAGAATGTTGAAAATAAATAATTGCTCCTAATTTCACTAGTTTTTGTGTAATTAAAGTTTTTGATATATCTGAACCACTTATTTTATATCCCAATTGTAATAAAATTAAAGCAATTCCATTCATTCCAGAGCCTCCAATTCCTATGAAATGAATTTTATTTAATAGTTTATTTTTAAAGAAATCATTTTGTTTTATATTTTTTATATTCATTTTTTATATTTTTCAAGAATCTATTTTTTAGAAATATTATTAATTATTTTAAAAATTTTCATTGTAGAGTTTTTCACTCTAAGAGAAAATGCTTTTTTTGCCATTACAAATAATTTTTCTCGATCTAAAGAGTTCAATATGTTTAATATGGATTTTATATTAAATTTAGATTGCTCAATAATTTTTGCAGCACCATTATTTTTTAAATCTTGTGCATTTAATAATTGTTGTTGATCTTTGTGCGGGTATGGTATAAAAATTGCTCCGAGCCCAACAGTAGCAATTTCACTTACAGTTAATGCGCCAGAACGAGATATAATCACATCAGCCCATGTGTATGCAGAAGCTATATCTTCAATAAAACAATTAATTATGTGTTGATGTAATCCATATTTTTGATATTTTTTTTTTGTTTTTTCTAGTTCATTTTTTCCAGCTTGATGCCAAATAATAACTTTTGATTTTAAAAATAATGATATCTTAGGCAAGATTCTATTAAAAATAGATGCACCTTGACTGCCTCCAACAATCAATATTCTTAGAGGACCGAATCTATTTTTAAAACGATATATAGGAGATGGAATTTTTATAATATCTTCACGAATTGGGTTTCCTACAACTTCAGCATTTGGTAAAGAACCTGGAAAAGCTTGCATATTTTTTGTTGATATTTTAGAAAGTAATCGATTTGTAATACCTGGAATTTTATTTTGTTCATGTAAAACAAAAGGAATTTTTGAAGTCCACGCTGCCAATCCTCCAGGACCAGATACATATCCTCCCATACCTAATATAATATTTGGTAAATAATTATTTATAATTTTTTTTATTTTAAAATATGATTTTAATATATGTATTGGAGAAGAAACTACGGTTTTAAAATTAGCATTTCTTAATCCATTTATATTAATAAAATGCATTTTAATGTTATATTTAGGAACAACATCAGATTCTATTTTATTTTTTGTTCCTATCCAATTTACATCCCATCCATTTTGAATTAAATAATTTGCTATAGTAATAGCTGGAAAAACATGACCGCCACTACCTCCTGCCATAATTATAATTTTTTTAGCACTCATTTAATTTTCCTTAGGTAGGGCTTGGTTTTCGCTTAACCTTAGTTCAAAATCAATTCGCAATAAAATACAAATAGCCATTAAATTAATAATTAAACTTGAACCTCCATAACTAATTAACGGCAAAGTTAATCCTTTAGTTGGTAATATACCAGTAACAGCTCCAATATTAATTAAAGTTTGAAAACTAAACCATAAACCAATGGAACAAGCTAAAAAACCAGAAAAAATTTGTTTTTTTTCTAAAGATTTTTGTCCAATATACATAGCTCGAAAAGAAATTAAGAAAATAGTTAACAATATTAAGAAACAACCTATATATCCCAATTCTTCTCCTATAATAGAAAATATAAAATCACTATGTGCTTCTGGTAAATAATTTAGTTTTTGTATTGAATTTCCTAATCCTTGTCCAAAAAAATGACCTCTTCCTAAAGCAATTAACGATTGTGTCAATTGATATCCGTTGCCAAATGGATCTTTCCAAGGATTCCAAAACGATAATATTCTATTCATACGATATGGTTTTATTAATATTAAAAATATTACCATTAATAATGCTAATAAAATAATTGAAAAAAATTGTTTTATTTTTGCACCGGAAAGAAATAAAACTGATAAAACAGTAAGAAATAAAACAACAACTGTTCCTAAATCAGGCTCTGCTAATAAAAGGATCGATTGAATAGTAATAATACCCATGGGCTTGAAAAATCCCCAAAAGTTATTATGTACTTCTTTGATTTTTCTAGAAAGGTAATTAGATATATAAAGAAAAGAAGAAATTTTGCATATTTCAGCAGGTTGTATATGTAATATACCTATACTTATCCATCTATAAGATCCATGTACTGATTTTCCTATTAATAATACAAAAATAAGCAATAATACTGAAAATATTAGTATAATATTACTATATTCTTTCCAAGAAATCACAGGTATACGTAAAAAAACAAAAGATAATAAAAATATTAAAATAAAATAAAATATTTCTCTTTTTGCAAAAAAAAAGGGATCTTTGTACAAACTTTGTCCTATAGGTATAGATGTAGATATCACCATTATTAATCCGGTAACACATAAAGCTAAAGTTAACCATACTAGTAGTCTGTCATATAATATGATATATTTTTTTTTACTTTTTTTTATTTTTTTTTTAAAAACATTAACTTATTTCCTTTGATAATGTTATAAAAAGATCACCTCTTTCTTCAAAGTTTTTAAATTGATCTTTACTACTACATCCTGGAGATAACAGCACTACATCACCTGATATTGCTTCTTTAGAAATTAAAGTTATAGCTTGTTTTAAATCTTCAACATAAATAGATTTTTTTTGACATATTTTTGCTATATTTGCACCATCTTTTCCAAAACAATATACTTTAATTTTTAATTTTTCTAAATAATTTTTTAGAACATTAAAATCAGCAGATTTTTTATCCCCTCCTAATAATAATCTTATTGTTCCTTGAATATTAATATTTTCTAAAGCAGCTTTAGTACTATTAACATTTGTAGATTTTGAATCGTTAATCCAAGATATATTATTGCGTTTATGTATTATTTGAAATCGGTGTGGTAAATTTAAAAAACTACTAAGTACTATTTTAGTTTTTTCCCGAGGAAAATTCATAGCATCTGAAATTGCTAATGATACTAAAGCATTTTCATAGCTTTGATATCCGTATAGTGATGTTTTCGATATATCAAGTATTTTTTCTTTTTTACAATACAAAAAAACATTACCTTCAATATTATCAATATAATAATCACTATCTTTTGTTCCAAAAGTAATATATTTTTTATGTTGATTCTTTAAATGAAAAATTTTTTCTTTCAAATTTACTAAGCATATTTCTGAATTTTTATAAATAGATAATTTTATTTTTTTATATTGCTGAAATCCTTTTGGGTATCTATCTAAATGATCTTCGTTAATATTAAGTACTACAGCTATTTTTGATTTTAAGCTAAATATATTTTCTAGTTGAAAACTAGATAGTTCTAGTATATATAAATCAGTTTTTTTTTCTAACATTTCTAATGCTGGAAATCCAATATTTCCTCCTAAATGCACTTTATATCCTGATTTTTTTGCAATTTTTTTAACCATTGTAGCTACGGTGCTTTTTCCATTAGTTCCTGTAATAGAAATAATTGGAGATTTTGCTTCTCTACAAAATAGCTCAATGTCACTAATTATTTCAATACCCAATGTCCGAGCTTGTATTAAAATAGGTTTAAAAGAAGATATTCCAGGACTAATAATAATTAAATCTGATTCTAAAATCCATGTTTTTTCTAAATATCCTACTTTATATTGAACAACTTTAGGAATTTTATTTAAATAATAAGGTTTTTTAGATTCATCAATTATTTTAGGAATTATTCCTCTTTTTAAAAAAAAACGCATACAAGATATACCAGTTAAACCTAAACCTAAAATTAATATTTTTTTCTTTGAATACTTCTTATACGGCATCATGTATCCTTAAAGATATAATTCCTAATAATAATAATATAAACGATATTATCCAAAATCTAATAGTAATTAAAGGTTCTGATAATCCTTTTATTTCGTAATGATGGTGAATCGGGGCCATTTTGAATATTCTTTTTTTTCTAATTTTAAAGTAGATTATTTGTAATATTACAGACATAGTTTCAAAAACAAAAACACCACCCATTATTAACAATAATAACTCTTGATGTAGCAATATAGATATTATTCCTAATGCACCGCCTAGTGATAAAGATCCAACATCTCCCATAAATATTTTAGCTGGATAAGTATTAAACCATAAAAATCCTAATCCAGAACCAACAATTGCTCCACATAATACGCTTAATTCATTTGCTTTTTCTGAATAAGAAATATTTATATAACTAGACAAATTAATATCAGAACTAAAATAAGCAATTAAACCAAATCCAAATGATAAAAGAATTACTGGCATAATCGCTAATCCATCTAATCCATCTGTTAAATTCACTCCATTACTTGTACCTACAATAACAAAGTAAGAGAAAAATACATAAAAATAATTTATTTTTACAGGTATAGAAGTGTAAAAAGGAATTATTAGTTCAATAGAAATATTATTATTTTTTTCAGAATACATTATATAAATAATGAATATAGCAATTATTGACAACAAAAAAAATTTATATGATATTTTTAATCCAGTTGAATTATTAAATTTAATTTTTTTATAATCATCTAATAACCCAATTAAGCCGTATCCTAATATAATCGCAAGAACGTACCAAATATATATATTATTTAAATCACAATAAAGAAAAGTAGATATGCATATTGAAATAATGATAAATACTCCTCCCATAGTAGGAGTATTATTTTTATCAAAATGTTTAATAGGTCCATCAGTTCTTATAACTTGAAATTTTTGTAATTTTTTAAAATAAGATATAATATATGGTCCAATAAATAAATTAATAAAAAATGATGTTAATAAACTAAATATTATTCGAAAAGAAATAAAAGTAAATGTTTTAAAATTCAAGTATTTATTAATTAAAAATATCATTTTTTTTATACTCTTTTATTAAATATTCTATGATTTTTTCCATTTTCATATGACGTGAACCTTTAATTAAAATTGTACTTTTGTTTTGTTTTAACATTGTTTCTTTTAATTTTTTAGTTAACATATTTTTATGTTTTTCTGAAAAATGTTTTCCATTTTTACAGATTTTAAAAATTTCGTTACTATATTTTCCAAAAGTAAAAATATAATCAATATTTGATACATTAGCAATATTTCCTATGATTTTATGGTATAAAATACTTTTTTCACCTAATTCTGCCATATCTCCTATGACTAATATTTTATAACCTGGCATTTTTTCTAAAATTTTAATTGCTATAATCATAGAAGCAACGTTCGAGTTATATGTATCATTAATTAAAATTGTATTTTTATTTAATTGAATAGGTTCTAATCGTCCAGGTATAATAGGAGATTTTAATAGTCCAATTTGAATTTGTTTTAGTGGTGTATGAATAGAAAATGCAAGAGCACTAGCAGCTAAGGCATTAGATATACTTTGATAACCCAAATAAGGTAATACAATATTTATTGTACCAGATGGTGTATGCATAATAAAACATGTTTGATTTGCATAAATTTTAATATTAGTAGCAAAAAAATCACTTTCTTTTTTTTTTTAACAGAAAAATAAAATATTTTTTTATTTTGAATTTTTTTTCTCCATTGCGATAAATGATGACTGTCTAAATTAATAATAACTGTGCCTTTATTTTTTAAACAAGATAATATTTCTGATTTTTCTTTTGATATTCCCAATAATGATTTGAATCCTTCCAAATGTGAATAATAAATATTATTTATTAGCGCAATATTTGGTTGAGCAATTTTTGAAATATAATGGATTTCACCTGGATTATTGGATCCTAACTCAATTATCCCATATTTATCTATTTTTTTTAACTTTAATAAAGTAATAGGGACTCCTATGTGATTATTTTCATTGTTCGTAGTATATATGATATTATGTTTTTTTTTCAGTATAGAAGCAGTCATTTCTTTTACTGAAGTTTTCCCGCAAGATCCAGTGATAGCTAATATTTTTGGGTCAATTATATTACGAAGCCAAGCAGCAATTTGTCCTAAAGCAATAGTAGTATCTTCAACTATAACATAAGAAATACAAGATATTATTTGTCTATCAGCTATTATTGCTGAACATCCATTTTTTATAGCTTCTTTGATAAAAGAATGTGCATCAAACTTTTTACCCTTTAACGCAATAAACAAGCTATTTGGTACTATATTTTTAGTATTAGTGATAATATTATCTATTATAATGTTTTTTCCAAATAACAAACCATTTGTAATACTTGCAATTTTTTTTAACGAAATAGGAATCATGTTGTGTTTTCCAATAAATTTGATACTATTTCTTGATCTGATTGGTAAATATACTGATTTCCAATTATTTGATAATTTTCATGTCCTTTTCCAGCAATAAAAATTATATCATTAATGTTTGCTCGAAAAAATACATAAGAAATAGCTTTTTTTCTATTTGGAATAATTATTATTTTTTCTTTTTTTATACATCCGCTAATAATTTCTTGAATAATTTGATTTTGATTTTCATTTCTTGGATTATCATTAGTGATAATTACTTTATTTGCTATTTTTTCAGCAATTTTTCCCATTAAAGGACGTTTTTTTTTATCTCTTTCTCCTCCGCAACCAAATATACACCATATTTTTTTTTGTGAATATTGTAATTTAATAGCATTTAGAGATTTTTCTAATGCATCGGGGGTATGAGCATAATCTATTATACAAATTGGTTTTTTAATAAGATGAAATTTTTGCATTCGCCCATATACCGGAGCAAGTTGAATAGATGTTTTAATGAGATCAGATAATTTATGATTCATTTCTAACATGCATGCTAGTGCTAATAATAAATTTTCTATGTTAAATTTTCCTATTAAACAAGTAGATAAAATTCCACTTCCCCAACTAGATTCAAATTTTACATCAGTTTTTTCATTATAAACTTTAATATGAATAGCATTTATCCATTTTGTAGAATATTTTTTTTGTTTATGATCTTTAATTGTGACTGCAACTGTATATTTATTAGAAAAAGTTTTTAACCAATTCTTTGCATATGTATCATTAGCATTTAATATTATTTTTTTTACTTTATGATCTGTAAAAAGTGAACGTTTAGCTAATTCATATTTTTTCATATTTTTATGATAATCTAAATGATCTTGTGTTAAATTAGTAAATATTGCAGTATGAAAAAAAATATTTTTAACACGATTTTGAGACAAACCATGTGAAGATACTTCTATAGTTACGAAGTTAACTTTATCTAATACTGAATGTAGAAATGATTGTATATCGATAGCTGATGAAGTTGTATTTTTTGTAGGTTTTAATGATTTATAAAACCCATTTCCAAGGGTCCCCATTGTTGCAATTTTATTTCCTAATAATTCACTCCATTGATTAATTAGCTGTGTTACTGTAGTTTTTCCATTTGTTCCAGTAATACCAATTACTTTTAATTTACTGCTTGGTTTATGATAGAATCTTTCAGCTAAATTTGAAAGTTCTTGAGATAATTTAAAAAAAGATATTATAGGAATATTGTTAATATAGTTTATTTTCCCATGTTGTTTTTTTTCTGTCGTTTCAGATAAAACTGCTACTACTTTTTTAGAGATCGCTTCAAAAATAAAATCATGTCCATCTTTTTTTTTACCCTTAATAGCAATAAAGATATCTTTAGATTTTAATTTTCTGCTATCTAGAACTAGATTATTTATATTTTTTTTTGGAAGATTTTTAATCCAAGGTAATAAAAAATATTTTAAGTTATTTTCTTTCATTAAATTTTATTTAAATTTATTACTATTATTTTTATAAGTTATCTGGTTTAATTTTCATTGTTTTTAATACTAAAGTCATTATTTTACTAAAAATTGGAGCAGAAACTGCACCTCCGTAATATTGATTTCCTTTAGGGTTGTCAACTACGATGATTAAAGAAAATTTTGGATTTCTAGCAGGAGCAACACCTGCAGTGTAAGCTATATATTTTTTAATATAACATCCATGAATACCAACTTTTTTTGCTGTTCCTGTTTTAATAGCAATACGATATTTTTTTATGCCTGATTGATTATCAATTTCATTTGGTTGAACAGTTTTTTCCATCATATTAAGTACTTTTTTGACATATTCTTGAGGGAAGATTCTTTTTTCGTATACTGGATGATTTATTTTAACAATAGAAAGTGGCCGATAAATTCCATAACTTCCAATAGTGGTATATAATCTAGCTAATTGCAGAGGTGTTACCATTAACCCATATCCGAAAGAAAAAGTTGCTTTTTCTAAATTTGATAACACTTTCTTTTTAGGTAAAAATCCCTTGTTTTCTCCAATTAATCCTAAGTTAGTTGGTTGCCCTAATCCAAACTTTAAATATGTATTAATTAAATCTTCACTATTCATAGAAAGTGCGATTTTTGATACTCCAACATTACTAGATTTCTGCAATATTCCTGCAATATTTAATTTTTCATGATATGATACATCTTTAATTTGATGTTTTCTAATAAAAAAAGGTTTTGTGTTTATTATTGAATTTGGTTTAATCAATCCTTTTTTTAAAGCTTCCATGATAACTATAGGTTTAACTGTAGAACCTGGTTCAAAAACATCTGTAATAGCTCTATTTCGAAAATTTTTTGAAACTGTATATTGTCTTTCGTTTGGATTATATGCAGGACTAGTAGCCATTGATAATACTTCCCCAGTTTTGATATCAATTAAAACAGCAATTCCAAAATCTGCTTTATTTTTACTTACGCCTTCACATAATTGTTGGTAAGTAATAGTTTGAAGTTCTTTATTAATACTTAATACTAAATTTTTAGAGCTAGATTTATTAATTAAAGATTCATTTTCAATCACATGACCTTGATTATCTTTTCTTATTTTTCTTTTACCTGGTTTACCCGTTAAGTGGTCATTAAAACTTTTTTCTACACCTTCTATACCTTCGTCATCTATATTATTAAATCCAATAAGTTGCGCGGCGATTTTACCAGAAGGATAATAGCGTTTTGCTTCTTCTGTTAAATATATACCAGGTAATTTTAGTGCTTTAACGTATTCACCAAGTTCTGGGGCAACTTGACGCGCTAAATAAATAAATTTTAAATCTTTATCATAATTGACATGAAAAATAATTTTTTTTAATGGAATAGAAAGAATGTTAGATAATGCTTGCCATCTTATATTATTTTCAATATCTATACTATTTTGATGGATCATACTAGGGTCTATAAAAACTGCATTTACTGGAACAGTAACAGCTAATGGGTACCCCAAACGATCGTTAATAATTCCTCTGGTATTTATAACAGGTTGTATTCTTAACGTTCTACGATCTCCTTCATATGATAGTTTTTTGGCATCAATAACTTGAAGAAATATTATACGTAATGTTAAGATAATCAAAAATGAAAAAACAATAATACATAATGCTATAAAACGCCAGTTTATATAAATCGTTTTTCTTGTTTTTTTTTCTTTAAATAACTTTATTTTTTTTTTGGTATACATTTTATAATTATCTTGTTTTTATGATTTTTTTAAAAAAATTAATGAAATTTATATATTATTAAAATAATTAAATGTTTTTGATTAATCAATTGGGGGCGTAGCAAGAGTATTTTTTTCGATAATTAAATTTCTCCATTCATCATTTTTTTTTTTGTATTCTATACGTAATTTTTCTTCTTCAGCAATTAACATACGGGTTTTATAAACTACAATCACAATAGAATTTGCAGATAATATTATTGCAAATAATAAAATTAAATGTATCTTTCCATATAAAAAAAAATCATTTTTAATAATATTCGGTAAATCATAATGTTCTTTTTTATTCATATTTTTTTAATTCTGCTGTACGTAGTATAGAACTCCGAGATCTAGGATTTTTTTGAATTTCTTCATAAGTGGGAAATAATCGATTTATAATTTTTAATTTACATATTTTAAGTTTTTTTATTTCTTTTTCTGTTATAGCCATTCCACATGGAATTTGTGCTTTTGTACTATGTTTTGTCATAAATTTTTTGATTATTCTATCTTCTAATGAATGGAAACTAATAACTGTGATACGTCCTCCTGGTTTTAATATTTTTAACGTGTCTTCTAATGCGCTTTGAATTTCTTCTAATTCTTGATTAATATAGATTCTAATTGCTTGAAAAGTTCGTCTAGCTGGGTGTTTAAATATATTTTTTATTGGTATTGATTTTTTTATGATATTCACTAATTCTAAAGTTTCTTTTATCTTTTTTTTTCTTTTATAGTCTTTTATTTCGTGTGCAATTTTTTTTGCAAAACGTTCTTCTCCAAATTTTTTTAAAACAAAAATAATTTTTTTAGTATCGCTTTTATTAATCCAATCTGAAGCTGTAATTCCACAAGTTTGATTCATTCTCATATCTAGAGGCCCGTTTTTTTTAAATGAGAAACCTCTTTTATAGTCTTCTATTTGTAATGAAGATACTCCTAAATCAAATAATATTCCATCCACCTTTCCTACAATTTTGTTAGATTTAGCATAATTTAAAATTTTTGAAAAGCTATCATGAATTATACAAAAACGTTGGTCTGTAATTTTTTTTCCTATTAATACAGAGTTTAAATCTTTATCAATAGCATATAATTTTCCATTTTTACCAAGTTTTTTTAGAATTTCAATGGAATGTCCGCCTAATCCAAATGTAGTATCAATGTAAATACCATTGTCTTGAATTTGCAAAGAGTCAATTAATTCTTTTGTCATAACAGGAATATGTTTTATATTTTGATTCATAGTGAATTTTTTTGATATCATGAAAAAGAAACATGATCATCTATATTTTAAAATGATCATGTTTAATGAATAATAAAATTTTTAATATATTGTTAGTTTTCGTTTTAAAGTAACACAAATAAATTTTATTTAATTCATCCCCGAGAAATTCCTACTATTCCAGAACGAGTCATCTCAATAATTTCAGATATATTTCTGATTATTTTAAGAAAAGAATCTAATTTTTTTGTAGTTCCTGCAAGTTGTAATACATAGGTAGTAGATGTAATATCTACAATTTGCCCTCGAAAAACTTCAGTAATATGTTTAATATCATTTTTACAATTATTTGTTTGAACTTTTAATAACATAATTTCACGTTCTATATGTGATATTTGTTCAATTTTAATAACTCTTAAAACATCAATTAATTTATGCAGTTGTTTTTCGATTTGTTCAATCGATTTTTCATTTCCTACTGTTTGTATAGTCATTTTTGATAAAGAAGGATCTTCTGTAGGTGCTACTGTAACTGTTTCTATATTATAGCCTCTTTGTGCAAAGAGGCCTATTACACGTGATAATGCACCTGATTCATTTTCTAAGAGAATAGATAAAATTCTTCGCATATTTTTTATTCGGAAACCTCTTTTTTCCTTAACCACATTTCATTCATACCTCCTCCTTGAATTTGCATAGGATAAACATGTTCAGAATTGTCTATTTGAACATCTAAAAAAACTAAATTTCCTTCAGATAATTTTTTTAATGCCAATATTAATTTTGTTTCTAATTCTTCTGTTGTATCTACACGTAATCCAATATGTCCATATGATTCTACTAATTTTACAAAGTCCGGAAGCGAGTCCATATATGAATGAGAATGTCTTCCAGAATAAATCATATCTTGCCATTGTTTAACCATACCTAAAGAAGAATTATTTAAATTTAGTATAAGAACTGCTAAATTATATTGTTTTGCAGTTGATAATTCTTGAATATTCATTTGAATACTGCCATCACCAGTAATACAAATTACAGTGGCTTTGGGTATTGCTAATTTCACACCCAGTGCAGCAGGTAATCCAAAACCCATAGTGCCTAATCCCCCAGAATTAATCCAATGTCTGGGTTTATTAAATTGATAATATAATGCCGTAAACATTTGATGTTGGCCTACATCAGAAGTAATATAGGATTTGCCTTTTGTTAATTTAAAAAGTGTTTGAATAACATTTTGGGGTTTTATTTGGATGCTTTTTTTATTGTATTCTAAACTTTTAGTTTGTCTCCATTCTTTTATAGTACTCCACCATTGATCTAAAGAATGAATTTTTTTTTCTTGTTTTATTAACTCTATTATTTTTTTTAAAACATGTTTAGCATCTCCAACTATCGGAACATCTGCAGAAACAGTTTTAGAAATAGATGTAGGATCGATATCAATATGTAAAATAGTAGCATTCGGGCAGTATTTTTTTAAGTTATTTGTTGTTCGATCATCAAATCGAACTCCAACTGCAAATATAACATCTGCGTTATGCATTGCCATATTAGCTTCGTATGTACCATGCATACCCAACATAGAAATACTTTGAGGATGACTACCTGGAAAGGCTCCTAATCCCATTAAAGATGTTGTAACAGGACAATGAGTTTTTTCTGCGAATTCTAGTAGTTCATTGTTGCTATTAGAACTAATAACTCCTCCACCTGCATAAATAACAGGTTTTTTTGCTTTTAATAATATACTTAATGCTTTTTTAATTTGTTTCTGATGACCTTTGGTAGTTGGATTATAAGATCGTATATGTATACTTTTAGGCCATGTAAATACAGACTTAATTTTTTGTTTTAAAATATCTTTAGGCAAATCAATAACTACTGGACCAGGACGACCTGTAGAGGCTATCCAAAAAGCTTTTTTAAAAATCATCGGTATATCTTCAGTTTTTTTTACTAAAAAACTATGTTTTACTATAGGACGCGAAATACCGATCATATCACATTCTTGAAACGCATCGTATCCAATTAAAGATGATGCTACTTGACCAGAGATTACTATCATTGGAATAGAGTCCATATAGGCTGTAGCAATTCCAGTAATCGCATTAGTAGCACCTGGTCCAGAAGTTACTAATACTACACCTGTTTTTCCAGTAGATCGCGCATATCCATCAGCCATATGAGTTGCTGCTTGTTCATGTCTTACTAAAATATGTTCAATTCCACCAACAGTTTTTAGAGCATCATAAATATCTAGTACTGCACCACCAGGATAACCAAATATATGTTGTATTCCCTGATTAATTAATGATCTAATAACCATTTCGGCTCCTGATAATATTTCCATTTTTTCCTCCAGGATGCTATTTTATTAGGTTTATTCCTAGTTTTTTATTTGTAGTTTATCCTGATAGTTTATCTAGATAAAATAAGAACAGTTAAATAAAATATAAATAAAGATCTGTCATTTATTAGTGTCAACTAAATGTTCTTTTATTATTACAAATATATTAAATATTATCAATAAATTGAAATAAATTAAATAATTATATATTTGATTAAAATTTATTTTTTAAAATGTTTATTTTAAAATTAAAAGTTTTTTAAATTGAGGCGATATCCATGTTAAAAAATTATTTTTTTCTTTAGTTATCAGACAAACAGCTAAATTTTCATTGATAGATAATGCTTTTGCTTTTTTAAAACCTAATAAAAGCAGTCCAGTGTCCCAACCATCTGCTTCTAATGCGGTTGGAGCAACAACACTAACAGATACTAAATTATTTTCCACAGGAATGCCATTTTGAGGATTAATAATATGTGAAATATTTTTACCATTAATAAAATAATAATTGATATAAGTTCCAGCTGTACTAATAGATTTGTTTTTGAGTTTAAGAAGCAATTGAGCTGATTTTTTTTTGTCGGTGGGTTTTTGAATTGCAATTATTTTAGGTTTTTGTTTATTATTTACTTTAACTAAAACTGTACCTCCTATAGAAATAATATAATTTTTTATTCCTTTTTTTTTTAGTATACAAGATAAATGATCAACAGCAAATCCTTCGCCTAGTGTAGAAAGATTTATTTTCATACCATTTATATTTTTTTTTAAATATACTCCACTGGATTTATTAATAATTTTTAAATATTGAATACCTGTAAGGTTTATATTTTTTTTTATTATATTTGGTGAAGGGTAATTACGAGGTTTTTTTTCAGTTCCAAATCCCCATATATTAATTAAACTCCCAATAGTTATATCTAATTTTCCATGAGTTTTTTGATGAATAGTTAGTGCTGTCAAAATAATTTTTAAAAAGTTTTTATTAATTTTTAATAATTGATATTTTTTTAATTGATTAAATTTATAAACTAAAGATTGTTTTTTCCAAGGAGATAATAATTTTTCATCTGCATCTAAATTATTTTGTATGAGTCTTTTTAAATATTTTTTATTTTTTATTTTTACATTGGGAATTTTTACTTGCCAGTATGTTCCCATTGTTTTTCCTTTTAATTCTATTATTTCTGCTATTTTTTCATTTGTATTTCTATATATTATATAAAAAAATATTAAGGAACATAAAAGAATATTGATTATCTTATTTAATATCATAAATATAAAACCATTATTTTTGATAAGAAAAATATTATATAGAAAAATATATTTTTTATAAAAATTTTTATAAAGTTAATAAATAAATAACATTTATAAAATTGTAATTTTAACAGTATTGATCCAAAATATTTTTTTATTTATCTACTAAGCATCGATGGAGTTAATGAATTATGGAGTGTATACTAAAATTTTATTTTAATTAAAAATTTTGGTTTTTAGTCGTTTTATCTATATAAGATTAGATTGTAATTTATGAGAAAGCAATAATGAAAAGAATAAATATAGTATTAGGCGGAACAGTATTTATTTTGACTCTATTACTAAGTTTAGGAATGTCTTGGGGAGATAAAAACTCCATTTCCAATAATGTTTCTTCTGCACTTGTTATGCCGAGTTTAGCGCCTATGTTGGAAAAAGTTATGCCTTCAGTAATTAGTATTAGTATTGAAGGAAGCACTATAATTCCAACTTCTCGTTTACCTCATCAATTTCAACCATTTTTTGGTAAAAATTCTCCTTTTTGTAAAGGTAATTCACCATTTAGGAATTCTCCTTTTTGCCGTTCTAATCCAAATTCTGATAATGCAAATAAAAAGTTTCGTGCACTAGGATCAGGTGTTATTATTGATGCTGAAAAAGGGTATGCTGTAACTAATAATCACGTTGTAGAAAATGCTAATAGAATACAAGCACAATTAAGTGATGGACGTCGTTATGAAGCTTATGTAATTGGGAAAGATTCACGTTCTGATATTGCCTTAATACAATTAAAAAATGCAAATAATTTAAGTGCAATAAAAATTGCAGATTCTGACACTTTAAGAGTGGGTGACTACACTGTAGCTATCGGTAATCCTTATGGCCTTGGTGAAACTGTTACATCCGGTATTATTTCTGCTTTAGGACGAAGTGGATTAAATATTGAACACTACGAAAATTTTATTCAAACTGATGCTGCTATTAACAGAGGAAATTCTGGTGGGGCATTAATAAATCTAAATGGTGAGTTAATAGGGATTAACACTGCAATATTAGCCCCAGATGGAGGTAATATAGGTATTGGTTTTGCCATTCCTGGTAATATGGTTAAAAATCTTACAGCACAAATGGCTGAATTTGGACAGGTAAGACGTGGTGAATTAGGTATAATAGGAATGGAATTAAATTCTGATTTAGCACGTTTAATGAAAACAAATACTCAAAAAGGAGCTTTTGTCAGTCAGGTTTTACCTGATTCTTCTGCGTTTCAAGCAGGAATTAAAGCTGGAGACATTATTATATCTTTAAATAAAAAACCTATTTTTAGTTTTGCAGCATTACGAGCTGAAATCGGATCTTTGCCAGTTACTACTAAAATGATATTAGGAGTATTTCGGGAGGGAAAAATTAAAGATATATTCGTTGAATTAAAACCATCTATTCAACATAATATGAATTTCGGAGATATTTATACAGGCCTTGAAGGTGCTAATCTATCTAATTATTTAGATCAACAAAAAGGTGTAAAAGTAGAAAATGTAAAAGAAAATACTCCAGCTTCAAAAATTGGTTTTAAAAAAGATGATATTATTATACAAGTAAATCAAAATTTAATAAATAATTTAGACGACTTAAAACGCGCATTAGATAACAGATCAGATCTATTAATTTTTAGGGTAAAAAGAGGAACTGCTAATATTTATTTAGTAACTAATTAATTTTTTGTTATGTAATTCCGCCCGATTTTTTTAGATACGGGCGGTTTTCTATTATTTTAAGCGACGTAACATTTGATTAATTTCTACTTTACTCATTGTTTTATGATCTACTTTTTTTACAATGATTGCAGAATATAAATTATATTTTCCATTTTTTGATGGCAAACTTCCTGAAACTACCACAGAATTAGCAGGTATTCTTCCATAAGAAATTTCGCCTGTTTCTCTATTATAAATTTTAGTACTTTGTCCAATAAAAACACCCATAGATATTACAGAACCTTGTTCTACAATAACTCCTTCTACAATTTCAGAGCGAGCACCAATAAAACAATTATCTTCAATGATAGTAGGATTGTTTTGTAAAGGCTCTAATACCCCTCCTATGCCAACCCCTCCAGATAAGTGTACATTTTTTCCAATTTGAGCGCATGATCCTACAGTAGCCCATGTGTCTACCATAGTTCCTTGATCTATGTAGGCACCTATATTAATATATGAAGGCATAATTACTGTATTTTGATTAATAAATGCACCATATCTAATAGTAGCTGGTGGTACTATACGAACTTTTTCTTTTTCAAAATTTTCTTGAGTATATTTATTGTATTTAAGTGGTATTTTATCGTAATAATTAGTATTTTTTCCTAAAAAAATATTATTTCTTGTAAAATATATATATAATAAAATTGCTTTTTTTAACCATTGATGAGTAATCCAAATATTATCTTGTTTTTCTGAAATACGAATTTCTCCTTTGTTTAACATATCTATTATATAAACAATCGTTTCATAAGTTTTTATATCAATATTTTTAAAATTAATTTCATTTTTATGTTCGTAAGCGTTTTCAATTATTTTTTTAAATTTTTTCATTTTAAATTAACCTAATTTATTATATTTTATATTTATAAAATAAAAATTTTTGTTTTATTTAGTAAGGCTAGTAGTAAGACTAGGTAATATTTTGTCTTGTTTATGCCATGTTAAAATATCACATCCATAATTTGTCACTAATATAGTATGTTCATATTGAGCAGATAATGAATGGTCTTTTGTTTTTACTGTCCATCCATCTTTCATGCATTTTACTTCTGATTTTCCTGCGTTTACCATAGGTTCAATAGTAAAAATCATGCCTTCCTTTAAAATTAATTTGTTGTTATTTTTATAATGTAATACATGCGGTTCTTCATGAAATGATGAACCAATTCCATGACCACAATATTCTTTTACGACTGAAAAACCATGATTTTCAACATAATTTTCAATTGTTTCGCCAATTTTAAACAGAGGAATACCAGATTTGATTATATTTAAAGCCGCATAAAGACTTTCTTGTGTTACTTTACATAAACGTTTAGATAAAATATTTGTCTTTCCTACAAAAAACATTTTTGAAGTATCAGCGTAATAATTATCTTTAATAACTGTAACATCAATGTTAACTATATCTCCTATTTTTAGAATTTGGTTTTTACTAGGGATACCATGGCATACAACATCATTAACAGAAATACAAACAGATTTTGGAAAACCATGATATCCTAAGCAAGCTGGAATAGCATTATTTTGGTTAATAAAATCGTGACAAATATTATTTAGTTCTTCTGTACTTATATCTGGTTGAACATATTCTTCAATCATTTCTAGTACTTTTGCAGCTAGTTTTCCAGATATTCTTATTTTTTCTATTTCTGATTCTTTTTTTATCATACAATTCATAATATTTAACCAATTTTAGATATATTAAATTTAATTCATTTAAATTATAGTTTATAAAATTTGGTTGTAAAAATTTTTTATTTTAATATTTTTTATTAATATAAAAAAAACAAAATACATTAACAATTATTACTGATCTTAAATATTGAATATGATATATTTTATTTAATTTATTAAATATATTGAATATGATATAAACAATTAAAAACATTTATCTTTTTTAATTTAAATAAAAGTTTGAAAATTATTAATTTTGTAAAAATTTATTATTTTTTTATTTATTAAGGAGTTGTTATGGAAATAGTGTCAATGAGAGATATGTTAAAAGCAGGAGTACATTTTGGACATCAAACTCGTTATTGGAATCCAAAAATGAAACCATTTATTTTCGGTTCTAAAAATAAGGTTCATATTATTAATTTAGAAAAAACTCTTCCAATGTTTAATTTTGCTTTGATAGAATTAAAAAAAATATCTTTTAAAAAAGGTAAAATATTATTTGTTGGAACAAAAAGAGCGGCTAGTAAAAAAATTAAAGAAACTGCAATAAATTGTGATCAATTTTATGTCAATCATCGTTGGTTAGGAGGTATGCTGACTAATTGGAAGACAGTACGTCAGTCTATCAAGCGTTTAAAAGATTTAGAGATTGAATCTAAAGATGGAACTTTTTTAAAATTAACGAAAAAAGAAGCATTAATACGAACACGGGAATTATCTAAATTAGAAAATAGTTTAGGTGGTATAAAAAATATGGGAGGTCTTCCAGACTGTTTATTTGTTATTGATGCTGCTCATGAACATATTGCAATTCAAGAGGCGAATAATTTAGGTATTCCTGTTTTTTCTGTTGTAGACACTAATTCGAATCCTGATGGTGTTGATTATATAATACCCGGAAATGATGATGCAATTAGATCTGTGGCATTATATTTGAAAGCTGTCACAATGAGTATTAGTAAAATTAATCATCAAAATCCATTAACAGAAGTATCGATAAATTCTAAAGAAAATATACATATTTAATAAATATGTATTTATTAAAAAATTATAAGAGAAAATATTTATGACTGATATTACTGCTGAATTGGTTAAACAATTAAGATTACGTACAGGTGTTGGGCTTATGGAATGTAAGCGAGCTTTAACAGAAGAAAATGGAGATATTGAATTATCAATTGATAATCTAAGAAAATCAGGAAAAATGCAAGCTTTTAAAAAGCTAAAAAATACTACAAATCAAGGTTTAATATTTGCAAAAATTAAAAATAATTTTGGAGTTATAATTGAGTTAAATTGTCAAACTGATTTTGTAGCAAAAGATAGTTTATTTGTTTCTTTAGGAAATGAAATAATTTTAACAGCATTGTCTAAGAAAATAAAAAACATTCTTGATATAAAAAATTATTTTGAATCAAAAATAACAGAATTAATTGTTAAATTTGGTGAAAATATTAAAATTAATCGATTTGGAGTTATTGAGAATGAGAATTTACACTCCTATATACACGCTGGTCGTATTGGAGTTTTAGTTAGTGCTCATAATTTAAATGAAAGTGTATTAAAAAACATTGCTATGCATATAGCAGCTAGCAAACCTGAATATATAAATCCTAATGAAGTACCTAAATCTGTTTTTGAAAGAGAGTATAATATTCAATTGCAATTAGTAAAAAATTATAAAAAACCTGCTAATATATTAAAAAAAATAGTAGATGGTCGAATGAATAAATTTGTTAACAATATTTCTCTAATTGGTCAAAATTTTATAATTGACCCAAGTCAAACAGTGGGTCAAGTATTAAAAGAGAATAATGGCAGTATTATATCATTTATCAGATTTGAAATTGGAGAAAATATAACTAATAATATAAGTGTTTAATTAATAGTAATATAATTTTTTTAAACAAAATTATTTATCTTTAATATAAAAAATATTTTCGGATTAAAAACATGTCTACCAATACAAAATTTATATACCCCCGTATTTTACTAAAAATCAGTGGAGAAGTATTACAAGGAGTTAATAAATTTGGTATTGATATAAATTCTTTAAAAAAAATAGCAAAAGAAATAAAATTAGTATTAAACCTTGGTGTACAAGTAGGCTTGGTGATTGGAAGTGGAAATTTGTTTCGTGGTTCAACTTTATCTAAAATTGGTATAAATCGAATAGCATCTGATCATATTGGTATATTATCTACAATAATTAATAGCTTAGCAATGCATGATATAATGCATTATTACTCTATTCGCTCTTATGTAATGTCAGCTATACCAATAAATGGTATATGTGAAGCTTATACTTATAAGCGAGCGATTAAGCTTTTATCTGGTAATTGCGTAGTAATTTTCGCTGCTGGTATAGGAAATCCTTTATTTACAACTGATTCTGCAGCATGTTTACGTGGAATTGAAACGCAATCAGATATTATTTTAAAAGGAACAAAAGTTGATGGAGTATATTCGAAAGATCCAAAAAAGTATTCGCATGCAATTTTTTACAAAAAATTAACATATAAAGATGTACTTAAAAAAGAATTAAAAGTTATGGATTTATCTGCTTTTTCTTTAGCTAGAGATCATAATTTGCCTATTCGAATTTTTAACATTAATAAACCTCAATCTTTATATCGTATTGTTACAGGGTATGATGAAGGTACTATTATTACAGTATAATTATTACAGTATAAAATATACAAATATTTTATAATACATATAAAACATCTCACAAAATAAATTTAATATTAAACTTAATATATTATATAGGTAATTATGTGATCAATCAGCTTTATATTAAAATCAAGAAAAAAATGGAAGTTTGTATTAAAAATTTTCAAATTCAAGTAAATAATATTAAAACTGGAAGAGCATCTCCAGAACTACTTAATAGTGTATACGTTGAATATTTTGGCTCTAAAATACCACTTCGACAAATATCTAATATAATAGTGGAAGATTATCATACTCTTAGAATCAATGTATTTGACAGTTCTAATACATCTTTAATTAATAAAGCTATTTTGAATTCAAATTTTGATTTAAATCCAATTGTGCATGGAAAAGATATTATTGTGCCAATACCTAGTCTAACAGAAGAAAGAAGAAAACATCTTATTAAAATTATTAAAAGTAATGCAGAAAACACTCGTATTTACATACGAAACATTCGAAGAGATGCTAACGAAAAAATTAAAGTTTATTTAAAAAATAAGATTATTGGAGAAGATCAAGAACGTAGTTCACAAAATAAAATTCAAAAAATGACAGATGAGTATATTAAGCAAGTAGAAATCATTTTAACTTTAAAAGAAAAAGAACTCATGAAATTTTAATTTAAAGATAACTAAAAGTAAAACTTAATATTTATATCTTAAATAACTAATTAAAATATTTGTTATAATAAAAATTTTATGAAAAAAATAACAATTTTAGGATCAACTGGTTCAATTGGTATCAATACAATATCTATCATTAAAAAACATCCTGATTTATTTAAAATAGTTGCATTGGTTGCAAATAAAAATTTTTCTACTATGTTAGAGCAATGTGTATTTTTCTCACCTGATTGGGTGGCTATGAAAAATGAAAAATCTGCAAATATACTTAGAACAAAGTTAAAAGAAAAAAAAATTAAAACACAGGTTTTGTCAGGAACTAAAGAAATTTGTGCGCTAGCTTCTTTAAAAGAAAATGATTATGTAGTATCTGCCATTGTTGGAATGGCAGGTTTATTACCTACTTTATCTGCTATATGCGCTGGAAAAACAATTTTATTAGCTAACAAAGAATCTCTAATTGCTTGTGGTTGTGTGTTTATGAAAGCTTTATCTTACAATCGTGCTAGGATAATTCCTATCGATAGTGAACACAATGCTATTTTTCAAGTTTTACCTCGATTTTTGCAAAAAAATTTAGGAAAAGTTAGTTTAAAAGAAAATGGAGTTAAATCTATTATCTTAACTGGTTCAGGAGGTCCATTATATCATCTTAAAAAAGAAGATTTGCCTTTTGTGACGCCTAAGCAAACATGTACTCATCCAAATTGGTCAATGGGAAAAAAAATATCAGTAGATTCAGCAACAATGATAAATAAAGGTTTAGAATATATTGAAGCTAGATGGTTATTTAATGCTTCAGATAATGAAATTGATATCTTAATTCATCCTCAATCAATTATTCATTCTATGGTAGAATATGTTGACGGTTCAGTATTAGCTCAACTTTCAGTTCCAGATATGAAAGTTGCTATTTCATATGCGATGGCATTTCCTAAGCGTATTGTTTCTGGATCTAATTTTTTGAACTTTAAAAAATTAAAGTGCTTAAATTTTTTTGAACCAAATTTTGCGCAATTTCCATGTTTAAAATTAGCAATTGATGCTTTTGCTTCTGGTCAATCAGCAATGACGGTTTTAAATGCTGCTAATGAAGTTTCCGTATCTGCTTTTTTAAATTCAAAAATTAGATTTGATAAAATTTCTGAAATAAATAGTGATATGTTAATATCTTCTGATTTTTTAGAACCTACTTCTATTGAAGAAATTTTAGAAATTGATAAAAAAACTAGAATAAAAACGAAAAAAAAAATATCATCTTTAATTTATTAAACAGTTAATAATATTTTTTATTTTTAAATGAGTTTTATTTTTAAGAGAAATATATATTTAATGTTATATCAATATACACCACTTAAAAAAAAATTAAAAAAAAATACACCTCGTCATGTTGCTATAATTATGGATGGAAATGGGAGGTGGGCAAAAAAAAGAAACGAAATACGTGCTTTTGGTCATCAAGCAGGTTTAAAAGCAGTTAAGAAGACAGTTAAATTTGCTATTCAAAATAAAATAGAAGTATTAACATTATATACTTTTAGTAGTGAAAATTGGCAGCGTCCGAAATTTGAAGTAGCATCTTTACTTAAATTATTTTTATTTGCATTAAAAAATGAAGTTAAAAATTTAAATAAATATAATATTTGTCTTAAAGTCATAGGTGATTTAACTGTATTCAATGAAGAGTTACAATCTTATATTTATAATGTAGAAAAAATTACTTTAAATAATAGTGGATTAATTTTAAACATTGCTGCAAATTATGGTGGAAGATGGGATATACTAGAAGGTGTAAAAAAAATTGTTAATGCGGTTCAAAATAGATATTTAGATATAAATAAAATTAAAGAAACAATATTTTCTCAATATTTGTGCACTCATGGTTTATTGCCAGTAGATTTAGTAATTAGAACTGGAGGCGAAAAAAGAATTAGTAACTTTTTATTGTGGCAAATAGCATATTCTGAATTATATTTTACTGATGTTTTATGGCCTGATTTTAATAAATTTATTTTCCAAGATGCAATTAATTGCTTTAGTTCTCGAGAACGTCGTTTTGGAAGAATTATTAAAGATTAAAAATATTTTTAATATTAATAAAATATTATAAATACTTTTTTAATAATAAAAATTATTAAAATTTTATTTTTATTTCTTAATTTCTTTTAGATTGTATGGCATAAAAACATACAAAGTATTAGATCTATTGCAGGAAAAATTGCAATAATGTTAATTAAAAAATTTTTTATGGTTTTTTTAATGTTTTTTAGTATGAATATTTATTCAAAAAATTTATGGACTATAAAAAACATTGAATTTCAAGGATTAAAATATTTCTCACAAGAAGAAGCATTAAAAAATATTTTATTTAATGTTGGTAGTAAAATATCTGAAAACGATATTCAAAAAAGTATTAGATCTTTATTTAAAACAGGAAAATTTGAAGATATTAAAGTTTTTTTTTCAGATAAATCACTCATTTTTAAAATGAGAGAACGACCTTTAATTTATCATATTAATATTTCAGGTAATCATATAATTAAAAATACTGTTTTTAATAAATATCTTAGTCAATTAGGCATTGAAGTAGGAAAACAATATAATCCGTATTTAAAAGACGTTTTTATAAAAAATATACAAGAGTTTTATTTTCATATCGGAAGATATCAATCAAAAATTAAATTATTAACAACCTTTTCTTCAAATAATAGAATTAATTTAAAAATATTCATTGATGAAGGAAATTTATTTCAAGTAAATAGTATTAAAATTCTTGGAAATAAAAATTTTTCTCGAAATGAAATTATTTCGTTATTTAAGTTAAAAGATTATAAACCTTGGTGGAATTTTTTAGAAAAAAATATTTATTATTCTGATCAATTAGAAAAAGACATAAAGAATTTAAGAAAATTTTATTTAAATAAAGGATACTATTATTTTCACATAGATAAAAAAATAGTTAAATTTTTAAAAACTCAAAATAAAGTAAATATTTTTTTAAAAATTTCTGAAGGAAATAGATATAAAATTGATCATTTTTTTATTAATGGAAATTTATTAAAATATCATGAAAAAATAAAAAGTTGTATTACCATTAATAATGGTGAATTTTATAATCAAGAGAAAATTGATTCAATAATTCAAAAAATTAAATATTTTTTATCTGAAAATGGGTATATTAATTCTCAAGTTTTAATTAATTCTAAAGTAAATTTTCAAAAAAAAACTATAACTTTAAATTTTAATATAAATATTAATCAACGTTATTTTGTTAATAAAATATTTTTTAGAGGTAATGAGTTAACTAAAGATACAGTTTTACGTCGTGAAATAAAGCAAATAGAAGGTGAATGGTTTAACTTAAAGTTAATTGATTTAGGCAAAGAATCATTAGAAAAAATAAAATATTTGTATGATATAACAATTACAAAAGATTTTTTATATAATAAAAAAAATGCAGTTGATATTACTTATGAATTAAAAGAACGCCCTACTGGTACTATAAATTTTGGACTAGGTTATGGAAAAGATAGTGGGTTAAGTTTCAATGCTTCTCTTTCAAAAGATAATTTATTTGGATCTGGAAATTCTTTAAAGACAAGTATTATTAAAAATGATAATCAAAAATATGCAGATTTATTACTTACATATCCATATTTTTTTGAAAATGGTACAAATTTAAACACTAGATTATTTTATAACGATTTTAAATACCATCTCAATGGTATATCAACACTTATTAAAAAAACAGCTGGATTTGAGAGTGATTTAAGTTTTTTAATTGATGATTTTAACAGGATTAATTTAGGTTTTGGATATACTCGAAATAGTTTAATTAATAATAATGGTTTAATTAAAAAAAATGATCTTCTTAATCAAGAAGATTTTATAAATAATAAAAACGAAATATTTCAGGATGAATTTTTAAAAAATAGCTTGGTGAATGATTTTACTTTAAATTATTCATTTTTGCATGATACTTTAAAAAATTTTTATTTCCCTATTTCTGGTAATCAAACTTATTTAAGCGGAAAAAATACTATTCCTGGTTCTGATAATAATTTTTATAAATTTTTGTTAGATACTGAACAATATATACCACTAGATGAACAAAAAAAATTTATATTTTTAACTCATTTTCGAGCAGGTTTTGGAGATAGTTTAAACCAAGAAAAACTGCCTTTTTATGAAAATTTTCACACAAACAGTTCAAATAATATTCGTGGATTTCGGGTTAATACTATTGGCCCAAAAAAAAGTTATAACATTAAAAACTTAACAGAATGTTCTGGAGAAAAAAATAACCATTTTTGCGAATCTTTAGATTCAGTTGGCGGGAATGCTATGGTTATTACTAACTTAGAATTAATTGTACCAATTCCATTTATTAAAGAAGAGTATACAAACTTTCTTAGATCTTCATTTTTTTTAGATGCTGGTAATATTTGGGATACTAGATGGAAACAACAAAAAGATGTTTCTTTAGATCTTTCAGATTCAAATATTTTAAAAAGTATTTATTCTTCAATCGGTTTTTCTTTACAATGGTTTTCTCCTATTGGTCCGTTAGTTTTTTCTTATGCTTATCCTATTCAAAAAAATGAAAATAGTCAATTAGAAGCGTTTCAATTTAACATTGGTAAAAATTGGTAATTTAAATTATTTTTTTATTTAGTTAAATAAAATACATTTTATTTTTAAAAAATATATTTTTTAAAATTTATTATTTTAAAAAGGTGAATATTTTGAATTCTAATTATGATTTTTTAGATATTACAAAAATTTTAAAAATTTTACCACATCGATATCCTTTGTTATTAATTGATAGAATTTTAGATTTTAAAAAATTTTATTATTTAAAAGCACTAAAAAATTGCACTGTAAATGAACCTTTTTTTCAAGGGCACTTTTTAAAAAAACCTATTTTTCCAGGTATTTTAATTATCGAAACTATGGCTCAGGCAGCTGCTATTTTAATATATAAAAGCACAGGAATATTAAATATTAATAAATTATATTATTTTGTCGGCATTGAGAATGCTCGATTTAAAAAAAATATTATTCCTGGAGATCAAATATTAATTGAAGTATTTTTTTTTAAAAAAAAAGAAATTTAATTAAATTTAAAGCTATTGCAATAGTAAATAATAAAAATGTTTGTCATTCTACTATTTTATTTTATAAAAAAATTGATATTAAGTAAAATATTTTATATTAAATTTGGAAGATAAATGAATTTACCAAAATTTGTACATCTTCATGTACATAGTGACTATTCAATGTTTGATGGTTTATCAAAACCAGAAGATTTAGTAAAAAAAGCAGTTTCTTTAAGAATGATGGCTTTAGCAATTACAGATTATAGTAATTTATATGGTGTAATAAAATTTTATAATTCTGCACATAAATTTGGATTAAAACCAATTATTGGTGCAACAGTAAAGTTTATTTCAGAATTTATAAAAAACGATTTAGTAGAATTGACTATATTAGCTTCAAATCAGGAAGGATATAAAAATTTAATTTCATTAATCTCTCGCGCTTATAAAAAAGGATATGTTAATAATAAATTTGTAACAATAGAAAAAAAATGGCTTTCAGAACTGAATAATGGATTAATATTACTTTCTGGAGGATGTCAAGGTGAAATTGGAAAAATTTTATTACGTAATCAATCATTATCAATATCTTCTTGTTTAAAATTTTATGAAAAATATTTTCCTTCCTCTTATTATTTAGAATTAATACGAACAGGTAGAAAAAATGAAGAAAAATATTTACATCTAGCTGTAGATTTATCTTTTTCTAAAGGAATTCCAGTAGTTGCAACTAATGACGTTTGTTTTTTAAAACAAAAAGATTTTGAAATTCATAAAATTAGAATTGCTATTTATGAAGGAGAAACCTTAAAAAATTCTAAAATTCAAAATAATTATAGTAAACATCAATTTTTAAAAAGTGAAGAAGAAATATCTAATCTTTTCTCTGATATTCCTGAAGCATTAGTTAATAGTGTAGAAATTGCAAAACGTTGTAACGTTTTTATATCTTCTGGAAAATATTTTTTACCTCAATTCGAAACTGGCCAAACAAGTGTGCAAGATTATTTAATTATCAAGGCTAAAAAAGGATTAAAAAGACGTTTAAAAATTCGTTTTTCTAATACTAAAATAGATAAGGAAATATATTTAAAATATAAAAATCGTTTAATAACTGAATTAAATATAATAAATAAAATGGGTTTTCCTGGTTATTTTTTAATTGTTATGGAATTTATACAATGGTCAAAAAATAATAATATTCCAGTAGGACCTGGGCGAGGTTCAGGTGCAGGTTCTTTAGTTGCATATGCATTGAATATAACAGAAATAGATCCTTTGTTATTTGATTTGTTATTTGAGCGATTTTTAAATCCAGAACGTGTTTCTTTGCCTGATTTTGATATTGATTTTTGTATGGAAAAAAGAGATAAAGTAATCGAACATGTTGCAGATATGTACGGTAGAAATGCAGTAGCCCAAATTATTACCTTTGGAACAATGACAGCAAAAGCTGTAATTAGAGATGTAGGAAGAGTTTTAGGTTATCCTTATGGATTTATTAATAATTTATCTAAATTAGTCCCCTTAGATCCAGGGATAACACTAAATGAAGCTTTTTCTAAAAAATCAGAATTATATAATCTTTATAAAAATGATGAAGATGTAAAAAAATTAATTGATATATCTAAAAAATTAGAAGGAGTAAATCGCAATGTTGGAAAACATGCAGGCGGTGTTGTAATTTCTCCTACTAAAATTACTGATTTTTGCCCATTATATTGCGATGAAAATGGAAATAATCCAGTAACTCAATTTGATAAAAATGATATTGAGTATGTTGGTTTATTAAAGTTTGACTTTCTTGGTTTACGTACATTGACAACAATTAGTTGTACAGTAGATATGATTAACTCAAAATTGTTGCTGAACAAAAAAGAAATTAATATTAACTCTATATCTTTAGATGATCAAAAATGTTTTGATTTATTAAAAGCATGTAAAACTACAGCTATTTTTCAATTAGAATCTCATGGAATGAAAGATTTAATTAAAAGATTAAAACCAGATTGTTTTGAAGACATTATTGCACTTTTAGCGCTATTTAGACCTGGACCATTACAATCTGGTATGGTGGATAATTTTATAAATCGAAAACATGGATATGAAAAAATTGCGTATCCTGATCACAAATGGCAACATATACTTTTAAAACCGGTATTAGAATCAACTTATGGAATTATTTTATATCAAGAACAAGTAATGAAAATTGCCCAAATTTTAGCAGGTTATACCTTAGGAAAAGCTGACATTTTAAGACGTGCTATGAGTAGTAAAAACTTAAAAGATATGGCCAAACAAAGAAAAGTTTTTTTAGAAGGATCTCAAAAAAACGGTATCAATATGAAATTAGCAATAAAAATTTTTGATTTATTAGAAAAATTTGCAGGATATGGATTTAATAAATCTCATTCTGTAGCTTATGCATTAGTATCTTATCAAACATTATGGTTAAAGACATATTATCCTGCGGAATTTATAGCTTCTACTATGAATTCAGATATAGATAACATAGAAAAAATTATTGTTTTAGTACACGAAACATTTAATATGAAATTAAAAATTATTTCTCCTAATATTAATTTAAGTAAATATGAATTTTATGTTGATAATTTTAACAATATAATTTATGGTCTTGGGGCGATAAAAGGAATAGGTGAAAATTCAATAAAAAGTATTATTGAAGAAAGAGATAAAAATGGTTATTTTTATGATTTATTTGATTTTTGTACACGTTGCGATCCTAATAAAATTAATCGTAGAATATTAGAGAAATTAATTATGTCAGGTAGTTTTGATTCTATCAATGAGGATAGAAATTATTTGCTGAATTTAATTGAAAATGCTATTAAAATTTCAAAAGAGCATATGAGAATTAAAAATAACCGACAAGCAAGTCTTTTTGGTTCGTTTAAAGATGAATTAAACATAATAAAAAAAAATCATTTATTTGAATCATCTTATTGCAAACAAGATCAATTACAAAACGAATATCAAGTTTTAGGTTTTTATTTAACAGGACATCCTATTAGTCAATATAAAAAAGAACTAAAATATTATATAAATAATTTAAAAAATTCAGAGTTAAAGCTTATTAATAAAGAAAAAATAACTTTGGGCGTTGTAGTTTCAATTAAAGTAAAAACAACAAAAAATAATAATAAAATAGCTATATTAATATTAGACAATTATACCCGTCGCTCAGAAATTGTAATTTTTAAAAAAGTGTTTAATTTATTTGAGCATTTAATTCAATTAAATGAAATTTTAATAGTTAAAGGTATTATAGAATCAAATAAAAACTCAAAAATAATAGCATGTGATATTATGAATCTAACATTAGCAAGAGAAAAATATGTAAAAAAGTTAATTATTATATTCACGAAAAATAAAGATAAATTTTTTTTAGAAAAGTTGTATCAATTATTAGAAAAACAAGATAAAGGAAATATTTTAATTGATTTTGATACAATCAAGTGTTCTTTTAGTTTAATACAAAAAAAGAATTTTTATATTACTGTTAACAATAAATTTTTAAATGAATTAAAATTTTTAGTTGGATCAGATAATGTAAAATTAAAATTTTGTTAAATAACATTTTCAAAAATAAATAAATTTATTAAAAAATTTTATCGTTTTAACTTTTTTTTTAGAAAAAAAATAACATCTTTGATATTAATAAGTATATTTTTTTTACTTTTTCTTTCTCGATATTCAATATTTTTTTTATCTATATGACGTGGACTAATAATAATTTGATGAGGAATACCGAGTAAATCTATTTCATTAAACATGATACCTGGTCTTTTTTCACGGTCATCTAAAATTACATCTATTTTTTCATTTTTAATTTTTTTATATAGTTCTTCTGTAATTGTTTTAGTTTTTTGACAGTTGTTTATATTAATAGGTAAAATAGCTACTTCAAAAGGAGCAATACAATTTGGCCAAATAATACCTTTATTATCATAATTTTGCTCAATTACAGCTGCAATAATTCGTGTTATTCCAATTCCATAACATCCCATATACAAATTTTTTTGTTTTCCAAATTTATCTTTTACTAACATATTCATTTTTTTGGAATACTCTTTCTCTAACTGAAATATATGTCCAATTTCAATGCTTTTTTTAATCTCTAAGGATTTTAATCCATCTGGTCCTAAATCGTTTTTTGTAATATTTCTAATATCAACAACTGTTGGAGTTGGTATATCTACATCCCAGTTTACATTAATAAAAAATTTTTCATTAATATTAGCTCCAATAGTAAAATTTTTCATACAGTATACTGAAACATCAGCAAATATAGGAACATTTAAGTTGAAAGGTCCTAAAAATTTTTTTTCAACTCCTATTAATGTCATAATTTCTTTTTCATCGATAAATTTTAATGGTTTTTTTAAAATATTAATTTTTTCTACTTTAAATAAATTTAATTCATGTTCTGCTCGTATTAATAAAGCGGCAAATGTAAAATTTAAACTGTTTTCTGTTTGAACTAAAATAGTTTTGACTAAATTTTGAATAGGATGCTTAATTTCATAAATACTTTTAACAGATTTTATACTTTCAATTTTATTATGGATATTTTTATTAGACTTTTTAAAAAAATTAATAGACTCTATTGATTGAGCTGTATTAATATTAGAAGAGTATGATGTATTTTTTGAAAATACTATTTCATCTTCTCCGTTTTCAGATAAAGCTTGAAATTCATGAGAAATTTTTCCACCCATTGATCCAGAGTCAGCACTAACTACTCGAAATTGAAGCTGTATTTTATTGAATATATTAATATAACTTTGATAAAAATTATGATAAGTATTTTCTAAACAGTTTTTATTAATATGAAACGAATAAGCGTCTTTCATAGTAAATTCACGAGTTCTAATTATTCCAAATCGCGGACGTATTTCATCTCTAAATTTAGTTTGAATTTGATATACAATTAACGGCAATTCTTGATATGAACGGATTTCATTGTTAATCAAATAAGTTATAACTTCTTCATTAGTTGGGCCTAATATAAATTTTTGATTACGTCGATCAAAAAACTGTAACAATTCTTTTCCATATATATTTAAACGTCCACTTTTTTTCCATAGTTTTTCTGGTTGTATAATAGGCATGGAAATTTCTAAAGCATTTATTTTTTCCATTTCATTTATAATAATATTATTTATTTTTTTTAGTACTTTTAGACCTGTTGGCAACCAAATATATAAACCTGAAGATAATTTTCTAATCATTCCGCTTCTAAGCATAAGTTGATGACTAATTATTTTAGTATCATGAGGAGTTTCTTTTAAAGTGGCTAATAAATATTTACTTGCGCGCATATATTAAAATCTCAATAGAAATAAAAAGTTATTTAAAAAATCAAAAGTATTTTAATTTTTTAATACTAATTCTATTATATAATAAAATATTTTATAAGATATTTTTTTAATACTTTAATTTTTAGTATTAATGAGATTGTATTAATAAAATTTTTAAATAAATGTCTCATTAATTCTTTATTGAACAAAACAATTATAATGGTTAAAAATATTTAAAATGAATCATGATACGCATGAAGAAAAAACTGAACAACCAACTGAACATCATATTAAAAAATCTCGAAAAAAAGGAAAAACAAGATATTCTCGAGAATTAAATTCTTTGTTAATTTTGATAGTTGGATTGTTAAACTTATGGTGGTTTGGAGATTTACTTGTACTTGAATTTAGTAAAATTTTATCTAATAGTTTTCATTTTAATAATAGTATCATTATTAATGAACAAAATATTTTGTTAAATATTTTGATTTCTTTAAAAAAAATTTTTATTGTTTTTACTCCATTTTTAGGTTCTTTGCTTTTTATAATTATAGTACCTGCTATTTTTTTTAGCGGTGTTAAATTTAATTTAAAATCATTAAAATTCAATTTGAAAAAATTAAATTTAATAGATGGATTAAAAAGAGTTTTTTCTTTAAAAATATTTTTTGAGTGCTTTAAAAACATGTTAAAGTTGCTTTTGATTGGAAGTATAGTTTTATGGTATTTATCATTACATTTTTTTGAAATATTATTTTTTAATATTAAAGATATTTTTTCTGCTTTTTCTTATGGATTTAATACTATTATATTTTGTTGTATTTTAGTAATAATAGGTTTAATTCCAATTGTAGTTTTTGATATTTTTTGGCAGCAATTTCAATATTATAAAAAATTAAAAATGACTCATCAACAAATAAAAGATGAATTTAAAGAGCAAGAAGGTCATCCGCATTTAAAAATAAGAATTCGTCGTCAAATGAAAGAAAATTTTCGAAGAAGAATGATTTTAAATGTTCCTAAATCTGATGTTGTTATAACTAATCCAATACATTATTCAGTAGCTCTAAGATATGATGAAAAAAAAATGAACGCACCTAAAGTGATAGCAAAAGGTATAGGTGATATGGCTGTTCAAATACAAAATATTGCAAGTAAAAATAATATTCCTATCATTTCTGCTCCTGCATTAGCTCGTTCATTATATCGTTATTCAGAAATAGGACAATATATTCCCGGTCCTCTTTACAAAGCTGTTGCTGAAATTTTAGCATGGGTTTGGAAAGTAAGAAAATGGAAAAAAGAAGGTGGAAAATTTCCAGAAAAACCAAAAAACATATTTGTTCCATCAGAATTAAACTTTACAGGAGAAAGCAAAAGAAATGTTTAATTTTTCTTCTATTTTTCATATTATAAAAAATTTTAAAAATATTCAATGGAAAGTATTAGCAGGTCCAATACTCATTTTAATTATTTTATCAATGATGGTTTTACCATTGGCACCTTTTATTTTAGATGTTTTTTTTACTTTTAACATTGCTTTATCAATAATAATTTTGCTTGTTTCTATGTTTACTAGAAAAACTTTAGATTTTGCTGCTTTTCCAACTGTTTTATTATTTTCAACTTTATTAAGATTGGCATTAAATGTTGCGTCTACTCGTGTAATTTTTTTAAATGGTCATACAGGAACTTATTCCGCAGGAAGAGTAATTGAATCATTTGGTCATTTTTTAGTAGGTGGGAATTTTGCGATTGGCATAGTTGTATTTATTATTTTAGTTATTATTAATTTTATGGTAATAACAAAGGGAGCAGGAAGAATTGCAGAAGTTGGGGCAAGATTTATTTTAGATGCAATGCCTGGTAAACAAATGGCAATTGATGCTGATTTAAATGCAGGTTTAATTGGAGAATCAGAAGCTAGAAAACGTCGATTTCAAATTACACAAGAAGCTGATTTTTATGGTTCTATGGATGGAGCAAGCAAATTTGTACGAGGAGATGCAATTGCTGGTATTTTAATTATGATTCTTAATATATGTGGTGGGTTGATTATTGGCGTATTTCAACATAATATGCTATTAACTAAAGCAGCAGAAGTTTACACATTATTAACTATAGGGGATGGTTTAGTTGCTCAAATACCAGCTTTAGTAATTTCGACCGCGGCTGGCGTAATTGTTACGAGAGTTAGTACTAATCAAAATGTTGGTGAGCAAATGATTAGTCAGTTATTTTGCAATTCTCAAGTAATTCTGTTGAGTGCAGTAGTTTTAGGTGTACTTGGTTTAGTTCCTGGAATGCCAAATATAATATTTTTAGTATTTACAATTTTGTTATTTGCTCTTTCTTGGTGGTTAAATCAAAAAAAGCATATCTTTAAAAATAGTATTTCATCAATTTCTAAAGAGCAATATAAACCTGTGTTAAACTCAACCTCTGAAGCTTCTTGGAATGACGTTGAATTAGAAGATCCTATAAGAATAGAAATAAGCTCAAATTTGATTCCTATATTAGATGTTAAAAAAAATGGTGATTTATTAGAAAAAATTAGAATTGTTCGGAAAAAAATTGCAAAAGAAATTGGATTTCTTCCTCCTTTAGTACATATTAAAAATAATATCAATTTAATTAAAAATTCATATCGTATTTTTATTAAAGGTATAGAAGTAGGAAATGGAAAATGTTTTCATGGAAAATTAATAGCGATCGCCACTGGTCAAGAAATAGAATCATTACCTTTCAAGAAAATCAGTGAACCTACTTTTGGTTTATCTGGTTATTGGATTGATCAATCATTTAAAAAAGAAGCAGAACAAAAAGGATATTCTGTTGTTGATTCAAGTTCTGTTATTGCAACACATTTAAACTTTTTAATTTCTCAGAATATTAATGAGTTATTTGGTCGTTATGAAACTCAACAGTTATTAGATCGCGTTAATTCAGAAATACCTAAGATAACTGAAGATTTAATACCTAATATAATTGATTTAACAACTTTACATAAAATTTTAAAAAATTTACTTTTAGAAAAAGTTCCAATACGAGATATGCGAACTATTTTAGAAACATTATCAGAACATGCTATTAATCAAAAAGATTCAAATGAATTAACTAGTATTGTTCGTATTTCTTTAAGTAAACTTATACTTCAAAAATTATTTCATAAAAAAAATATTATTGAAGTTATGATTTTAGAGTCAAGTTTAGAAAAGTTGTTATTAGATAGTTTAAAAGGAGAAACTATCAATATAGAACCAGGATTGTCTGAAGTGTTATTATTTAAAACAAAAGAAGCAATTGAAAAACAAAATGCAATAAGTGCTCCTATTGTTTTATTAGTACCTCATACTTTACGACTATTTTTATCTAAATTTTTGCGTGTGCATTTTACAGAATTAACTGTTTTATCTCAACTTGAAATAACTGAAGCAAATAATATAAAAGTTACTAATATTGTTGGAAATTGATAATTTTTTAAAAATACAGATTGGTGCGGTTTTAAGTAGTACGTTTTTATTAGTACTGCATTATTGCCCACCGTACTGATATTTTAGCGAAAATTCTATTTTACATTTTTTTTAATATTTTTATTCCTAAAATATTAAGTCCTTTTTTTAATGTTTTTGCTGTTAAAAAAGATAGTTTTAATCTACTTTTGCAAGTTTTAATTTTTTTAGAAAACAAGATTGAACAATTTTCATAAAAAGTAGAAAAATGCGTTGCTAATTGATAAAGATAGTTACACATAATATGTGGAGTTCCTTTTTTCTCTATAATTAAAATAATTTCTTCAAATTCTAATAGTTTAATTGCCAATTTAACTTCAGTTTCTTCAGTTAAATCAATTTTTTCTGAAATTTTGTTTATTGGAATTTTAGATTTTTTTATTATAGACATAATTCTTGTATAAGCGTATTGTATATACGGAGATGTGTTTCCTTCAAAACTTAACATGGTATCCCAATCAAATATATAATTAGTATTTCTATTTTTAGATAAATCAGCATATTTTACTGCACTTATACCTATAATATTTGCCAACTTAATAAGTTTTTTTTTATTTAAATTAGGTTTTTTTTGTTTGATTAAAATTTTAGCTCTGTTAATTGCTTCTTCAAGTAGTTCGATAAGTTTAATAGTATTTCCATCGCGAGTTTTAAAAGGACGTTTATTTTTATATAACATCATTCCAAATGTATGATGTTCTAATAATAAATTTTGAGGTATATAATTAGCCTTTTTAGAAATAGCCCATATTTGTAGTAAATGTTGTTTTTGACGAGAATCAGTATAATATATTATGCGATCAGCGTTTAATTTTTCGTACCTATATTTTAAACAAGCAATGTCAGTTGTTGCATATAAAAAAGCTTTATCTTTTTTTTGAATAACTACTCCCATATGCTGTCCAAATCTATTTTTAAATTCATCTAGAAAAATAATAGTAGTTCCATTTTTTTCTATAGCTATTTTTTTTTCTTTAAGATCTTTAACAATTTCTGGGAGCATTTTACTATATAAACTTTCTCCCATAGTATGTTCTTTATTTAATGTTACATTAAGTTTTTTATATATATTATAATTATACTTCATTGTGATCGAAACTAATTTTTTCCAAATATAATGACAATGATCATCACCATTTTGTAATTTAACTACATATTTTCTTGATTCACGTTCAAAATCTTTATCTAAATCACATTTTTCTTTTGATTTACAATAAAATTCTTCAATTTCTTTTAGAGAAATAAGATTTTCTTTTAATTTTTTTTCTAATTTTTTATATTTTAAATATGCAATTAACATTCCAAATTGAGTACCCCAATCCCCAATATGATTAGCTCTAATTACATTATATCCTAAAAATTCTAAAGTTCTTGCTGTAACATCTCCTATAATTGTTGATCTTAAATGTCCTATATGCATTTCTTTAGCTATATTCGGAGAAGAATAATCGACTACTATTGTTTGCTTAGGAGAAACATATTTTATACCTAAACGAGGCGAAATAAACAACTCTTCTAGTTTTTTTGATAACCATTTTTTACTAATAAAAATATTTATAAAACCAGGGTAAGAAAATGTTATTTTTTGGTATATATTTTTTGTTTTAATAATAAAAATTATTTTTTTATATAATTCATATGGTTCTATTTGGTTTTTATTAGCTATTTTTATTAAGTTATCAACCTGATAATTTCCGAATTTTATTTTTTTACTAGAAACAATTAATGGCTCATAATATTTCTCCAAACCAATATTAATTAAAGCTTGTTCAATATTTTTTTTTATTATATATTTTATATTCATTTACAACCTTATTGTTTGTTTGACTTATTATTTTACTTGTTATATTAACAATTTAATAAAATTATTTTAAATCATTTAAATCTTTTATTAATCAATAAATTTATTTTATCGTATATTATAATATATTTTTAATGAAGTATTAATTTTTAGATGATTTTAAAATGTTTAAAATTATATATAAATGATAAATTTTTAAATAAATTTTATTTAGAATATTTTAATAATTAAAGTTATAATTAATTCAATTAAAAGGTTGACAAGATATAAAAAAAAATGTAATCTCTTACTTAAATCTTCAAATAAACAAAACGCTCTTTAAAAAAATATTAGATAATCTGTGTGGGCACAGAAAATTAAGTACAAATAAACTTATTTAGTTTTAAATCTCTTAAATTTATTTAAGAGATGTTTTTAAAAATTGAAGAGTTTGATCATGGCTCAGATTGAACGCTGGCGGCAAGCCTAACACATGCAAGTCGAGCGGCATCGAAAGAAAGCTTGCTTTCTTGTCGGCGAGCGGCAAACGGGTGAGTAATATCTGGGAATCTACCCAAAAGAGGGGGATAACTACTAGAAATGGTAGCTAATACCGCATAAAGTTGAAAAACCAAAGTGGGGGACCATAATAGGCCTCATGCTTTTGGATGAGCCCAGACGAGATTAGCTTGTTGGTAAGGTAAAGGCTTACCAAGGCTACGATCTCTAGCTGGTCTGAGAGGATAACCAGCCACACTGGAACTGAGACACGGTCCAGACTCCTACGGGAGGCAGCAGTGGGGAATATTGCACAATGGGCGAAAGCCTGATGCAGCTATGCCGCGTGTATGAAGAAGGCCTTAGGGTTGTAAAGTACTTTCAGCGGGGAAGAAAAAAATAAAACTAATAATTTTATTTCTTGACGTTACCCGAAGAAGAAGCACCGGCTAACTCCGTGCCAGCAGCCGCGGTAATACGGAGGGTGCTAGCGTTAATCAGAATTACTGGGCGTAAAGAGCACGTAGGTGGTTTTTTAAGTCAGATGTGAAATCCCTGGGCTTAACCTAGGAACTGCATTTGAAACTGAAATACTAGAGTATCGTAGAGGGAGGTAGAATTCTAGGTGTAGCGGTGAAATGCGTAGATATCTGGAGGAATACCCGTGGCGAAAGCGGCCTCCTAAACGAATACTGACACTGAGGTGCGAAAGCGTGGGGAGCAAACAGGATTAGATACCCTGGTAGTCCATGCCGTAAACGATGTCGACTTGGAGGTTGTTTCCAAGAGAAGTGACTTCCGAAGCTAACGCATTAAGTCGACCGCCTGGGGAGTACGGCCGCAAGGCTAAAACTCAAATGAATTGACGGGGGCCCGCACAAGCGGTGGAGCATGTGGTTTAATTCGATGCAACGCGAAGAACCTTACCTGGTCTTGACATCCACAGAATTTCTTAGAAATAAGAAAGTGCCTTCGGGAACTGTGAGACAGGTGCTGCATGGCTGTCGTCAGCTCGTGTTGTGAAATGTTGGGTTAAGTCCCGCAACGAGCGCAACCCTTATCCCCTGTTGCCATCGGTTCGGCCGGGAACTCAGAGGAGACTGCCGGTTATAAACCGGAGGAAGGTGGGGACGACGTCAAGTCATCATGGCCCTTACGACCAGGGCTACACACGTGCTACAATGGTTTATACAAAGAGAAGCAAATCTGCAAAGACAAGCAAACCTCATAAAGTAAATCGTAGTCCGGACTGGAGTCTGCAACTCGACTCCACGAAGTCGGAATCGCTAGTAATCGTGGATCAGAATGCCACGGTGAATACGTTCCCGGGCCTTGTACACACCGCCCGTCACACCATGGGAGTGGGTTGCAAAAGAAGCAGATATCCTAACCTTAAACGGAAGGCGTCTACCACTTTGTGATTCATGACTGGGGTGAAGTCGTAACAAGGTAACCGTAGGGGAACCTGCGGTTGGATCACCTCCTTAAAAATATATACTTTTTTTGAAGTGCCCACACAAATTATCTAATAAAACTTTCTTAGAAAGGCTTGTAGCTCAGATGGTAAGAGCGCACCCCTGATAAGGGTGAGGTCGGTGGTTCAACTCCACTCAGGCCTACCATTTTAATAAGCTAATATTATAGACCATATATTAATATGGGGCTATAGCTCAGCTGGGAGAGCGCCTGCCTTGCACGCAGGAGGTCAGCGGTTCAATCCCGCTTAGCTCCAAAAAGATCCTTACTTTTTCTTAAATAACAAAATATCTCAAAAGAATCTTTATTTTTTTTAAAACCAATCCATTTTTTCAAATAAAAATCATCTGTTCTTAAAAATATATTAATTTTTCTCTCATTATAGAGATAGAATGGAAAAATGTTTTTTTTTAAAAAAATTTTTTTTTGAACTTTCTTGTAATAACGCTTAATATTATGGTCTTTTGGTAATAAATTCATAGAAAAAATTAAATTAGATAACGTATATTCATGAGAACAACATAAAATAGTATTACCCGGAAATAATCTGATTAATTGTATAGAATGATACATATTTAAATAATTATTTTTAAAAACTCGACCACACCCAGCTGAAAAAATAGTATCTCCGCAAAATAAATATGGTTTTAAGTAATATGAAATATGATTTAATGTATGACCTGGGGTAGAAATAACATCAATATCATTTGCTAATAAATGTATTTTATCCCCTCCTTTAACAATTTTATGAATATTATAATTTTTTGTATTTTTAGGGCCAAAAACAGTAATTTTAGGATACTTTTTTAAAATTTCATTTACCCCATCTATATGATCTTTATGATAGTGAGTTATTAAAATCGCTTTAGGATTTAATTTTTTTTCACTAATTTTTTTTATTACAAGATTTGATATACCCGGATCAATAATTATACAAGAATTACTTTTATTATACAGAATCCAAATGTAATTATCTTTTAATGCAAATATATTTGTTAAAATCATAATTTCTCCATTAATTTATTATAGAAAATATTTTCATAAAATTGATCTTGAATTGTTGGATTATTTGCAGATTTTCGTGCAATTTGATCACATCGTTCATTCTCTATATGACCAGCATGTGCTTTTATCCAAAACCATGTAATAAAATGTTTTTTTAATAAATTATTAATACGTAACCATAAATCTATATTTTTTACTAATTTTTTATTAGTTGTTTTCCATTTTTTTTTATTCCACTGATATATCCATTTTGTTACTCCTAGTTTTACATATTGACTATCCGTAAAAATTTCTACAGTACAAGATTGTTTTAAAATTTCTAATCCTGCGATTACACCCATGAGTTCCATTCTGTTATTAGTAGTTAAAAAAAAACCTGAAGTTAATATTTTTTCTTTTATTTCATAACGTAATATAGTTGCATATCCACCAGATCCTGGATTTCCTAAACAAGAACCATCTGTAAAGATTTTGACTAATTTTGACATTATATTCAATATTCCAAAAGACTAGTTAAATTAACAATGATAAATAATAAAAAAAGAATAATTGTATTAGATACTGAAACTACTGGTATGAATAATTTTGGAAAACCTTTTATTAATCATAGAATTATTGAAATTGGAGCTGTTGAAATTATTAATCGTCGTTTTACAGGCAACAATTTTCATGTATATATTCAACCTAATAGATTAATAGATTCAAATGCTTTAAAAGTACATGGTATTACTAATGATTTTTTATCAGATAAACCGTTGTTTAAAAATATAGCTAAAAAATTTTTTCAATATATTCAAGATTCTAAATTGGTTATTCATAACGCACCATTTGATGTAGGATTTATAAATCAAGAATTTTCTTTATTAAAAAATAAAATAATAGATATATCAAATTTTTGTTGTATTATTGATACTTTAAAAATTTCAAGAAAATTATTTCCTGGTAAAAAAAATACGTTAGATGCGCTTTGTAATCGATATAAAATAAAAAATTCTCATAGAGTTTTACATGGCGCTCTTTTAGATGCTTTTTTATTAGGTAAATTATATCTTTTAATGACTAGTGGTCAAGAATCTATGTCATTTTATAATAACATTGAAAATACGAAAAGTTTAGAATCTTGTGGTAAATTAATTATAAATAAAAAAAAATCTTTAAAAATACTGAAAGCAAATAATCAAGAATTAAAACTTCATGAAAAATATGTTAACTATATAAAAAATAAAAAATTAATTTATAAATATTAAATTACCCATAACTATAAAAAGATGATTGACTGATTTTTTTAAAATATGTACAATAATAGAAGTAAAAAAAAGGTGCGGTAGTTCAGCTGGTTAGAATACTGGCCTGTCACGCCGGGGGTCACGGGTTCGAGTCCCGTCCGCACCGAAAAATAATATATTTTAAAAAAATTTTTACTTTTTTCAAATTTAAGTCATAACGATGTATAAAAAAACTATTTGTTCTGAATTAAATATAGCCTTAAATATTTTAAAAGAATTTTTAGAAAACAAAAATCAAATAAAAAGTATTGAAAAAGCTGCTATTTTAATTTCAGAAGCATTTAAAAATAAAAAAAAAGTAATTTCCTGTGGAAATGGAGGATCAAATTGCGATGCTGTTCATTTTGCAGAAGAGCTTACTGGTCTTTACAGAAAAAAAAGACCTGGATATCCAGCAATACCTATTTCTGATGTTGGGCATATTTCAGCGATAGGAAATGACTTTGGATATGATTATATTTTTTCACGTTATATTGAAAGTATAGGAAACTCCAGTGATATATTATTAGCAATTTCTACTTCAGGTAATTCTAATAATATTATTAATGCAATAAAATCTGCACGTAAAAAAGAAATGAAAATAATCGTTTTAACAGGAAACGATGGAGGAAAAATTAAAAAATTATCTGATATCGAAATTTGTATACCATATTGTGGTTATTCAGATCGAATACAAGAAATGCATATAAAAATTATTCATATATTAATCTTAATTATTGAAAAAGAAATGAAAAAAAATAATTAATAGTTTTATTTCAATAGTTTAAAATCCTAAATAACTACAAATTATTTCCACTTTCTAATAAATACTATTTTATAGTTTTGGAATTTTTTTATGAGTGAGAAATATATTGTCACTTGGGATATGCTTCAAATTTATACTAGAAAACTAGCTAAACGATTACTTAAAATCAATTCCTGGAACGCAATCATTGCTGTTAGTAGAGGTGGTTTAGTTCCTGCTTCTTTATTAGCAAGAGAATTAGGTATTCGCTATGTTGATACAATATGTATTGCAAGTTACAATTATGATTGTCTGCAAAAAAATAGAAAAATTATAAAAAAAACGAAAATTAATAGTGAAAAAATAATTGTAGTAGATGATCTTGTTGACACAGGTGGAACTGCAAATATCATTCGAACATTATACCCGCAAGCATATTTTGTAACTATTTTTGCAAAACCAATGGGTAAATTATTAGTAGATGATTATATTATTGATGTTGATCAAAATATATGGATCGAACAACCTTGGGATATGTCAATATCTTATATTCCCCCTCTTTTTAAAAACAATTAAAATATTTTAAATTTTTCATGAAAATAATTATTAAGTATATTTGTCAAAATATATGAAAAAGGATATTTGTTATGATAAATAAAATAAAACCAATAAATGAAAAAAATACAGTAGATGAAAATATCGATTTAATTAATAATTTTAAAAAAGAATTAGAAATATCTGAAGAAAAAATAAAAGAAACAATTTTAAATCAAAATAAAGAAATTTTTAAAATACAAAACCGGTTAAATAGCGAAGTTGAGAAATATCAACAGTTTTCTATAGAAAAATTAATTATTGAATTTCTTCCAATTATAGATAATATCGAACGTGCTTTTAATTTAATGCAACAAAAAAAAGAAAAAGTATATATTAAAATTTTAAAAAACATTGAATATGTTTTATCCTTGATAAAAACTATGCTGAATGCATTTAAAGTATCTAAAATAAATGATGTAAAAGTTATATTTGATCCTAATATTCATCAAGCAATATCTATTAGATATAACAATGAGATTGAATCTAATCGAGTACTTGAAGTTATGCAATCTGGTTATACTTATCATTCTCGTTTATTACGTCCCGCAATGGTTGTTGTATCAACAAATAAAGTTAATTATTCCTAGAATATTATAAAATTAAAATATTATTTTTTTAAATTTAGTAATAATTTTGAAATTATATATTATTTATTTAATCTAGATTTTTGTTTAAATTTTTAACGATTTCTTTAAGGATTGATACTTATTTCTTCTTCTTTCTTTTGGGTCTATTATTAAATTTCTATAAATTTCAATACGATCTCCATTTTTTATTTTTCTATTTAAATGAACTAATTTATTATAGATTCCTACATTATTTTTATAAAATTGAATATTTTTTTCTATACTAATTAAATTTGATGCTAATATAGCATCTTTTACAGTAGAGTTGGATTTAATGCGAACTTTTTTAATATATTGTACTTCTGATAAAGCATAAATTACTGTTACTTGAATTATTTCCATGAAAATTTAAATTTTATATTATTCATAAAAGTGTATTAACAAAATTTTCTTAAAAAATCAATCTATAATTTATTAAAAAATATTTAAACAAATTTTTGGGTTATATCTTATTATGTTAAATAAAAAAAAAAATAATTTAAAATTATCTATAATTTGTACAAATAAAAAAGCATATTATAATTATTTTATAGAAGAAATTTTTCAATCGGGATTAGTATTAAAGGGATGGGAAATTAAATCTATTAGATTAGGTAAAATAAATATTTCCGAAAGTTATATTAGTAATTATCCAAATAATAATCATTCTAATGAGATGTATCTTTGTAATTCTATTATTCAACCTTTAAAAACTACTTCAAATCATTTTTCTTGTGATTCAACAAGAAAAAGAAAATTACTTTTACATAAAAATGAAATAAATTATTTATCTTTAAAAAAAAATCAATTAGGATATACTTTAATTGCACTTTCTTTGTTATGGAAAAAATCTTGGTGTAAATTAAGTTTTGGATTAGCAAAAGGTAAAAATAAAATAGATAAAAGAGAAGAAAATAAACAAAACACATGGAAAAAAGAAAAACTAAGAATATTAAAAAAAACTAATATAAATTAAAAATATTTCATGAAAACTAATGATGAAGATGAATATTGGATGAAAATTGCTCTAAAAAACGCATATTATGCTGAAAAAAAAGGAGAAATACCTATAGGTGCAATATTAATTTTAAAAAAACAAATTATTGGAACAGGATGGAATAGTTCTATTGGTCAAAATGATCCAACTGCTCATGCTGAAATTTTAGCTTTACGTGAAGCTGGACAACATATAAAAAATTATAGATTAAAAAACACTACATTATATGTTACATTACAACCTTGTATAATGTGTTTTGGAGCGATTATACATAGTCGTATTGAAAGATTAGTGTTCGGAGCTGGTTATAAAAAAGACAAAAAATGCCCTTTTAAGAATATTTTTTTAGAATTACAAAAAAAATATAAACTAAAAGTCCAAAAAAATATTATGGAACCTCAATGTTCTCGAATATTAATTGATTTTTTTAAAAATAAAAGAAAATAATTTTACCACTTAACTTTCTAAAATTACTATAGCATGTGCATATAATTTTTGATCAGTTATGCTAACATGTATAAATTTACATTCTATTTCTTTACATTTTTTAAAAGCATGATCTAAAAAACGTAAATACGGTTTTCCTAGAGAATTATTATATAATTCTAATTGTTTAAAGGTTATCCCATAATTTATACCAGTTCCTAATGCTTTTGAAGCAGCTTCTTTAGCTGCAAATTTTTTAGCAATAAAATGAATTTTATTTTTAGATATAATATATTCTTTCCATTCTTGTATGGATAAAATTTTTTTAGCTAGCTTATTTCCAAATTTAAAAAAAATTCTTTTAATACGTGAAATTTCTATAATGTCTGTTCCTATACCTATAATAGTCATTAGCTAACTTTCCTTTAATATTTTTAATAAAAAATATAATTTTATTTTTAAAATTAGTTAAAATATTTTAAGTATTTTAACTAATTTTAAAAAATAAAGTTATTTTTAATTTTTTCTAATTTGTGGTTTTTCTATTACCCATATTAATAAATGTATTTTTTTATTATTTTCTTTTTCTAAATAATATCTAGATGACATGCTAATTTGTTTAATTATTCTCCCTTGCTCGCCGATAACAATTTTTTTTTGTCTTTTATTATTTACATAAAGAATTGCATTAATATGTAGTTTTTTATCATCGTACTTAATTGATTCTATTTTTACTTGTAATATTGATGGTAATTCATCTCTTAAAAAAAATATTGATTGTCTACGAATAATTTCAGATATAGAAAAATAAAAAGAATTTGTAGTGATATAGCTTTTAGGAAAAATATGTTTATTTTTTGTTAAATATGTTTGTACAATTTTTTCTAATGAAATAATGTTTTGTCTTTTTTTTACTGAAATGGGAATAATTTCTGTTGAATTAGTTTTTTTTGAAAGCATATCAATATATAATAAAATATTTTTTTTATTTGATAATTTGTCCATTTTATTGATAACATAAATTATTGGAATATTAGTTTTTTTTATTTGATTATAAATAAATTCATCTGTTTTTTCCCATATATTTCGATCTATAATAAACAAAATTAAATTTGTATTTTTTATCATTTTTAAATTTTTTATATCATGACAATATACTCCAGGTGTATCTATATAAATAGCTTGATAAATTTCATTATTCTTAATACCTATGATATTACTTTGTGTTGTATTTTTCTTTTTTGAAGTAATAGAGATATTTTTTCCAACTATTTCATTGATTAAAGTTGATTTTCCAACATTTGGTTTTCCGACAATAGTTATATATCCACAATATTCTTGTTTTTTGTTCACTCTACACCTAATTGAATTAATGCTTTTTTAGCTGCGTCTTGTTCGGCTTTTCTTCTGCTTGTTCCTTTACCAATAAACATTTTTGAATTAATGCTTATTTCGCAATGAATAGTAAATAATTGATTATGTGCCTCTCCACATACTTTTACTATAAAATATGTAGGTAGTGATAAATGTTTGGATTGTAAATATTCCTGTAATCTTGTTTTTGGGTCTTTTTGTATATTTCCAGGGCTTATTTTTTCTAAACGTTTTTCATACCATTTAAGTATTAATTCCTCAACTGTTTTAATGTTACTATCTAAATAAATACTTCCAATCAATGCTTCTACAGTATTTGCTAGAATAGATTCACGACGAAATCCTCCGCTTTTTAATTCTCCTTGACCTAATTGTAAATATTCTCCTAAATCAAATTCATATGCTATTTCAGCTAAAGTATTACCTTTAACTAAAGTTGCTCTCATACGGCTCATATCTCCTTCATCAATAGATGGAAAATGTTGATATAAAGCATTAGCAATTACAAAGCTTAATATAGAATCTCCTAAAAACTCAAGTCTTTCATTATGATTACTACTTGCACTACGATGTGTAAGTGCTTGTCTTAACAAATCTTTATGAGTAAAAGTGTATCCTAATACTTCCTGTATTTTATTTGTTACGATGTGGTTCATGTTATACCAATTTCAATGATATTTTAATTGATTTTTATATATAACAGGAAAAACAGTAAAATTTGATAGAATTAGAAAAAATATTTTAAAAATTTATATAATTTATTTTTAATGTATTTTGTTGCCAATTCTATTAATACGTATACCTGTCGGCCATTCATTTTCTTTTTTTTCAAAACTCATCCATATTATTGAAGCTTTTCCTAAAATATTTTCTTCTGGTACAAACCCCCAATAACGACTATCTAAACTGTTATCACGATTATCCCCCATTACAAAATATTTGTTTTTTGGTATTATCCAAGTCAATTTTGATATGCTATCTTGTTGATAGTACTTATCTGTTTGGTCCTTAAACTCATCTAATAATAATATATTATGTTTAAAATTATTAATGTTTTCTTCTATTACTTTAAAGTAAATAGAATTATATACTTTTTCTCTTTTTAGATTATTATCTTGGAATAGATACATTCTTTGAATAAATTCAGTTAACTGTTTTTTTGAATAACTAATAGGTAATACATTTTTGCAATTATGTGTATTTGTATAGTTAACACAAATTGTAATTTTTTTATTATTATATTCGATTTTATCTCCTGGTAATCCTATTACACGTTTAATATAATTTATATTGGATTCTATAGGATGTTTAAAAACTATTATATCTCCACGTTTTGGATATTTGTTTTTTATTAAAGTTGTATTTGTAATTGGATCTTTAATACCATATGAAAATTTTTCTACTAAAATCAAATCTCCTACCAACAACGTTGGCATCATTGATCCTGAAGGAATTTGAAATGGTTCATATATAAAAGAACGTATTATAAAAACAATAAACAACATTGGAAATAAAGATGATATAGATTGAAAAATATTTTTTTGATTTTCGAAAAATGTTTTCTTATTTATAAGAATTTTATTTCTTTTTTTTTATTTAAAAAATAATTAGCAATTGATTGTATATGAATAAAAAACCAAAAAGAACCAGTAAATAATATACTAAATATTAAAAATAAGGTTAATATATTAGGCATTTTTTTCTCTTTTTTAATGATTAATGTTTAACATAGTAAGAAATGCTTGTTTTGGTATGTTTACATTACCTATTTTTTTCATTCTTTTTTTTCCATCTTTCTGTTTTTTTAACAATTTCTTTTTTCTACTAATATCACCACCATAACATTTAGCTAATACATTTTTTCTTAATTGTTTAATTGTAGCTCTAGCAATAATAATGTTATTGATAGTTGCTTGAATACTAATATCAAATTGATGTCTAGGTATGAGTATTTTCATTTTATCAACTATTTCACGAGCTCGATATTGAGCATTTTTATAATGTGTAAGAGTGGTTAATGCATCTACTCGTTCTGAATTAATTAATATATCTATTCGAACTATTTTAACTGATTTAAAATGTTTAAAATCATATTCCAATGATGCATATCCGCTAGAAATTGATTTTAATTCATCAAAAAAATTTAAAACAACTTCACTCATTGGAATGTGATATTTTAATGAAACTTGATTTGAATGGTAAACTAAGTCAATTTGTATTCCTCTTTTTTTTATGCATAATTTCATTACTGAACCAAGAAACTTAGGAGGCAGTAAAATATTACATTCAGCAATTGGCTCTTTAATTTTTTTAATTGTATTAATAGGAGGAAAATTTGAAGGACTATCTAAATAAATTTTTTTTCCATTAATTAATTCAATTTGATAAATAACAGTTGGTGCTGTCGAAATTAAATCAAGAGAATATTCTCTTTCTAATCGTGCTTGTACAATTTCCATATGTAATAAACCTAAAAATCCACATCTAAAACCAAATCCAAGCGCATTAGAATTTTCTGGTTCATAAAATAAAGAAGAATCATTCAAACTTAGTTTTTCTAATGCATCTCTAAATGTTTCATATTGATCTGATGTTACGGGAAATAGTCCAGCATAAATTTGTGGTTTGATCTGTTTAAATCCAGTTAATGTTTTTTTTGATGGATTATGATAATTAGTTAAAGTATCCCCAACTGGAGCAGCTGAAACATTTTTAATACCACATATAATCCAGCCTACCTCACCGCATTTTAATTGATTTTTATTTATTTTTTTTGGTGTAAATATACCTAATTGTTCAACAAAATAACTTTTTCCAGTACTCATTACTTGTATTTTATCTTTTTTAGATACAAATCCATTTTTAACTCTTATTAAAGATACTACACCTAAATAATTATCGAACCATGAGTCAATTATAAGAGCTTGTAATGGATCATTTTTATTTCCATTAGGACAAGGGATATGCGTAATAATTTTTTCAATAAGTTTTGGTATACCTTCACCTGTTTTTGCTGAACATTTAACAGCATTTAATGCTGAAATTCCAATGATATCTTCAATTTCTTTTACAACTCGCTCTGGATTTGAACTAGGTAAATCAATTTTATTTAAAACAGGTAATATAGATAAATTCATTTCCAAAGCAGTATAGCAATTTGCTAATGTTTGAGCTTCCACGCCTTGAGTAGAATCAATCACTAATAACGCCCCTTCACAAGCTGCTAAAGATCTAGATACTTCATAAGAAAAATTTACATGACCAGGTGTATCAATAAAATTTAATTGAAAAATATTTCCTTGTATATCTGTATAATCAATCATTACACTCTGTGCTTTAATTGTGATTCCTCTTTCTTTTTCTAAATCCATAGAATCTAATACTTGATTAGACATTTCTCTTTCAGATAATCCACCACATGCCTGAATTAAACGATCTGATAAAGTTGATTTGCCATGATCAATATGAGCAATAATAGAGAAATTTCTTATATGTTTCATTTTTTGTTTAACTTATTTTAAAATGAATTAAAAATATTTAATTTTAATAAAATTTAAATTTAAAATTTATTTTATATTAATATTTTTAAAAAGTATAAATATTTAATATATTTATTATTGGTATTTTTATATAATATATTTTAATTATTTAATTATATTTAATAATTTTTTAAAAACTATACATAAATTGTGTATTTTAAAGGTTGTTGAATTTAATTTTCTTTTAATAAAAAATAAGATGTCATTTTTTATGATAACGCGTAAAAAAAAAGTTATAATCGCTATGTCTGGAGGTGTAGATTCATCTGTCGCTGCATGGTTTTTAAAAAAAAATGATTATTTAGTAGAAGGTTTGTTTATGAAAAATTGGGAAGAAAATGACAAGGAAAATTATTGTCATGCAGCGGAAGATTTATATGACGCTGAAAACGTTTGCAAAAAATTAAATATCTATCTTCATAAAATAAATTTTTCTCAAGAATATTGGGAGCAAGTATTTAAAAACTTTTTAAATGAATATAAAAAAGGAAACACTCCTAATCCTGATATATTATGCAATAAAGAAATTAAATTTAAATTGTTTTTTAATTATGCAGTTGAACATCTTCAAGCAGATTATATTGCGACTGGTCATTATGCTCGTATTTTAAAAAAAAATGGAATTAATTATCTCTTAAAAGCAATAGATCGTAATAAAGATCAAAGTTATTTTTTATACACTCTGCAATCTCATCAATTAGAAAGAATCTTGTTTCCTATTGGTGCGTTTAAAAAAAATAAAATTAGAATGATCGCAAAAAAAATAGGTTTAAAAGTTGCAGAAAAAAAAGATTCTACTGGTATTTGTTTTATAGGCCCTAAAAATATAAATAATTTTCTTTCTTATTATATTAAAGAAAAAAAAGGTAATATAGTTACAATTAATGGAGAAATCATCGGAAGCCATAATGGTTTATTTTATTACACTTTAGGACAACGTAAAGGTTTAAAAATTGGAGGAATGAAAGACAAATATAACATGCCGTGGTATGTAGTTTCTAAAAATATACAAACAAATTCGTTAATTGTAGCACAAGGGTTAAGTAATCCATACTTAATGTCAATAGGTTTAATAGCTGAAAAAATCAATTGGATAAATAATATTAAATTTAAATTACCATTTTTTTGTAAAGCTAAAACAAGATATCGTCAAAATGAAGTTTCTTGTCAAATAAAATATATAGATAATTTATATATAAAAATTTTATTTGATATTCCTATAATTGCAGTGACACCAGGACAATCAGTTGTTTTTTACCTATCCGATACTTGCATTGGTGGAGGTATTATTAAATGTAAATTACCATTACTTTAATTTTTTATATTTTAAACAATCTAAATTTTTAATTATAAAATTATTTGAATTAAGTTTATTTTTTAAAAAATTTTTAAATACAGGAATATAAAATATGGATTTAAGTTTATTAACAGCTATTTCTCCAGTTGATGGTCGATATTTTAAGTTAACCCAATCATTACGAAATATATTTAGTGAATATAGTTTTTTAAGATATCGTCTTCAAGTAGAAATTTTATGGTTTAAGAAAATAACAAGTATGTATGAAATATTAGAAATTCGTAAGCTAGAAAGTAAAGATGTATTATTTATTGATAATATTTTAAAAAATTTTTCTATAAAAGATGCAATATATATTAAAAATATAGAAAAAGAAACTAATCATGATATTAAAGCATTAGAATATTTTTTAAAATATAAATTTTCTAAATCAAAAAAATTGTCATTAATATCAGAATTCATACATTTTTCATGTACTTCAGAAGATATTAATAATGTCGCTTATGCTTTAATGATAAAAGATTCTATTAATCAAGTTCTTTTACCTTTATGGTCTGAAATAATTAATTTTTTAAAAAAATATTCTATTCAATACAAAAATAGTTCTTTATTATCTATGACTCATGGACAACCTGCAACTCCTTCTACTATGGGAAAAGAAATTTTAAATTTTTATTATCGTATTCAACGTCAATTTTCTAGATTAAAAAAAATAGAAATATTAGCAAAATTCAATGGAACTACTGGAAACTATAATGCACATTTAGCAGCATATCCTAATGTTAATTGGCATATAATTAGCAAAGAATTTATAACATCATTAAATCTTATTTGGAATCCGTGTACAACTCAAATTGAGCCTCATGATTATATTGCTGAAATATTTGGATGTATTTCTCTTTTTAATACTATCTTAATTGATTTTAATCGTGATATTTGGGGTTATATTTCTCTTAATTATTTTAAGCAAACATCAATAGATCATGAAGTAGGTTCATCTGTAATGCCTCATAAAATAAATCCTATTGATTTTGAAAATTCAGAAGGTAATTTAGGATTATCAAATGCTTTAATGCATCATATGATAAAAAAATTACCAATTTCTAGATGGCAACGTGATTTAAGTGATTCTACAGTTTTGAGAAATATAGGGTTAGCGTTATCTTATTCAGTAATTGCATATTATTCAGTGTTAAATGGTATGAAAAAATTAAAAATTAACCATGCTCAACTTTTAAGAAATTTAAATCAAAATTGGTCAATTTTATCTGAAGCAATACAAACTGTTATGAGGCGATATAATATTAAAAGTTCTTATGAACAATTAAAAAAGCTAACTCGAGGAAAAGAAATAAATAAAATTGATATACATAAATTTATTTCTAGTTTAAATATTCCAGAAATAGAAAAAAAACGTTTAAAAAAAATATCACCAGTAAATTATATTGGATCTGCTATTCAAATTATAGAAGAAACAACTGCATAAATATATTTTAAAATTTATTTTTAAGGAGTTGTTCTTTATGATATTAAAAGCTTTTATTTTTTCCATAATCTTTATATTAGGTTGTAATAAACCTATAAATATAAAAAAAATTTTTCCTTTAAATAAAAAACAAATCGAAAAAAGAATTTATCACTGGAATTATTTTATTAAAAATGCATCAAATAAATATAATATCGATGAAAAACTAATTAAATCTATTATATATGTCGAGTCTGCTGGTAATCCTTTCGCCAAAAGCAGTTCTAATGCAATTGGATTAATGCAAATTAAACCATCTGCAGCAGGTTTAGATATATATCGGTTAATTGGAAAAAAAGGTCAACCATCTGTAACTGAATTATATAATCCTAGAATTAATATAAATATTGGAACTTCTTATCTTCGTTTATTACAAACAAGAAATCTAATTGGAATCAAAAACAAAGAAATAATGAGATATGCAACTATTGTTTCTTATGTTAATGGAACTAGCGCGTTATTAAAAATATTTTCTAAAGATAAACAGACCGCAATAAAAATTATAAATACCATGACAATAAAAAAGTTTTTTCAATATATAAAGAAACATCCTTCTAAACAAGCATTGAATTATTTAAAAAAAGTAATAAAAATTTACAAACTAATTTAGATATATTTTTATTTTTTATATATTAATAGAAATAAGGTATTATCTATTATAAAAAATTTATGCATATAGATTTTGCTTTTGGAAATTTAATATGGGATTTTTAAAAGGTAAAAAAATTTTAATAACTGGTATATCTAATGAAAGATCAATTGCATTAGGTATAGCAAAGGCTTTATATAAACAAAAAGCAGAATTAAGTTTTGTATGCCAAAATAAAAAAATTATTAATAAAATTAAACATTTAATTAATTCGATGAGTGTTAATACTATTTTTTTTTGTGATGTTTCTAGTGATGAAAACATTAAAGAACTATTTTTTAATTTAAAAAAAATATGGAATAAGTTTGATGGATTTGTTCATTCAATTGCTTATTGTCCTAAAGAACAAATGCATCAAGACTTTGTTGAAAGTAGCACTAAAGAATCATTTAATTTAGCTCATGAAATTAGTTCCTATAGTTTTTTAAGTATGGCAAGAGAATCAAAAAATATGTTAAATAAATTTTCTTCTCTAATTACATTATCTTATTTAGGATCGCAAAGGGTTTTATCTAATTACAACATGATGGGACTCGCTAAAGCTTCTTTAGAATCTAATGTTCGATATATGGCTCATGCATTAGGCAAAAAAAATATTAGAGTTAATGGGATTTCATCTGGACCTATAAAAACTGTATCTTCTTATCAGATCAAAAATTTTTCTAAAATACAAAAATATCAAAAATCAGTTTCGTTTATTAAAAGCTATATCACTAGTAGACAAATAGGAAATGTTGCGGCTTTTTTATGCTCAAATTTATCTATTGGAATAACTGGTTCAATTATTTATGTTGATAATGGTTTTAATGTAAATGTGCCCAATAACATAATTTAAAATCAAAAAGTTTTTTAATAAAATTTATCTATGATAATTTATAAATAAGTTATATATTAAAATTTCTTAAATAATAAAATTATTTGTTAAATAGTTAGGTCTTATAATTATGTTCCAAAACAATCCATTACTTAAACAATTAAAAAAAAATTTACATAAACAAACACCACGGGTTGAAGGAATAGTAAAAAGCACAGAAAGAGGATTTGGTTTTTTAGAAGTTGATCCACAAAAAAGTTATTTTATACCACCTAAAAATATGAAAAAGGTTATGCATGGAGATAAAATATCTGCTTTATTAAAAATTGAAAAAGATCGTGAAATAGTTGATCCAGAAATATTAATCGAACCTTTTTTAAAAAGATTTGTGGGAAAAATTGAAAAAAAAGATAACAAATTATTTATTCTACCAGATTATCCTTTTTTAAAAGATCTAATTATAATATGTTATCCTAAAAAAAATTGTACTAATTTATTTCAAACTGGAGATTGGGCTGTAGCTAATTTAGTACAACATAAGCTTAATGGACATTCTGTATTTTCTGCTGAATTAATTGAAGAAATAGTCAAAAGCAACGATCCATTAACACCATGGTGGGTAACTTTATCACGTCATAACCTCGATAAAAAAGAACCTTTAATTAAAAATCAAGATTTTATATTAAAAGATAATCATTTTAAAAGAAGAGATTTAACAAATCTTGATTTTATTACAATAGATAATCTTAATACAAAAGATATTGATGATGCTTTATTTATCAAAGAAACTAATGATGGAAATTTTTGTTTAACTGTAGCTATTGCAGATCCAACTGCATATATAGAAAGTGGAAGTAAATTAGATATAATCGCTTCTAAAAGAGGTTTTACAAATTATTTACCAGGTTTTAATATTCCTATGTTACCTAGGGAGTTATCAGAAAACATATGTTCATTAATCCCTAACGAACGTCGTCCAGTTTTAGCATGCTCTATAACAATTAATAAAAATGGAAATATTTCTAATATAGCTGATTTTTTTTTAGCATGGATTATATCAAAAGAAAAGTTATCTTATGAAGACGTATCAAATTGGATTGAAAAGAAGGGATGTTGGGAGCCATCGAAAAAATCTATTCAAAATCAAATTTTACTTTTATATCAATTATGTTTATCACGTATAAAATGGCGAAAATTACATGCTGTATTATTTAAAGATAGCTTGGAATATAGATTTCAGTTTTCTGAAACTGGAAAAGTAAAAAATGTAGTTGTTGAGAAAAGACGAATTGCTCATAAAATCATTGAAGAATCAATGATAATAGCAAATATTGTAGCTGCAAATTTTTTATCAAAAAATCTTGGATTTGGGATATATAATATACATTCTGGTTTTGATTGTATTAATGCAGAAAATACAGTTTCTTTTTTAAAAAATTATAATTTAAAATTTACTGCTAAAGAAATAATGACATTAAAAGGATTTTGCAATCTTAGACGTGTTTTAAATATTTTATCAAATGATTACATTAATAGTCGTGTTCGACGATATCAATCTTTTGGAGATTTTAGTACTACGCCTAGTCCACATTTTGCGTTAGGATTTTCAGAATACGCTACTTGGACATCACCTATTCGAAAATATAGTGATATGATTAATCATCGTTTATTAAAATCCATTATCACAAAAGAAAAAACTATTAAACCTAATGAAGAAATAAAATTAAAAATCAGTGAACAAAGACGAAAAAATAGAATAGCTGAAAGAGATATTACAGATTGGCTTTATACAATACTTTTGCAAAAGAAAGAATATCAAAATAAAAAATTTTCTGCTGAAATTATTGATGTTTCTAGAAGTGGAATACGCGCTAAGATAATAGAAAATGGTGCAAATGTTTTCATTCCTGCATTATTTTTACATCCTATTCGAGAAGAATTAATCTTAAACCAAGAAATAGGCCAAGTGTTTATTAATGGTAATTTATGTTATAAAGTTTCTGATTTAATTCAAATAATATTATGTGAGATTCGATTTAAAACTAGAAGTATTATTGCTAAACCAGAGTATTAAATATGAATTTAATATTTTAAAATGATTTTAAATTAAAATAATTTATTTTTTAAATATTTTTTAAAATCTTTTGATAATAAAATTAAAAGAATTTTAATATTAATTAAGAGTTCAATATGCATATTTCAATTTTTGATTTTTCTATATATATAAAGTTTTTTATAAGTTTGTGTGCACTAGTAAATCCCATCGGAATGATTCCTATTTTCACTACTATGACAGCTCATCAAAATATATTAGAGCGAAAAAAAACTAATTTAGTAGCAAATTTTTCTGCATTTTTAATATTATTAATATCATTATTTTTAGGTAATAGTATTTTAAATATTTTTGGTATATCTATTAATTCTTTTCGTATCGCAGGAGGTTTATTAATTATGGGTATTGCTTTTTCTATGATTAATGGAAAATTTACAAAAAATAAACAAATTAACAAAAATAGAGAAGAAGTCCAAGAAAATATCAGTGTTGTTCCTTTAGCAATGCCTTTAATTGCAGGTCCAGGCGCTATTAGTTCAACAATTGTTTGGAGTACTTATTATTCTACTTGGTTAAATTTAGTTGGGTGTACTATATCTATTTTTTTATTTTCTTTGTTTTGTTGGCTATGCTTTCGAGCTGCTCCATGTGTAGTTGAAATATTAGGAAAAACAGGAATCAATATTATTACACGTGTTATGGGTTTATTGTTAATGTCTTTAGGAATTGAATTTGTTAGTATTGGAATAAAATCTATTTTTAATGAATTATTACATTAATTTAAAAAATATTATTTGATATTTTACTTGTTAAATATAATATTGGAAACTTCGTTGGAAAATAAAATTATTTTTTTTAAAAATATTGGATTAATAGATTGGATTAAAATTGTTAGTGAAATGAATTCTTTTACAGACACACGTAACAGTTTTACATTCGATGAAATCTGGTTTGTAGAGCATTATCCTATTTTCACACAGGGTTTATTAAAGCAAAATTATTCAATAATATCTAAAAATAATTTTATTAATAATATTCCTATAGTAACCTCTAATAGAGGTGGTCAAATAACATATCATGGTCCTGGACAACAAATATTATATTTTTTAATTGATTTAAAACGTCGAAAAATTAATATTCGTGAATTAATGGATATTATGCATATTTTAATAATAGATACTTTAAATTATTTTTCCATTAAATCAAATATTAAAAAAAAAGCTCCAGGAGTTTATGTGAAAAATAAAAAAATATGTTCTTTAGGATTAAGGATTAAAAAAGGCTGTACTTTACATGGTTTATCATTAAATGTTGATATGGATTTAACTCCTTTTGATTATATTTATCCTTGTGGAGATATATATATGAAAATGACACAAATAAAAGAATTTAATTCTTTTTTAACATTAAAAGATATTCGTATTATTTTAATAAAAAAATTAGCTCAATTATTCAATGTTAAAATCATAAAAAAATCAGATTTTTAAAAATTTTTAAATATTTTAAAAATATTTTTTATTAACTACAATATATATATATTTCTAATTTAACGATAATAAAGTTTATGAATAAAAAAATAAATTTGATACCTATTAAGAACATTTTAGTAAAAAAAAATAAATTAAATAAACCAAATTGGATAAAAATTAAATTACCTGTTAATACATCTCGTATTAATCAAGTAAAATATGCTTTACGTAAAAATAACTTATACTCTGTTTGTGAAGAAGCGAATTGTCCAAATTTATCAGAATGTTTTAATAATGGTACTGCGACTTTTATGATTCTTGGAGACATATGTACTCGAAATTGTCCATTTTGCGCTGTATCGCATGGAAAACCTAAAAATTTAGATTTAGAAGAACCTAAAAAATTAGCAAAAACTATATTTGATATGAGAATCAATTATGTAGTAATTACTTCAGTTGTAAGAGATGATTTATATGATGGTGGTGCTCAACATTTTGTTAATTGCATGAATTCTATTAGAAGTAAAAATAAAGTAAAAATTGAAATATTAGTTCCTGATTTTAGAGGTAGAATTGAATTAGTTTTAAAAATTTTTAATTCAGAGTTACCTGATATTTTTAATCATAATATAGAAAATGTTCCTCGACTTTATAAAAAAATACGTCCTGGTGCTAATTATAAAAAATCATTATTATTATTAGAATCATTTAAAAAAAAATATAATCAAGTTCCTACTAAATCAGGTTTAATGGTAGGTATAGGCGAAAAAGATAAGGAAATTATTCAAGTAATGAAAGATCTTTATTCAAGTGGTGTTACATTACTAACAGTGGGACAATATCTTCAACCTAGTAAAAATCATCTTCCAGTAGAACGTTATATATCACCTTTAGAATTTGAAAATATTAAAAAAGAAGCAATATCTATTGGTTTTAAAAACGCTTATTGCGGGCCTTTTGTACGTTCATCATATCACGCTAGTATTCAAAATTAATATATAAAAATGATTAATTATATTTCTTTAAAAATATTTTTATTGTTATTAAAAATTAAATATTTAAAAATAATAAAATATAAGTTATTTCAGTTTTCTAAATATTTTAAAAAATTAATACTTAATCCTTTACCGTAGAGGTTAAATAGCATTGAAAGTTAATTATTCTAATATTCCTAAAATTATTATTGCATTAGATTTTTATAGTAAAAAAGAAGCTATGAAATTAGTAGATCTTCTCAATCCATCTTTATTTTATTTAAAGATTGGAAAAGAAATGTTTACAATTTTAGGACAAAAATTTATTAATGAATTACATAAATTAGGGTTTAATATATTTTTAGATTTGAAATTTCATGATATTCCTAATACTGTTTTTTATGCAACACAAGCAGCGGCAGATCTAGGAATATGGATGTTAAGTGTTCATGCTTCTGGTGGAAAAAAAATGCTAATGTCTGCCAAAAAGGCATTACAATCATTTAAAAAACGTCCTTTATTAATAGCAGTTACAGCACTTACTAGTTTAAAACAAGAAGATTTAAAAGATATTGGTATTCAAATATCATTACAAGATTATATTTTAATTCTAGCTAAATTATCTCGTGATTGTGGTTTAGACGGTGTTGTTTGTCCGGGGAAAGAAGCAAAAAAAATTAAATTGTTATGTGGAAATGAACATAAAATAATAACTCCAGGTATTAGATGTTTTAATGACTCTGCTTTTGATCAATATCAAATTATCACTCCAAAACAAGCTAAAACATTTCCAATTGATTATATAGTTGTAGGACGTTCTATCACTTGTTCAAAAAATCCAATTAAAAAACTGAATTTTATAATACAATCTATGCAATAATATTTTAATATTTAAAAATATTTTTTATTAATTTAAATTTAAAAATATAAATAGAAATAAAGGAGTTTTCATGCAATTGATTAAAATCGAAAAAGCTATATTGCCTACTCGTTGGGGAAATTTCATTATATTCGGATTTGAAGAAAAAAAGAATGGGAAAAATCATATTGCTCTTGTTTATGGAGATATAAAAAAGAATATACCTATTCTTTCTAGAATACATTCCGAATGTTTAACAGGAGATGCATTTTTTAGTTTAAGATGTGATTGTGGAGATCAATTAAAAATGTCGATGAATAAAATTGCACATGAAGGTAGTGGTATATTAATATATCATCGTCAAGAAGGAAGAAATATTGGTCTTCTTAATAAAATTAAAGCGTATGCTTTGCAAGATCAAGGATTAGATACTGTAGAAGCTAATTTAAAACTTGGTTTTTCTGCAGATGAACGAGACTTTTCGTTATGCGCTGATATTTTTAATATTCTAAATATAAAAAAAATTAGATTGTTAACTAATAATCCATATAAAGTAAATATGCTTGTTTCTGCTGGAATTGATGTTGTGGAAAGAGTTCCTCTTATAGCTCAAAAAAATGATAAAAATTATAGCTATTTAAAAACTAAAGCAGAAAAAATGGGTCATTTACTATTTAAGTAAAAATTTTTAAAAAGATATATATAATACAATAAAAATATATAATAAAATTTTTATTGAGTTAACTTTAATATATTATTTAATAGTATTACATGTATGTTTTAAAAAATTTTATACTATTTTAAGTAGAAGGGGTTTTTATAAACCCCAACTAAATTATTTAAGTTATTTAGTTTTTTAATTTTAAAAATTATTATTTTCTTTTTTTAAAATAATTAATATAAATATATAATTGATTTTTTATAACAATGGACTTAAAAAATAAAAAATTTTTTCTAATATTTTTTTCCAATATGCGCGATTATACCAAAGATCTTTATCTAATAATTCAGAATTAGAAATATATTCGTTTTGTATTAAAGACAATTTTTTACTAAAATTAGTATCATCAATAACTAAAGTAATTTCAAAGTTTAACCATAAACTTCTCATATCTAAATTAGCTGTACCAATTAAACTAAGTTGACGATCAACTAATATGCTTTTGCTATGTAATAATCCATTTTTAAATTGATAAATTTTTACTCCTGCTTCTAATAATTCACTAAAAAAAACTCTACTTGCCCATTTTACTAAAACAGAATCGTGATACAAAGGTATAATAATGCTAACTTTTACGCCTCTTTGTGCTGCTGTACAAATAGCATGTAATAAATCATCACTTGGAACTAAATATGGTGTAGTCATAATAAGTTCATTTCTTGCTGAATAAATTGCTGTTAATAAAGCTTGATGAATTACATTTTTAGGAAAACCAGGTCCAGATGCAATTACTTGAATACTAGAATTTTTATTTGATACGTTTTGTAACATTTCTTTATTAGGTAATTTAGGTAAAATTTTACAACCTGTTTCAATTTCCCAATCACAGGAATAAATCATACCTATTGTTGTAGCTATAGGTCCTTCGATTCGCGTCATTAAATCAATCCATTGACCAATTCCTGAAGATTTTTTAAATAAATTTGGATCGACTAAATTCATACTTCCAGAATATGATATATAATTATCAATTAATATTATTTTTCTATGTTGCCTTAAATCTAATCGACGTAAAAACATTCTTACTAAATTAACTTTTAATGCCTCTACAATTTGAATACCAGATTTTTTCATTTTTTGAACCCAAGGACTTCTAAAAAAATCAAGACTACCAGCTGAATCTAGCATAAGTCTACAACGTATCCCTCGTTTCGCTGAATCAATAAGCGCCATTGCTACATCATCAGCAAGACCTCCTGGTTTCCAAATATAAAATACCATTTCAATATTTTTACGCGCTAAATAAATATCACGAATTAAAATATTAATTGTTTTTTTATTATCACTTAATAGTGTAATTTTATTATTTTTGATACCAGAAATTCCTTGTCTATGTTTACAAAGTTGAAATAAAGAAGTTGCAACTTCACTATTTTTGATTTGAAAAATATATTTACAAGATTTAAGTTGATTAAGGTATTGATTAGATATAGACCAGATTTTTTTAGCTATTCTTTTATGTCTTTTTTCTAAATAAAACTCACCGAAAAAAAACCAAATTGCAATTCCAATAAAAGGAATAATATAAATAGTTAATAACCAAGACATAGAAGAAGGTATACTACGACGTTTAACTAAAATACAGTAGGTAATATGAACAATTAGCAACCAGTATATTAAAACAACTAAACACGTAGTTGAATCATAAAAAATATCCATTCATTTTAAGGTCCTATTTATACTTTTTTTAAAAAAGTTTTTGTATTTAATTGAATTTTTTATATTTAACAAAAAATTTTATTTGTTTAATAATAAAAAATTATTAATTTTTTATGAGGTGTTTAAAATTAAATTTATTTTTCAACACTTTTAAAAAAGTAATATTTTTAAATTAATTATTTTAGATTATTACTTTTTTAAAGTGTTAATTTTTATTATATTTATTAAAAAATTTATTTAATTTAAAATATTTTTAAATAATACTCATAGGTAATAATTCACGAGGTTTTCCTGTTTGGTCAATTGCGACATAGATAAATATTGCTTCTGTAGCACAATAGTATTGTCCTAATGGTTTAGAGTAAATTTTTTTAATCCAAACTTCTACATTGATAGTTATTGAACTTTTACCAATTTTAATACAATTTGCATAACAACTTACAATATCACCTACTGAAACAGGTTTTAAAAAAGTAATTCCATCTACTCTAACGGTAACAACTTTTCCTCCTGCTATCTCTTTTGCTAATATAGCACCTCCCATATCCATTTGAGACATAATCCAACCTCCAAATATATCACCATTTGCGTTAGTATCTGAAGGCATTGCAAGAGTTTTTAATACAATTGTTCCTTTGGGTAGTGATTTATTTTCTTTTTGCATTATTAAAATATTCGCTCTATTATATATTTAAATTATATAAAAAATTATTTCTTTTTTAATATTTTATTTTTTATATAAACACTTGTAGTTAAAATAGAAAAAAGCATTAAAATTGAGAGTCCAAAAACTTTAAAATTTACCCAAGTTTCTTCTGAAAAATAAAATGCTATATAAATATTTAAAATACTACAAAATAAAAAAAATAATGCCCAAAAAAAATTAATTTTTTTCCAATAAATATCATCAAGTTTTATATTTTTTTCTAAAAATTTTTGTATTATTGGTTTTTTTTTATAAAATTGACTTATTAATAATACAATAGAAAAAAATATATAAATTATTGTTATTTTCCATTTAATAAATTGGCTATTATGAAAAAATATAGTAAGCGAACCAAAAACTGCAATTAAAATAAAACTTATCAAATTAATTTTATCTATTTTTTTGGAGATAATCCAATCTAATATACAAGTAAAACCTGATATAATAATTAAAAATTTAGATGCTATAAAAATATCATATATTTTATAGAATATAAAAAAAGTTATTATTGGTAATAAATTTAGTATTTTTTGCATATTGAGACCTAAAAAATTTTTTATTTTTCAGTTCGTGAAAATAACATATAAAATCTAAATAAATATATAATTAAAATAGAAAAAAATATATTCATATTAATATTTAATATAAAAGAAATAAAATTTTTGTTCATCAAGTGAATATTTAGTAAAATTTTTGTTAAAATAAATTTTACACACATCCAAAGTAATACTCCCGTACCTATAATATTTATATATTTCCAAGAAATAGCAATACTTAATCGTATCGATTCTATTAAAGTGTTTTTTTGAAATGAAAAAATAATAGGCGATAAAGCAAGTAATATCGATAAAAATATACCTGGTAAAATAAAAAACATAAAACCTATTTGAATAATAATATTAGTAATACAATTTAATATAAATAAACTTGGTAAAATTTTAGCTAAAAACATTATTGAAGATGTAATTTTCTGTTTTTTTCTATTAGACAAATATGTAATCAAAGTAATTATACTTCCTAATAAAAAAGTTTTACTAGTTAAAAATTCAATTATTTTGAATATAGAATATTTTAACAATTCTTTTTTTTCGTATTCTGTCATGTTATTTATAAAATCAAAAACTGAATAAGAATTTATAAACCTATTATTTTCTATTATAGAAATAATATGCATATCTGGTTTAATTAACATATTTATTAGAATACTTATAAAAGTAGTTATGACAGATATAAAAAAAATAGTTTTTATTTCTTTAGATACAAAGTGACATGTATCATTATACAATTCACGGATTGTAATAAACATATGTATATCCCCTATAAATATTTTATAAAATTTTAAGATAATACATATTATTTTAGATTAATATATTCTTTGAAAGTAATTTTAAGATATAAAAAAATAAAATTTTTAAAAATTTATTTAAATAAATTTTGTAGATTGTATTAATTTAAAACTAAAATTTTTTATTTTTTTTATCATTTCTTTTTCTTCATTTAAATTTTTTTCAATAATATTTATAATTGCCGAACCACATATTACACCATTAGTACCTAATAAAATTGACTTTTTAACTGCAATAGAATTATTAATACCAAAACCTTGCAATAATGGAAGAGTATTGTATTTTTTTACTTTTTTTATAAACTTGCTTGAAAGAGCAGTTCTTTTTGTTTCTAACCCAGTTACACCAGGACGAGATAATAAATAAATATAACCTTTTGCATATAAAGCAAGTTGAGAAAGAAAATGATCATCTGCATCAGGAGGGCAAATAAAAATAGAGTCAATGTTAAATTCATTAGCATATTTATAGAAAATATTATATTCTTCAATGGGCACATCAGCTATTAATACTGAGTCTAAATCACATTTTGAACATTTTTTATAAAAATTTTTAATGCCCTGACTATATACAAGATTAGCATATAATAATATACCTATAGGTATATTTAAATATTTTTTGCGTAATGTTTGAATTACTTCAAAACACTTTGAAACACCATAATTATTAGATAAAGCCCGTAAATTTGATTTTTGAATAATAGGACCATCTGCTAAAGGATCTGAAAATGGAATTCCTAGTTCTAATGCATCCGCTCCATTTTCAACCAATGCTTCAATAATTTTTATTGACATTTCTAAAGAAGGATCGCCTATGACTATAAATGGAACAAAACAGCCTTCTTTAAGTAAAGTTTTTGTTTGAAATATTTTTTTATAACGGCTCACAATTTTTTCCTGTTTTTAAAATCTCACTTACTGTAAAAATATCTTTATCTCCACGACCAGAAAGATTAACGATTAAAATTTGACTTTTATCAGGATGCATATTCATTATTTTTAATGCATAAGCTATTGCATGAGAAGATTCTAGAGCTGGAATAATACCTTCTTTTTTAGATAAAATTTGAAATGCTTCTAATGCTTCTTTATCAGTAATTGAAACATATTGAGCACGTTTAATACTATTTAACCAAGCATGTTCAGGACCCACTGAAGGAAAATCTAAACCAGCAGAAATAGACCAAGATTTTTGAATTTGACCTTCTTCATTTTGCATTAAGTAAGACTTCATTCCAAAATAAATTCCTGTTCTGCCATGGTTTAGCGGTGCTCCATGCTTTCCTGTGCTTATACCTTGACCAGCTGGTTCAACGCCAATTAAATTGACTTTTTCATTTATAAAATCAGAAAACATACCAATAGCATTTGATCCTCCTCCAACACATGCAATAATAGAATCTGGCAATCTTTTTGCTTGTTCTAAAATTTGCTTTTTTGTTTCTTCTCCAATTATTTTTTGGAACTCTTTAACAATTCTTGGATAAGGATGTGGACCTGCAGCTGTTCCTATCATATAATGTGAATATTTATAACTACCAGACCAATCTCGTAATGCTTCATTGCATGCATCTTTTAAAGTTCCAGAACCATTTTTAACAGATATAACCTCTGCACCCATTAATTTCATACGAAATACATTTGGTTTTTGACGTTCAATATCTTTATAACCCATATAAATTCGACATTTCAAATTTAGCAGTGCACAAACAATTGCAGTAGCTACACCATGTTGACCTGCACCAGTTTCAGCAATAATTTCTTTTTTGTTCATTTGAATTGCTAACATTGCTTGTCCTAGTACTTGATTAGTTTTATGTGCTCCTCCATGTAATAAATCTTCTCTTTTTAAATAAATATGTGTTTTTGTACCTTGAGTCAAATTTTTACATAAAGTTAATGGTGTTGGTCTTCCTGCGTAATTTTTTAATAAAAATAAAAATTTTTTTTGGAAATTTATATCTTTTTTTGCGGCAATAAAATTACGCTCTAATTCATATAAAGCTGGCATTAATATTTGAGGAACATACATACCTCCAAATTCTCCAAAATAAGGATCGAGTAAAGTCATTTAAAATTATTCCTCTTTTTTATGAAAAACGATTTTTAAGATATTAATTTCTGGAAAATTGATTTTATTTTTCTATGATCTTTAATACCAGGTGATATTTCTACTCCAGAATTTAAATCTAGTCCAGCACAATTTAATTTTGAAGCAATAGTACAATTTTTAATATTAATACCTCCGGCTAAAATTACTTTATTTAATACACAATTTTTTAAAATACCCCAATCAAATGATGTATTGCTTCCTCCAGAATAGGAATCAAATAAATATTTATCTATATAATTCCAATTAAGTAAAGGCACTTTAGATTGAATAGAAAATGCTTTCCAAATTTTAATATTTTTAGGTAATTTATTTCTTAATAAATCAACATATTTTTGATTTTCATCGCCATGTAATTGTATAGCATATAAATTTAATTCATTAGCAATGTCTAAAATAATACTGATATCTTGATTTTGAAATACCCCTACATATTTTAAATTGCTATTAAAAATAATATTTTTTGCGATATTTTTTGTAATTTTACGAGGTGAATTTTCTGCAAAAATTAAACCTCCATAAATCGCACCATATTTCTCACTTACTTGAGCATCAATAGAACGAGTTAATCCGCATACTTTATTATGACCGAAAATTAAAGATTTAGTGCTTATTTCTAAATTTTTTTTTGACATTAAACTTGATCCAATTAAAAAACCATTAACTATTTTACTTAGCTCTTTTATTTGAGAATTTTTAGTTATTCCTGATTCACTGATAATTATTTTGTTTTTTATTAATGGAGATAAAATTCGAGTACGATTTAAATCAATTGATAAATCATGTAAATTACGATTATTAATTCCAATAATTTCAGCATTTAATTTAATAGCACGATTTAATTCTTCAATATTGTTAACTTCTGTTAAAATTCCCATATTTAATTTTTTTGCTATTTTGGATAATGTAATATATTGTTCATTATTCAAAATAGATAACATAAGCAAAATAGCATCTGCGTTATAATATCGAGCTAAATAAACTTGGTATGGATCAATAAAAAAATCTTTACATAAAATTGGTTGAAAAACATAATTTCTTACAATATTTATAAATTTTAAATTTCCATGAAAATACTTTTCATCTGTTAAAATTGAAATAGCAGAAGCATATTTCTTGTATGTATTAGAAATTTCAATTAAATTAAAATTTTTTTTAATGATCCCTAAAGAAGGAGATGATTTTTTACACTCTAATATAAAAAAACAATTTTTATTTTTTAACGCATTATAGAAATTACGAGTTTTTATGTTAATTTTATTTTTAATATCTTTGAAAGGTTCTTTTTTTTTTCTATCTTTAATCCAAGCTATTTTATCTTTTACAATTTTATTGAGTATTGTTTCTTGCATATTTATTTATCTTCTTTTAACATATTAGAAATTTTAATGATATGTTTGTAAACTTCACCACTTCGAATATAGTTTAATGCCATTATTGTATTTTTTTTTAAATCTGCATATCCAAAATTTTTTAATAAAATTGCAACGTTCACAGCAATTAATTCTTCATGAAACTTATCTCCTTTTCCTTGCATAGTTTTTTTAATAATATCATAGCTTTCTTCTGAAGAACTTACTATATGTGTTTTTTTAGAATGTGTTTTTAAACCAAAATCTTTTGCTTCTAATTGATATGAGTAAATTTTTTTATTTAATAATTCTGAAATATATGTAACACCATCTAATGCAACTTCATCAGTTCCATTACCATGTAACACAATACCTTGTTGGTATTTTAATTTTTTTAAAATTTCAATCATAGGATTCATTAAATCCTTTTTATAAACACCTATTACTGTGTGAAAAGGACGGGAAGGATTTAAAAATGGTCCTAATAAATTAAAAATAGTTTTAATTTTTAAAATTTTTCGAACATTCATAGCATATTGAAAACCATCATGATATTGCGGTGCAAATAAAAAACAAATATTTAATTTATCTAGAGTTTTTAAAGAATTTTTTAAGGATGGATTTAAATTAATTTTAAATTTTTTTAAAATATCAGATGAACCCGATGTACTTGAGATACTTCTATTACAGTGTTTAATAATCTTAAATCCACAGTAGGATGCAACAAAAGCACTAGCAGTTGAAATATTAATTGTATTTTTGTTATCTCCTCCCGTTCCAACTATGTCAGAAAACACATAATTAGGCCTAGGAAATAACTTCATTGTTTCTAAACAAGCATAAATTGCACCTAATATTTCTTCCATTGATTCATTGCGAATATGCATAGCTGTTAAAATAGATGATAATTGTATCTCATTTATTGTTCCAGAAATAATAGATTTAAATAATCTATAACTTTCTTCTTGATTTAAAAATTTCAGCTTATAAATTTTTTTAAATATATTTTGCATTAATCACCTTTTAACATTTTAATTAAAAAATTAATATTTTTTATTGTTTTTATGATTTTTCACAATAATCGATTGAGTTAAATAATTCAATTTAAATTTAAAAAAAATTTATTTATAATATTTTTATCTTTAAAAAATTTTTTATTAAAAATAATATATAACTATTAATATAATATGTTATATATAATAATTTTATTATTGGAAATTTAAAATGAATAAAATAATAATAATATTATTATTTTCTGTAGTATCTATTACTTGGGGAACTACTTGGATAGCTATGAAAGTCGCTGTAGAAACAATTCCTCCATTATTTGCTACCGGAATACGATTTTTAGTTGCCTCTCCTTTACTAATTCTATTTTCTTATATTACAAAAGCACCTCTTTTATTTCCATATGGTCAAAGAGGTTTTCAAATTATTATTTCTTTATTTTATTTTTTAATACCTTTTACGCTTATGTTATATGGAGGAAAATATGTAACTTCTTCTGTTGCTTCAGTTATTTTTGCAAATATGCCAGTTGTTATATTAATGCTTTCTTCTTTTTTTTTAAAAAAAAAATAGATTTAATTAAAAAAATTGGCATAATTATTTCTTTAATTACATTATTTATTATTTTATTTATTGATTTAAAGTCAGCATGCTTTTTTCAATGGAAAGGTATTTTAGCATTAATTTTAGCATTATTTAGTCATGCTTTAATTTATATAGAATGTCAAAGAAAATGTACTAATGTTTCCGTTATTACATTTAATGCATTACCATCTTTAATATCTGGAATATTTTTATCCACTATCTCTTGGTTTTTAGAAAACCCTAATATTAATTTATTTTCTAATAAATCAATTTTAGCTATTTTTTATCTTGGAGATTTTTCTGGCGTTTTCGGTATTTTATCTTATTTTTATTTACAAAAAAAAGTTAGTCCATTTTGTGCTTCTACTGTTTTTTTAATTTTTCCTTTAATTTCTTATATTTTAGAAATTTATTTTTATAAAAAAACATTTTTTTTATATGAATTATTCTGTATTTTTCCGCTTTTTATAGGGATTTTATTAACGTTACTTCCAATAAATTTTTTTAAAAATATTAAAAGGCGTTCCCATGGCAGAAAAAATACAAAAAATGCTTTCTAATTTAGGATATGGTTCTCGTCGCTATATAGAATCAACAATTAAAAAAGGAAACGTATTTGTAAATGGAAAAAAAGCAATTATTGGTCAATATTTAGATCAAAAAAATGTTGAAGAAGTTTTTATGAATAAAGAAAAAATAATTTTTGAACAAAATAAAAAATTGAAAGTAATTATTTATAATAAACCTATAGGCGAAATATGTACTAGAAATGATCCGAAAAAACGATTGACTGTATTTAATAAATTACCTATTTTAAAATTAAGTAGATGGGTTTGTATTGGGCGCTTAGATATCAATACTAAAGGATTACTGCTATTTACAAATAATGGAAAACTAGCTAACCAGCTTATGCATCCAAAAAATCAAATTGAACGTGAATATTTCATACGTGTCTTTGGGAAGATAAATAAAAATACAATAGATGTTTTGAAAAAAGGAGTTAAAGTTCAAAATAATTATTTTGCATTTAAAAGTATTGAGTTAATTTCAAATAATAAAAATAAAAATAAATGGTTTAAAGGTGTTTTATGTGAAGGTAAGAATCGTGAAATTAGATTAATTTTTAATGCAGTTCAATGTCAAGTAAGCAAATTAATTAGAGTCCGATATGGAAATATTTTTTTACCAAAAAATTTAAAAGAAGGACAGTGCAAAAAATTAAATTTTAAACTATTAAATAGTTTATGTAATTTGATTAAAAAATAAATTCAAATTATTTCATTAAACTTATTAGTTGATATAAAAAGTATTTATAAAATAATATTAAATCTTTGTAAATAAAATAATTTTTAAAACATAAAAATTTATATTTTTATTTTTTATATTTCAAACGTTTTAAATAAATTATAAAATATAAATTTTAACTATAATGATTATATAATATTTACATTATTCATTGGATTAAATTAATGTACAAATCTCTAGTTATAGTTGAGTCACCAGTTAAAGCAAAAACTATAAATCAATATTTAGGTGATAAATATATAGTTAAATCTAGTATTGGTCATGTTCGAGACTTGTTAAAAAATCAACCTAAAAAAATAAAAAAAACTAAAAATTCTTTTTTTGAACATCATGAAAAAAAACTTTTAATTCAACAAATGGGAATTAATCCATATGAAAATTGGAATGTTGAATATCATATTTTACCTGGTAAAGAAAAAATTATTAATGAATTAAAAAATATTGCGAATAAAGTAGATCACATATATCTTGCTACAGATTTAGATAGAGAAGGAGAAGCAATAGCTTGGCATTTAAAAGAAGTAATAGGTGGAGATTCCTCTAAATTTATTCGTGTAGTTTTTAATGAAATAACCAAACATTCAATTGAAAAAGCTTTTCAAAATACCGGTCAAATTAATATGAATCGAGTTTATGCACAGCAAGCTCGTAGATTCATGGATCGAATCGTAGGATATATGATTTCTCCTTTATTATGGAAAAAAATTTGTAGAGGTTTATCTGCAGGTCGAGTACAATCAGTAGCTGTAAGAATTATTACAGAACGAGAAGATGAAATAAAAAATTTCATATCAAAAGAATATTGGAAACTGAATGTTAGTTTTATTTCGTTTGAAAAAAAAAATATTCTTATGGAAGTTACGCATTATAAAAATAAAATACTTACTTTACATGATGAAAAAGAAGTGAATTTAATTATTGAAAAACTTAAAAATCAATCTTTTTTTGTTACTGATCGTAAAGAGAAAATTTTATATAGAAAACCACCCGCTCCTTTCATAACATCTACACTACAACAAGCATCTAGTCTTCATTTAGGATTTAGTGTAAAAAAAACTATGTTTTTAGCACAAAAGTTATATGAAGAAGGGTATATAACTTATATGAGAACTGATTCTTTTTTCTTAAGCGATTATGCAATTAAAAAAGTAAGAAGTTATATAAAAAATTATTATGGTATTAATTTTCTACCTGAAACACCTAATATATATTTAAATAAAAAAAATTCTCAAGAAGCACACGAAGCAATACGTCCCACAGATATAGAAATAACTGATATTAATCAAAACAAAATGAATTCTGATAGTATTAAATTATATAAATTAATTTGGAATCAATTTGTAGCTTGTCAAATGAAACCAGAAAAATATAAATCTATTATAATAAAAGTAATAGTAGATAAATTTAAACTAAAAACTTCTGGAAATATGATGCTTTTTGAAGGTTGGACAAAAATATTAAAAACGCAAAAGTCAATTCAAAATCGACTTTTAGATTGTAAGATAGGCGATAATTTATTTATAGAAAAATTTTTACCAATTCAAATGTTTACTAAACCATCTCCTAGATTTAATGAAGCATCATTAGTTCGAGAACTAGAAAAAAAGGGCATTGGAAGACCTTCTACTTACGCAAATATAATTACAAGAATAAAAGATAAAGGATATTTAAAAGTTGAAAAAAACAAGTTTTATGCTACTAAAATAGGTGCAATTCTTATTACTCAACTAAAAAAATGTTTTACTGATTTAGTTGATTACGATTTTACTGCTCGCATGGAACAAAAACTTGATCAAATTTCTGATAATAAAATTTCTTGGAAAAAAGTACTTGATATGTTTTTCAAAAATTTTTTAAAACAATTTGAACAAGCTAAAAAACCTCCAGAAAATGGTGGAATGGCAAATAATATTACTATTCTCACAAATATTAATTGTGATAATTGTAACAAAAAAATGGGCATTAAAACTGCTATTACAGGTGTATTTTTAAGTTGTTCAGGATATAATTTAAAATCTGAAGAACGTTGTAAACATACTATAAATTTAATTTCATTAAATGATTTTAATTTAGCTAAAAAAAACGATTGTTTTAAAAAAGAACCAAAAAGAAAATGCGAAAAATGTAATTTAATAATGGATGACTATTTAATTAATGAAAATTTAAAAATTTATATTTGTTGTAATAGCCCTATATGTACAATTTATTATATCGAAAAAGGTAAATTTGAAAGTTTTTTTAATTCATCTAAAAAACTATATTGTGAAAAGTGTCAAAATAATATGTTATTAAAAATAGGAAAGTTTGGTAAATTTTTCATGTGTGTGAATAAAACATGTAAAAATACAAGAAAAATTCTTCCTAATGGTGAAATATCAAAACCTAAATTAGCACCTATTCCATTTCCAAATATATTATGTACTAAATCTGACGCATGGTTTGTTTTAAGAGAAGGAATATCTGGTATTTTTTTTGCCGCTCACACTTTTCCTAGATCAAAGGAAACTAGATCTCCTTATGTAGAAGAATTATTTCAGTTTAAACATTTGTTACCTGAGAGATTACATTATTTAGCGGATGCTCCAAAAATAGATGAAGAAGGAAATAAAGCTATAGTTTGTTTTGATAAATTAAATAAAAGACAATACGTAGCTTCTAAAAAAGAAAATAAATTTACAGGTTGGTCAGCGTTTTTTATTAAAAATAAATGGATTATTTCTAATAAAACATAACTAAATTTTCAATCTGTACATTGACGTATTTTTTCAGTAATCAATTTAATAAATTTAGGATTACTAGTTAAATTTAAAATAAGATCAATGTTTTTTTCTTGAAAATTACTTGTTAAGCATCCAGATTCTCGTGCTTGTAATTGACCCGCAATAAAATTAGTAGAATTTGATAAATTATAATTAATAATTAAACAATCTATTTTTCCAGAAGATACATATGCTAAATCAAGCAAAGTTGAACCAGTATATCTAAATGAAATACCAGATAGAATTAATTTTTTATATATCTCAAAATAATATTGAGATTGTCTTGCTTGGAAAGATAAATTTGTTGATATTGTAATATCAGTTAAAGTATTTATATTAGTGCATCGAGTACGATAACCATTTAATTGTGATCCTTGACCTCTAACAGAGGTAAATAAATCATTTTTTATAGGATCATATATTACTGATATTTCTGTGTTTTTTTTTATTATTACTGCTATTGATATACAAAAATGTGGAAAACTTTTAATAAAGTTTTTTTTACCATCTAATTCGTTTACAACCCATAAAATTTTTTTATCATTTACTATATAGTTAGTATTTTTTTTGATAATAATATGACTTGGATAATACTTATAAATAATTTCACTAATTACTTGATATGTTTTATACATTACTTTTTTAATAAAATATTGTTTTTTTTCAAAATTTTCTTTAATAAATTTTTGAGTATCGTAATTTTGTATAATGATATCCCCTCCTTTTCGAATTGCACGAATTGCAATATTTAACATGGGATGCATTAAATTCTCCTAATTTAAAAATAATTTATTTTATAAAAATATATTTTATATCAAATTAATAATATCATAATTTAAATATATTTAATATTCTTAATCTTCTAAATTAATTTATGTTATTTAAAATTAAATATTAATTAAATTTATTTTTAATTAAGGTTTCTTAAATGGATACAAATATCAATTTAAATGTTTTTCATTCTAAAGTAAATTTACTAAATTTAGACCCTAAAAAGATGCAATTGTTTCTTACATCAATTGGGGCGAAAAATTTTGCTGCTGATCAAATTATGAAATGGATTTACAACCATAATTGCTATGATTTTAATAAGATGTTAAATATTAGTAAAAATATTAGAAAAAAATTAAACCAAATTGCTTATATAAAAATATCAAATTTTTCAGAAGAAAAAGTATCTTCTGATGGTACAAAAAAATGGATTACATCTTTAAATGAACAAAAAATAGAAACAGTTTATATACCAGAAAAAAAACGTTCTACTCTATGCATTTCATCACAAATTGGTTGTGCTTTAAAATGTGATTTTTGTGCAACAGGAAAACAAGGATTTAATAGAAATTTAACAACATCTGAAATTATTTCTCAAATTTTGCAAGCTAAAAAAAAATTAAAAGATAAAAAATTAACTAATATAGTATTTATGGGGATGGGAGAACCGCTATTAAATTTAAATAATGTTATTGCAGCGTTAAAAATTATTTTAAATAAAAATGGTTTTGGTTTATCTAAACGTCGAATTACTTTATCAACTTCAGGAATTATACCTGCAATAGATAAGTTAAGTCAAAAAGTTGATGTTAATTTAGCCATTTCTTTACATGCTTCAAATAATGATATTAGAAATTTAATCATGCCTATTAATAAAAAATATAATATTGAACTTCTTTTAAACTCGGTATCTCGATATTTAAAAAATTCTAATGCAAATCGAAATGGAGTTACTATAGAATATGTAATGCTTAAAAATATTAACGATTCTATTAAAAATGCTGAAGAATTAGCTTATATTTTAAAAAAAATACCTAGTAAAATAAATCTCATTCCTTGGAATTCTTTTAAAAATTCAAGTTTTACATCTAGCACTATAAATAGAATTAATATTTTTGCAAATATTTTAAGAAAAAAAGGATTTAGTACAACAATCCGAAAAAATAGAGGAGAAGATATTAATGCTGCTTGTGGTCAATTAACGGGAAATATAATTAATCGTAGTAAAAATCATTTATAAATTTCAAACAATATTATATATTAATATAGTTACTCTAACTTAAATATAATTAAACATTTAAAATTAGATATTTCTTTTAATTTTAACAAAACATATATAATAAAATGAATAAATATAAAACTATTAATAGAAGAAAATCTGATCGTATTTATGTAGGAAATATTCCCATTGGAAATAATGCACCTATTTCTGTACAATCTATGACAAATACAAGAACTACAGATATTATAAATACAATTAATCAAATTAATCAATTAAAAAAAGTTGGGGTGGATATTGTAAGAATTTCTATTCCTACGACAGAAGCAGCAGAAGCATTTAAAATTATTAAAAATAAAGTAAACGTTCCATTAATAGCTGATATACATTTTGATTATAGACTAGCTATAAAATCTATAGAATATGGTGCTGATTGTTTAAGAATTAATCCTGGAAATATTGGAAAAAAAAGAAAAATTAATGAAATAGTTAGCTGCGCTAAGCACAATAATATTCCAATTAGAATAGGTATAAATTCTGGTTCATTAGAAAATGATATACTTAAAAAGTATAAATCTCCGATTCCAGAAGCTTTAGTAGAATCTGCTATAAGAAATGTAGAATATTTGGATAGTTTAAATTTTAATCAATTTAAAGTTAGTGTAAAGGCATCTGATGTTTTTTCTGCAGTTAAAGCTAATAAAATATTAGCAAAAAAAATTACACAACCAATACATATTGGAATAACAGAATCAGGAAGTTTGCGTAATGGAACAGTTAAATCATCTATTGGGATTGCTTCGTTGCTTTCAGATGGCATTGGTGATACTTTAAGAATTTCTTTAGCTGCTGATCCCACTGAAGAAGTAAAGGTAGGTTATGATATTTTAAAAGTCTTAGGAATTAGATTCCGAGGAATTAATTTTATTGCATGTCCTACTTGTTCTCGTCAAGAATTTAATGTTATTAAAGTAGTGGAAGAATTAGAAAAAAAATTAGAAGATATCGAAACTTCTATGAATGTTTCTATTATTGGATGTGTTGTAAATGGAATAGGAGAAGCTCAAATGGCTCATTTAGGTGTTACTGGAGGATATAAAACAAGCGGATTATATCAAGATGGCATACGTCAGAAAAATAAACTAAACAATAAAAATATAATTGAAGAATTAGAAATGCATATTCGAAAAAAATCAGATGAATTAAAAAAAATTCGGACTGTAAATGAAAATGATATTTAATTATTAATGATTTATTAACATATTCATAACAAGAGATTATAGTGAATAAAAAAATTAATTCAATTAGAGGAATGCATGATTATTTTTCTGAAGATTTAGATATTTGGCATAAATTAGAAAAAGTTTTTAAACAGGTCTTAAATAGTTATTCTTATGAAGAAATCAGGCTTCCTATATTAGAAAGAACAGAGATTTTTCAGAGAGCTATTGGTGATGTTACAGATATTATAGAAAAAGAAATGTATTCATTTCATGATAAAAAAGGAAATAATTTAACTTTACGACCTGAAGGAACTGTAGGTTGTGTCCGAGCCATTATACAAAATAATTTATTATGTAAAAAAAAATTAAAATTTTGGTATTTAGGGCCTATGTTTAGATACGAACGTCCTCAAAAAGGACGATATCGTCAATTTTATCAATTAGGTGCAGAAGTTTTTGGATTAAATACAACAGACATTGATTTAGAAATAATTTTATTAACAAATCGTTTATGGAAAATTCTTGGTATTAATTTTCATTTGATTTTAGAAGTAAACTCAATTGGCTCTCAATTAGATCGTATCAAATATCAAAAAGAATTGGTTTTATTTCTTGAAAAGAATAAATCTTTTTTAGATGAAGAATCGAAACAACGTTTATATTCTAATCCATTTCGAATTTTAGATTCTAAAAATTTAAATATACAACATATATTAAATAAAGCTCCATTATTAAGCAATTATATTAACAAAAAATCGTTAAATCAATTTAATAATTTATGTCATATGATTAATTTATATGGCATTAAATACAAATACAATCCTAATTTAATACGCGGTTTAGATTATTATAATGACACTGTATTTGAGTGGAAAACTGACAGATTAGGATCACAAAATACTATTTGTGCTGGAGGTAGATATAATTCTTTAGTTGAAGAATTAGGCGGAATAAAAACCTCAGCAATTGGATTTGCTATAGGAATTGAACGTTTAATTTTATTAATAAAATCATTAAATATCTTTTCTATAAAAATAGCAAGAATTAATATTTATATTATTTTTATAGGAGAAGAAAACAAAATTCATGCTATCAATTTATCAGAAGAAATAAGAGATAGGTATCCTGAATTAAAAACATTTGTAAGTTTTTCAAATTTAAGTCTTTCAAAAAAAATTAAACATGCTGTTGAATCATTATCTCGTATTGCTATTTTAATAGGTGCAAATGAAATCAAAAAAAAATGCTATTTAATAAAAGAATTAGAAACAAAAAAAGAATTTTATTTATTTAAAAGTGAATTAATGCTAAAAATTAATAATATTTTTAGAAGATAACTTTTTTAAAGATAATAATTAATTATTTTTAAAATTTATTTAATTTTTATTTTAGGAAAAAAATGTTTAATAAACAGATAGAATTTGAAAAATATGACCCAGAACTATGGATATCAATGTGTAAAGAAAAAGAAAGACAAGAGAATCATATAGAGTTAATTGCATCGGAAAATTATGCTAGCACTTACGTAATGCATGCTCAGGGTTCTCAATTAACTAATAAATATGCAGAAGGCTACCCAGGAAAACGATATTATGGTGGCTGTGAACATGTAGATGTTATAGAACAATTAGCTATTGATCGTGCAAAAAAATTATTTAATGCTGATTATGCGAACGTTCAGCCTCATTCAGGATCTCAAGCTAATTTTGCAGTTTATACTGCTCTTTTAAAACCTGGGGATATAATTTTAGGGCTTAAATTATCTCATGGAGGGCATCTAACACATGGCGCATCTGTGAATTTTTCAGGTAAATTATATAAAGTAGTTACGTACGGAGTAGATCAATACGGAAATATTAATTATAAAGAAATACATCAACTAGCAAAAAAATATCGACCTAAAATGATAATTGGCGGATTTTCTGCGTATTCTGGTATTTGTGACTGGTGTAAAATGCGTGATATTGCTGATGAAGTAAATGCGTATTTGATTGTTGATATATCCCATGTTGCCGGATTAGTTGCTACACAACTTTATCCAAATCCAATAGAACACGCGCATGTGGTAACTAGTACTACACATAAAACATTAGCAGGACCTCGAGGAGGTCTTATTCTTGCTAAAAACGGAGATAATACGTTTTATAATAAATTAGATTTATCTGTTTTTCCAGGCGGACAAGGCGGCCCACTTATGCATGTAATCGCAGGGAAAGCAATTGCTTTTAAAGAAGCTTTAGAACCGGATTTTAAAGAATATCAAAAACAAATATTAAAAAATGCTAAAACTATGGTTCAAATATTTATAAAAGAAAAATTTGAAATTATTTCAGGAAATACTTTTAATCATTTATTTTTAATAAATCTAACAAATAAAAAAATTACAGGTAAAGATGCTGATATTGCTTTAGGAAAAGCTAATATTACTGTAAATAAAAATACTATTCCTGATGATATTAGAAGTCCTTTTATTACTTCAGGAATACGTATTGGAACGCCTGCAGTTACAAGGAGAGGTTTTAAAGAATTAGAAGTTTCCCAAGTTGCATTTTGGATTATAAGTATTTTAAATGATATTCAAAATACAAAAAATATTTTAAATATAAAAAATAAAGTTTTAAAACTATGCTCTAAATATCCTGTATATATTTAAATTTTATAAATTTATCCATCTTTGTTAAAAATAATATTAATTTTGCTAAAAATATTTTTATTTAGGTAATTTAATTTTAATTTCATTAATGTTTATTTTATTTATATTTTTTAAATAAGGAACTATTCCTAATAACGGCGATTTAATATAATTTAACAAAGTTTGGATATAACACGAAGTGTATTTATCATTTGGATAAATATTGTTAGCAATCCACCCTGAACATATCAAATTATCTGAAAGAATAGACTTTTCAGTCAAAATAGCATGGTTAATACATCCTAATTTTATTCCTACAATTAAAATAACTTTTAACTTCTCTTCTTTTACCCAATCTGAAAAAGTGTATTTATTTGATATAGGTGTATGCCATCCACCTGCACCTTCAATCAAGATCCAATTAGATTTTATAGCAATTTTTTTTAAACCTAAAGATAAATGCTTCTTATCTATTTTTATTTTACTCATGAGACTTAATATATTAGGTGGAGCGTTTTCAATAAATGAAATTGGATTAACTTCTTTATAAGTTAATGAAATAGAACTATTTTTTTTTAAAATATAAGCATCTTCGTTAATAAATTGATATTTATTTTGCATAATGTTAGAAACTACGTTTTTATGTTTTATCGCTCCAGAAGATATTGGTTTATAACCTGCCGTTTTATAACCATAATTTCTGGCTTTTTTTAATAAAATACTACTTACAGTAGTTTTTCCTATATTTGTATCAGTACCAGTAATAAAAAATTTTTTTATCATAATGATTTTTTTATATTGATTAAGAAATAATATGTTTATTTTAAAATAATTAATTTTATAAATTTTAAAAAAGGTAACTCAAACCAGTTTATTCTATGTATATGATAATTAGATCAATACAAGAATATAATGGTTGGTTACTTAATAAACAGTTATTTTATTTAAAATATTAAAAAACTTTTTTATATTTAAATTGCAGCATTATAATATTTTTCTTTGCTTAACTTTGAATTAGTTAAGTTAAAATTATTTTCTTTTATGGAATCGTGTTTTTTATACTCAGGAAATAAATTTAATTTTTTAAAAAGTTTTAAATCACTTTCTTCCTTTGGATTATTGGAAGTTAATAGCTTGCATCCATAGAAAATAGAATTTGCTCCGGCCATAAAACACATAGCTTGTGTTTGTTCATTCATTTCTTTTCGACCAGCTGATAATCGAATATAAGATTTTGGTAGCATTATACGAGTGGCTGCTATTACTCTAATAAAATCAAATGGTTCTACATCTAAGTTATTTTCCATCGGAGTTCCTGGTATTTTTACTAACATATTTATTGGAACACTTTCAGGTTGTATAGGAAGATTAGATAATTGCATTAGTAATTCCATTCTATCTTGTTTTTGTTCTCCAAGACCAATAATTCCTCCAGAACAAACTTTCATTCCAGCATCACGAACTACTTTTAAAGTTTTTAAACGTTCTTCATATGTTCTTGTAGTGATAATTTTTTTATAAAAATTAGCAGATGTATCTAAATTATGATTATAATAATCTAAGCCTGCTTTTGATAATTTTTCTGCTTGAATATTATTAATGGTTCCTAAAGTCATGCAAGTTTCCATGCCCATTTTTTTGACTTCTTTAATAATTTCCTCTAAATATGGAATATCTTTTTCATTAGGATTTTTCCATGCTGCACCCATACAAAAACGAGTAGAACCTGAAGCTTTAGCGTGTTTTGCAGACTGTAAAATTTGTTTTAATTTTAACAATGGTTCTTTTTTTAATCCTGTTTTGTATCTAGCACTTTGTGGGCAATATTTACAATCTTCAGGGCATGCACCAGTTTTAATAGATAATAATGTACTAATTTGTATTTCATTTGGATTGAAATTTTCACGGTGTTTTTTTTGAGCTTCAAAAATGAGATCAAAAAAAGGTTTTTTAAATAATAGTCGTGTATCTTTTAGAGTCCATTTTTGTTTCATATAATCTCCAAAAAAATATGATTTTATTTAATTAAATGCTTATAATAAGATATTTAATATTTTTATATATAAATTTTAATGAATAAATCTGATATATTATTTGATTATAAACACATTTGGCATCCATATTCTTCTATGATAAACCCACTTCCTTGTTATTCTGTTATATCAGCTAAAGGAGTATATTTAAAATTAAAAAACGGAAAAAATATAATAGATGGAATGTCTTCATGGTGGTCTACTATACACGGATATAATCATCCTATACTAAATAAATCTTTAAGAAAACAAATTAAAAAAATATCTCATGTGATGTTTGGAGGAATAACACATCCTTCAGCAATTTTATTGTGTAGAAAATTAATTAAATTAACTCCAGAAAAATTAGATTGTATTTTTCTTTCAGATTCTGGATCAATATCGATTGAAGTAGCAATAAAAATGTTAATACAATATTGGGAATCTTTAGGACAAAATAGAACAAAAATATTAACTATTAGAAACTCTTATCATGGTGATACTTTTGGGGCTATGTCTGTTTCTGATCCTGATAATTCTATACATAAAATATATAACCAGTTTTTACCAAAAAATTTATTTGCGAATGCTCCTTGTTCTAATTTTCATGAGGAATGGAATTCTAATGATATTATATCATTTCAAAAAATAATAGAAAAAAATAAATTAAATATAGCCGGTGTAATATTAGAACCGATAGTACAAGGTATAGGAGGTATGAAGTTTTATCATCCTATGTTTTTAAAAAAAGTTGAAGAATTATGCAAATATTACTCAATTCCATTAGTTTTTGATGAAATTGCTACAGGATTTGGAAGAACTGGAAAATTTTTTGCTTTTCAACATGCTAATGTTGTTCCTGACATATTATGTCTAGGTAAATCTATGACTGGGGGTACAATAACATTGGCTGCAACTTTAACTTCACGAAATATTGCTAATACCATTAGTAACAGTAATATTCGTTGTTTTATGCATGGTCCAACATATATGGGAAATCCATTAGCATGTTCTGTAGCTTATGCTAATATAAAAATATTAGAAAAAAATGAATGGAAAACACAAGTTTTTAACATTGAAAAAGAGCTGTGTAAAAGTTTATTGCCTTTAATAAACCATCCAAGAGTGCTTGATGTTCGAATTTTAGGTGCTATAGGCGTAGTTGAATGTAAACAACAGGTTAATTTAGAATTAATACAAAAATTTTTTGTAAATAATGGTGTTTGGATAAGGCCTTTTAAAAAATTAATTTATATTGTACCACCTTATGTTATAAGTATAAATAATTTAAAAAAACTTGTTAACGTTATTGCAAAATCTTTAAATGAAAATACTTTATTTATTTAAAAACTTTTAAATTGTACAAGCAAGCGTCCATAGTGGCTCTTCCCCTGTAGAATATGTATTTAATTTTTTTAAATATCCTGTTTTTTCGTGAATACTATATACAGTAAATTTATTAGATTTTTGACCTGCAACTATTACATATTTATTATTAATATCAATACAAAATGTTCTAGGTTGTATTTCTGTAGGATATATTTTTATAAAAGAAAGTTTACCATTATTTTTATTAATATAAAAAAGTGAAATACTATTTAATATTCTATCAGAAGCATATAAAAAATTACCGCACGATGTTATATGAATATCAGCAGACCAATATTTATTAGAAGCAATATAATTTTCTACTATTGAAATGTTTTGTATATTTTTTACTTTTTGTATATTTTTTTGTATATATATTTCCCAGACATCTATAGTACCATTTAATTCATTTATAGTATAAACAAAATCCTCATTAGGATGAAACCTGATATGACGGGGACCTGCACTAAATTTAGTTTGAATAAGTTTTTGTTCTGTATTTTTTAATATACCATGTTTTGTTAAGTGGTATAAATAGATACAATCTTCTTTTAATGAAGTTACAAATAATATATTATATTTAGCATTAAATAATGCTGCATGACAACCGTTAATATTATAAATAATTTGAATTGGTTCTTTAGGAATACCATTTTCATTTAATGGTATAACACTTATTGAATTATCATGGTATGAACTACAAAATAAAAATTTTTTATCTGAACTAAAAGAAATATAATTAGGGCTTCCTGGAATACGACTTTCACCTTTTTTTTCTAAATGACCATTTTCTTTTATACTATAAACAAATATACGATTATCAGGTCGAACACCTGCATATAGTAAGCTTTTATTTTTTATATAATTTATTGGTTGTACTTGACTATGAGTAATAACTTTGTGAATTAATTTCATATTTCCATCTTGATATAAATTCCACGCTTCTATATTTTGACCTGTTGAGTTGGCAATATAAATAATTTGTTTCATATTGTTCCTTTTATTAAATATTAACATATTTAGTATAAATATAACATTTTTTATAATTCATGTTTTTTATTTGATATTTTTTTTAAATTTTTTAACAAATTAAAAATCCAATTTAAACGTAAAAAATCATCTTTAAAATTATGAATAAATTTTAGTTTTGTAGAGTCAATCATTTTCCAAAGATGAGGTTCTTTATTAAATCTAGAAAGTAAGTATTCCATATTAATTGAATTAATTTTATTAAACTTTATAATTCCTATATTTTTACTAGATTTAATATAAGAAATTCCAATTTTTTTTGTTAATAATTTAATTTTAGCAATTAAAATTAAATTTTCAGCAAATGTTGGCAATTTTCCAAATTGATTTAAAAGTTCAAAATATATTTTTTCAATTTCTTTTTCATTGTTAGCGTTTTCGATTCTTTCATAAAAAAATAATCGTTGACTTACATCATGAATATAATTTTTTGGTAATAACGAAGGCACATGTAGTTCAATGTCTGATTTTTTTATTAAATCTTCTAATAATATCTTTTTTTCTCCATTCTTATAAAGTTTAATGGTTCGATGTAATAGTTTTATGTATAAATTAATTCCTATACCATTTACATGACCACTTTGTTCTTTTCCAAGTAACTCACCTATTCCTCTAATTTCTAAATCTCTATTAGATAAATTAAATCCTCCTCCAAAATTGTTTGTTTCAGAAATTGCTTCTAGTCTTTTTCTTGCATTTATTGTAATTTTTTTTAAATTATTTACAAGTAATAAAGCATATCCTTGAGTACTAGATCGTCCAATTCTACCTCTTAGTTGATGTAATTGAGACAATCCAAAATAATCTGAATTTTCAATAATAATAGTATTTGCTTTCGGTATATTAATTCCACTTTCTATAATAGTTGTACAAACTAATATATTGAAATGATTTTGATAAAATTCATTCATTATTGTTTTTAATTCATTATGATTCATTTGACCATGACTAACTTTAATTTTTGCATCAGGAACTAAATTTAGCAATTTCATAGCTATATTATTAATACCTCGAACTTTATTATATATATAATATACCTGTCCACCTCGAGAAATTTCTCGGAAAATTGCTTTTTTTATTAAAATAGGATTATATTCTTCTATAAAAGTTTTTATTTTTTTTCTTTCTTCTGGTGGATTTGATATAATAGATAAGCTTTTTATACCGTTCATTGCCATATTTAATGTACGAGGAATTGGTGTTGCTGTTAAAGTTAATATATCAATGTGAGAATATATTTCTTTAATTATTTCTTTATGAGTCACGCCAAATCGATGCTCTTCATCAATAATTAATAAACCAAGATTATACCATGTAATATTTTCAAATAAAATTTTATGAGTACCTACTAATATATTAATATTACCAAGTTTAATATCTTTTAAAATTTTTTCTTTTTCTTTTGCATTACTAAATCTAGATAATATGTCTATATTTACAGACCAATTATAAAATCGTTTTTTAAAACTATTAAAATGTTGTTCCGCTAATAATGTTGTAGGTACTAAAACAATAACTTGTTTTTTATTAGATATACATATAAAAGCAGCTCGCATTGCAACTTCTGTTTTTCCAAAACCTACATCACCACAGATTAATCTATCCATAGGAATAGATTTATACATATCGTTTAGCACAGATTTTATAGCTTTTTTTTGATCTAAAGTAACTTTAAATGGAAATTCTTTGCAAAAAAGATTATATTCTTTTTCATTTTTTTTAAATGCAAAACCTTTTTTTGATAATCTATTTGCATAAATATTTAATAAAATTGCAGCATGATCGCATAAATTTTTACTAATTTTATTTTTTTCTTTATTCCATTTATCATGTCCTAATTTATTTAAAACAACATTTTTTTCTATATTTCCAACATATGGTGAAATAAGGTGTAAATATGAAATAGGTACATATAACTTATTTTCTTCTGCGTATAAAATAACTAAATATTCAGATTCACAACTAGCAGTTTTTATTGTAGCCAATCCTTGGTATCTTCCAACACCGTGTTGGATATGTATGATAAGATCATTGATTTTTAATTGATATAAAAATTGATTTTTGATTAGTGAGATATTTTTATTATTACTTATTTTAAATATTTCTTTTGTAGACAGAAACAATAAATCTTTTTGGGTGTCTATAAAACTATTATATAAGTTACCTATAATGTAAAAAAAATTATCTTTATCATTAATTTCATAAATATTTTTTATATATTTAGGATAAATATTTTTTAAATTTAAACTTTTTAAAACTGTTATTAAACATTCTTTTTTTGTTATAAAAAAAATAGTTTTTCCCGAAAAATCATATAAAAAAGAAAAAATTTTATTATAATTTATTTTATTGTTATTTTTTTGAAAATAAATTGGTAGTTTCTGATATCTATCACTAACAGAATTTTTATTTTCTATATTTTTAAAAGATTTTTTCATAATATAATATTTTTTTAAATAAAATGAAAGTTCTTTAATTTTAATTAAAATTTTAAAAATAGTTATAAAAATTAAATTTTTAATTAAATATTATTAATAGTTAAAACGTTGTAGTTCTTTTCAAAATTTTTTTAATAAAATACAAGTAAATCTATATATTTTAAAAATATAATCAATACTATAAAATAATTTTATTTATGTTTTATTACATTAAGATTACATTAAGATATTTTTTAAAAAAATAAAATATGATTTATTTTTTATAAATTAAAATATTAATAATAAAAAACATATAAAACAAATAAATTATAAAACTTAAAAGAAACATTATAATTTATTTTTTATACATATATGTTTTAAATTGATTTTTTAATTAAAGTTATTATTTAAATTTTTAAAATTAATATGTTAAATATAAAAATATTTTTTTAATTATGGTAAAATACCACTTCCTATTTAATTAATTTATTTTTTATTAACAAAAAATTTTAACTATAAAAGATATTCTTAATGTATAAGCCTATATATCTATTTATTGGTTTACGTTACTTATGGAATTCTCGTTTAACAAGTTTTAAAAAAATTATTACTGTTTTGTCTATTATAGGGATTAGTATTGGTATATTATCTATTATTATTACATTATCTTTAGTTAATGGATTTCAAAATGAATTTAAAAAAAATATTTTATCATTTATTCCTCATTTAATTATTACTAACAAAAACTATTATATAAATGAATCTGATTTTCCTAAAGATATTTTAAAATTACAAAATATTCAAAAAGTATCTAGTTTTATTAGTAGTAAAGTTCTTATAAAAAATAAAAAAAATATAGGTATAGGTGAAATTGTTGCTTTTAAAGAAAATAATTATAATTTTTTTAGAAATTATAATATTAAAAATATTTTATATACACTAAATTCTCAAGAAAATAACATTATTATAGGAAAACAGTTAGCAAAAAAATTAAATATAAATGTTAATGATTTAATTAAGCTAATAGTTTTTCCTAATAGTAAAAAAAATCTTTTGACAAAAAAATTTAATGAAAAAATATTTAAAGTAACTGGATTTTTTAGTACAAATAATGAAATAGATAATTATCAAATATTAATTAATACTCAAATTGCTTTAAATTTTTTACATTATTATAACAATTATGTTACTGGTTGGAGGATTTGGTTAAAAGATCCATTTTCTTTTAATATAAATATATTTGAAACCAAAAAAAATAATTTGCTCTTTTTGGATTGGCAATTAAAACAAGGTGAATTATTTAAAGCAGTTCAAATCGAAAGATATATTACATTACTTTTTTTTATTTCAATTTTATTAGTTGTAGGACTTAATGTAGTTATTACTTTAACAGTAAATATGATAGAAAAAAAAAATATTATTGCAATTTTACAAACACAAGGATTATGTCGAAAAAAAATTATGTTAATATTTATTACACTAGGATCAAGTACTACTGTGATTGGAAATTTATTAGGAACATTAATTAGTTTTGTATTAATCTTACAAAAAAATTTTTTAAATCTATTAACAAATATTTTTTTTAATGATATCAGTATTCCAATAGAAATTTTCCCTTTTCAAATTTTTTTAATTAATATTATATTTATATCAATTTCCATCCTATCTACATTATATCCAATTTGGAGCATTACTAAATCAACACCTTCTAAAATTTTATCTAATGAATAATATAATTCTACAGTGTATTAATCTAAGTAAATCTTATCAAGATGATATAAAAACAATTCATATTCTAAAAAATGTATCATTTTGTCTTAATAAAAGTGATATAGCAGTTATTATTGGAAAATCAGGATCTGGAAAAAGCACTTTTTTACACTTGATAAGTGGTTTAGAAAAACCTACTTTTGGAACTATTTTATTTGATGATATACCGTTAAACTCAATGTCTTCTAATCAAATAGCTAAATTAAGAAATTCAAAATTAGGATTTATTTATCAATTCCATCATTTACTTTTAGATTTTAATGTACTTGAAAACGTTGCAATGCCATTGTTAATTAGTAATAAAAGTATTAAAGAAGCTAAAGAAAAATCATATGAAATATTAATGAAGATTAATTTAGGGAAAAAAATTAATAAATATCCATCTGAATTATCTGGCGGAGAAAGACAACGCGTAGCTATTGCTAGAGCTTTTGTAAACAAACCCAAACTAATAATAGCAGATGAGCCTACTGGTAATTTAGATGCTTATAATGCAAGAATAATTTTTGATTTAATATTCGAATTAAATAATAATTTAAATACTTCTTTTTTAATTGTAACGCATGATCTTTTTCTCGCAAATAAAGCGCATATTTTATATGAAATAAAAAACGCTCAACTAAATATAAAAAAAAAACATTAAATGAATTTTTTACCTTTTTTTATTGCAAAACGATTATATTTTCAAAATAATAAAAATCACATAATGTTTTTAATTTCTGTTTTATCTAAAATAGGAATTTCTATTAGTGTTTTTATATTAATTATTAGTATAAGCGCTTTGAATGGTTTTAAGATATTAGTCAATAAAAATATTTTATCATCTTTGCCTCATGGTATTATAAAATCAACAAATCAACCATTTTTTTATTGGGAAGAAATTATAAAAAAAATTAATTGTATAAAAGGCATTAATTATTCTGAACCATATATTTTAATGAATGGAGTTTTATTAAAAAATAATAATATTAAATTATTTAATATTAAAAGCTTTAAAAATATTAAATATATAAAAAAATATTTTTCTTTTCAGAAAAAGACGCATTATTTATCAAATTTAAATAATTTTAAGAATAATCAAATAATTCTTTCTTCTGATTTAGCTCAAGATTTATTAATAAAAAAAGGAGATTGGATTGATATAGTAATTTTAAATGACAAATTTCCTTTTCAATTAAATAAAATAAAAATATTTTCTTTCCAAATTAAATCTATATTTAATTCTAATGGAATTTCAAATTCTAACATAGGATTAATTCCTTTTTCTTTTTTTCAAGATAATTTTAATATAAAAAATAATATTAATGCTATTGAATTATATATGTCTAATCCATTAGAAGCTAATCAAATTATTTTAAATATAGCTAAAAAAATTCACACTTCTGTTTTTTTATATACCTGGATAAATGATTATAGATATGTATATGATGATATTAAAAAAATTAAAATAATAATATATATTATATTATTTTTTCTAATAATTATATCTTCTTTTAGTGTTATATCTATATCATTATTATCTATTTCTAAAAAAACAAAAGATATTTCTATTTTACGTAGTATAGGTGCTAATAATTTTCTTATTCAATCAATTTTTCTATATTATGGTTTTCGTTTGATCTTAATAGGTAATTTGATAGGTTCAGCCGCTGGAATTATAACTGTTTTTAACAGTAAAAAGATTATGTTTTTTTTAGAGAAATATTTTAGTAATAAATTATTAATAAATAATATTTATTACCACCACTTTTTATTATTAAAATTAAATTTATCAGATATAATCATTATTTTTATTAGCACTATAATAATAGGCATTATTTCCAATTGGTATCCTTCATATTACGCTTCAAAAATAGATCCGAGTGAGATATTAAAAAAATTTTAGTTTTTTAATATCATTAAAAAATATTTTTTAGTTAATTAAAATTTTTTATAAATTTAATACTAATTTATAATTTACTAACAAAATAATGGTGAAATAATGACTATTAAAGTAGGTATAAATGGTTTTGGTCGTATTGGACGTGTTTTATTTCGACTAGCTCAAAAACGAAAAAATATTGAAATTTTAGCAATAAATGACTTAATGGATCCTAAATATATAGCTTATATGTTAAAATACGACTCTACACATGGTGTTTTTAAAAAAAATATTGAAGTAAAAAATAAAAATATTATTGTTAATGGAAAAGAAATTAGAATTACTTCAATAAAAAACCCTAAAGAGTTAATGTGGAATGATTTATCAATTGATGTAGTAATTGAATCTACAGGACTGTTTTTAACAAGAGAAACCGCTTATCAACATATTTTAGCAGGAGCAAAAAAAGTTGTAATAACTGGTCCTTCTAAAGATGATATTCCTATGTTTGTTAAAGGAGCTAATTTTGATAAATATAATGGTGAAAATATTGTATCTAATGCGTCTTGTACAACTAACTGTTTAGCTCCTTTATCTAAAGTAATAGATGATAATTTTAATATTATTGAAGGTTTAATGACTACTGTACATGCTACAACAGCTACTCAAAAAGTTGTTGATGGGCCTTCAAATAAAGATTGGAGAGGAGGCAGAGGAGCATTACAAAACATTATTCCTTCTTCGACTGGTGCAGCGGTTGCTGTAGGCAAAGTTTTGCCAAGCTTAAATGGAAAATTAACAGGTATGGCTTTTCGCGTTCCTACATCTAATGTATCTGTTGTAGATTTAACAGTGCGCTTCCAAAAATCAGCAACATATGAAGAAATATGTTCTGTTATTAAACGAGCTTCAAAAGAAGAAATGAAAGGAATTTTAGGTTATACAGAAGATGAAGTAGTATCATCAGATTTTAATGGAGAAGAATTAACTTCAATATTTGATATAAAAGCAGGTTTATCATTAAATAAAAATTTTGCAAAACTTATCGCATGGTATGATAATGAAACTGGTTATTCTAGTAAAGTTTTAGATTTAGTTGCATTAGTTTCTATGAAATAAATTTATATTTATATTTGATGCAATAGCAGTATTAAGTTTTTACTTAATACTGCATATTCAAAAAATATAAAATATTTAATAGATAACTTTATTGCCTAGCTAATCTAACAAAAGAAGGTTCAAAAAAAATATTACTACGCCATGGATTAATATCAATACCTCCTCTTCGATTATATCTAGCATATACAGTAAGTTTTTTAGGACAGCAAATATTTTGAATATCATTAAATATTCTTTCAATACACTCTTCGTGAAATTCATTATGAGTGCGAAAAGAAATTAAATATTTTAATAACGCAATATGATTAATTTTTTGACCAGTATATATAATATTTATTGATGCCCAATCAGGTTGATTAGTTACAGGACAATTTGATTTAAATAAATCACTATATAAAGACTCAGTAACTACTTGTTGAGTTTTAGAAGAAGTTTTAAGTAATAGTTTGTTATAATTATATGATTTTATTGAAATATTCTTATTGTCTATACAAATACCCGAAAATTTTGATATACCTGCGTTTTCAACTTCATTTAAATTAAATAATTTTATACAAACTTTTCCCATTGCACATTGATTTAAATCATGTTTAAGTTGTTCGATTAAATGAATACTTTTTGAAAATTTAATTTGATTAAAACTATTTATGTATAGTTTTAAACTTTTAGATTCAATAATATTTATAGTGGTAACATCAAATTCTATTCTAGCAATAGCAATTTGTGGTAACCCATCTAAATTTAACCAAGATAATTCATATAACGTCCAAACATCTTTACCTAAAAACGGAAGATTTATATGATTTATTTTAATATTTTCGCGATGTTTTTTTCTTGGTATACTCTTTAACAAATTAAATTGATTTATTTTAATAACCATATTATTTTTTTTGCATATTAGATAGATAAATTATTATATTTTTATACTTATAAAAATAAATTATTTGTAATAATTATATAATATTTTTAATAAAATTTAGAAATTATGTTTTTTATCCATTGTTTAATACGATATGTAGTTTGATCTGATTGACGATCTTCATCTAAAATTAATCCTACAAAATAGTCTTTATTTAATAGAGCTTTAGAAGAATCAAAAATATATCCTTTTGTTGGCCATTCGCCAATTATTTTTGCTTTATTTTTTTTTATAGTTTTATATATTACGCTTAATGCGTCACAAAAATATTCACTATAATCTTCTTGATCACCACATCCAAAAAGTGCAACAGTTTTATTTGAAAAATTTATTTCTTTTAAAATAGGTAAAAAATCATCCCAATCACATTGAACTTCACCATAATACCAAGTAGGGACGCCAAATATTAAATTGTTAAAACTTTCTATATCTTTTTTAGAAGTATTGCTAATATCAAATAAAATCGAGTTATTTTTCCCTATTTTTTGATGAATAATTTTTGCTATTTTTTCTGTATTTCCAGTATCACTTCCAAAAAAAATACCTATTTTTTCCATATTTTTACCTATATATTAAAAAATTTCTTAAAAATTAAATTTCTAACTTTAAATATACAAACTCACAAAATACTTTTAAAGTATATAAAATTAAATTTATTTAAATTATAAAATTTTTATAATTTATTTTTGTTGCACTTCTGATAAGTTAATATTTTAAAAATTTTTTATTTCTATTTTAAAAGAAAAAATTTTTAAAAATTTACTAAAATTTTTAATAAAACTATAATATGTTATTTATTATAAATACAAAAACTTTAAAATTGAAATAATGAATAAAAATTTAATATGGTTTCGAAATGATCTTCGTATCTATGATAATACAGCATTATATAAAGCGTGCTTATCTGATACAGATCAAGTAATAGGTTTGTTTATTTTTACTCCAAAACAATGGGATAAACATTATGTATCTATTAAAAAAATATCTTTTCTTTATCAAAATTTAATTTTTTTACAAAAAGAACTATTAAAATTAAATATTATCTTGCATCATCATGAATGTACTGATTTTTTAAATTCTGCAGAATATTTATTTTATTTTTGTCATAAAAATAAAATTAATCGTTTATTTTATAATTATCAATATGAGATCAACGAAAAAAATAGAGATTATTTAATAACACAAAAATTATCTGAACAAGGTGTTTCTGTTGAAGGTTTTCATGATAATATTTTAATTGAACCTATTAAAATAAGAAGTAAAAATAATGAATCTTATAAAAAATTTTATTTTTTTAAAAAAAAAATAATAGATTCTTTATCAAAAAAAATTCCAATATGTTTTCCTATTCCGAAAAAAAGAAATTTTAATAACTACAATATATATCCAGTACATTTTATTAAAAATGTTAATATAAATTTTAATGAAAATTTATTTCCTGTTGGAGAAAAAGCAGCGATTAATAAACTAAAATATTTTTGTAGTAATAAAATTGAAGATTATTTATTAAAAAGAAACTTTCCGTATTTAAATAATACTAGTATGCTTTCTCCTTATTTATCCTTGGGAGTGATATCTGTAAGGCATTGTTTACAAATATTTTTAAAAGAATATAAAAAAAAATCATTAACTATAGCGCTCAATTCATCTTGGATAAATGAAATAATATGGCGTGAATTTTATTATCATTTATTAATTAATTTTCCTATACTTGGAAAATCTGAATCATTATTACAATGGGAAAAGAAAATAAGTTGGGAAAATAATGTAAATTATTTTAATGCCTGGAAAAATGGACAAACTGGTTTTCCTATAATTGATGCAGCTATGAAACAATTAAATAAAATAGGATGGATGCATAATAGATTAAGAATGATTACATCGAGTTTTTTAGTAAAAAATCTTTTAATAGATTGGAGAGAAGGTGAAAAATATTTCATGTACAATTTAATTGATGGGGATTACGCATTAAATAATGGAGGATGGCAGTGGTCTGCATCAATCGGTAGTGATTCAACTCCTTATATACGTATATTCAACCCATTACGCCAGTCTAAAATTTTTGATAAATCGGGTATATTCATAAAAAAATATTTACCTGAATTAAAAATAATACCAGATAATCATATTCATAGTCCACATGAATGGATTATTAATAATGGTTGTAAAATAGATTACCCAAAACCAATTATAAATTACAAAAATAGTAAAGAAAAGTTTTTGTCGACATATCAATTGGCTCAATTATTTTAAAATAAAAAAAGATCAAATTATATGGAAAATTTTGTTTTAGAAAAAATTATTAATGAAAAATTATTTAATAAATACAATGAAGATATAGTACCTAATGGATTGCAAATAGAAGGCGATAAAATAGTTAAAAAAATTATTACAGGTGTAAGTGTATGTCAAGATTTATTAAATTCAGCTTTATACCATAAAGCTAACGCTATTATTGTTCATCATGGATATTTCTGGAGTAAAGATTCTAAATATATTCATCATGTTCAAAAAAATAGGTTAAAAACTATACTTACTAATAATATTAATTTATATAGTTGGCATTTACCATTAGATATTCATCCGGAATTAGGCAATAATATACAAATTTCTAAAAAACTAAATATTTCTGTTAAAGGTGAAGTTTTTCCCTATGTTTTATGGGGTGTGTTAGAACCTAAAATAAGTGGTTTTGATTTTTCAAAAAAAATAGAAAAAATTTTTAAAAAAAAACCTATACATTTTTATCAAAATGCTCCAGATTACATTAGTCGTATAGCTTGGTGTACTGGAAAAGGACAAAATTTTATTAAACAGGCATATAAATTCGGTATTGATGCTTTTTTAACAGGTGAAGTTTCTGAAGAAACGATATATATTTCTAAAGAATTAGGCATACATTTTTTTGCACTTGGGCATTACTGTAGTGAAAAATATGGAATTAAAGCTTTAGGTAAATGGTTACAAAAAACACATAATTTAGATGTTATTTTTATTGATATTTATAATCCTGCATAATTATTTAAAATGCATTATTTAAATTTAAAAACAATTCGTTAAAACTTTAGATGAAAATTATGAGTAAAAATATAATAAAAAAATTATTCGACTCTTCTTGGTTATCTTGCGAGAATCAAAAATATATTGAATTTATATATCAAGAATTTTTAAAAAATCCATTATCTATCAATGATTCATGGCAAAAAGCATTTATAAACTTATCTAATAATAATAAACATACTATAGAAAACAATAATTTTTTAAATCATATTTTAAATAAAAATGAAAAAATAGAATTTAAAGAATCAAATAAAAAAAATAATAATCAATTAGATAAAAAAATTAATCGAATGATTAATTTTTTTAAAAAAAAAGGTTATAAAAAATCTTTAATAGATCCTATTAAATTAAAAAAACAAAAAAAATATCCATATTTAGAACTTTTATTTTATGAATTTAATAAAAGTGAATTAGAAACAACAGTAGAAATTAATTTCCAAAAAAATCCTAATTATAAAATAAAAGTAATAGATTTATATAATAAGTTAAATAAAAAATATTGTAATTCTATTGGTTTTGAATATATGTACATTGATAATGTATATCAAAAAAAATGGATTACAGAATATATAGAATTATACTTTAAAGAAAACTTGATTTCAGAACAAAAAAAAATAGAATTTTTAAAAGAAGTCATTTATGCAGAAACTTTAGAAAAATATTTAGGAAAAAAATTTTCTGGTGCAAAACGATTTTCTTTAGAAGGAGCAGAAACACTTATTACAATGTTACGTGAAATAATACGTTATTCGAAAAATAATGATATTTCAGATATTATTATAGGAATGGCTCATAGAGGTAGATTAAACGTATTAGTAAATGTTCTAAATAAAAACCCTAAAATATTATTTGATGAATTTTCTGGCATTAATATATCTACAAAAAAAAGCGGAGATGTTAAATATCATTCAGGAGGTTTTTCATATATTCAAAATCAAAGTAAAATAATTAATTTAAAATTAGAATACAATCCATCACATTTAGAAATAATCAATCCAGTGATTCTTGGGGTCACACGAGCATCGATAGATCAATCAGAATGTTTAAAAAATCAAGTTTTATCTATTAGTATTCATGGAGATGCTTCAATTATTGGACAAGGTGTAGTACAAGAAACATTAAATATGTCTCAAACCGAAGGTTACACAATAGGAGGTACAGTTCATATTGTAATTAACAATCAAATTGGTTTTACTACTTCAAATCCTAAATATCTTCGATCTAGCAAATATTGTACTGATATTGCGAAATTAATTCAAGCACCTATTTTTCATGTAAATGCTGATGATATAGAAGCTTCTATTTTTGCTACTCAATTAGCTTTAGATTTTAAGAAAAAATTTAATAAAGATGTTTTTATAGATTTAGTTTGTTATAGAAGACATGGTCATAATGAAGTTGATGATCCTTTTGTAACCCAACCTGCTATGTATAAAAAAATTCAAAATCATCCTACTATAAGTAAAATATATTCGAATTTATTAATTAATCAAAACTTAATTACAATTAATGATGTTAATAAAATAGTAGAAGAATATTCTAATAAATTAACGACAGGAAAAACAATTTTTTGTCAAGAGAAAGATATAAATTTTCAAAGCGAAAATATAAATATTTTCAAAATAGAAAAAACTTTAAAAAAGTTAAATTTTCAAGATATTCAAAAATTGCTTTATAAGATTAATACTCTCCCTGAATCTATTGAAGTACATAGACGAGTTAAAAAAATTTATCAAGATAGAATTGAAATGTCTGAAGAAAAAAAATTATTTGACTGGGGTGCTGCTGAATCTTTAGCTTATGCAACAATACTAAATGAAGGTATTTCATGTCGTCTTTCAGGTGAAGATATTCGTCGGGGAACTTTTTTTCATCGTCATGCTTGTATTCATGACCAAAGCAATGGATCTATTTACATACCATTACAACATATTAAAAATAATCAAGGAAAGTTTGAAATTTGGGATTCTGTTTTATCAGAAGAAGCAGTTTTAGCTTTTGAATATGGATATTCATTATATTCTCCAAATACTTTGACTATTTGGGAAGCACAATTTGGAGATTTTGTTAATGGAGCACAAGTAGTTATTGATCAATTTATTAGCTCTGGTGAGCAAAAATGGAATAAAAAATCTAATTTAGTTATTTTTTTACCTCATGGTTATGAAGGACAAGGGCCAGAACATTCTTCAGGTCGAATTGAACGATTTCTTCAACTTTGTGCCCAAAATAATATACAAATTTGTATTCCTACTACATCTTCCCAAATATTTCATTTGTTAAGAAAACAAGCATTCAAAAATATTTATAAACCATTGATCATTTTTACTCCTAAATCTCTTTTGCGACATTCGATGGCTGCTTCTTCTTTAAAAGATATAATAAAAAATAGTTTTAAAAAAATAATAGATGAAATTAGTAATAATTTAAAACAAATTAAACGTGTAATTTTTTGTTCTGGTAAAATATATTATGATCTTTTAGAATATAGAAATAAAAATAACATCATGAACATTGCTATAATTCGTATTGAACAATTATATCCATTTCCTATTAGTGAAATATCAAATATATTAAAAAAATATTTTTATATTAAAGATTTTATTTGGTGTCAAGAAGAGCCATATAATCAAGGCGCATGGTTTTATATAAAAAATTATTTATATGATATTTTACCATTTTCCTCTAGACTAAATTATATTGGTCGTTCATCCTCTGCAGCTCCGGCAGTAGGTCATATTACACTACATAAAAAAGAACAAGAACAATTAATATATAATGCTTTAAATTTAACGCTTACTTAAATAATAGGAATAAAAAATGAATAAAATTAATATTCTTGTTCCAGATCTACCAGATTCTGTGAGTGATGCAGTAATAGCAAAATGGCATAAAAAAATAGGAGAAACAGTATATTCTAATGAAAATATAGTCGATATTGAAACAGATAAAATAATGTTAGAAGTATCATCTCCATGTGATGGAATATTAAGTGTTATTTTAGAAAAAACAGGTTCAATTGTTAAATCAACTCAAATAATAGGAAATATAACTAAAATAAGTAACATTGAAAAAAAAAAACAGAATCAACAACAAAAGAAAAAAAAATTTCTATAAATAAAATTGATACCCCTGAAAGAAACAAGCATATTAATTTTGCTTCAAATAAAAATATCAACCATTATTTTACACCTTCTGCTAGACGTTTTATTAAAATTAATAATATCGATCAATCTTCTATTATACCTAATCAGTTAAATTATATATTTAGAAAACAAGATATTGAAAAAAATGTTCACGAAAATTCTAATCTAAATAATACGTTTAATAATTCAAATAATACCTATAGAGTCAAAATGACTCGATTACGTCAAAAAATAGCTGAAAGATTATTACAAACAAAAAATAATACAGCTATGCTTACTACTTTTAATGAAGTAAATATGCAGTCAATTATTTCTTTACGAAAAAAATATAATGAATCTTTTGAGCAAAAATATGGTGTTCGTATTGGATTTATGTCTTTTTTTGTGAAATCAGTAATAGCAGCATTAAAAATTTTTCCGGAAATAAATGCTACTATTGATAATACAGATATTGTTTTTTATAAAAACTTTGATATTAGTATTGCTGTTTCAACACCTAGAGGTTTAATAACTCCAGTGTTAAGAAATGCCGATCAAATGTCAATGGCAGATATAGAAAAAAAAATAAAAGAATTTTCTATTAAAAGTCTTAACAATAAAATAAAAATAGAAGAACTAATTGGAGGAAATTTCACCATAACTAATGGTGGTGTTTTTGGATCTTTAATGTCTACACCAATTATCAATCCGCCTCAAACAGCTATACTAGGAATGCATGCTATCAAAGAACGTCCAATGGCAATAAACGGAAAAATTAAAATTCTTCCCATGATGTATTTAGCATTATCTTACGATCATCGTTTAATTGATGGTAAAGAATCTGTAAGCTTTTTAAATAAAATAAAAAATATATTAGAAGATTTTAATCGTATTTTAATTGATGTTTAAAAAAATTAAAAAATTTTAACAATTCATTTTTCATACATATTAAAAGTACAGTATTTAAAAATAAACTGTACTTTTATTATTTTCTATCTAAATATTTAATTTAAAAAAATTTTTTTATTTTTTCATAAAATATAATCTTTAATTTTTTAATACATATAAAAATATGTTTTATTTTAAAGAAATAATGACATACGAATAAAAATTGATTAAAATATTTTGATAAAAAATACATCTTATCTATATAAATAAAAAGGATGAAGTAATGAATAAAATAGTCTTAATTAGACATGGCGAAAGTGAATGGAATCAATTAAATAAATTCACTGGATGGCATGATTCGGATCTAAGTGAGCGTGGAAAAAATGAAGCTAAAAAAGCAGGTTTATTATTAAAAAAAGAAAAATTTTTTTTTGATCAAGCACATACTTCTATGTTAAAAAGAGCAATATATACTTTACAATATATTCTTAAAAAAATAAATCAACCTTGGTTATCAGTTCAAAAATCATGGCGTTTAAACGAAAGACACTATGGTGCCTTAGAAGGATTTAATAAGAATGAAATCATTCAAAAATATGGACATGAACAAGTTCTTTTATGGAGACGTAGTTTTAATATTATCCCTCCTCAAATTGATATAAAAGATAAACGTTTCCCAGGAAATGATATACGTTATTCTAATGTTGATATCAATAAACTTCCGAAAGGAGAAAGTTTAGAAATAACTATAAAAAGAGTAATTCCTTATTGGGAAAAAATTATTTATCCGCAATTAAAAAATAGAAAAAAAATACTAATTGTAGCACATGGAAATTCATTACGAGCATTAATAAAATATTTGAAAGAAATTGATAATAAAAAAATTATAGAATTAGAAATCCCAACCGCAGTTCCAATTGTTTTAGAATTTGATAAAAAATACATTCCTACTAAATGGTATTATTTAAAATAAATTATTTAAAAACACATTTTTCGATTTAAAATCAACACATATTATATATTATCTCTTATTTACATAAGAGAAGATATATTTTTGATAAAACATATATATTTAAATTATGCAATCAGAATTAGCTAAAAGTTTTTAATATCTTTAATTCTTAATTTCAATATAAATTAATATATTATCTTAAAATATTTAAAATATATTTATAGACGTATATTTTTAAATATTAAATATATAGAAAATAATTTTTTATAGTAGTTAAAAACGAGATTATTATGATTAAAAGAATTGGAGTATTAACTAGTGGTGGCGATGCTCCTGGAATGAACGCGGCAATTAGGGGAGTAGTAAGAACAGCATTAAGTGAAAAATTAGAAGTATTTGGAATCTATGATGGGTATTTAGGATTATATCAAAATAGAATGATACAATTAGATAGATATAGTGTATCAGATATGATTAATAGAGGTGGAACATTTCTTGGTTCTGCTAGATTTTCTGGTTTTTATAAAAATGAAATACGAAGTATAGCTATCAAAAATCTTCAAAAAAGAAAGATAGATGCATTGGTTGTTATTGGAGGTGATGGATCTTATATAGGTGCTCAAAAATTAACGAAGATGGGAATGCCATGTATTAGCATTCCAGGGACTATAGATAATGATGTAGCAGGTACTGATTATACTATTGGTTATTTTACTGCTTTAGAGACTGTTGTTGAAGCCATTGATAGGTTAAGAGATACTTCTTCATCTCATCAGCGTATTTCTATTGTAGAAGTTATGGGAAGATATTGTGGCGATTTAACATTAGCTGCAGCAATTGCAGGTGGCTGTGAATTTATTGTGCTTCCAGAAATTAAATATACAAAAGAAGAATTAGTTTCAGAAATAAAAGCAGGTATTGCAAAAGGCAAAAAACACGCAATAGTTGCAATTACAGAATATATATGTGATGTGGAAGCATTAGCTAAATATATTGAAAATGAAACTCACCGTGAAACTAGAGCTACCATATTAGGTCATATACAAAGAGGAGGTGCTCCAGTAGTATATGATCGTATATTAGCTTCTAGAATGGGTGCTTATTCTGTAGAGTTATTAATTAAAGGTTATAAGGGTAAATGTATTGGTATTCAAAACGAAAAAATGGTGTTTAATGACATCACAAATGCGCTAAAAAATATGAAACGTGTGTTTAAAAAAGATTGGTTAATTACTGCTAAAAAACTTTATTAATATAAAATTAGTGCCGGTTTTTCCGGCGCTCTAAATTTTGATTTTTATTGTTTAATCTAAAAAAACAATTATATAATAAAATTATATAGGTATTAAAATAATGAATATATGTAGTAAAAAAAATATATTACAACAGTGCATTGCTGAATTTTTAGGAACAGGTTTAATAATATTTTTTGGAGTTGGATGTTTAGCAGCATCAAAATTAACAAATTTTCATTTTAATAAATATGAAATGAGTATTATTTGGGGTTTTTCAGTAGCTTTGTCAATTTATTTAAGTATTTCAATATCTGGAGCCCACTTAAATCCAGCTATTACTATTTTTTTTTGGTTATTTTATAAATTTAATAAAAAAAAAGTAATTCCATATATTATTTCTCAAATTTCTGGTGCTTTTTTTTTTACAATATTAATATATTATATTTATCATAATTTACTAATATCATTCGAACATAAATATAATATCACACGGGGAACGAAAGAAAGTCTGCAATTAGCTTCAATTTTTTGTGTTTATCCTCAAAAAAATTATATTCTTATACGTAATTTTATATTAGAAATAATTATTTCAATATTTTTTATTATTGCACTTATGATAATTAATGATAAAAAAAATTTTTTTGTTATTCAAAAAAAATTTAACCCATGTTTAATAGGAATATTAGTTGCGATTATTAATATATCTTTAGGATCTTTAAATAACATTACCTTAAATCCAGCGCATGACTTAGGTCCTAGAATTTTTTTAAGTTTAATAGGATGGGGAAAAATAGCTTTTACTGGAGTAAATAATAGTTATTTCTCATATTTTTTAACATCTATAATTGCGCCAATATCAGGTATAAATTTAGGTGGATGGATATATAAAAAATTTATAAATAATTAGTTATTTACATAAAATATCATTTGATATTTTAAGAATTTTTAAAAATTCTTTATGCATTAAAGAAGCGCTACCAATTAGTAATCCATCAATATCAGGTTGCTCAAGAAAACTTTTAGCATTTTTAGAATTAACAGAACCACCGTATTGAACAATTAATTTTTCTATATTGTTTGCATTATATTTATTAATATGATTTTTTATAAGTTTATGTATTGATTGAACATATATAGGATCGGCTGATACGCCTGTTCCAATTGCCCAAATAGGTTCATATGCAATTATTGCATTTATAAACGCTTTTTCTCCAAAATACTCAAATATCACATCTAATTGATTTTTTAAAATTTTTTCAGTTTTATTTTGTTTTTTTTCATTTGCACTTTCTCCTATACATAAAATAGGAATTAAATTTAAACTTTTAATTAAACCAAATTTTTTTGCAATTAATTTATCCGTTTCATTATGAAAAAAACGTCTTTCAGAATGCCCAACAATAACATATTTAACACCAATATCTTCCAACATTAATATAGATGTTTCTCCTGTAAAAGCTCCTTTTTTGTTTATATCGACATCTTGAGCACCAAGAAAAACATTTATATCTTTTATTTTTCTATAAACTCTTTCAAGATATATAGTTGAAGGTGCAATGACAATTTTATTATACTGTGAATAAAGTGGTATTTTTAATTTTAAATATTTTAAGAAATTAGAAATTGTTTCAATATTTCCGTTTAATTTCCAATTTGCTACAATAAAGTTTTTTTTCATTTTAATACTCTTTGATAATATTTAAGTAATGCTTAAATAAATGTGATAAAATATAGAAACTAAGTTGTTTATAAAAATATATTAACTTAGTTTCTAAAATCAAATGTTAAAAATTTTTATTTATATATATTAGCTCGGTTGCGTAATTGTTTTCCTGGTTTAAAGTAAGGCACATATTTTGCACTCAACTTAATTATTTCTCCAGTTTTAGGGTTTCGACCTACACGAGAGACTCGATAACGTAAAGAAAAACTTCCAAATCCTCGAATTTCTATTCTTTTACCGTGAGCCAATGCGAAAGACATATGTTCTAACATTTCTTTTACAGCTAGTTCTATTATTTTATTTTCAATATGATTTTTTTTTTGAAATTCTTTCGAATAGCTCTGACTTTATCATATATCCTCTATTTTAAAATTTATTTACTTTAGATAATTTTAATTATAAAAAATATATTTTTACTTTTAAGTAATTACTCAGTATTTTGAGCAGCTTTAAAAGCTTCTGCCATTACATTAGAGAATATTTCATCATTTTGTTTATTGCTTAATTTATTTTTTATATCTTTTTTGTCATCATTATTATCTATAACATGGATATTTAAACTGATATTTCTATTTTTTCGATCAAAATTAGAAATTTTTACTGAAATATTATCATTTATTTTAAATTTTTTTATAAACTCTTCATATTGAATAGAAGAGTCGGAAAATTTAACATTTCCATCAACACCTTCTGATAATTTTACAATAACTTGTTTATTATCAAAAGATTTAATTTTTCCGTTAATTATCGTTCCTTTTTTACAATTTGAAATATATGTATTAAAAGGATCTTCTCCTAATTGTTTGATACCCAATGAAATACGCTCTCGTTCTGCATCTACCTGTAATACTACTGCTGAAATTTCATCGCCTTTTTTGTAATCTTTAACTGCTTCTTCACCAGGAACTATCCAAGAAATATCAGATAAGTGTACTAACCCATCGATCCCGCCTTTTAAACCAATAAAAATGCCAAAATCTGTAATAGATTTAATTTTGCCAGCAACATGAACTCCTTTTTTATGAGTTTCAGAAAATTCTTGCCATGGATTAATTTTACATTGTTTTAATCCAAGTGAAATACGACGACGTTCTTCATCAATATCTAAAACTATAACATCTACTATATCATTAACAACAACTACTTTAGAAGGGTGAATATTTTTATTAGTCCAATCCATTTCTGATACATGCACTAATCCTTCTACACCTTCTTCGATTTCAACAAAACAACCATAATCTGTAAGATTCGTGACACGACCACTTAATTTAATTCCTTCAGGATAACGTTTAGAAATAGCTATCCATGGATCTTCTCCTAATTGTTTTAGTCCAAGAGATACACGTGTTTTTTCTTTATCAAATTTTAAAATTTTAACATGAATTTCATCACCAACATTAACTATTTCACTTGGATGTTTAACTCTTTTCCATGCCATATCTGTAATATGTAATAATCCATCTACACCACCTAAATCTACAAAAGCTCCATAATCTGTAAGATTTTTTACAATTCCTTTAATCTTAATACCTTCTTGCAAGTTTTCAAGCAATTGATTTCTTTCAGCACTATTTTCTGACTCAATAACAGCTCTACGTGAAACAACTACGTTATTTCTTTTTTGATCTAATTTAATAACTTTAAATTCTAATTCTTTGCCTTCAAGATGAATAGTTTCTCGAATAGGTCTAATATCAACTAAAGAACCAGGTAAAAATGCACGTATATCATTTAATTCAACAGTAAACCCACCTTTAACTTTTCCATTAATTATACCAGTTACAGTTTTTGATGTTTCATGCGCTTGTTCTAAAACTAGCCATGCTTCATGTCTTTTTGCTTTTTCACGAGATAAAAGTGTTTCCCCGAAACCATCTTCAATCGCATCTAAAGCAACATCAACATAATCTCCAACTTTTACATCAATTAAACCTTGAGAATTTTTAAATTGTTCCAATGGAATTGCAGATTCGGATTTAAGACCAGCATCAACTAAAATTATATCTTTTTCTATAGAAACAATAACACCACGAATAATAGAACCAGGACGTGTTTTAATTTCTTTTAGTGATTCTTCAAATAATTGAGCAAAAGATTCATTCATATTAATAATGTTAAAAAATTTTTATTAATGTTCACTTTAACTTCATGTTAAAATGAGCTTGTTTTATATATTATAATAATCCTTATTATAAAGTTTATTTTTTGGAATTTAAATTCTAAATTTTACATTGAATCATATAATTATTTTTTTATTAATTTCTTTCATAGAGTATTCGATGACTTCAGAAAGTGTCATATTAGTAGAATCTAATATTATAGCATCTTTTGATGGGTATAAAGGAGAAATTAATCGATTTTGATCGCGTTCATCGCGAATTTGTATTTGTTGGAACAATTCTTTATAACTAACAGTTAATCCTGTTTTTTTCAATTGTTGTATTCTTCGATCAACACGAGTTTCCAAATTAGCAGTTAAAAAGAACTTAATAATAGCATCAGGAAATACTATTGTTCCCATATCTCTTCCTTCTGCTATTAAACCAGGTAATTTTCGAAAATATCTTTGTTTATAAAGCAAAATTTCTCTAATTTTTGAAAAAGTAGCTAACTTAGAAGCTATTTCTCCAACTATTTGCAAGTGAATTATTTTAGAAGTTTTATTTTTTTTTTTAAATGAAGCAAAATTAAAATTGTTTAAAATAGAAATTATATTTTTTTCAATAATAGGAATATTTTTTTTTAATATTAGAACTGCTAATAGTCTATATATTACACCAGATTCCAGAATACACCAATTTAATTTATTTGCTATTACATTACATAAAGTGCTTTTTCCAGAACCACTTGGTCCGTCAATTGTAATTACAGGAATATTATTATTCATATTTTTATACATATAAAATATTTGAAATAAACAAGATATTACCTATTAAGTATTATTATTTTAAAAAACTTATTATATTTATTGACTCTTGCAAATAGTTAAAAAATCTTGAAAATATTTTGGATAAGTTTTAATTACGCAATTAGGATTAATTATTTTAACACCAACATTAGATAAACATAATAATGAAAAACACATCGCCATACGATGATCATCATAAGTATTAATTTCAGCTGATTTTAAACTATCAGTGGGAGTAATAGATAAAAAATCTTTACCTTCTTTAACTATTGCTCCAACTTTTTTTAATTCCTTTGTCATAGCAGACAATCTATCTGTTTCTTTAACTCTCCAATTATATATATTTCTAAGAATAGTCGTTCCTTGAGCAAATAAAGCTACTATAGCAATAGTCATAGCTGCATCAGGAATATGGTTCATATCTAAATCTATTGCTTTTAATTTACTTTTAGTAGATATAATAAAAGAATCACCCCAATTAATAATTGCCCCCATTTTTTCAAGAACAGTAGCAAATTTTATATCACCTTGAATACTTTTTTTTCCAACTCCAACAACTTTAACTGATCCTCCTTTAATTGCAGCAGCAGCTAGAAAATATGAAGCTGAAGAAGCATCTCCTTCAATTGTATAATTACCTGGTGTTTTATACTGTTGATTTCCTGTAATATAAAATACAGAATAAGAATCATGTCTAATATCTATGCCAAATAATTTTATTAATTTTATTGTAATATCTATATAGGGTTTAGAAACTAAATTTCCCTTTATAAATATAGTTGTATTTTTTAATGCCAGTGGAGCAATTATTAATAATGAAGTTAAAAACTGACTAGAAATACTTCCATTTAATGTAATTAAACCACCTATAAAACCGCCTTTTGTAGAAACTGGGGGATATCCTAAATTATTTTTATATTCAATAATTGCGCCACCTTGTTGTAAAGCATTAACAAGATGTTTAATAGGTCTTTCATGCATTCTATTGTTGCCTGTTAAAGTAACATTATTTGTGTATAATGAAAAAGCAGAAAGAAGTGGTCTAATAGCTGTTCCAGCGTTACCTAAAAACAATGAAATAGGATGTTTTACTTCAAATGATTGACTGTTACCATGAATGTAGCAAGTTTTATTTTTATCTGACAAAGAATAAAAAATGCCTATTTTTTTTAAAGCAGATAGCATATATTGAGTATCTTCACTATCTAGTAAATTACTAATAGTAGTTGTGCCATTAGTTAAGGCTGATAATAATAAAACTCTATTTGAAATACTTTTTGATCCAGGTAAATAAATAATACCATTAACAAAAGATACTGGATTTAATTTTAAAAAATTTTGCATAGTACATATACACTCTTTATTTTGGAAATAAAAAACTTTTATCCATATTTTTTTTCAAAAAATAACATAAATTTTGCTAATTTTTTTACACCTTCGATAGGCATGGCGTTATAAATTGAAGCTCTCATACCACCAACTATAAAATGTCCTTTCAAAGCATATAAACCAAATTTATTTGATTCCTGTAAAAATATCTTATCTAATTCTGAATTAAACAAATGAAACACAACATTCATCTGAGATCTATTTTTTTTATCTATATTGTTAATATAAAAATGACTATTATCTATCACTTGATATAATAAGTCTGATTTTTTTTTATTTAACTGTTCAATTTTTTTTATTCCACCTTGTTGTTTAAGCCACTTAAATACTAAACCTGATAAATACCAAGCAAATGTAGGTGGTGTATTAAACATAGAATTATATTGATGCATAATATTATAATCAAAAACAGATGGACATAGTTTAGAAGCATATCCTATTAAATCTTTTCTAATAATAACGATTGTAATTCCTGAAGGACCAATATTTTTTTGAGCACCAGCGTAAATTAATCCATATTTGTTAATATTAATTGATCGTGATAGAATAAATGATGAAAAATCTCCAACAACTATTTTATTTTGGAAACTTGGTTCTTCATATAATGATAATCCATCTATAGTTTCATTAGGGCAATAATGAATATAAGCAGAAATATTACTGATATTCCATTCTGAAGGCTTTAAAAGATAAATGTTGTTATTTTTTGTTTTCCTAATTAATATATTTTTAGAATTACAATATTTTTTGGATTCTAAAAATGCAGAATTAGACCAATAACCGCTATTAATATAATCAGCTCTTGAAAGATTCCCTAATAAATTCATAGGAATCGCTGAAAATTGACCTCTAGCTCCTCCTTGACAAAATAATACTTTATAAGTGTCAGGTATGTTTAATAAATCTCTTAAATCTTCTTCTGCTTCTTTAATCACTTGATGAAATTCTTTAGTACGATGACTAATTTCCATAACAGAACATCCTAAATTATTCCAATTTTTTAATTCTTTTTGCGCCTTCTTAAGAACATCTTTAGGAATCATAGCTGGTCCAGCACTAAAATTATAAATTGAATTCATCATCTCACCAATAATTATTATAAATATAATTAGTTTATAAATTTGATATTTTTCATATATTTATTTTGTAATATCTTTGGAATTTTTACCCGACCATCTTCTTGTTGATAATTTTCTAATATTGCTGCTAGTGTTCTTCCTACAGCTAAACCAGATCCATTTAATGTATGTACAAAATGATTATTTTTTTCTAATTTTTTTCGATATCTAGTTTTCATGCGACGTGCTTGAAAGTCAGTCATATTTGAACAAGATGAAATTTCTCTATACTTTTTTTGAGAAGGAAACCATACCTCTAAATCATATGTTTTAGCTGCAGAGAAGCCCATTTCTCCACCACATAATAAAACTTTTCTATAGGGAAGCTCTAAAAGTTGTAAAATTTTTTCTGCATGATTAGTTAATATTTCTAATGCTTGCATAGATAATTCTGGTTGAACAATTTGCACAAGTTCTACTTTATCAAACTGATGCAATCGAATTAAACCTTTATTATCACGCCCATAAGAAGAACCTTCTGATCTAAAACAAGGTGTATAAGCAGTTAACATAATAGGTAAATATTTTTCATCTAATATTTCATTTTTAAATAAATTAGTTAAAGGAACTTCAGCTGTAGGTATTAACATATACTTTTTTTTATCTGCAGTATTAACATGAAATAAATCATCACTAAATTTAGGCAATTGTCCTGTACCATATAAAGAATCATAATTTACTAAATAAGGAACATGTGTTTCTATATAATCATGTTGAGTAGTATGAAAATCTAACATAAATTGACTCAATGCTCTATGCAAAAGCGCAATATTTCCTTTCATAACAACAAATTTTGAACCTGATATTTTAGCTGCAGATTTCCAATCTATTTGATTCAGTTTATTACCTATTTCTATATGATCTTGAACAATAAAGTCATATTTTTTTTTCTTACCCCAATATTTTATTTCTTTATTATTATGTGACCCAATTCCTTCTGGAACATCTTGAGATGGTATATTAGGTATGGATATAGAAAAATTATAAATTTTTTCTTTTAAAAGATTCAATTCATTTTTTAATATATCTAAATTTTGATTAGATTTTGCTATTTTATTTTTTAAAGTTTCATTATTTTCTTTTAAAATTTTTGATTTTCTGAATAAATCTGATAATAATTTATGTTCATATTGTAAATTTTCAGTTTGTATTTGTATTTTTTTTCTTTTATTTTCCATCTTAGATATTAATGAAATATCTAATTTAAAACCTTTTTTTAACAGTTTTTTTGCTACTGAAAGTAATTCGTTACGTAATAAATAAGGATTTAACATAGTTTTATATCTTTTTAACAAAATGATAAAAATTTTAGATATGTTGATTATATTTTTCTTTATAATTAACGATTTAATTATATTAATCAAATAAATATTTAAAAATTTTTTATTTTATGATTTTATCTTACTATATTACACTATAGTAATGCTAAAATTAAATAATAAAGTTTTTATATGAATGTATATATTTATCGTTCATAAAGTTGCAAAAAATAATTATAACAATTAATTTAATATTTTTATTATAAAAGGAAGCAACGTGCAAAATATAAAACATACTAAAATTATTATTTTAGGATCAGGTCCAGCTGGATATACTGCCGCTATATATGCAGCACGAGCAAATTTAAATCCAGTGCTCATTACTGGAGATAATAAAGGAGGCCAATTAATGAATACTAATGAAATTGAAAATTGGCCTGGAGATAAAAATCAAATTACTGGGTCAGAATTAATGCATCGTATGTATGAACATGCAATAAAATATCAAACAAAAATTATACCTGATAAAATTATTTCAGTAGAATTTAATAAAAAACCATTTTTTTTATTAGGTGAAAAAGATAAATATACAGCTGATTCAGTAATTATTGCTACTGGTTCAAATCCTCGATATTTAGGGTTAAATTCAGAAGAAGAGTTTAAAGGAAGAGGCGTTTCTACTTGTGCTATATGTGATGGTTTTTTTTATAAAGATAAAGAAATAGCAGTAGTTGGTGGAGGAAATACAGCTATAGAAGAAACATTATATTTATCAAATTTTGTAAAAAAAATATATTTAATACATCGAAGAAATAATTTTAAAGCAGAAAAAATATTAATTGATCGATTAGCAAAATTAGTGAAAATCAAAAAAGTAATACTTTATTTAAATCATACTATAAAAGAAATATTAGGAAATAAATCAGGTGTTACACATTTAATAATAAATAACATGAACTTAAAAGAAAATATTCAAAAAAAATTAATTGTATCTGGATTATTTGTTGCAATAGGTCATGTTCCAAATACAGATATTTTTGTAAATAAATTAGAAATAGAAAATGGATATATTAAAATTAAACAAGAAAAGCATGGAAACTACACACAAACAAGTATTCCAGGTATTTTTGCAGCAGGAGATGTTACAGATCATGTATATAGACAAGCAATTACATCTTCTGCTAGTGGCTGCATGGCAGCAATAGATAGTGAACGTTACTTAAATTGTTATAATTAAAAAAATCAAATATTTCTATACTCTAAAAACATACTAGTCAAAGTGACTAGTATCAGTTATAATTTTATAAAAAATATTTTATTATTTTATCATTCCAGAGAAAAAAAATGCCTAAAGAAGATAATATTGAAATGCAAGGAATAGTTATTGATACATTACCAAATACAATGTTTCGTGTAGAACTAGAAAATAAACATATTATTACAGCGCATATCTCAGGAAAAATGCGAAAGAATTATATTAGAATATTAACAGGTGATAAAGTTACGATTGAATTAACACCGTATGACTTAACAAAAGGTAGAATTATTTTTAGAAGTCGTTAATTTATATAAAATTTTTAATATTAATTTAACGACTCTAAAAATTTTAAAAAATCTATTAATTTTATCAAAAACTATAATAATTACCTAGAAATTTTTTAATTAATTCTTTTAATTATTTCTTCTAAAAACTAATTTTAGTAAAAATTTATATAACAAACTCTTATAAGAAGAAATTATTAGAAATAAAATTTTACAGACAATTTATGCGTACTAAATATTGTGGAAATATTAGAATAATTGATTTAGACAAATCCGTAGTGTTATCTGGTTGGGTAAATAAAATAAGAAATTTTGGTCAATTTATTTTTATAGACATGAGAGACTATACGGGAATTGTACAAGTTATTTTTGAATCCGATAATCATTCTGCTTTCAAAAAAGCATTAAGTTTAAAAAATGAATCATGTATTCAAATTATAGGAATTGTAAAAAAAAGAGATGTTAAAAATCGAAATTTAAAAATAAATACTGGAGAAATAGAAATATTAGCTAAAAAAATAAATATTTTTAATATTTCACAACCACTTCCATTAGATCATTTAAATAATAATAGTGATGATTTAAGATTAAAATACCGTTATTTAGATCTTCGCCAATTGAATTTGTTTGAAAATTTAAAAGTTAGAAGTCAAGTTACTTATTTAATAAGAACTTTTATGACAAAAAAAAATTTTTTAGATATTGAAACACCATTTTTAACCAAATCTACTCCTGAAGGCGCTAGAGATTATTTAGTCCCCAGTCGAAACCATTTAGGAAAATTTTATGCTTTACCACAATCTCCACAATTGTTTAAGCAATTGTTAATGATTTCCGGAATTGACAAATATTATCAAATAATAAAATGTTTTCGTGATGAAGATTTAAGATCTGACCGACAACCAGAATTTACACAAGTCGATATTGAAGTTTCCTTCATGAATTCCTTAAAAATTCGAAAAATTATAGAACAACTAATAAAAAAAATTTGGTTTAAAATACTTAATTATAATTTAAATAAATTTCCTACAATGTCTTTTCATGAAGCAATAAAAAGATATGGATCAGATAAACCTGACTTACGAAATTCTATGGAAATAATTGATATATTTAATATTTTTAATCAAAAAAAATTTCTCGAGTTTTTTAAAATAAATTTATCTAAAAAAAATAGAATAGCTTTATTATGTTTTTCTGAAGGTGAAAAAATCAGTCGAAAAAAACTTGAAAAATATTCTGATTATGTAAATCAATTTGGTGCAAAAAAATTATTTTATATAAAAATTAAAAAATATGAAATAGGAATAGAAGGTATTGAAAGTTCAATAAAAAGCATTTTAAATGAAACAATATTAAATAAAATCATAAATAAAACTAGTGCTAAAAATGGAGATATTTTATTTATAATAGCTGATACAGAAGATATAGTAAACAAATCTCTTGGAATGTTGCGTATTAAATTAGGCAATGATTTTAAAATTTATAAAAAAAATGTTTGGAAACCAGTCTGGATTATAAACTTTCCTATGTTTAAAAAAGATAGCGTTGGTAATTTTTCTTCTATTCATCATCCTTTTACTGCGTGTAAAAAAAATCATGAAAAAAAACTTTTCAATGATTTAGATAATGTCATATCAGATAGCTATGATTTAGTAATGAATGGCTATGAAATTGGTGGAGGTTCAGTTAGAATTCATGATGTAAAAATACAAAATAAAATTTTTAATATTATTGGTTTAAGTAAAAAAGATCAAAAAGAAAAATTTGGGTTTTTAATAGAAGCATTAAAATATGGCGCACCACCTCATGCAGGTATAGCTTTAGGATTAGATAGAATAATCATGTTATTAAGACAAACAAATAATATTAGAGATGTAATTGCTTTTCCTAAAACTACTTCTGCATCATGTCTTATGACTAATGCTCCTAGTATGTTAAAGAATCAAGATTTACATGAATTAGGTATAAATATCATTGAAAAATAAAAACATTTTATCGTTTTTTGTAAAAAAAATTTTTTATGGTACTTAAAAAGTATAAAAAAGAAGAAAATAACACAATAGATGGACTTGTAGGAAACTTAAAAAATATAGATAAAATTATTCCTCCTGTAATAGAAAAAACGCTAACTAAAATCCCAATCATTGCCATTTTTTCTGGAGAATTAGAAAAATATTGTGCAGTAGCAGGAGGGATCACTAATAAAGAAGTGATTAATAATGCACCTACAAATTTAATTGCAATAGAGATAGTTAAAGCTGTTGTTAACATTAAAGTTAAACGTGTATAAAAAATATTTATACCATCAATTTGAGCTAACTCTGGATTAATTGTTACTAATAAAATTGAATTCCAACGAATAATTAAAACAATTAAAACTATAATACTTCCTAAAAAAATAGTAATTAAATCAGATATTTTTATAGATAACAGATCGCCAAATAAATAACTATTAAAATCTATTTTTTCCGAATTAGAAATAAAACTAACTAATATCATTCCTAAGGATAGTGAGCTATGTGATATTATAGTTAATATAGTTTCTAATGAAATTGGTAATATTTTTTCTAACCATGCTAAAAAAATCGCAAGTAAACTTATAAAACCTAAAATAATATAAAATGAATTAGTTTGAACTACTATAGATATAGCTAATGCAAGTAAAGATGAATGTGATAATGTATCACCAAATGATGACATACGACGCCAAACTATAAAAGAACCTAGAGGTCCTGTAGCAAAAGAAAGAAAAACTCCAGATAACCATCCTGGGAAAATTAATTTAAACATAATATAAAGTTACTCTAAAATTTTATTTTATCACTTTAATATTGATGGATATGATCATGATGATGCTGGTAAATTGCTATTTCTTGAATTCGTTCTAAACCAAATATTGAAATAAATTCTAAATTTTTAAATACTGTTTTTGGACTGCCTGAACAACAAATATGTTTGTTTAGACAAATTACGTGATCAGTGCGAGCCATAACAAAGTTTAAATCATGAGAAACTATCAAGATAGTACAATTTAATTCATTGCGTATACAATGAATTAAATTATACAAATCTAATTGACCCATTACATCAACTCCTTGCACTGGTTCATCTAAAACAAGCAAATTAGGATTATTTAACAAAGCTCTAGCTAACAAAACACGTTGCATTTCACCACCAGATAATTTTTTTAATGATAAATATCTAAATGATTCTGCTTTTACGCGTTCTAATATTTTTAAAATATTTGTAGTTTTTTTATGTCGAGATAATTGTAAAAATCGTTCTACTGTAATAGGTAGTAAACTATTAAGATGTAATTTTTGAGGAACATAACCAATAGATAGATATGAAGAACGAATAACCGTTCCAGATGTAGGTTTAATTAACCCTAAAATAACACGTATTAAAGTAGATTTACCTGCTCCATTAGGACCAATTAATGTAATTATACAATTAGAATTTAAAGATAATGATATATCATGAAGAATAGAACGATCGGAAAAATTAACATAAATGTTTTTTAAAACAACAAATTCTGACATAACTAAATAAACTTTTTATACCATCTTTTAATTTTTTTATTATAAAATATTTTTTTAAAAATGAATATAAATTTTATTAAAAATTATTTTTATATATTTATAATATTTAAATTATTAAGATTAATTATAGCCTATTTAAAAAAAAATAAATAGATATAATTTAATATTATCAATAAAAATATTATATTTTAGTTTTTATGAAAATATAGAATATTTATTTTAAACATATATGATTTTAATGTATAAATATTAATTAAATAAAACGCTTTACAAAATAATAAGAAAATTCGTAATATATATAAATTATATTTTTATAATCATTAAATAAAGTAGCGGCTATTAGAAAAAGTTACTTCATTTTAGATAAATACAATTTAATTTAAAAATTATTGATAATATATAAAAAATCTAAAAAAGTATTTTAAATTACCTGTATTTTTTATCTTTAAAATTAATATTAAATTTATTTAACAACTTTTTACTTAATATGTTAACTACTTAAAATATTTAAGGACAAAAAAGTGTCGCATATTTGTAAAAAGTTTTATTTATATTTCAATTGTATATTTGATTATTATAAAATGTTTAAGTTACTCATCAGAACTATTATTATTTCTTTAATATTGTCAAGTTGTAGTATTTTAACAAAAGAAAAAAAAATATTTTTTAATCAATCTGAATTTATTAAACAAAATAATCAAGTAAAAAATACTAAAAAAAATAAAAATATTAATATTAAAATTTTTAAATATTATAAAAATATTCAAAATACACCTAATTTATTTTCATATTCACCAAACAGTATATTTATTAAAAAAATAATTTATATTAAAAAAAATTCTAATTTCTTTAGAAGCGCATACGAATCAGGATTAAATTTATCTGATATTAAAACTATTATCAAAGCGACAGAATGGCAAATAAATTTTCATCAATTAAATACTAATAGCACATTTAGTTTAATTTTTATGAAAAAAAAAATAACTCCAAAAAAAAATAAAAATATGTTATTAGGTATAAAAATAAATAATTTAGGAAAAATATACTATGCCATACGAGCAAATAATGGAAATTTTTATGATATCAATGGTCTTAATAAATCAAAAATGATTATGAATTTTTCATTTTTTAAAAAATATCGAATTTCTTCACATTTCAATTTGCATCGTCTTCATCCGATTACACATCATATAATTCGTCATTTAGGAGTTGACTTAGCTATGCCTGAAGGCACAATAGTTTTAGCTACTAGTGATGGTAAAATAACGAAAACAGCATTTGATCAAATATCAGGTTTTTATATAGTTTTAAATAATCAAAATCAATACACTACTAAATATATGCATCTTAAAAAAATTTTAGTCAAAGTAGGTCAAAAAATAAAAATAAATCAAAAAATTGCATTATCTGGAAATACTGGAAGAACAACTGGACCACACTTACACTATGAAATCTGGATAAACAAACATGCAATTAATCCAGTACACGCTCGATCTAACTTCATAGAACCATTGACAAAAAAAGAGTTAAGTTCATATTTTAAAATATCTAAAATAATTTTATCAAAATTAAAATAATATATCTTAAAATATGCTTAATTAGTATAAGTTAAAAATTAATAAACTACTTTTAAAATTCTACTAGTATTAGTTTTTCCTGTTTTTCCCATTATATCACCTTGGGTTACAATGACTAAATCATTATTGAACAAAAAACCTTTTTTACATAATAACATTATAGCTTCATTAGCTGCTTTTACTCCATCTTGTTTGCTATTAAAATAAATAGGAATTACTCCTCGATATAAAGTGGATAAATTTAAAGTTTTTGTGTGTTTTGACAACGCAAAAATAGGAAGTCCAGATGTAATTCGAGAAGTCATTAAAGCTGTTTTTCCAGATTCCGTCATAGTGATAATTGCTGCAATACCATTTAAATGATTTGCTGCATACATAGATGACATAGCAATAGCTTCTTCTATATCGTTAAATTTTATATCAATACGATGTCGAGATACATTAATACTCGGTACTTTCTCAGCGCCCATACAAACTTTTGCCATATTTAAAACAGTTTCAGCTGGATATTTTCCTGAAGCAGTTTCAGCAGATAACATAACTGCATCACTTCCATCTAATACAGCATTTGCAACATCCATAACTTCTGCACGAGTAGGTAATGGATTTAAAATCATAGATTCCATCATCTGAGTAGCAGTAATGACTACTTTATTTAATTTTCTAGCGCTTCTAATTAAATTCTTTTGAATACCTACAAGTTCTGCATCTCCAATTTCTACTCCTAAATCCCCTCTAGCGATCATAATCGCATCTGAAGATAATATTATTTCTTCTATAACAGATTGAGTACTTACAGCTTCTGCACGTTCTATTTTTGCGATAATTTTAGCTTGACTACCAGATTTATTTAATAAAAATCTTGCTTTTTTTAAATCTTCTCCACTTCTAGGAAAAGATATAGCTAAATAATCTACATCTATCTTAGAGGCAAGTATTATATCTTTTTTATCTTTTTCTGTTAAAGCATCCGCTGATAATCCACCACCTAATTTATTAATACCTTTGTTATTTGATAAAACACCTCCTATAATTACTTTAGTAAATATTTCAAAATTTGTTACTTTAAATACTTTTAGTTGTATTTTACCATCATCTAAGAGTAAAATATCATTAATATTTAAATCATATGGTAGTCTCTTATAATCAATACCCACTCTTTCTTGGTTTCCATCACCGTCTTTTAAATTTGCATCTAATATAAAAATTTCATTTTTACAAAGTAAAATACTATTTTTTTTAAATTTAGATATTCTGATTTTAGGGCCTTGTAAATCACCAAGTAAAGCGATATTACAATTCAAATCTAACATTAGATTTCTTGCATTTTTTGCTCTTTCTATATGTTCATCAGGAGAACCATGAGAAAAATTTAAACGAAGAACATTTGCTCCAGATTTAATAATCTTTCTAAGATTATTATCTTTATCTGTAGAAGGTCCTAAAGTAGCAACAATTTTAGTTCTTCTTAAACGAGTTAACATAAAAACCTCTGTAAATTGATTTAATCTTAATATTATTAAATACATTTTTTATAAAACTAACTTTTTTAAAAAATATGAAAAGTATTAAATATTTATTTATATTTACTTATTTAATAAAATTAATAAAATAGTTTAGATTTAATATTAATAATACCTGATATCAAATAAAAAATCTTAAACAATATTTATTTTAATAATAATTATTTTTAAAAATATTTTGTTAATGTTTTTAAATTTTTTAAAAATGTAAAAAAATATTATATTTCAAAAATAAAGAGAAAATTTATGATTACAAAAACCACTCAAGCTTGCGATTTTGTTATTTTTGGAGCAAAAGGAGATTTAGCTAGAAGAAAGTTACTCCCTGCTTTGTATAAGTTAGAAAAATTTGAAAAAATGCATCCTAATACCCGTATAATTGGAGCAGGTCGTGCAAATTGGACCAAAGAAGAATATATAGAAATAGTAAAAATAGCAATTAAAAATTTTTTAAAAGAAGAAATAAATGAAAAAATTTGGAGCAAATTAAGTTCGCGTTTACATTTTTTTAATCTTGATGTTTATAAAGAACTTCATTTTATAAAATTAAAAAAAATGTTAACTCAAACAAAAAATATAATTATTTATTATTGCGCTGTCCCTCCAAGTGCTTTTAATGCTATTTTTAAAGGGTTGGGAAAAGTTAGTTTAAATTTGTTTCCTGCAAGGATAATAATAGAAAAACCTTTAGGTATATGTTTAAAAACATGTAAAAAAATTAATGATCAAATATCTAAATATTTTTTAGAATCGCAAATTTTTAGAATTGATCATTATTTAGGAAAAGAATCAATATTAAATCTTTTTTCTCTACGTTTTGCTAATTTAATGTTTTTTAATAATTGGAATAATAAAATTATTGATCATGTTCAAATTACTGTATCTGAAGAAGTTGGTATTGAAAATAGATGGAACTATTTTGATGAAATGGGACAAACAAGAGATATGGTGCAAAATCATCTTTTGCAAATATTAAGTATAATTGCAATGGATCAACCAAAAGATATTTCATCAAAACATATTCAAAATGAAAAAATAAACATTTTACGCGCTTTGAAAACTATTGATTTAAACAATATAAATACTAAAACTGTACGAGGCCAATATACCGCTGGAAATATTCATGGTAAAAAAGTACCTGCATATTTAGAAGAAAATGGTGCAAACCCCAAAAGTCAAACTGAAACATTTGTATGTATAAAAGTTGAGCTTAAAAATGATAAATGGTTGAATGTACCTTTTTACTTAAGAACAGGTAAAAGATTAGCACATAAATACTCAGAAATAGTAATTGTTTTTAAAAATATGCCAATTAACTTATTTAAGAAATATAATAATCATGTATCTCAAAATAAATTAATTATACGATTGGATCCTAATGAAAGCATTAAAATAGATTTTTTAAAAAAAATATCAGGATTGAATGAAATTTATGAATTAACGGATAATAGAATTCAATCAAATATTTCTGTTAAAACAGATCAAAATCAAATTGATACTATTGATGCTTATGAACGACTTTTATTAGAAACCATGAAAGGATCGCAATCTTTATTTGTATGTCGTAAAGAAGCAGAAGAAGCATGGAAATGGATTGACCCCATTATAGATGCTTGGAAACAAAATAAAAAAAATATTCTTCAATTATATGCAGCAGGTACATGGGGACCAAAAAATTCAGATGAAATAATTACAAAAGATGGAAGACATTGGCATAAATTTGATTAAAATATGATTAATTCATCTATCTTGACTTTTTTTAGAGAACTATGTTAGTTTAAAAATATTTTTAAATATTTAATTTAAATTAACATTAAAACTTGAATTATTTTAAACAACTATTATTTTTAAAATTAATTTTAAAAAATACTATTTTGTATGGATCGAGGAAGATAATATCTTATGATACGTATTATTCTTTTCTTATTAACTAACTTAGCAGTTACATCAACATTTGCTTTAATTCTAGCTTTAACAGGAATTGATTCTGAGAGTATTTATGGGATATTAATTATTTCTAGTTTATTTGGTTTTAGTGGCTCGCTTGTATCACTTCTTATATCTAAATGGATCGCATTACGCTCAGTAAATGGTAGAATTATTAAATCTCCTAGCAACGATGTAGAAAAATGGCTATTTGAAACTATACAAAAACAATCAATAAAAAAAGGAATAAAAACACCTCAAATCGCTACATACGATGCTGTTGGGATTAATGCGTTTGCAACAGGAGCTCGTCGAAATTCAGCATTAATTGCAGTATCTTCAGGATTATTAGAGAAAATGACTCGAAATGAAGCAGAAGCAGTTCTCGGTCATGAAATTAGTCATATCGCTAATGGTGATATGATTACAATGAGTTTAATACAGGGAGTAGTAAATACTTTTGTTATTTTTATATCTCGTATTATTTCACAGATATTAAATAGTATATTCTTAAGTAATAATGATGAAAATAATGAAAACGAAAAACATTCATTTATTTTTTTTATAATTTCAACAATATTAGAAATAACATTTGGTATCCTTGCAAGTATTATAACTATGTGGTTTTCTAGGCATCGAGAATTCTACGCTGATGCTAGTTCTGCAAAATTAGTCGGTCGTGAAAAAATGATTGCTGCATTAAATAAATTAAAATCAAGTTATGAATTACAAGAATCTGATAGCATTATTGCGTTTTGTATTAATGGAAAAGCTAAATCAACTGTAGAATTATTTGCTTCTCACCCTTCTTTAGACAAAAGAATAGAAGCTTTGAATAATAAAAAATACATGTAAAATAAATCGCATAAAACATTTCTCTTAGTAGAAAGATATCTATTAAGAGAAAAATATCAAATAAAATTTATTTGGATTAAATTTTTTAAGCTTGTTTTTTTATATAAAAACGTTTATAATCATTAAGAAAAAATATTAGTTGAAAAAAGCAACAATTCTGTTTATGCATGGCATTTTAAAATTAAAAAATTTTAGAGTAGAAGACGTTAAAAACTTTTCTTAAAAAATCTTAAATTCATGCCTCATGCAGTAATGTTTCTAATTTCTGAACATAATCAAAAAATTAATAATTTTAAAGGAAAAAAGATGAGTAAGATTAAAGGTCAAGTTAAGTGGTTTAACGAATCTAAAGGTTTTGGTTTTATTACGCCATCAAATGGAAGTAAAGATGTTTTTGTGCATTTTTCATCTATTCAAGGAAATGGTTTCAAAACATTATCCGAAGGACAAAATGTTGAATTTGAAATTCAAGATGGACAAAAAGGTCCTTCTGCAATCAACGTATGTTCTATATAAAAAATAAATAAAATCTTTTATAAAAAGACCTCTGTTAAAAATCAGAGGGCTTATTTTCTATAATATAAATTTTCTAATAATTAAACAACTATCAAATAATCAATAGTCCGTAAATTAAATATATTTAAGTATATAATATTTTAACTTTACAGATAAATTCTCTCAAAATCTGTTTATTCAAACATATGATCTAGATATATCTAATTATTTTTTAATCTTCTTAAAAATAAAAACATGTAATATTAACATGTTAAATACTACGCTGTCCTATTTTTTTCTACGGAGTTTTTCTGATGGATTTTTTTTTAGAACCGTCAACTTGGGCCGGCTTATTAACACTAGTTGTTTTAGAAGTAGTACTAGGAATTGATAATTTAATTTTTGTGGCAATTTTATCAGAAAAATTACCTCCTAATCAAAGAGATAAAGCGCGTTTAATTGGTTTAGGATTTGCTTTGATCATGAGATTAGGATTATTGTCTCTAATATCTTGGGTTGTAACTTTAACTTCTCCTATTATTAATAATAGATTTTTTGTTTTGTCAGTACGTGATTTAATTTTACTCATCGGCGGATTGTTTTTATTGTTTAAAGCTACAATTGAACTTCATGAACGCCTAGAAAATGAAGATCATGAAAATACAGAAAATAAAAACTATGCTAGTTTTTGGGCTGTAGTTATTCAAATTGTTATATTAGATGCAGTTTTTTCATTAGATGCAATTATCACAGCAGTTGGAATAGTTAATCAATTATTAATTATGATGATTGCGGTTATATTAGCTGCGATATTTATGTTATTAGCTTCAAAAGCATTAACTAATTTTATTAATTTACATCAAACTGTGGTAGTTTTATGTCTTAGTTTTTTATTAATGATTGGTTTTAGTTTAGTTGCAGAAGCATTAAAATTTTATATTCCAAAAGGATATTTATATGCAGCCATAGGGTTTTCAATTCTAATTGAAATATTTAATCAAATAGCTCGACATAATTTTATGAAAAATCAATCTAGGAAACCTATGAGACAAAGAGCAGCTGAAGCAATTTTACGATTAATGATAAGAGAAAAAAATAAAAGTACGAAACAAACACAATTAGATAACAATGAAAAAACATCTATTATCCCTTCATTGGAAACAGAAACATTTAAAGATGAAGAAAAATATATGATTAATGGAGTTCTTACACTAGCAGGACGCTCAATTAAAAGCATTATGACACCAAGAAGTAATATATCTTGGGTTAATACAGAAAAAAGTACTAACGAAATTCGAGCTCAACTATTAGATACACCTCACAGTTTATTTCCAGTTTGTAAAGGTGAATTAGACGAAATTATTGGTATTGTACGTGCTAAAGAATTATTAGTAGCTATTGAAAAAAATATAGACGTTTATAAGTTTTCTGCTCAAATACCACCTATCATTATACCTGACACTCTCGATCCTATAAATCTTTTAGGTGTTCTTCGCCGTGCTCAAGGGAGCTTTGTAATTGTTAGTAATGAATTTGGTGTAGTACAAGGTTTAATCACCCCATTAGATGTTTTAGAAGCTATAGCTGGAGAATTTCCAGATGCTGATGAAACACCAGATATTATAAAAGAACAGAATAGCTGGTTAGTTAAAGGAGAAACGGATTTACATTCATTACAACAATTACTAAATACAAAAGAACTTATTAAAGAAGATGATTGCGCTTCTTTAGGAGGGTTGCTCATAGCTCAAAATGGTCAACTACCTATTCCAGGAGAAATAATTAATATTAATTCTTTTTCTTTTCATATTGTAAAAGCAACAGAATATCGTATTGATTTAGTTCGAATTATTAAAAATTAAAATAATTGAATTTTTTAAAAAGTCAATTTTATATTATAAAATAAATTAATTTTAAATGTTGAGAAAAGTATGTCTAATATAATTTTAGCAATTGATACTTCAATGAATTATTGTTCAGTAGCTATATATAAAAAAAAAACATATATGTATTATCAGATCAGTGTAATAAAGAACATACTAAAAAAATATTACCTATGATTCATAAAGTACTATTACTTGCGAATATAAAACTCAAAGAACTGAATTACATAGCTTTTTCAACAGGACCAGGTAATTTTACTGGAATACGAATTGCAATAGGAATTGCACAAAGTTTATCTTTAAGTTTAAAAATTCCTATTTTAAGCGTTTCAACTTTAGCTATTATAGCTGAAAAAGCATGGCGAAAATATAATCAAAAAAAAATATTAGTTGCTGTGTATTGTAGTAATAATAAAGTATATTGGGCTGAATATATTAAAGATAATAAATTATTATGGATTGGAGAAAAAACAGAATCTTTACTGAATTTTTATGAAGTTAAAAAAAAAATACAGTATTTTAATAATGATTGGTTACTTGTTGGTAATTCATGGGAAAAAGTTAATTATAAAAATATTTTAAATTTTAAAAAAATAAAAATTATATCGCCTAATGCAAAAGATATAATTCCATTTTCTTTGTTTAATATAAAAAATAAAAATTTCTTACATGCTATAGAAGTAATTCCTAATTATTTGAATAATATTTTTTAAATATATATATTTTAATATAAATATGTCAATACTGAAATACTAAATATACTTCAGTATTGATCTTATTATTATGTTTTATAGATTAAATTTGATAAATGATTTTAACTTTTATATAATTATTCTAAATTATTAATCTGGCAAAACAACATTTAATTCTAATATAGAAATTTCTTCATTTTTTTGTTCTAACTGTATAGTAACCATGTTAGGATCTATATTCACATGTTTACAAATTACAGAAAGTATTTCACGTTTTAATTGTGGAAAATAATCTGGTTCATTTTGAAATTTTCTTCGTTCTGCAACAATAATTTGCAATCTTTCTTTAGCTATATGAGCAGTGTTTTTGTTCCGGGATAAAAAAAAATCTAATAAAGCCATGTCTATCTCCCGAATAAACGTCGTAAAAAACTTTTTTTTTCTTCTTCAATAAAACGAAATTTATGATTTTCACCTAGTAATCGATTTACTGTATCAAAATACGCATGTCCTGCATTAGAATTTTTATCTAAAATTACAGATTCTCCTTGATTTGATGCTCTTAACACAGAAGTATCTTCAGGAATTACACCAATAATTGGTATTCGAAGTATATCTAAAACATCATTCATACTTAGCATTTCACCGTTTTTAACTCGTGTTGGATTATAACGTGTTAATAAAAGATACTCCTTAATAGGAGTATTGTTCTGTTCGGATCTTTTTGATTTAGATGATATAATTCCTAATATTCGATCGGAATCTCGAACTGAAGAAACTTCTGGATTTGCAGTAATAATAGCTTCATCTGCAAAATATAATGATAAAATAGCTCCTTTCTCAATACCAGCAGGTGAGTCGCAAATAATAAAATCAAAATTCATTTTAATTAATTCATTTAAAACTTTTTCAACTCCTAAATGTGTCAAAGCATCTTTATCTCGAGTCTGAGATGCTGGTAAAATAAATAAATTTTTTGTTTTTTTATCTTTAATCAAAGCTTGATGGATTTTTGCTTCATCTTGAATAACATTAATAAAATCATATACTACTCTACGTTCGCATCCCATAATTAAATCTAAATTTCTTAAACCTATATCAAAATCTATAACAACAGTTTTTTTTCCTTTTTTTGCCAAACCAGTTGCAATAGCAGCACTTGAAGTAGTTTTACCTACACCTCCTTTCCCTGAGGTAACTACAATAATCCGTGTCATATAAAAAGTTCCTAAAAATACACTTAACTAAGAGAATTTATAGTTAAAACTTTATTACTTAAATAAATTTGAGCTGATTTTCCAATAAATTTTAATGGTATTTGATCTGATAACCAATATTCACCAGATATTGATAATAGCTCAGCAAATAATGCTGTACAAAATATATTGCTTGTAATGTCACCATTAGCACCTGCAAGTACTCTGCCTCGTACTGATCCATAAATATGAATGTTCCCATCAGCAACTAATTCTGCTCCAGCACTAACATTATTTGTGACTATTAAATCAGAATATTTAGCATATATTTTTTGGCCTGAACGAACAGGTGTATTTATAATATGTGTTTTTTCTGTTTTTTTTGTTACTTTTTTACTAATTATATTTTTAAAATTATGTTTTTTATAAAAAAAACTAATATTTTGATTTATATTATTTTCTGTGTTTTCTGTTTTTTCTGTTTTTTTTCCTTCTAATAAAATAGGTAAACCTGAATCAATAATAATTTTTTTAAGATAGTCATCTTTACAACCAGTAACACCTACAATAAAAAAACTATGTGAAATAATAACTTCTTTTATTTTTCTCCAATTTGTTTGATTCAATGACAAATGTGATACGTTAAGAATAATAGGTGCATTTTTAAAAAATTGGGGATATTCTTGAATTTTCTTATATAATGACTTATTAATTAAGTCTATATTATTGCTTTTTAGGTATAATACTAATAATGTGAAATTACTACCTTTTATTTCGATAGACGTTTTTTGCATATATCTTGCTCAATAATTTATATTTATATGCATATTAAATGTACATGTATTATCTTTTAACAACTAATTAATAATAAATTTAATTAAATTATAATATAAATATCATTTGATAACAATTTCTATTTTTTAGAGTTTTAGGATAATTTAAAATGTTTAAATGCAATTAATATCATATAAAATTTATATTAAATGTATAATTAATAAAAATATTAAATATTTTAATATAAAATTTATAAGGAAAATTAAAATCTTGTTATTCTCTCAAAATAGTCAACTTATATTACGTTATCAAAACATTTTTAAAAATAAAAAAATTTTTTTTTCAGGAAATATACAAGATGAATTACCAAAATATTTATTTAGTATAAAAACAATTTTACACCTTAGCGTAAAAAATGATCTTTATATAAATAATACAAAAAATATCAATAAGATTCATATATATTATAATTTACTTGTATCAGAAAAAGTTGTAAAAAATTATAATACACTTATTTACTATTGGCCTAAAAGTAAATCAGAAGCAAAATTTCAATTATATAACTTATTATCTTGTTTTTCTATTGGAACTACAATTTTTATTGTAGGAAATAATTCAAGCGGTGTAAAAAGTTCAATAAAAATATTAGAAAAATGGATAAAACTAAATAAACTAGAAAATGCAAAACATTCTATTTTATATACAGGTATTCTTAAAAGCAAAACAAAGTTCACATTAGAAAATTTTTTTAAAACACATATTTGGAAAAATTTATATATAAAATGTTTACCAGGAGTTTTTGGTTATAAAAAAATAGATTTAGGAAGTAAACTACTTGCTTGTACTTTTTCTAAAAGTATTAATGGTGAAATATTAGATGTAGGATGTGGATCTGGATTTTTATCAGCATGTTTACTTAAAAAATCACCAAATGCTCTTGTAACTATGATAGATAACAAAGAATCTGCAATAATATCAAGTAAAGAAACTCTTATTTCTAACCAATTAAAAGCACAAGTTTTTTCTAGTAATATGTACTCTAGTGTATTTAAAAAATTTGATTTGATTATATCAAATCCACCATTTCACAATGATTTAAAAGTAAATTTTAATACAGTAAAAGGCATTATCATTAATGCTGTAAAATATTTAAAAAAAAGAGGTGAACTAAGATTTGTGGTTAATAGCTGCTTTAATTATGATTATATCTTAAAGAAAAATTTTAAAAAATTTAATATTATTAATAAAACCAACTTGTATACAGTGTATCAAGCTTTATTAAACTAGTTTAATTATTTTACCCGGAGCGGGACTTGAACCCGCAAAGCTTTTAAAGCCGAGGGATTTTAAGTCCCTTGTGTCTACCAATTTCACCATCCGGGCTTTTTAAATTATAGGCGTATCCCGGAATCGAACCGGGTTATACGGATTTGCAATCCGCTACATAGCCAATCTGTCAACACGCCTTATTGTTTTTATTATAGAAAAAAAATAATAAAATTACAAACAAAATTTTATGAATATAAAAATATTTATATAAAAAGTTTTATTAGAATAAAATTATCTTTGCATTCTGTAATAGAATGTTTTAGAATTAATTTGATTAAATATTTATAAGATTTCTGGAGAGGTGGCCGAGTGGTTTAAGGCAGCGGTCTTGAAAACCGCCGATGAGTAATCATCCGAGAGTTCGAATCTCTCTCTCTCCGAAAAACTATTCAATATAATTAATAATATCTCCTCAAAAACATCAAAATACAAAATTAAAATTATTGATCAGCAGAAACCTCAATTTCTACACGACGATCAGGTGCTAAACAACTAATTAACAAAGGTCGACTTTCTATATTTTTACATACTTGATCAGTTAAAGGATATTGATTTCCCATTCCTTGAACATTTATTTGATTTTCAGATATTCCATGCGAAGTAAAATAATTTTTAATACTATACGCACGATCTTCAGATAATTTTTGATTGTATTCTTTATTACCTATTCTATCTGTATGACCTGAAAGTGTAATATAAATATTTTTTGATTTAATATTATTTATTTCATTATCAATTTTTTTTAATTTATCGTAAGATATAGGTCTTAATTCTGTACTATTAAAAGGAAAATTAATATTTTCATTCAGTGCGACATATTGTTTATTAGATGTTTCTGGTGAATATGATGTGAACATATCGTTGATATTAGATTTTCCAAATTTCCATGCAAAAGAAACAACTGCATCTCCTAAAGTAGGTTTTGATAAATTCATAATTTTTTCTATGCTACTTTTCCATGTATAATCAAATCGAGTGATAAATTCATCATTAAAAATATATTCAGCACCTAAGGACACACTAGGAAATAATAAACTACGCTTACTTAAAATATCTTTTAAGTTTGATTTAGAAGTTAAATTTTCCCAAAACATCATTCCTCCTAATCGAGTATATAGTCGGAAATCATCTGTAATAGGATATGATAATTTTGTTGAAATTTGCACGTGATTAGCTTGCATATTTTCTTTAGATTTTTGAAACATTAAATGAGGGGAAACTCCAGTTGTGTCACTTTCTATTTCCAAACCAAAATACGGATTAAATTCATATCCTAAAAATAACCCAAAAACAGGAGCATTTGTATTTTGATCATTAGTTAAAGATTGGATTTCTTTATATTTTAAAAGATTAAAATTAGACCATCCAACTTTAGCACCTAAATACCATCCATCACTACTTTTTGACTGCACACTACTGACTAAGCTTACCAATAAAACTAGAATAGTAAGAGCTCTTTTTTTCATTTGAAAACTCCGTTTTGAGATAAATGACAAACAATTAAAAAACATAAATGATTTTTTTAAAATAAATTATAATGCATTGTTTATTATATAATAAATATTATATTAATAATATAAATCAATATGTTTATATCATTTATTATATATCTATACTATTAGTATAATACATATCGAAATTTAAGTTTTATTTTTTATTTATTAAAATTATTTAAAAAAAGATATTCCTAAAAAATATAAACTAATTAAATAAATTATTCCAGTAACAAATAAAATTGTAAATACACATATTATTTTAATAAAAAAAGAATGAATACTATATAGAGGTATAAAATATAACATAAAAATTAAAACAAATGTCATAGAAAATATTGCAATGAATAAACGAAAAATAAAAATTAATTCATTGAAATTAAAATTAATGAGTTTTTTTTGATATAATTTCCAATATAATAAAAAAAAATTTATCCATCCAGATATACTAAAAGATAAAGCTAAACCTGCATGTTGAAAATAAAAAATTAAACATGGATTTAATATCTGTGTTATAAATAAAGAAAAAAGTGAAATTCGTGTTGGAATATTTATTTCTTGGGATGCATAAAAAGCTGCAGATAAAATTTTAACTAAAATAAAAGCAACTAAACCAAAAGAATATAATTCTAATGCTTTTTGTGTCATTAAAACATCAAAATCTGTAAATTTTCCATATTGAAATAATATAATAATTAATGGTTTAGCAAGAACAAATAATACAATAGAAGTAGGTAAAGATAAAATCAAAGCAATTCGAAATCCTCGATTAAGTAAATTTTTATATTCTTTTAATCGGTTTTTTGAATAACTTTTAGATAAAGATGTAAATAAAATTGTACTTAAAGAAACACCAAGAATTCCTATTGGAAATTCAATCAATCTATCAGCATAATACATCCAAGATATAGAGCCTGAATTTAATAATGAACTAAAAATGGTATTAAAAATCAAAGAAATTTGATTTGCGGAAGACCCAATAAGAGATGGTCCTATTTTTTTTATTACTTTTATAAGACCAATATTTTTAAAATTTAACTTTGGTGTTATTAACATATTTATTTTTGACAAATATGGAAATTGATATATTAATTGAATAAATCCTCCTATAATAACAGACCAAGATAATATTAAAATTGAAGGTTCGAAAAAATCATTAAAAAAAATAGCACAAATAATAATAGTAATATTTAAAATACTTGGTGAAAGCGCAGGAATAGCAAAATAATTCCAACTATTTAAAATAGAAGAATATAATGAAGACAAAGAAACTAATAAAATATAAGGAAACATAATTTCTAATAAAGTACAAGATATTTTAAATTTTTGAAATGACTTATTAAAACCTGGTGCGCTCAATGCAATTAAATAATTAGAAAATATTATTCCTAAAAGTATTATAATAGATAATAAAATAATAGTTAGACCTGATAAAGATGCAATAAAATCTTTTGTATGCTTTATTTTTTTATTTGATTTATAGTATATTAAAATAGGAACAAAAGATTGAGAAAAAGCGCCCTCGAAAAATAATCTACGTAATAAATTTGGAATTTTAAAAGCTATAAAAAAAGCATCAGTATAAATAGAAACACCAAAAATATGAGCAATTGTGAGATCTCTAAAAAAACCTAATACACGTGATATTAATGTCATAAAACTAAGAGAAAATAGAGATTTTAAAAGATTCATATTAAACTAACCTAAACAATTTAAATATTATAATTCTAATTAAAAAATATTTTGTTTTAAACATTAATAAAATTTTATTACTTATAAAATATTTAACGTACTATAAAAAATATTATTAAATAATACTTCTTATTCTTAAACTAACTAATTTAAACATGTCTTCTTTAAAAAAAATAAAAATAATCAAACCTGATGATTGGCACCTTCATCTCAGAGATGGAAAAATTTTAAAAAAAGTTCTAAAATATACTCAAATATTTTATCAACGTGCAATAATTATGCCTAATCTTAAAAATCCTATTGTAAATTGTAAGAAAGCTATTGCTTATAAGCGAAGCATTATAAATGCATCTAAATTAAATACTAAATTTGAACCATTAATGACCTGTTATTTAACAAAAGAAACTTCTTTACAAGAACTACAATACGGTTTTTTAAAAAAAATATTTATAGGAGCAAAATTATATCCAAATCAATCTACAACAAATTCAAAAACAGGAATAACTAAGATTAGTGAAATTTTTCATATATTAGAACTTATGCAAAAAATTAAAATGCCATTACTAATTCACGGTGAAGAAAGTAACTTTAATATTGATATTTATGATCGAGAAGCTATATTTATTGAAAAAACGCTAGTACCATTACGTAAATTATTTCCAGAATTAAAAATAATACTAGAACATATTACTACTAAAGAAGCTGTTTCTTATATTGAAGAAAATAATTCATTGTATTTAGCAGGAACAATTACACCTCACCATTTAATGTTCAATAGAAATAATATGTTTATTAATGGAATTCAACCTAATCTTTATTGTTTACCTATTTTAAAAAGAAAGATACATCAAAATGCTTTAAGAAAAGCTATATCTAATGGAAGCACAAGATTTTTTTTAGGAAGTGATAGCGCACCACATTTACATAAAAATAAAATCAATGTAGTTGGATGTGCAGGAATATTTAATGCTCCATCATCTTTGTTATGTTATATTACTATTTTTGAAAAAATGAAAGCATTGAAACATTTTGAATCTTTTTGCTCAAAAAATGGACCAAATTTTTATAATATACCAATAAATAAAGAAAGTATTACATTAATAAAAAAACCTCATAAAATTATTAAAAAAGTTAATATTGAAAAAGATTTTATCATGCCTTTTTTATCTGGCGAAACAGTTAATTGGTCTATTGTTAAGTAATAAAACTATCTAATATTTTTAAAAATTTTAAAATATTAATTTTCTAAGTTTTCATTAATATCGTAAATTCCGTTATTATTATAAGATTTATACAAATTTAAAAAATTTTGATTTAAATAAAATTTATTTTTTGTTAGTTTTTTATTTTTAAAGCTCATTTTATTTAAAAATAAACATTTATTTATTATTTTATTTGAAAAATAATTTAATTTCTTAAATTTTAAATAAGGAGGAAAAATATTATAACTCTTTTCAAGAGATTTCTGTATTTTTTTTGCATCAGTTAACTGATTTAACAAATCATGTTTTTTTTCTATAATAAAAGATAATTTTTTTATATCAGTGTGAGGATTTAATAAATTTTTATATTCTTCATGCATTGTTTTATCTAATAAAATAAGAATATTATCTATTTTTTGAAAAATATCGATTAATTTTTTCATGAATTTTCCATCTTTTAGAAATATATTATATCTAGAATATAATATTATTAATTTTATAAAACAACTATTACTTCTTTATTTTCGTTGATTATCCCGGTTACAATTTTTCCATCTCTAATTTTTACACGAACTTTTTCATTAAAACCACCATTATCTAATGCTTTTCCAAAAGTAATAATTTCAAAATTTTTTCCCTTTAGTTTCACAGTAACTTCTTGATTTGATAGAATTGTCCAAAATACACGCGTTATAAAAGAGGTAATTGGTTGAAAAGGTAGAATATCACGTAAATTTACTCTATTTACAACATCTTTTATATTTATATAAGTTCCTCTAGGTAATTTATCTAAACGTCCTATTGTAACTTGTAAATCAGATTCACTTATTTTTGTTCCCCGAAAAATTTTTTTCTTTGCTATAATATATTTTCCCTTAACTTGTAATTCTATTTTTAAAAATTGATGTTGTTGATTACAAATATACAAAACATCAAATACACCAAAATTATAAAAATTATTAGCTAATAACAAATATGGTTTTTTACAAATTTGTTTTTTTTTAAACGGAGTATGCACTATTATTTTAAAATAATTACTATTAAGAGAATACTCTTGCTTAAAAAATTCATTTAAATGATTTATTAAATCATTAGCATTAAGTTTAAAAGATAAAAAAAATAACAAAATAAAAAAAATTTTTATTAATTTCATTTTTTTCCTTATTAACTAAAACATTATTTATTTAATAAAATTCGCTAATAAATATAATATATTTTAAATTTTTTTATTAAGTCGAAGTTTAATATAAATTTATTTTAAAATTTAAAATTTTTAGAAATTTATAATATAATCATAATTTATGAGTTTAAATTTAAAAATTAATTTAAAATATATTTTATATATTAAAACACTCATTATGAATAAAGTAATATGTAACAATATTTTTTTAAAATAAACTAAGGATATAAATATGTTTGAAAAAATAAATAACATGTTTAATTTAAATGAAAAGCTATTAAATTTATATGCTAAAAGAGAAGAAATTCTATCATCTAATATAGCCAATTCTGAAACACCTAACTATAAAGCAATGGATATTAACTTTAAAGATACTTTTAAAAAGCTATTAAACAAAAATCATTTCAATTCTTTTAAAATAACTTTGCAACGAACCTCAAAAAATCATTTAACTCCAAAATTAAAAAAAAATGATATTTCTTTGTTTTCAATTGAACCTGTAAAAACCAAAAATATTAAAATTGATGGAAATACAGTTGATATGAATCGTGAACGAATCGAATTTATAAAAAATACTTTAAAATATGAAGAAAATATAATATTCATAAAAAATGAAATTAAAAATATAATACATGTACTAAAAGGATAAAAAATATGTCTTTGTTTAATATACTTAATATTGCAGGTTCAGCAATGACCGCACAATCAGAAAAAATAAATATTATCGCTACAAATTTAGCAAACGCAGAAAGTATAATATACAAAAATGGAAAATATTATCCATATATTGCAAAAAAAGTTATTTTCCAACCATCTAATTCAAATCAATCAGGAGTAGGAGGTGTAAAAGTAGCAGCAATAATTAATGATAAAAACCCAGTACAAATGATATACGACCCTAACAATCCTCTATCTAATACAAAAGGATATGTTTTAAAATCTAATATTAATCCAATCACAGAAACAATAGATCATATTTCTGCTTCAAGAGCTTATCAAGCTAATATAGAAGTCTTAAAAACTGCAAAAAATATAATATTAAAAACACTGTCTATTGGAGAATAAGGAAAAAAAATGAGCAATATTAGTCTTGATTCTTCTATACAGAATAATGTTCTTGATGAAAAAAATAATACTCTTGATAAAAGCACTGATGGTTTAAATCATCCTTCTAATCCATTAGATTTACAAAATAATTTTTTAAAGTTATTAATTGCTCAAATTAAAAATCAAGATCCTACTGATCCTATTAAAAATACTGAACTAACATCTCAATTAGCTCAAATTAACACAGCAACTGGAGTCGAAAAATTAAATAATACTGTAGGAAAATTTTCTGATAAAATAAATCAAAATCAAAATATTCAAATATCTTCGTTAATTGGTCATCGAGTTTTTATACCTAGCTCACAAATTGTGCATACTAAGGATATAAATACAGAATTTGGAATAGATTTAATTAGCTATGCAACATCCGTTGAAATTAAAATATTAGATGAAAATAAAAAAGTTATACATGTAGAAAAAATGAAAGATGTAAAACCTGGAGTATATAGTTTTATATGGGATGGTTTAGATTTAGATAAAAATACTATTCCTACTGGAAAATACAATGTTAGTTTAACAGCGAAAAATCAAAATAAAGATATTCCTGCAACAATTTTATGTGAAGCATTAGTACAGAGTATTATTACTTCTTCTAGAAATCCTATAATAGATTTGGGTGTCATGGGGAATACAACATTATCAGAAATTCGTAAAATTTTTAAATAAATATTATATATATTTAAAAAATTTAAACATCAATTATCAAGGAATAAAAACATGTCAACTATGGAAGCAATTAGTGGATTAATGGCAAATAGTAATAATATAGATGTTGTATCTAATAATATAGCCAATTCTTCTACTATTGGATTTAAATCTAGCACTCTTTCTTTTTTCGATATAGTATCTAATTCATTTTACTCCAACAGATTAATAAGATCTGGTGTTGGTGTTTCTAATATGAGACAAAATTTTAGTAATGGAATCTTAGTTCAAACAGGAAGAGATTTAGATTTAGGTATTGTACAAGATGGTTTTTTTAGAGTATTAAATTCCAAAGGACATGCATATTATACAAGAAACGGGCAATTTTTATTAGATAAAGACAAAAATATTGTCAATATGGAAGGAATGTATCTTACTGGTCAAAATCAATTTGATTTAAATAATGATCTAAACAATATATCTAAATTAGAACCTATTAATTTAAAAAAATCTGATATCCTTAAATCAAAACAAACAAATGTAATAAAGTTAAATGCAGATTTAATTGAAAATGCTAATTCGACTAATACTATAACAGGTTCTGATGATGACATATCAAATTTAGAAACAAATAATATTACTGTTTACGATAAAAATGGAAAAGCTCAAACTATAAATATTTCTATTGAAAAAAATAAAAACGAATGGATTTTAAAAGTTCAGTCAAATAATTTAAATGATTCAAATGATGATAAAATTGATAATACTATCTATTTAAAATTCGATTCTCAAGGTGAATTAATTTCCGATTCAACTATACAAATTGAATCAAAAAATTTTAAAAATCTTACTTTAGATATAGAGTGTAAACTTAGAAAATCAGAACATGATAATCATACAATACAACTTTCTCAAAATGGTTATCCAGAAGGTAATTTACAATCCTTTGAAATTTTAAATAATGGCGAAATTATTGGACAATACACAAACCAAAGGGTAGAAAAAATTGGACAAATATTTTTATCAAAATTTGTCAACCCAGAAAAATTAAAACCTGAAAGTGGAAATGTTTGGTCTGCAACTCAAGAAGCTGGAAATGAAACTGTTGGAATAGCAGGAGATAAAGGATTTGGGATTATGATTTCAAAAACTTTAGAATCATCTAATGTTGATTTAAATAAAGAATTAATTAACATGATCGTAGCTCAACGTAATTATCAGTCTAGTGCACAAGCTTTTAAAACAGAAGATAAAATAATTAATACATTAATTAATTTAAGATAATATCAAATATCAGGTATTGTAATGGAAAATGCAATTTATCAATCAATGCAAGCAGCTATTAGATTATTAGAAAATCAAAATATTATTGCAAATAATTTAGCAAATATATCTACTAATGGCTTTAAAGAAACATTTAATTTGATAATAAAAGATGAAAATGTTAATAATTTATATAAAATTCAAACACAAAAATATTATAATTTTTCAGAGGGCATACTCACTAATACACAAAGAAAACTAGATGTAATTGTTAAAGATAGCGGCTGGTTAGTTATAAAAGATATGAATGGAAAAGAAGCCTATACAAAAAATGGTCATTTAAAAATAAATGCACATGGACAGTTAACTATACAAAACTACAAAGTAGTTACAAATAAAGGCGATATAAAAATACCAAATAATATGAATGTAAAAATTTTATCTGATGGTACGATTAAAAAAATAGAAGAAAAAGAAAATAAAATTTTTGAAAAAAAAATAGGATCATTAAAATTAGTTCGTTTTTCAAAAAACAATCTTATTCAAAAAAATAATGGATTGTTTTATTTGAAAAAAAATATATTAAATCAAAATTTAAACGTACCGCATGATAACACTGTACGTATACAATCAGAAGTATTAGAAGCAAGTAATGTAAATCCAACTAAAAATATGGTTGATATGATATCGAACGCGCGACAATTTGAAATGAATATGAAAATGATATCAATGTATGATCAAAACACAGAACGCGCAAATCAACTATTTAATGTTAACAATTAAAAGGATAAAAACATGATTCCTTCTTTATGGATTTCTAAAACAGGTCTTGATGCACAACAAATTAATATGAATGTTATTTCTAATAACTTAGCCAATGTTAGTACAAACGGGTTTAAAAGATCTAGAGCAGTTTTTGAAGATTTAATGTATCAAACAATACGACCAGCAGGTACAAATTCCTCTATTGATACAACTTTACCTTCAGGATTACAAATAGGTACAGGAGTTAGACCTGTAGCTACTGAGCGAATTCATACCCAAGGAAATCTATCCAAAACAGATTCTTCAAAGGATGTGGCTATTAATGGACCAGGTTTCTTTCAAGTACAATTGCCTGATGGTAATACAGCATATACAAGAGATGGTTCATTTCAATTAGACCAAAATGGTCAGCTAGTAACAAATAGCGGATTTACAATAGTTCCTGAAATAAATATTCCACCTAATTCAACAAATATTAATATAGCAAGAGATGGGATTATAAGTGTTACTACACAAGGTCAAACGCAATCAATTGCTGTTGGTCAATTAAATTTAATTAAATTTTCTAATGATTCCGGACTAGAAAGTTTAGGAGAAAACTTATACCAAGAAACGCAAGCATCTGGTAGTCCAGTAGATACGACACCAGGTTTAAACGGAACCGGTTTATTATATCAAGGGTATGTTGAAACATCCAATGTTAATGTTGCTGAAGAATTGGTAAATATGATTCAAACTCAACGAGCCTATGAAATTAATAGTAAATCTATAAATACTTCAGATCAAATGTTACAAAAATTATATCAATTATAACAATTGATTTTTATGCTAGAACAAATTTAAAAATTTATATATTAAAATTTTGTTATTAAGGATGATTTTTCTGTGGTAAAGTTATTTAGTTATAAAATTAAATATTATTTAACTATTCTTGCTTTATTAGCAATTCAAAGTTGCGCTTCTATTGAACATCAACCTTTAGTTAGTGGGATTACTACATCTATAGCTCCAAATGTTTTTCCTAAAAATACAAATGGTTCTTTATTTCAAGAAATAACACCTATCAATTATGGCTATCAACCACTATTTGAAGACCATCGATCTCATAATATCGGAGATACAATAACTGTTGTATTACAAGAAAATATAAGTGCGAGTAATAGCTCATCTTCTAATTTGAGTCGAAATGGCACAGCAAATTTAGGAATGACAATTACCCCTGGACAACTAAATCCTATGTTAGGATTTAATATCAATGAAAATAAAACAGGATTTGATAGTATAGGAAAAAACGATTTTTATGGAAAGGGTAGTCATTCAGCTAAAAATACGTTTACAGGTCTTATTACTGTAACTGTAAAAAGAGTTCTTCCGAATGGGAATTTACAAGTAATTGGTGAAAAACAAGTCGCCATTAATGAGGGGATAGAATTTATTCGATTTTCAGGAGTAATTAATCCTCATAATATTAATAAAAACAATTTAGTTGCTTCAACTCAAATTGCAGATACTCGTATTGAATATGTAAGTAATAGTCGTATTAATGAAGCTCAAAAAATGGGTTGGTTACAACGATTATTGTTAAAAATTTCTCCTGTTTAATATTAAAGATTAAAAAACAAAATTCTTAATATCATTTAAACTCATAAAGGATAAAAATAATCCTTTATGAGAAAAAATTTATATAAAGATTCATAAATGACATATTATATATTTTGTATATAATATATATTTAAAAAAGAATTAATAAAGTAAATGTATAAGGTATTTTATGTTCAAGATAATATCGTTATTAAAATTTATTATTTGTATTTTAATAAGTTTTTATTCTTTTACTCATGCCGAAAAAATACGTGATTTAACTAGTATTGAAGGTATAAGAGATAATCAACTAATTGGTTATGGTTTAATAGTAGGTTTAGATGGAACTGGTGATCAATCAACACAAGTTCCATTTACCAATCAATCATTATATAATATGCTTTCTCAATTAGGTGTTACTATACCGCCAGATACTAATATGCATTTAAAAAATGTAGCAGCTGTAATAGTTACGGCAAAATTACCTCCATTTAGTCATACAGGCGAAAAAATAGATGTAGTAGTTTCTTCGATGGGTAATGCAAGAAGTCTTAAAGGAGGAACACTACTAATGACTCCTTTAAAAGGAGCTGACAATCAAATTTATGCGATTGCCCAAGGTAACATATTAGTATCTGAAAGAAATAGTTCGCAAAAAAGAAATAACCCTATTATATTTAATCAAGTAAATTCAGGAAGAATTCATCATGGAGCAACAATTGAGAAAGAAATAAATACTGATTTTGGAAAAAAAGAAATAATTAACTTACAATTAAATCAAGAAGATTTTAGTATTGCACAAAAAATAAGTGATATGATTAACATAAAGTATCCAGATACAGCTATAGCAATAAATTCTAAAACAGTACAATTAAATACATATGCTAATAATACAATACAAGTTCATATGCTTTCTAATATTCAAGATATAGATGTTTCTTTGCCTTCAGAAGAAGCTAAAGTAATAGTTAACCCTCGAACTGGCTCAATCGTTATTAATAAAGAAGTAAGATTAGGCACATGTATCGTTACGCATAAAAATTTATCTGTAATAATTAATAAAATAATTAATAAAAATAATCGTTCAAATTTTTTACATTCAATTTCGCATGATAAATCAAATTTATTAACAAGTATTAACGATAAAAATTATCTTGAAAATGAAACACTGAATAATGAAAGTTTAAATAATATATTACGAGCATTAAATTCTTTAGGAACTAAACCTGATGAGTTAATATCTATTCTTCAGTCAATGAAAAGTGCAGGCTGTCTTCACGCAAAATTGGAAATTATTTAATGCAAAATTATTTATCTTTATTTAATATCACAAATTACCATGCTAAATTAGTTAATGATTTAAAATATCAAGTAAAAGTTAATCCTAAAAAATATTCATCAGAAACAGCTAAACAAGTTGAAGGTGTTTTTATTTATATGCTATTAAAAAGCATGAGAAATTCATTAATAAAAGATAGTTTATTGGATAATAATCAAAGTCGTTTATATACGGAAGTATATGATGAACAAATTTCAAAAGAATTAACTAAGAAAGGTATTGGATTAGCAGATATGATTCTAAAACAAATCGAACAAAAAAAAATATATATATAACAATTTCTTAAGGGGAGCTATATGAGTTCCATATTAACTTCTACTATTTCTAGTATTAATGCTATAAAAATATTAATCGATAATACATCAAAAAAAGTTTTAAATCCACATTATAGAAATTCATCAGAACGCATTTCAATAGAAAATAATATAGATGAATCTAATGCTAATGCAGGTGTAAGAATACAAAAAGTATATGATGAATATAATAATTTTATTGATGAAGAAAAACGAAAAACAAGTGAACGAGTACAAGATGAACAAACACGCATTGAAGAATATTTAAAGTTAGAAGATTTATTTGTTAAAAAAATACATGTATTTAATGACTTAATCAACAAACTTTACTCTTCTATACAAGAAAACATTGTTAATAGAAATGAAAATGTATTTAATAAAGAAATTGAAAGTAATTTAAAAAATGTTGTAGCAGAACTAAAAAACTTTGATGATAAATTAAATACTTTAGAAAACGATGTTAAGAATGATATATTAGAAAAAATAAAAAAAGCAAATATCTTAATCAATAAAATTTGTGATCTCAATATTGACATTCATTACTTCCCAGTAGAACAAGTTCCTAATGGTGTATATAAATATATTGATGAAAGAGATCAATTAGTTAATGAGTTAAATGATATTATTGGTGTTACAGTAATTAAAGATGATGACAATTTTGAAGTACGTTTAAATAGCGGTATGTGTCTTATTAAAAACGACAAAAAGAAAAATTTAATGATCTTAACATCTAATACTGATGAAAAATATGTTAGTGTAGGTTATTGGGATGAACATGAAAAAACACTTAAAAAAATGGAACATATGATTCCAAGTGGATCTTTAGGCGGACTCTTTTCATTTCGAAGAGAAGAATTAAAAAATGCTAAAAATAAGCTTGGGCAACTAACTGTTAATTTTGCTGATAGTATTAACGAAAATCATACATTAGGTTATGATATACTTGGTAATCTTGGAAGACAAGTATTTAATATTAGTACACCTAAAATTATATCCAGTTCACATAACCCGTCAAATCCTTTTGTTTCTATTAAATGGATGGCTACTAGTGATGCGCAAGATACAGATTATATAGTTTCTATGAAAAATCACCAGTGGGTAGTTCAAAGATTACGTGACCAAACAATATTTGAACCAGAAATATATCAAAATAATAATAATACATACCTGACTTTTGATGGAATGGAGTTAAAAATTGAAGGAAATCATAACGAAGGTAATATGTATATGATTCAGCCATATGCTAAAACATTAGATGAACTGGAGTTATTAATTGTAGAAAATAACTTGTTCGCATCATCTTCAACAAATGATATGAGTCAGCAAAATAGAAATAATGCAATTATTATACATAATTTAAATAAAGATAAATTAGTAAATAAAAAAGATACATTAGGTATGTCTTATCTGAAATTTTTAAAATCTATATCTTATAAATGTAATGATCTTGAAGAAAAAGTACCTTTCAAACGTCAAATGATTAAAATATTAGAAAATAAAAAATTATCAGTATCTGATGATATAAATGAAGATTATCAAAATCTTAGTTATGAGCAAAAATGTTATATTGCAAATGTGAAAATTTTAAAAATGGCTGAAAGTATTTTCAATGATATTATTGATTGTTATAGTTAATTTTTGAAAAATCCTTTTAAAATAAAAACTTACTTTTTAAAGTAAGTTTTTATTTTTTATACTTAATTTTTTCAATTAATTTATTTTTAAATATTTTATATAAAATACATTAATTTATAAAAATAATTTTATTCAGTTTTAGTAATAGGTGAAGTAGAAAAATCAGTAGCAGAATGTGCTCCAGCAGAATTCTTTTTTTTATTTGATTCGATCAAAAAAATTGAAGATTTTATTGTTTTTTTGTGTTTATTAGAAAATGAGTTATTAAAAATTTTAGTAATAGGTGCATAAGCTTGATTTTTATTTTTTTCTTTTTTTACATTTTGATTACTTAAAACTTTTTTTTGACTTGATGTGAATATACGATTTCTTTTAAAAGATAACTTAATTTTTTTTCTTTCTTGAATTATATTTTGATCTTTAAAACTTTTTTTAGTTTTATAAAAACGATTTTTTTTATTTTCTTTAAAATTATTAATTTTTTTCAATAATATATTTTTTTTAAGAATATTATTGTTTTCATTAATAGATGAAATATTTATTTTTTTTTTAATATCTAAATTATCATCTTTTTTTATTGGATTTATATTAATTTTTGTTAATGAATTTTTGAATAAAACTCGTCCTAATGCTAATTCTAATGAAAAAATAATACTAATACCAATTGATTTCGAAGAATTAACAACACATGGGCTCATAAATTCGTTTTTTAAATGTTTTAAATTTGTAATATTAGATGTATTCTGGGCTTGAAAAATAATAGAATTTTTATTTTTAATTGTATTAATATATTTTTCTTGATTTTTTAAAATATTTTGTTTATGAATAATAATATTTTTGAATAACACTTCTTTATTTAAAAAAATATTGTTTTTTGTATTATTTAAATTTAATTTAAAAAAGTTCAATTGTTTTATATAATAAATAAGATTTATTTTTTTTAAATAGTTGTTATGAAAAGATGAATTATATTTTTGCTTTTGACGCAAATTAAGTTTATTATCTTTTTCAATTTTATGATTTTTAGAGATAATATTTATATTTTTTTTAATATCATTAATTGGAATATTATTTGCTTTTTTAAAAAAAATATTATTTTTATATTGAAAAATATTTTTTTTTAATATTTCACTTTTATGAAAAATATTTCTTATAAAAAAAGATTCCTTTATCCAAGATATGAAATTTATCAAAAAATTATTATAAATATTTTTTTTAGATGTTTTTTTTTCAATGATGTTTTTGGGATTAATAGAATAATTGAAAAATGTACTATTTTTTAAAAATGGTTTGGTTTTATTTTTTTTTTCTATAACGTTCTTTTTAATATTTTTTAAGTTTTTATTCTTTAAAACACTAGAAAGATAATAACTAATCGATGGTATACGTTCTCCTTTTCTGATTCTAGAAACAAGATAATGAGGAGTTTTCATATTTTTATTAGGAACAATAATTGTTTTTCCACCAGCTTGTCGTTTTTCAATCGCGTGTACTGCATCTCGTTTTTCGTTTAATAAATAACAAGCAATTTCTATCGGTACAATAGCATGTACTTCATATGTATTTTCTTTTAATGCTTCTTCTTCAATTAAACGCAAAATTGATAAAGATAAAGATTCATTATCTCTAATAGTACCTGTTCCTGTACATCTAGGACAAACATGATGACTAGATTCACCTAAAGATGAACTCAATCTTTGTCTAGACATTTCTAATAATCCAAATCTAGAAATATTTCCAATTTGAACACGTGCGCGATCTTCTCGTACAATTTCACGAAGTTTATTTTCAACAGCTTTTTGATTGCTTATAGATGTCATATCTATAAAATCAATAACTATTAAACCACCTAAGTCTCGCAATCTTAATTGTCTTGAAATTTCTTCAACTGCTTCTATATTTGTATTAAATGCAGTCGCTTCAATATCTATATTACGTGTAGAACGAGATGAATTAATGTCAATAGCTGTTAAGGCTTCTGTGCTATCTACTGTAATTGAACCACCGGAAGGGAGTCGTACCTTTCTTTGAAAAGCAGAATTTATTTGAGATTCAATTTGATAATAACTAAATAAAGGAACTTCTCCAGTATAAAGTTTTATTTTATTAATAAAATCTGGTCGACCTAAAGCGGAAATATGTTCTCGAGCTATATGAAGTATTTTAGGGTTATCAATTAAAATTTCACCAATATCCTGGCGTAAATAGTCTCTAAATGCACGAAAAATTATATTATTTTCTTGATGAATTAAAAATGGTGCAGATCTACTTTCTGAAGCTTTTTGGATAGCATTCCAATGTTTTAGTCTAAGAGATAAATCCCATTGTAATGATTTTATAGATTTTCCAACTCCTGCAGTTCTAATAATTAAACCCATATTTTTAGGTAGTTTTAAAGATAATAATAATTCTTTTAATTCAATTCGATCGTTACCTTCAACTCTTCTAGATACCCCGGTAATATTAGGGCTATTAGGCATTAAAACTAAATAACTTCCTGCTAGGGTAATAAAAGTTGTTAAAGCTGCTCCTTTGGTTCCCCTTTCTTCTTTATTAATTTGAACTATAAGCTCTTTTCCTTCTTTTAAAATATTTTTAATATTTACACGTACATTACTATTATAATTTTTCGGAAAATATTTTTCAGAAATTTCTTTTAAAGGTAAAAAACCATGTTTTTCTATTCCATAATCTACAAAAGCAGCTTCTAAACTAGGTTCTATACGAGTGATTTTTCCTTTATAAATATTTGATTTTTTTTGTTCTGATCCAGAATTTTCTATATCAAGATCATATAATCGCTGACCATCAACAAGAGCGACACGTAACTCTTCCTGCTGAGTTGCGTTAATTAACATTCTTTTCATTGTAACATTTTCTCTCTTATTTTTATAAATAAGTAAATACATCAACAGGAAATATATACTTTTTAAAAATTAATATTTTATTATCTAACTATGATTTTTATTTAAAATATATATAAAAATAAGTTGTTTTAAAATACTATACAAATAACTTAAAAATTAATAAATATTATTTTTTATAATTGAAAATCACAAATAATTTAATTATTGATACTAATATATTTATATATTTAATTATATTATAATTAATAAAAATTAAAAAAATTACTTAATTATAGAGATTTTTTTAATGACATATAAAATATTATCTGCATCTATTATATATATTAATGAAGATATGATAAATCAACGAATAGATAATTTTTTGAAAAAAAAATTTAAAAATATACCAAAAAGTATGATTTATCGTATTATTAGAACTGGAAAAATTCGAATTAATAAAAAAAGAATCAAACCAAATTATAAATTGAAAATTGGAGATCATCTAAAAGTTCCTTCGATAAAGATTTTAATCGAAGAAAAAAAATATTTTCATGTTAATAATTATGAAAAAAATCTATTAAATAATATACTCTATGAAGATAACTATTTATTAATAATAAATAAACCCTCAGGTATTGCAGTACATGGTGGAAGCGGTATTAATTTTGGCATTATAGAGTATTTTCGAAATATTCGTCCATTAGAGAAATTTCTTGAACTTGTACATCGTATTGATCGAGAAACATCAGGTATATTAATTTTAGCAAAAAAAAGAACATCTCTTATATCTATGCATAAACAAATAAGAGAAAAAAAAATAAAAAAAGAATATATTGCATTAGTTCATGGTTTATGGCCTGATAGTTTAAAAAAAATATCCGAACCTTTATTAAAGGTTAATTTAAAAAACAAACAAAAAAAAATGTTAATTAATAATAATGGAAAAATTTCAGAAACTTGTTTTCAAATAAAAAAACAGTATTCTTTTGCAACATTACTTTCTATTTTTCCTAAAACAGGTAGAACACATCAAATTCGAGCACATGTATCACATGCAGGATATCCAATATTGTTTGATAAACGTTATGGAGATTCAAACTTAGATAAACGAATTAAACAAAAAATGAGTTCTAATAGACTTTTATTACATGCTGTTTCAATTGATTTTATACATCCAAACAATGGTAATATATTACATATAGAAGCGCCGTTAGATATGAATATTAGAAATTTTTTACAAACTCTTGTATGATATATATTAAAAAATAATTAATTTTTTATCTAATAATATTTGCAGAGAAAAAACTATATGGCCGTACAAAAGAATAAACCTACTCGTTCTAAAAGAGGTATGCGTCGTTCACATGACGCTTTAAAAAATATATCATTATCTATAGATAAGTTTTCTGGGGAAACACATATACGGCACCATATAACTCAAAAAGGATTTTATAAAGGTAAAAAAGTTATTTAAAAAAACAGAAAAACGGTATTTAAAAAATACCGTTTTATCATTAAATAAAATTTATCTTTAAAAATTTTTACTTAATCAAAAGGTTATTTTGATGCGTGGATTTGCTATGTTATTCCCTGGTCAAGGTGTTCAATATATAAACATGTTATCTTGTTTTTTACAAAAAGAAAAAATTTTTCAGAATATTTTTAAAGAAGCATCAGAGTATATAAGTTGTAATTTATTAAAATTAATAAAAGAAGGACCATTAGAAAAAATAAATGACAGCAAATATACACAACCAATAATATTGACTTCATCAATTGCGATATATAAATTCTGGAAAGCATGTAATGGAAAAAATCCATCATTTATGTCTGGGCATAGTTTAGGAGAATATTCTGCACTAGTTTGTTCTGGTGCTTTAAAATTTAGTGATGCAGTAAAAATTGTTTCATTGCGTGGACAATATATGCAAAAAATCACTTTAAATCAATCATATTTAGTAAAAGCTATAATTGGTTTAAATAAAAATATTATTAAAAAAATTTGCGAAAAATACAAATCAAAGACTGTTTCCATTGCAAGTATTAACTCCGATAATCAAATAATTATTTCAGGAAACAAAATAGATGTATATCAAGCGAGTTTAGATTGTAAAAAAAATGGAGCTAAATTTATATTTGATATGAATCTTAGCATGCCAGTACATAGTTACTTAATGAAACCAGTTGCTAAAAAAATTGAATGTATATTAAAAAATATCGAAATAAAAAAACCCAAAATACCAGTTATTAATAATGTAGATGTAAAATGTGAAAATAATAGTAAAAATATTAAAATAGCATTAATAAAACAAGTATATAAAACTGTAAGATGGAAAGAAATAATAGATTTTATACAATCTAAAAATATTTTTACTATGTTAGAAATTGGACCAAATAGTATTTTAACTAATTTAAATAAAAAAAATATTAATTTAATTTCTCTTAATACAAGTAATAAAAAATTTTTTTTGAAAGCTTTTAAAAAAATAAATTAAAACTAATGAAAACTGAAAAAAAAACAGCTCTAATAACAGGAGCAAATAAAGGAATTGGAAAAGCAATAGCTATAAAATTATTAAAAAAAGGAATAAGAGTCATCGGCACATCTACGACTCAATATGGAGTAAAAATAATTAATAAATATTTAAAAAAAAATGGTTTTGGTGTTGTTTTAGATTTAAAAGATACTAATTCTATTACAGAAAAAATTAAAGAAATTTATAAGCATAATTATTCTATTGATATATTGGTTAACAATGCTGGAATTAAATCAGATAAACTATTAGTTCATATGAACAACACAGATTGGGAAGATATAATAAAAATTAATTTAATATCTATATTCTATACCTCTAAAGCTGTCATTCGTTCTATGATTAAAAAAAAAGAAGGTCGTATAATCACGATTAATTCTATAATTGGTTATACAGGAAATAAAGGTCAAACTAATTATAGCGCTGCAAAATCAGGTCTTATTGGATTTCATAAATCTTTAGCACTTGAAGTGGCTTCAAAAGGAATAACAGTTAATATGGTTGCGCCAGGACTTATTCAAACAGATTTTATTAAAGATTTAAATGCATTTCAATATAAAAAGCATTTATCTAATATTCCAATGAAACGATTAGGAAGTGTAGAAGAAATAGCAGATGCTGTAATGTTCTTATCTTCTAATCAAGCATCTTATATTACTGGTCAAACATTACATGTAAATGGTGGTATGTATATGTAAATATACATTTAATCTAAAAATATATTAATATAAACAATAAAAACATTTAAAAGTGAATAAAATAATATGAAAGATATTGAAAACAAAATAAAAAAAATTATTTCAAAAAAACTAGATATAAAAATAGAACATATTACTAATAATTCTTCATTTTTAGAAGATCTTGGAGCAGATTCATTGGATATTGTAGAATTAATTATGACTTTAGAAGAAGATTTTAATATAGAAATATCTGATAATGAAGCAGAAAAAATTAAAACAGTACAAAGTGCTATAAATTTTATTAACAGTAAAATTAAAAATTAAAATGATTAAATTCTACTTAAAAATGAATTTATATTAGATATCTAAAAAAATGATAAAAAATAAATTTATTGTAATTGAAGGATTAGAAGGTGCAGGAAAAACACATGCATGTACTTGTATAAAAAAAATTCTAAAAAAAAATAATATTAAAAATGTTATATTAGTTCGACAACCTGGAAGTACACCTATAGCAGAAGAAATAAGAAAATTAATTACAACATATCATACTGAAAAAATCACAAAAGAAACAGAGCTTTTATTAGTATATGCAGCAAGAATACAATTAGTAAAAACAATTATTAAACCAGCATTAAATCGAGGAGATTGGGTTATTTCAGATCGTCATGATCTCTCTTCTTTAGCATATCAAGGTGGAGGGCTAGGTATTAACAAAAATATTATTAATAAATTAAAAAATTTGTTATTAGGAGATTTTGCGCCAGATTTAACTCTATATTTAGATGTGATACCTGAAATTGGTTTGCGAAGAGCATTAAAACGAAGTGCATTAGATAGAATAGAAAAAAGATCTTTGAAATTTTTTAGAAAAACAAGAAAAAGTTATTTAAATAATATAAAATCAGACAAAAAAATTATTAAAATTAATGCTAACTTAGATATTGATAATGTTACTCAAAATATTACAAAGCAACTATTACAATGGCTTCATAAACAATTTATATGAAACACTATCCTTGGCTAATAAATCCATATAAAATAATTATTCAAAAACATCAAGCAAAAAAAACACATCATGCATTTTTAATAAAAACTATAAAAGGATTGAAAGTATTTACATTAATTTGGAATATTAGCAAATGGTTATTATGCAATAAAGTAAATGGAATAAAATGTTGCGAAAAATGTCATAGCTGTCAATTAATGACATCAGGAAATCATCCAGATTGGCATCAATATATTAAAAATAAAAATGAACTAGTTACTATTGATAACGTTCGCGAAATTAATGAAAAAATATTTAAATATCCGCAACAAGGGAAAAATAAAATAATATTTTTGTCTAATATTCAAAAACTAACAGAATCTGCAAAAAATGCACTATTAAAAACTTTAGAAGAACCGCCAAAAAAAACTTGGTTTTTTTTAATAGATTACAATAATATAATAATTAATTCTACACTGCATAGTCGTTGTTTAATATACAGATTGTTTCCTCCCCAAGAAAAAAACAGTTTAATTTGGTTAAAAAATCAAAATTTATTCAATAAAACATTTAATGTAATTTCATTGCGTATTAATCAAGGCTCTCCAATATCTGCTAAAGAATTTATTAATAATGGACTTTGGGAGGAGAGAAAAAATTTATTTATATGTTTTTCGAAATCCATTAAAAATCAAAACCTACTAAAAATGTTACCAATTTTATCTATAAATAACACTTTATTAAAAATAGATTGGATCTGTTTATTATTATTTGATGCTATACAAGTATATTTTAACGAAAAAAGAAAATTAACTAACTTTGATCAATCAGAATTAATTCAATTTTTTACTCAAAATTATAATTATTTTACTTTAAATCAAAGTATACAAAGCTGGAATAAATGTCGATATAGATTATTAAATATACCTAGTATTAATAACGAATTATTATTATTAGAACAATTGCTTAAATGGGAAAAAGTTTTAGGTTTTATTGTTTAATTTTAATATCTACATAATTGTTATATTAAAGAGATAAAAATTATGTTTTTAATTGACTCTCATTGTCATCTCGACCAATTAAATTATAATAAATTTAATAAAAGTATAGAAGATATGTTAAAAAAATCAAATGAAAATTATGTGAAAAAATTTTTAACAGTATCTACTTCTATTAGCAATTTTTATAATATAAAAAAATTATTTGATATATATAATAATATTTTTTATTCCTGTGGTGTACATCCTTTATATTGTCAAAAAGAAACAAAAAATTTTGAACAACAATTGAAAAAATCATCAACAAACCCACGTGTTATTGCTCTAGGTGAAACAGGTTTAGATTATCATTACTCACTTGAAACAAAAAAAATACAACAATATTTTTTTCGAAAACATATACAAATTGCAATACAATTGAATAAACCTATTATAGTACATACAAGAAATGCTATACACGATACAATAAGAATATTAAAAGAAGAGAATGCAGAAAAATGCGGAGGTATAATACATTCTTTTACTGAAAATGATACAACAGCATTTCAATTTTTAGATCTAGGATTCTATATTTCCTTTTCTGGAATTATTACTTTTAAAAATTCAATTTTATTAAGAAAAACATTAAACAAAATACCATTAAAAAGTTTGTTAATTGAAACAGATTCTCCATATTTATCACCTGTCCCATATAGAGGCAAGGAAAATCAACCAGCATATTTACTTGATATAGCAAAACATATTTGTTTAATAAAAAAAATACATTTAGAAGAATTTGCTAAAATTATAAAAAACAATTTTTATACATTATTTAAATTTTAAAATAAAATATATTATTTAATTAATTTTATATTTTATATATACTTAGGAGTTTTTAATATGTTTAAAAATGTATTTTCAAACCTTCAAAAAATTGGAAAATCACTTATGTTGCCTGTTTCGGTATTGCCGATTGCAGGAATATTACTTGGTATAGGGTCTGCTCATTTTAGCTTAATACCAGATACTATTTCTGAAATTATGGCTCAAACAGGAGGTTCTGTTTTTTCAAATATGCCATTAATTTTTGCAATTGGAGTAGCCTTAGGGTTTAGTAATAACGATGGTGTAGCAGCGTTAGCCGCGGTTGTTGCATATAGTATTTTAATTAAAACATTATCTGTACTTGAACCAAGTATATTACAAAAAAATATTGAGATAATACAAAATAAAAATTTTTCTGATATAGGAATATTAGGAGGAGTGATAGCAGGAGCTATTTCTGCATATATGTTTAATAAATTTTATAAAATTCAATTACCTGAATATTTAGGATTTTTTGCAGGAAAAAGATTTGTTCCTATCATTTCAGGTTTATCTGCAATATTTATAGGATTAATTTTATCTTTTATTTGGCCGTCAGTTGCAAAAAAAATTCAAATATTTTCTCAATGGGCAGCTTACCAAAATCCAATTTTTGCGTTTTCTTTATATGGCTTAGTAGAAAGAGCATTAGTCCCATTTGGTTTGCATCACATATGGAATGTTCCATTTCAAATGCAAATTGGAGAATATACAAATTCTGTTGGACAAGTGTTTCATGGTGATATTGCAAGATATATGGCTGGAGACACTACGGCTGGAAATTTATCAGGTGGATTTATTTTTAAAATGTATGGTCTTCCAGGAGCTGCACTAGCAATTTGGCATACAGCAAAAAAAGAAAATAAAAATAAAATAGGTAGTATTATGGTTTCTGCTGCCTTAACAGCTTTCTTAACTGGAATTACAGAACCAATCGAATTTTCATTTATATTAGTTGCTCCAATATTATATATTGTTCATGCCTTTTTAGCAGGTTTATCTTTTCCATTATGTATCTTTTTAAATATGCGTGCTGGAACAAGTTTTTCTCATGGGTTTATAGATTTTATAGTATTAAGTGGGCATAGTAATCAACTTTTTCTTTTCCCAATTGTTGGTATTTTATATGGTACTCTATATTATATTATATTTTATTTTTTAATAGTTACATTAAACTTACAAACTCCAGGAAGAGAATATGATCACAATAATACTATTATAAAAAATAATATTGAAATAGCACCTTATATTATTAACGCTTTAGGAGGAAAAGAAAATATTAAAAATTTAGATGCTTGTATTACAAGATTGCGGATTACAGTATTAGAAATATCAAAAGTAAATAAAATTGCTTTAAAAGACCTCGGGGCAGCTGGAATAGTAATATCAGGGTCAGGAATACAAGCTGTTTTTGGTACTAGATCTGAAAATATCAAAACAGCAATGGATGAATATATAAAAAAAGTATAAAACAGGGGTGAGTAAAGCTTCACTCGCCCAATAATTAATATAATATGTTTTAAAAATATATGAGTAAAAACATTTTATTATGAATAATCATTTAATTTTTCAAAAAATCATAAGAAAAGAAATTTCATCAAATATTATATATCAAGATAAAATCGTAACTGCTTTTGATGATATAAACCCAAAAGCGCCTATACATATATTAATTGTACCAAACTGTTTTATAAAAACAGCGAACGATATAAATAAAAAAAATAAAAATGTTATTGCACATATGTTTTATATTGCAATACAAATTGCAAAAGAAAAAAAAATTAGCGAAGATGGATATAAAATAATTGTTAATTGTAATGAAAACGGAGGGCAAGAAATACACTATTTACATATGCATTTATTAGGCGGAACTAAACTAAAAACATTATATTAAAAATATAATTCTTTGAAAAGGTAATAATTTGAGTAAAAATTTAATATTTTTTTTTATTTTTTTATTATGTATTAATAGCTGTTCACTATTAAAAATAAAAAAAAGTTCTTTAAAAGAAAGTAATACCTCTACAGAAAATACAAATATTATTTTTTTAAATTTTAAAAATGCTATTGAAAATATTACTTTAGAAATGTCTAATGATAAGAATATATTTTTTTCTAAAAAAATATCATTATACGTTAATATGTTGAGAAATGAAAGCAATATTTTTTTAGAAAATAAAAAATTAACAAATGTTATAAAAAACCAAATTTTAAAAAAAATAAATGTATTTAATATCATCAATACTAATCAAATTAATCAAAGCAAAAAAGAATTAGGAATATCTAAAGATAATAATTTTTTGAATGCAAGCATTGCAATGTTATTAGCTCGAAATAATAATGCAACATACTATCTTGATAGTAGCGTTGTTGTTGATAATAAATCGCTAAAATTAAAAATTAAACTAATACTTGTAAAAACAGGAGAAATTATATTTTATAAAACAAAAAATCTTTGTTTTTTATAAAAAATATATTAATTATAAATTTTATTAAAACATTTAATAGAGCAGATCTTTCTACTAAAATTTATATTATAAAATATATATTTTAAATATTTAAATCAAAGATATATTTTACGATTATAAATAGTAGAAAGTTCTAACTCTTAATTTCTTATATTAAAATTTTTTAAAAAAATTAATTAAAAAATAACTGACTATAAAAATTAAAATTTATAAACTAGTCCAGCACCAATAATATTATCTGTAGAAATTTTATGTGTTTTAATAAAATCGTTTTCTTTCAACAAATTAATTTGATAATTCATATAAGTTGAAATATTTTTATTGAATTCATAACGAGTTGAAATATTAATTTGTTTTGCTAAACCTAATTCACTTTTTTCAGGACTATTAATATTATAACCTTTAGAATCTAAATAGCTTAAAGAAGGACGAAATCCAGATTTAAAACGATATTCTGCAACTGCTTCAATATTTTGTGTTTCATTTATATAACTATCGCTATGAATATTATGAGGTGTTAGATTTCTTGCTGCACCATAAAAAGCAGCAATATATACTTTATCAGTATCATATTTAAAACCTAATCCATATGCATTTACAGCTTCATTTTTTCCATGCTTATCTGTTGTAAGTTGAGGTCTTTTAGATGTAAAACAAGAACCAATAGCAGTCAATCCTGAATCACTTTCATATTTTAAAGACGCACCCCAACCTGAATGATTTTTTTGGTTTTCACTTCTATTTTTAGTTTCATCTTGATATTGTAAAGCAAAACTAACTCCATTAACTAAACCAAAAAAATTATCATTTCTATAAGTAAGTAAACTACTATTTCTGTTTACCATATAATTATCATTATATGCAAAAACACTATTATTTGTAATATATGGAATATGATTAGTTAAAGATTCTACATCATGAATAACACCATAATTTCTACCGTAATCTATAGATCCTAAATTACCATATTTCAAACCAGCATATCCTAAACGTATAGAGCTAGGTTGTTGTTCATTCATTAATTCTTCAGGCATAAAAAAATCAGTTTTGTATTCAATTTTTGCATAACTAGAAAGTTTATTAGTAATATTAATTTTTCCTGAAAATCCTAAAATAGCATTTGTATTATCTTCTTTTGAAGTAATTTTAGTAGATAAAAAACGATTAGAAAACGAATGATTAGGATTTATACTACCATATAATTCTAACTTGTTACCATTTTTATTAAAAATTTCAGCAGCTGTAACTGCGCTACTAGTAGCAAATAATATTGGTATTAACATTGATAAAGATTTTTTTTTGTTCATAATTTTTAGATTACCTTATTAGTAAATTTAATATAAATCAAAAATTATAAAAATAATTTGATATAAAAAATTTATTTAAAAATGAGAGCTTTTAACAGTACGAGGAAATGGAATAATATCTCTTATATTAGAAACTCCAGTAATATAAGAAATAAATCGCTCAAAACCCATTCCAAAACCTGAATGTTGAACTGTACCATAACGTCTAAGATCTCGATACCACCAGTATTCTTCTTTTTTTAAACCTAACTCAGATAAACGCAAATCTAATATAGAAATACGTTCTTCACGTTGAGATCCACCTATTAATTCACCGATACCTGGAACTAAAAGATCCATTGCTGCAACAGTTTTTTTATCATCGTTTAATCTCATGTAAAATGCTTTTAATTCTTTAGGATAATCGGTTATTATTAAAGGTCTTTTAAAATGTCTTTCAACAAGATAGCGTTCATGCTCAGAATTTAAGTCCATTCCTGGAAAAATACCGTTATCAAATTTATTACAAGAATTTATTAAAATATTTATAGCATCAATATACTTTATACGAATAAAATCTAATAATAAAAACTTTTTAAGACGATTAATTATATCACTATCAACATAATTTTTAAGAAATTTAATATCTTCAATACAATTTTTTAAAACATATTTACAAACATACTTTAACATCTCTTCTGAAAATTTAGATATTTCATATAAATTCAAAAAAGATGATTCAACTTCTAACATCCAAAATTCTGCTAAATGACGAATAGTATTTGAATTTTCAGCTCGAAAAGTTGGTCCAAAGGTGTATACTTTAGATACAGAGCAAGCATATGTTTCTAAATTAAGTTGTCCCGAAACAGTTAAAAAAGACTCTTTTCCAAAAAAATCCTTTTTAAAATCAACGGAACCATTATCTTTTTTAGGAATGTTTTTCATATTTAATGTTGAAACATTAAACATTTCTCCAGCACCTTCAGTATTAAGATTAGTAATAATAGGTGTTGGAATCCAATAATAACCTTTTTCATGTAAAAATTTATGTAATAATTGGAATACATAATTTCGTATTCTTACTATCACTCCAATTAAATTTGTTCTTCCACGTAAATGTGCTACTTCTCGTAAATATTCTAAGCTGTGTTTTTTTGCAGAAATTGGATAAGTATCTGGATTTTCAATCCATCCTAATACTTGCACTTCTGTTGCTTGAATCTCATATTTTTGTTTTCCACCTAAAGATAAAACAAGATTCCCTTTGATTAATACAGAACATCCAATAGTTAAACGAAGTATTTCTTTATAATAATTGTATAAAGTATTATTAGCAACAACTTGTATAGAATGAAAACATGATCCATCATACACTGTGATAAAAGAAAATCCAGATTTTGAACTTCTACGACTTCGAACCCATCCATATACAGTAATTAAATTATTTAACATAATGTTATTTTGATATATTTTTGATATCGATACTGTATTCATAATTTTTTCCCTTATACCTTATTTCTATAAGAATATCTACAGAAAATAAGTTTTATCAAAATTAACAATATTATTTTATATTTTTTAAAGGCAAATCAAATGCTTTAAATAAAGACTTCATAAATTCTTTATCCAAACAAAATGTTTTACCAGGACTATCAGATATTTTTGCTACTGGTTTTCCATTGCATTTAACTAATTTAATTACAATATTGAGTGGTTTCACATTTGGAATATCACAAGTTAACTGTGTTCCAATACCAAATATAACATTAATTTTTTTATTAAATTTTTTATATAAAGTTATAATTTTTTTAAAATTTAAATTATCTGAAAATAATAACGTTTTAGTAGAAGGATCAATTCCTAAATTTTTATAATGTTTTAAAGCTTTTTCAGCCCACTGTATTGGATCACCTGAATCATGTCTAATGCCTTGATATGATTTAGATAAATATAAGTTAAAGTCACGTAAGAATGAATCCATTGTAATACAATCTGTTAATGCAATGCTTAAGTGTTTGTTATATTGACATAACCATATTTTTAAAGCTAAAGATTGACTATATTTCAAATTAGAGCTAATTTGTTGATGTGCTTGAAACCATTCATGCGCTTGAGTTCCCACTGGGGATAATTTCAAAATACGAGAAATATGATAATTACTTGATCCAATTAAAAAAGGAAATTGTTTTTTTAATCTTTTAACAATAGAATATTGCACATCATATGAAAATCTACGTCTTGTTCCAAAATCGATAATTTTTAAACGAGATAAATCTAAATTTTTAGTATAATTAAAAAAATTTTTTAACTTTAAGTTTAAATAATCTACTGCAATATCTGGAGTAACTTCAGGATAATGATTTTTATGAAAAATTTCGCTAATTAAAGATAAAATAGGAACTTCCCATAAAATTACTTCTTTCCATAGCCCAGTAATCCGAATATGTAATTGACCATAATAATTCTTTACTTTTATTTGTGTCATATTATAACGAAAATTTTTTAACCAATGTAAATATTCTTTTTTAAAAAATGGAAAAGAATTCATATATATATATTCTTCATGACTTAAAGATAAAGATTGCATCATATTAATTTGATCTAATAAAACATGTGAATAAGATCCTAAAATATTAGGACCTCTACAAATAAATTCTGCAACAACATCAACATTCTTATAACAAAAAAATACAGCTTGTTGCATATGAAGTTTGTATGCATCAGTATCTAGTAATGTTTTTACTATTGGATAATTATATTTTTTCATATGTATCTATTTTTATAGTATTTTTTTATATTATGATAATTAATATAATATTTTATATATAAAATTATCTATAAAATTTATATAAAAATATAACATAAATAAAAAAGTTATCAATTTTTGAAAAAAAATATATATTTATTATAACTTAATAATAATATTAAATTTTAATGTTTATTAAAATTATAACAAAAACAATTATATTTTCTTATACATCAATAAAAAAATAGTGAAAATATATATTTTATTTTAAAATTAAAAAAGGAATTATAATGTTTTACTATTTAATACGTAAACTTTTATTTTTAATAGATCCTGAAAAATCACATATATTGACATTAAAATGTCTGAATTCTCGATATATTCAAACACTAATGAATTTATTTTTAAAACCTATTCCATCAAAACCAATTAAATGTATGGGGTTAACATTTCCTAATAAAATTGGTTTAGCAGCTGGCATGGATAAAAATGGAGAATACATAAATTTTTTTTCTAAATTAGGATTTGGTTTTATTGAATTAGGTACAGTTACACCATTGCCTCAAATAGGAAATTCAAAACCAAGAATGTTTAGAATTATTTCAAAAGAAGCCATTATCAACAAAATGGGATTTAATAATCTTGGTATAGAAAATCTTATTTATAATATTCAGAAATCAAAATTTAAAGGTATCATTGGAGTAAATATAGGAAAAAACAAACATACTTCTATTGAAAATGCAATAAATGATTATTTAATATGTATAGAAAAAATATATTGTTATACTCATTATATTACAATTAATATTTCTTCTCCTAATACAAAAAATTTAAGAAATTTACAATTTGGAGTATTATTTAATAATTTATTAAAAAAAATCAAAATAAAACAAAAAGAAATGCATCAAAAATATTCAAAATACGTACCAATTGCAATTAAAATTTCACCAGATTTATCAAAAAATGAGATAATTTATATCTCTAACCAGTTAATTAAATTTAAAATAGATGCAGTTATTGCTACTAATACCACTTTAGATCATTCCTCAATATATAAAATAAAAAAAAATCAAATGAAAGGAGGGTTAAGTGGTTTTCCTTTGCAAAAAAAAAGTAATGATGTAGTGTCTATGTTATATAAACAACTTAAAAAAACAATTCCTATCATCGGTGTTGGAGGAATTAATTCTTTAAGTTCAGCAAAAGAAAAAATTAAATTAGGAGCTGAATTAATACAAATATATTCTGGGTTAATATATCATGGTCCAAAATTAATTAGACAAATAATCAAACAATTATAAAACTTTTAAAAATTATATTTTTTAAAAAAATAATTTTACTCTATAAAGATACAAAATAAATGAACTATTTATATGCTAGTACAAATTTAGGATGTGAAAAATTGTTAGAAAACGAACTTATTTTTTTAGGAGCAAAAAACTTAAATATTACTAAAGGCGGCATTTATTACGAAGCCGAAGATCTTCTAGTATATAAAAGTTTAATATGGAGTCGTATTGCTTCAAGAATTTTTATATGCATTAAAAAATTCATCATAAAAAATAATAACGATCTATATATCAATACTTACCAAATTAATTGGGATAAAATTTTATATTTAAATAAAACTTTTTTAGTAAAATTTAAAGGAAGCAATAATTTTATTCAAAATAATCTATTTGGGGCGTTAATTATAAAAGATGCGATTTTTGATCAATTTTATAAAAAATATTCTATCAATCCTAATGTTAATCTGATTGCTCCTGATATTCGAATTCAAGCGATATTAAATAATGACACAATAAATATTATGTTAGATTTAAGCGGTCAATCTTTACATCAAAGGGGGTATAAAGAAATTTCTAATATTTCACCAATTAAAAATAACTTAAGTACAGCAATTATATTAAGTTCAAATTGGACAAAAAACACTCCTTTAATTGATCCCATGTGTGGTTCAGGAATATTTTTAATCGAAGCTGCAATGATTTATGCTAATAGAGCACCAGGACTAAAAAGAATAAAATGGGGTTTCCAATCTTGGAAAAAATATAATAAATTTTTGTGGAATATAGTTCTTAATGAAGCAAACAAAAAATTTGAAAATCAAATAAAAAAATGTAAAAAAAATTTATTTATAGGATATGATTGCAATAGTAAAGTTATAGAAAAAGCTAAAGAAAACGCATTTAATGCAAATGTATTAAATATTATTCAATTTTCTACCTCTAATTTAAATAACTTCAATAATCCATATAAAAAAGAGATTGGAACAGTATTAACCGATCTACAATATAAAGAAAAACAAAACACAGAAAATACACTGGTAGCATTGTATGTTCATATGGGATATATACTTAAAAAGCATTTTAAAAATTGGAGATTATCAATATTTACAGCATCGGAATTTTTATCGAATTTTTTACAAATGAAACCTTATGAAAAAATATTTTTTAAAAATGACCCATTAAACTGTGTTTTAAAAAATTATAAAATATTTTCAGAAAAACTAAATCAAAAAAATGAAGAATATGAAAATAGATTAAAAAAAAACATTCAAAAATTAAAAAAATGGAATGACTTTAAAAAAATAGAATGTTTTCGTATATATGATAGAGATATACCTAATTATAATATTGTTATAGATATTTATAAAGAATGGCTAGTCATCCAAGAATATCAAGCACCAAAAATAATAAATATACATAGTGCTTATAAAAGATTATGTCATGCTATTTATTTCACTAAAAAAATACTATCTATTCCAATAGATAATATAGTATTTAAAACCAGAAAAAAACAAATAAATAAATTACAGTATCAAAAATTTTTTAATAGTAATAAATTTTTTATAATTCAAGAATATAGCGCAAAACTTTTAGTAAATTTAATTGATTATTTAGATACTGGATTGTTTTTAGAACATAGATGTGTAAGAAAACTAATCAATACAATGTCTTATGAAAAAGATTTTTTAAACTTATTTGCGTATACTGGTAGTGCTAGTGTTTATGCTGGATTAGGAGGCGCTAAAACAACTACGACTGTAGACATATCTAAAACATATATAAAATGGTCAATAAAAAATATGTCAATTAATAATTTAATCGGAAGTCAACATTCTTTCATTCAGTCAGATTGTTTAGAGTGGATTAATTCAAATTATCGAACATTTGATTTAATATTTCTTAATCCACCAAATTTCTCCAATTCAAAAAGAATGAAAAAAATTTTTGAATTAAAAAAAGATTATCTTAATTTAATAAAAAGTTTAAAAAAAAATTTAAGAAAAAATGGTTATATTGTTTTTTCAAGTTCTACAAATAATTTTAAAATTAATTTCAATGAAATTAATAAAATGAAATTGCATATTAAAAATATTACTCATTTGGTACAATCAAAAGATTTTTTAAACAAAAAATATTATTCTTGGTTAATAAAACATATGTAATAAATTTTAAACGAGAAAACTATGAATTTAATTAGTATCAAAGATGCTTATTTATCATTTAGTAATTTAGAAATACTAAAAAACGCTTCTTTTTATATAAATAAAAATGAACGAATTTGTTTAACTGGTAAAAATGGAGCTGGAAAATCAACTTTATTAAAAGTAATTAATAAAACACAAGATTTAGATAAAGGTGTTATCGCATACAGAAAAAATATTAAAACTTCATATTTAGAACAAGAAAATTTAAATCATTTAAATCTTTCTATTTTTGAATTTATTAAAAAAAAATTTAATAAAATCAATACTAATAACATTATCAAAATAGAAAAAATAATTGATTTATTAAAGCTAAATAAAAATACTTTGCTTTCCGAGGTATCTGGTGGATTTTTAAGAAAAATTGCATTAGGTGCAACTTTAGTGAATGAACCTGATATATTATTACTTGATGAGCCCACTAATCATTTAGATATAAATACAATAAAATGGTTAGAGCATTTTTTAATAACATTTTCTGGTAGCGTTGTTTTTATATCACATGATAGATGGTTTATTGAAAATATATGCACAAGAATTATTGACCTTGATCGAGGAAAATTAATATCCTTTCCAGGAGATTACAAAAAATTCGTTAAATTAAAATATAAAAATAATTATATTGAAAAAGTTCAAAAAAAATTATTTGATCAAAAATTAGAAAAAGAAGAAATTTGGATTAAAAAAGGAATTAAAGCACGTACTACAAGAAATGAAGGTAGAGTAAAAAATTTAGAAATATTAAGAAAAGAAAATGAAAATTATAAAAAAGTAGAAAAATTTAATAGTATCCAAATTAATGAAATTAAAGAATATTCTGGTAAAATAGCTTTTAAATTAAAAAATATAAATTTTAGTATACAAAACAAAGTTATTATTCAAAATTTTTCTTCAATAATACAATACGGTGATAAAATAGGATTAATTGGTAACAATGGTTCTGGTAAAAGTACTATGATCAAAATCCTAACAGGAGAAAACAAAGTTCAAACAGGCGATTTTTATTCAGGAAAAAAGTTAAAAATAGCATATTTTGATCAAAATCGATCTATTTTAGATTATAAAAAATCTATTTTAGATAATATAAATGAAGGAAAAGATAAAATATTAATTAACGGAAAAGAACAACATTTAATTGGATATTTAAAAAAATTTTTATTTAAACCATATGAGCTAACAAGATTAGTAAAAACTTTGTCTGGAGGAGAATGTAATAGATTACTTTTAGCTAAATTATTTTTAAAAGAAAATAATGTGTTAATTTTAGACGAACCAACAAACGATTTAGATTTAGAAACATTAAAATTATTAGAAAAAATCATTATTCAATATTCTGGAACTGTATTAATAGTAAGCCATGATAGACATTTTATTCAAAATACTGTAAACAAATGTTGGTTGTTTAAAGGAAATGGAGTAATTACCACACATATCGGTGCATATCAAAAATTAGTAGAAAAAGAAATAAAAAAAAATAAAAACAAAAAAAATGTATGTACTTTAAATAAAAAATTAAATTTATCAAATAAAAATCAACTTAAAAAAGAAATAGAAAAAACATTAAAAGAAATTGAACAGATAGAAAAAAATATCAACATTTTACAAAATCAAATTAATAAACCTGAATTTTTTAAAAAAAACATTGTTAATCAAATACCTATATTGAAAAAATTAAATTTAGAAGAAAAAAAATTAGAAAAAAAATTAATATCTTGGGAAAATTTAGAAAAAAATATACAAAACAGTTTAAAAAATTAATTTAAATTTAATATATTATTTTTTCATAAGGTATTATATAGATTTCATGCAATTAAAAGAACAACAATTTTTAAAATTAATTGAACAATTAAAACATTGAATAAATAATAAATGACATAAATTAAAAGCACAATTTACATAATTATCTGAAGGTTTATTGCATTGTTTACAAACAGATATTATATCTTCTGATATTTTTTCAATCATTCGGTTATCAAATACAAAATTACTACCTTTGAATAAAATAGGTAATCTTTTTTTCTTTGCTTGATTTACATATCCAATGATTCCACCTTCTATGTGATAAACATTCTTAAAACCATTAAAAATCATCCAAGATGTTGCTTTTTCACAACGAATTCCACCTGTACAATACATTACTATATTTTTATTTTTAGCATACTGCATCACTTTTATTACATTTTTTAATTGTTCTCGAAAAGTATTACTTTTAATTTCTAATGCATTAGGGAAATGACCTATTTTATATTCATAAGAATTTCTCATATCAACAAATATTGTATTTTTATCATTTAACATCAAATTAACTTTTTCCGCATTAATATATGTACCAACATTTTTAAATAAAAATAAGGGATTTTTAATCCCATCGTTAACAATACGTTTTTTAATTTTTACAGAAAGCAACCAAAATGCGTTTACATTATTAGTATGGAATGTTTTATTAATACGTAAACCATTTAATACTGGATTAAATTGATATAAAAATTTTTTAAACATTGAATATATATAAATAGGAATACTAATTTGAGCATTTATTCCTTCATGAGATATGTATACTCTACCTAATATCTTGTATTCAAAAAAATTTTTATAAATTTCGTCTCTAAAACTTTCAAGTTCTTTAATATAAAAATACTTATAAAAAGAAAGAACTAAACGCGGTTCATTTTTTAAAAGTATATTATTTTTTAATTCTTTTTTAGAAATATAATTATGTAAAATTGACATGATAGACTCACATTATTTTAAAAAATAATATTACATTTAATTAAAGAAACATTATTATTGATTGTCATAAAATGAACCATTAAAAATTTCTATTTGATAAGATAATTTTGAATATATTTCATTTAAATTTTTTAATTTTTCTTTTTCTTTTTCAATAATATGTTGCGGTGCATAATATAAAAAATCTTTATTTAAAAATTTTTTTTCTATAAATGAAATTTTTAATTTTATGTTTTTTATTTCTTTATTTAATCTGTTTAACTCAACTTTTTTATCTACTACTTTAAGTAAAGGGATTAAAACTTCCACTCCATCAATGATTTTCTTTATAGATAAAAAAGGTTCCTTATATGATTGAGAAACCATTTTAATTTTATCTAAATGGCCTATATTTTTTAACAATAAAAAATTTTCTTGAATAATTTTTTCTTGATCGAGAGAAACATTTTTTAAAAATAATGATAAAAATTTTTTAGAACCAATATTCATTTCAGCTCTAATATTTCTTAAAAAAATTATTATTTTTTTAATCCAGTTCATATGTAATACAACTTTTTCATTACAAAATAAATTGTTGTATTTTGGAAAAGACTGAAGCATAATTGTTTTTTCTTTAATATTTTTAATTTTTTTTATACGCTGCCAAATAGATTCAGTAATAAAAGGAATAATTGGATGTAGTAATTTTAAAAGTTCTTCTAAAATATAAACTAAAATATTTTTAGTAAAATATATATCTTCAGACGAACCAAATTTTATAATTAATTTAACAAATTCTAAATACCAATCGCAAAACGTATTCCAAGTAAAATCATATAAAACATTTGCTGAAATATCAAACCGATAGTTATCTAATGAATCTCTATATAATTTTACTGTATTATTAAACTCTATTAATATCCATTTGTTTATAAAGAGCATATTATTTATTTGAAAATGAAAAAAACAGTGATCTTTAGTATGTATTAAAACAAATCGACTAGCGTTCCAAAGTTTATTACAGAAATTTCGGTATCCTTTTAATCTACTCATATCCCATTTTATATCACGCGTATTAGAAGCGAGAGCACAAAAAGTGAAACGTAGTGCATCTGTACCTGTTGGACTAATTCCATTAGGAAACTGATTTATAGTACGTTTTTTAATTCGATCAAATAATTGTGGTTGTAATAAATTATTTGTTCTTTTTTTGATCAAATCATTTAACGAAATACCATCTATCATATCTAAAGGATCAATGACATTTCCTTTTGATTTTGACATTTTTTGACCTTCTTCATCACGTATTAGACCCGTAATATAAACATCTTTAAAAGGAATATGAGATACACCAAGATTATCTTTAATAAGATACATAGTTAACATAATCATTCTAGCAATCCAGAAAAAGATAATGTCAAAACCGCTAACCAATACATTAGTTGGATGAAAAATTTTTAAAAATTCTGTTTTTTTAGGCCATCCTAATGTAGAAAAAGTCCATAATCCAGAAGAAAACCAAGTATCTAAAACATCTTCATCTTGAGTTAATATTATATCATTTGATATTTTATATTTTTTTCGTATTTCATTTTCGCTGTGTCCGACATATATATTTTTTTGGTAATCATACCAAACTGGAATACGATGGCCCCACCATAATTGACGTGAAATACACCAATCTTCAATGTTATTCATCCAAGATAAATACATAGCTTTATATTGTGATGGAATAAAATTAACTTTTTTATCTTTAACTGCAGAAATAGCTAAATTAGCTAATTTTGATGTTTTTAAATACCATTGATTAGTTAACATGGGCTGAATAATTACACCACTTCTATCACTATGAGGTGTAAGAATATCACATTCCTCAATTTTTTCTAGAAGCCCTATTTTTTGTATTTCTTTAATAATTTTTACTCTAGCAGAAATAATATCTAAATTTTGAAATTTAGCTGGAACTGATAAACTATATATTTTAGATATTTCACCTTTGTGATCATAAACATCAAAATGAGTTTTAATTTTACCATTAAAAGTAAAAATATTAATCATTGGTAATTTATGACGTAACCCAATTTTATAATCATTAAAATCATGTGCTGGCGTAATTTTTACACAACCTGTTCCTTTTGTTATATCTGCATGTTGATCTCCAATAATAGGTATAATTCTATTAACTAAAGGACACATAACAAATTGACCAATAAATTGATTATAATTTTGGTCTTCTGGATTAACAGCTAAAGCTGTATCTCCTAGTAAAGTTTCAGGTCTAGTTGTAGATACTATTAAATACTTAATGAGGTTATTATTTTTTTTTTTATTACAAACAATAGGATATCGAATAAACCACTTGTTACTTTTTATTAAACGGTGTTCTACTTCTAAATCTGAAATCACTGTTTCTAATTTTGAATCCCAATGTACTAATCTTTTTTTTTGATATATTAAATTATTTTTATAGAAAATAATAAAAGCTTCTTTAACAGAATGACAAATATCAGGATCTAAAGTAAATTTTTCACGATCCCAATCAACAGAATTACCTAAACGTCGCATTTGTTTTGTAACAATTAAGTTATATTTTTTTTTCCATAACCATATCTTTTTAATAAAGTCATTTCTATTATAATCTTTTTTAGTTTTATGTTCTTTAAGATATATTTGACGTTCAACTAAAATTTGTGTTGCTATTCCAGCATGATCTGTTCCAACTTGCCATAATGTATTTTTTCCCTGCATTCTATTATAACGGATTAATATATCCATAATAGTTTGTTGAAACGCATGCCCCATATGTAAATTTCCAGTAATGTTTGGAGGAGGCATCATGATACAAAATGATGGTTGATTTAAATTATTATTAGGCTTAAAATACCCGTTTTTTTCCCAAAAATTATACAAAGGTTCTTCAATGTCTTTAGGGTTATAAGTTTTTTCCATTTTATTTAATCATTTTTCTATTAAAAAGTAATATGCTAATTGAATGTCAATATATTCATATTTATTTAACATTGAGTATAATGTGACATATTTAATAAAAATTGAGATAAAAGTTCTACAGGACGTCCTGTTGATCCTTTGTTTACACCAGATTCCCAGGCAGTTCCTGCGATATCTAAATGTGCCCAATGATATTTTTTTGTAAATTGTGACAAAAAACAAGCAGCTGTTATTGCCCCAGCTTTTCCATTTCCAACGTTTGAAAAATCAGCAACATTAGAATTTATATCTTTTTCATATTCTTTAAATAAAGGTAGTCTCCAAACTTTATCATTAGTTTGTTGAGAAGCTTTTTTTAAATCGTTAACTAAATCTTCATTATTTGAAAACAATCCAGTAACATCGTTTCCTAATGCTACAACACATGCTCCAGTTAAAGTAGCAACATCAATAACTATATCAGGTGAAAAACGTTCTATATATTTTAAAACATCACATAAAACTAAACGCCCTTCAGCATCTGTATTTAATACTTCTACTGTTTTACCGGACATAGTAGTTAGAATATCCCCAGGTCTAAAAGCGCTACCTCCTGGCATATTTTCACAGCCAGCTAAAATTCCTATAATATTTAACGGTAAATTTAATTCTGCAGCCATAATTAAAGTTCCATAAACAGCAGCTGCACCACACATGTCATACTTCATTTCATGCATATTTTGTGATGGTTTTATAGAAATTCCTCCAGAATCAAATGTTAATCCTTTTCCTATTAATATAATAATTTTTTTATTAATAACATTTTTTCCAGAGTATTGAACAACAGACATATATGGTTTATTTTCAGATCCTCTACTTACAGCCAGATAGGCATGCATACCTAAACTTTTCATTTGATTTATATCGATAGTTGTTACATCAATATTATTATATTTTTTAGATAATTTTTCTGCTTGCAAAGACAAATATAGTGGGTTACAAATATTAGGCGGTAAATTACTTAATTTTTTTGCAGCAGTTAATCCCAAATCAATTGCTAGAGAATGCGTTAAAGCAACTTTTGCTAATGAGATTAAATTTTTATCTATTATATTAAATGAAATGGAATTTAAGTAAACGTCTTTTTTTAAAAAAGTATTGATTTTAAAAAACTCTTTTTTAAGAGCACTAATTATTTTTCGAATAAACCAATATATATTATTCTTATAAAAGTTTAATTCAGTTAAAGAAAAAATAATATGTTTAATAGAACGCTTGTTTAATATTTTAATAATGTTTTTTGTTATTTTAATAATAGAGCGTGAATTAAAATTATTTTCATCTCCACATCCTATTAATAATAATCTTTTCGCTATAATATTTGGAACATCATATAATAATAAGCTTTGTCCTATTTCGCCATTAATATCACCTTGATTTATTAACTGACTGATATAACCATTACTATATTCATCTAAATTATTAGCTGATCTTGTTAATCGACAAGGTTTAAAAACACCAACAATTACACAATCTGTTTGTTCTTTATGTAAAGAAAAACTATCTAGAAAAAATTTCATAATATATCTCTACAATTTTATTTTTTTAAATTTATAATACATAAAATTTTAATTTAATAAAAAATAAAAAATTTTAAAATAATAAAATATTATATACTATAATAGTATTGATATTAAGTTGTAATTATATTTTAATTTATTTTAATTTTACATATATTTACATATAAAGTTGTATTTAATTTTAAGAGAATTTAAGTTATGAATCATCTTTATCAGCGTAATTTTTTAAGATTATCAGATTTTTCTAATACAGAATTAGAAAATATTATTATGTTATCTGAAAAACTAAAAAAAATAAAAAAAAATAATCAAGAAACTCAGTTATTAAAGAAAAAAAATATTGCTTTAATTTTTGAAAAAGAATCTACTCGTACAAGATGCTCATTTGAAATTGCTGCATTTGATCAAGGTGCGCATGTTACTTATCTCGGACCAGGTAGCACTCATCTTGGAATAAAAGAATCAATTGAAGATACAGCAAAAGTTCTTAGCCGTTTATATGATGGAATTGAATATCGAGGTCACAATCATGGAGTAATAGAAACTTTAGCAAAGCATTCTAATGTTCCTGTATGGAACGGATTAACTGAAAAGTTTCATCCAACTCAAATAATTGCAGATTTATTAACAATGAAAGAAGTTTGTCCAAAAAAACAATTCTCTGAAATTAAATGTGCATACGTTGGAGATTCGCATAATAATATAGCAAATACTTTATTAGAAGCTTCATCTATTTTAGGGTTAGATTTACGTTTAATATCCCCAAAAGAATGTTGGCCTGAAAAAAATATTTTACACTTATGTCAAGAAAAATCAAAAAAAAATAAAAGACAAATAATATGCACTGAAGATATACAAGAAGGTATAAAAAATGTAGATTTTATTTATACAGATGTTTGGGTTTCTATGGGAGAGCCAAAAAGTATATGGAAGGAAAGAATAACATTATTGAAAAATTATCAAGTTAATCAAAATATGATAGATATGACTAATAATCCTGATGTAAAAGTATTACATTGTCTTCCTGCTTTGCATGATCAAAAAAATACTATAGTCAAATCGATGTTAAAAGAATATAATTTACAAGATGGAATAGAAATTACAGATAGTGTTTTTCAAAAAAATCAAGAAATTATTTTTGAACAAGCAGAAAACAGATTGCATACTATAAAAGCTATTCTTATTTCTAGTCTTATTGAAAATATTAATTTTTAAAATAAAAACATGTAATTTATAGAAAATTATTTACTCATTGTTTCTCATCTTTTTTATAAAAAATAACCCTAACTAATTTTTTATCTATAATCAAGGAATTTAAAAGTTGAGAAACTCTCTATATAAAAAAAATATAATTTCAATTAATGATCTTAAACATGATGAACTAGAATTAGTTTTAAAAAAATCGGCGATTTTAAAAAAAAAACCAGAACCTAACTTACTAAAAAATAAAATTATTGCTAGTTGTTTTTTTGAAGCATCTACTCGTACACGTCTATCTTTCGAAACTGCAATTTATCGATTAGGTGCTTCAATAATAGGTTTTTCTGATGGAAATAATATATCTTTATCAAAAAAAGGAGAATCACTAGCAGATACTATTTCAGTAATTAGTTCATATGTAGATGCTATCATTATAAGACATCCTCAAGAAGGATCAGCGCGTTTAGCTGCTAAATTTTCTAATAGCATACCTGTATTTAACGCTGGAGATGGATCAAATCAACATCCAACTCAAACACTATTAGATTTATTTACTATTAAAGAAACACAATATCGACTTGATAATTTAAATATTGCAATGGTAGGCGATTTAAAATATGGAAGAACTGTACATTCTTTAACACAAGCATTAGCTAAATATAAAAAAAATAAGTTTTTTTTTATTTCACCTGATGCTTTAACAATGCCAAATTATATTAATGATATGCTTTTAGAAAAAAAAATTAGCTGGACAAGATGTCAAAATATAGAAGAAATCATTTCTGACATTGATATTCTTTATATGACACGTGTACAAAAAGAAAGACTTGAATCCACTGAATACGCAAACGCTAAATCAAAATTTATATTAAACACTAAAATTTTAAAAAACGCTCGTAGTAATTTAAAAATATTGCACCCTCTTCCTCGTATAGATGAAATTGATTATGCTGTTGATTATACGCCTTATGCTTGGTATTTTAAACAAGCAGCAAATGGTATTTACGCGCGTCAAGCAATACTATCACTAGTATTGATAAAAAATCATTTTTAATAAGAAAAATATGCAAATAAACAAACTCCAGGTGGAAGCTATAAAATGTGGTAGTGTAATTGATCACATTCCATCTCAAATAGGTTTTAAACTATTATCTTTGTTTAGATTCACAGAAACAGAAGAACGAATTACGATTGGTTTGAACTTACCTTCTCAAAAATTAGGAAAAAAGGATATTATTAAAATTGAAAATACTTTTTTAAGCGCAGATCAAATTAATCAATTAGCTATTTATTCACCTTGTGCTACAGTTAATTATATTGATCAATATAATTTAGTAGGAAAAATATTTCCAAAATTACCTAAAAAAATAGATCGTATTTTAATTTGTCCAAATAGTAATTGTGTTAGTCATGATAGATTTATAAATTCTAGTTTTATTTTTATAAAAAAATTAAATAAAAATATAAATTTAAAATGTCAATACTGCGAAAAAGAATTTTCTAAAAATATAGTTTTATCATAAAAAATTTAATTATAAATTTTATTAAAATAATGGTGTTATATGAATATTATTAATACAAAACATGCCCCCCAACCTATTGGACCATATTCACAAGCTATACAATTCAATAATTTTTTAATTACATCTGGTCAAATACCGATTGATGCAAAATCTGGAAATATACCAGAAAATATTGATGAACAAACATATATAGTATTAAAAAATATAAAATATATTCTTAAAGAATCAAAATATCAAGTAAATAATATTATTAAAATAACAATTTTTACTATTGATTTAAAACAAATTCAAATAATCAATGAAATATATGAAAAATTTTTTTTAAAAAATCAATCTTATTTTCCTGCAAGATCTTGCGTTGAAGTACAAAAACTACCAAAAAATGTAAAGATTGAAATGGAAGCTATTGCATATAAAAAAAACAACGATTAATTTTTAATTATTTATTAATATTCAATATGCCGCTAAGCGGCATAAAAAATTAAATATTTTTACGACGGGAAAAAGATGGTTTTATTTCATTTTTATTAGAATAAGATTTAGTTGGGCGATTTTCAGAAAAACGACGATTGATATTTATATCTTTGTTTAAAAAAGATCGATTATATGATTTATTTTGATAATATTTAGAATCTCGTAATAATTTTATATTTATTGGTTTATTTAAAATTCTAGTTTTTGTAAGATGTTGTAATAATTCTTTAGATAAACCTTTGGGTAATTCAATAATAGAATATGAAGAAAGTAGTTTTATATTTCCAATATTACGACTATTTATATTCCCTTCGTTAGCGATAGCACCAACTATATGACGTACTTCTACTCCATCATTACGACCAATTTCAATACGATACAAATCTATATCTTTGATGTCTTTTCGATCGCGACGATATCGATTATTTCGATTATCTTCACGTCTACGATCATCTTTATAAAAATTTTCTCTAGAAGGACGTTTTAACACATCTTTTTTAATAATTAAAGGACGCTCTCCTTGAGCCATTTTTAATAAAGCTGCCGCAAGAGTTTTAATATCTAAATCATCAGAAAAACGTAATTTATCTAATAAAACTATATATTCGTCTAAATCTCTACTTTCAAGCTGTTGTTGTACTTTTTTTGAAAATTTTTGAAGACGTTTTTCACATAATAATTCAATTTTTGGCAATTGTACTTCTGGAATAGATTGATTAATTGTACGTTCAATATTGCGTAATAATCGACGTTCACGATTTTCAACAAATAATAATGCACGTCCTGCACGTCCTGCACGTCCTGTTCGTCCAATACGATGCACATAAGATTCAGAGTCCATGGGAATATCGTAGTTAATTACAAAACTAATTCTATCAACATCCAAACCACGAGCTGCAACATCTGTAGCAATCAAAATATCTAGTCTACCATTTTTTAAACGCTCTAATGTTTGTTCTCGTAATGCTTGATTCATATCTCCATTTAATGCTGCACTATTATATCCATGGCGTTCTAATGCTTCAGAAACTTCTAAAGTAGCATTTTTTGTTTTTACAAAAATGATTGTAGCCGAAAATTCTTCTACTTCTAAAAAACGAATTAAAGCATCTGTTTTTTTACCATATACCATCCAATAACTTTGCTTAATATCAGGACGTGTAGTTATATTAGATTTAATTTTTATTTCCTTAGGATTTTTCATAAATCTTTTAGAAATACGTCGTATTACTTCTGGCATTGTTGCTGAAAATAAAGCAGTTTGATGTTCTTTTGGTATTTGTGACATAATTGTTTCTACATCTTCTATAAAACCCATTCTTAACATTTCATCTGCTTCATCTAAAACTAATGCGTGTAAATTTGAAAGATTAAGAGTTCCTCTTTTTAAATGATCTAATAAACGCCCTGGAGTACCTACAACAATTTGAGGACCTTGTTTTAATGCGCGTAATTGTAACTCGTACCTTTGACCTCCATATAAGGGTAACACATGAACTCCTACTATATATTTAGAAAACATAGAAAAAGCTTCGGCAACTTGTACAGCTAATTCTCTTGTAGGAGCTAATACTAAAATTTGAGGTGCTTTTAAATTAATTTTTAAATTATGCAATAATGGTAATGAAAAAGCAGCTGTTTTTCCACTTCCAGTTTGAGCCATACCTAGTACATCTTTGCCCTGTAAAAGTAATGGAATACAAGATGCTTGAATAGGAGATGGTTTGACATATCCCATTTCATCTAATGATTGAATAATAAAAGGATTTAAACCAAGAAAAGAAAATGTTTTTTCAGTATGAGTCATGCAATAGATATGCCTTTTAAGTTACAGTGGCCAGTCTACATAGCTCATTATGAAAATATATATATTATTTATTCTCATTGAAAAGTGTGAACCGGCTACGATTAAATGATCTAATAAATACAATACTAAAAAAATAATATTGATTGCTAATGATTTATGAAATATAACATTAGCAACTAATTAAAAATTTTAAAAAAATCAAGTATATATTTGTTAGATAAGAAAAATCAACTAAAAACGAATAATAACATTGTTATTTGTATATTATATATATGGTATTTTTTAAAAAAATAAATTTATATTTTATTAAAAATAAAATTTTTTATTTAAAAACATTTAAAAAACAATTATATCAGATAAAAATATTATTTATAGATTTATTAGATATAATAGAATTTTTTACTTCTTTAATACTAAGTCTTAAACGGCCTTGTCGATCAATTTCTAATACTTTTACAGGTATAATTTGATCTAGTTTTAAATGATCAGAAACTTTTTCTACTCTTTTATCAGAAATTTGAGAAATATGTACTAATCCTTCTTTTCCAATTCCTATTGTAATAAAAGCACCAAAATCAACAATTCGCGTTACTTTTCCTGAATAAATACGCCCAACTTCAATTTCTGCTGTAATTTCTTCAATTCTACGAATTGCGTTTTTTGCTTTTTCTCTAATTGTTGCAGATATTTTAACTGTTCCGTCATCTTCAATTTCAATTATAGTTCCTGTTTCTTCTGTAAGCATTCGAATTACAGAACCTCCTTTTCCTATTACATCTTTAATTTTTTCAGGATTAATTTTAATTGTATGAATTCTAGGTGCAAATTCAGAAATTTCTTTTCTAGGTTTACTTAAGGCTTGCTGCATAACATTTAAAATATGTAATCTAGCAGATTTAGCTTTATTTAAAGCAATATGCATAATTTTATTAGTTATACCTTCTATTTTTATATCCATTTGTAAAGCTGTTATACCGTCTTTAGTCCCAGAAACTTTAAAATCCATATCTCCTAAATGATCTTCGTCTCCTAAAATATCTGAAAGCAATACATAATGATCACCTTCTTTTACTAAACCCATAGATATTCCAGCTACAGCAGATTTTATTGGAACACCAGCATCCATTAAAGCTAATGATGCACCGCATACAGAAGCCATAGAAGAAGAACCATTTGATTCAGTTATTTCAGAAACAATTCTAATTGTATATGGAAATTCATCAATTTTAGGCATTACCGCTAAAAGACTTCTTTTAGCTAAGCGACCATGTCCAATTTCTCTTCTTTTAGGTGATCCAACTATTCCTATTTCTCCCACAGAATAAGGTGGAAAATTATAATGAAATAAAAAATTATCCGTTTTATCACCTAATAGTTCATCTAAATTTTGTGCATCTCTAGATGTTCCTAAGGTGACAGAAACTAAAGATTGTGTTTCGCCACGAGTAAATAAAGCAGAACCATGTGTCCGAGGTAAAACACCTGTTCTGATATCTAATGCACGAATCATATCTTTTTCTCTACCATCAATGCGATGTTCATTATTTAATATACGTTTTCTTACAATATTTTTTTCAATTTTTTGAAAAATTTCATCAACTTCACTTATATCAATATTTGAATTTTCATTTAAAAGTAATTTAATTATATGATCTTTAAGAAAATTTAATTTTTCGTGTCTTTCTTGTTTATTGAATATCAAATAAGCATTACTTATATCTTTTTCAATTAATTTTATAAGTTTAGATTCTAACGCAGTATTTATTTCAGGATAAGATATAGTCCAAGGTAATTTTCTAGCTTCATTTGATAAAGAACGGATGTTATTAATAACTACTTGTTGTTGTTGATGACCAAAAATAATTGATCCAAGAACTTTTTCTTCACTTAATATTTTTGATTCTGCTTCTACCATTAAAACAGCATTTTGAGTTCCTGATACAACAAGATCTAAAAAACTAGATTTCATTTCTTCAGTAGTAGGGTTTAAAATATATTGATCATTAATTAGACCAACTCTAGCAGCTCCAACTGGACCATAAAATGGAATACCAGATAAACTTAATGCTGCTGAAGCACCAATAATAGAAATTATATCAGGATTTATTTGTGGATTAACTGACACTACTGTAGCAATAATTTGAATTTCATTAAAAAACCCTTTAGGAAATAAAGGGCGAATTGGTCTATCAATTAACCTAGCAGTTAATATTTCACTCTCACTTGGACGACCTTCTCTTCTAAAAAAACCTCCAGGTATTCGACCAACAGCATATGTTCTTTCTTGGTAATTTACTGTAAGAGGAAAAAATTTTTGTCCAGGATGAATTGTTTTATCCCCCACAACAGTAACAAAAACAGCAGTATCATCCATACTAGCCATTACAGCAGCTGTTGCTTGTCTTGCCATTATACCTGTTTCTAATGTAATTGTATGTTGGCCATATTGAAATTTTCGTACAATGGGATTCAGCAAAATAATATCCTTAATATAAAATTAATTTTTTGTTGATTATAAATTAATTGATTTAAAAAATAAAAATATCAATATATTTTATAAAAATTATTTATAAATTAAATATTTATTTTAATTATAAAAAATTTATTTTATTGTTTTATTAATGGAAATATTTTTAATAAGACTGTAAAAAAAGGGCTAATCAAGCCCTTTAAAAAAATTTACATCTTACAAATTAATTAAAAGAATTAAAATATTTTTGTAATTTTATAATATAAAAAAATATTTACCGTCTTAAATTTAAATTTTCAATCAATGTGCTATAACGAGATATATTTTTTTTCTTTAAATAATTTAATAATTTACGACGTTTAGAGACCATATTTAACAAGCCTCTACGGCTTGAATGATCTTTTTTATGTTGAGAAAAATGTAATTGCAGATGATTAATTTGATGTGTTAATAATGCAACTTGAACTTCAGTATTTCCACTATCTTTGTGATTTTTTCCGTATTTTAAGATTTTTTCTTTTGTGTTGGCTATACTAAGAGACATTTAATACCTCATATATTTTTAATTATATTAAACTAATATTTTAGTAAAATTATTTAAAAATAATATCATGCTACTCTTAAATTGAATAGAAAATAACTTAACTATTAGACATAGAAATTAATCGATATGGAATTAATATTTCTTCAGTATAAATTTCTCCTAATCCAAGAAATATTTTTTTTTCTTTTTCTAAAACACGCACTAAACTATTTTTAATATAAGATTTAAAACTAATTTTTTTTCCTAATTTAAAATTAAAAGATTCTTTATAAGAAAGATATACTTTCGGTAAAAAACAAACAGGAGTATCAACAGGCATTAATAAGTTATCTAATTGATTAATATTTTTTTTATTTGATAATTCTTTTAAATAAGGTATTGTAACTAATTTAGAATAAGAAAGTAATCCTACTTGTGTACGACGTAATGAAATAACATGTGCACCACAACCTAACTTTTCTCCTAAATCATCAATAAGTGTTCTAATATATGTTCCTTTTGAGCAATGTACATTTAGTTCAATTAAATTATTTTTTTGTGAAACAAGGGTTAATTTATATATTTTAATTTGTCTTATATTACGTGGAATATTTAATCCTTGTCTTGCATATTTATATAAAGGAACACCATTATGTTTAATCGCTGAATACATTGAAGGTATTTGATTAATAAATCCAGTTAATTCTTTTAAAGTTTTATCTAATTCAATATGTGTAAATGAAATATCTCTTTTTTTTATAATAATACCATCAGAATCAAATGTAGATGTTTTTTCACCTAATTTAGCAACGACATTGTATTTTTTATCAGAATTATTTAAATAACAAGAAAATTTTGTACTTTCTCCAAAGCAAACTGGCAGCATTCCTGAAGCCAAAGGATCTAAAGTTCCAATATAGCCTGCTTTTTTTGCATGAAAAATACTTTTCACTTGTTGTAATGTATTATTAGAAGAGATTCCTATAGGTTTATCAATTAATAAAAACCCATTAATATCACGTTTTTTATAAAAGAACATTAAAATATCCTTTGTTAAATCACGTTTTTCTTACTAATTTATTTAGTAATAATGAAATTCTATTACCTTTTATCAAGGAATCATCATGATAAAAGATAATATTTGGTATAATTCTTAATTTTAATTTTTTACATAATATTTTTCGAATATAACCAGATGCTTTATTTAACAAAGTTAATAACTTTTTCACATTTAATTTCTCATTTGTTTCTAAAAAGCTAACAAATACCTGAGCGTAAGATAAATCTTTAGATACAATAACTTCAGATATTGTTATAATTATTTTAAAACGTGGATCTTTAAGAAAATACTGTATAATAATTGCAATATTTTTTTTTAATTCTTGAGCTATTTTAGAAGATCGACTAAATGATTTTTCCATGTTTTTATTACCAATATTTGATATATATTTAAAAACATAAATTTATCTATAAATTATAATATTCTTTTTACCTCTTTAACTTCAAATACTTCTATATTATCTCCAATTTTTATATCGTTAAAATTTTTTATCCCAATACCACATTCCATACCATTTCGTATTTCATTCACGTCTTCTTTAAAACGACGTAAAGATTCTAACTCACCTTCATAAACTACTATATTATCTCTGAGTAAACGAACTGGATTATTTTTTTTAATAACACCATTAATCACCATACATCCCGCAATTAATCCAAATTTAGGCGATTTAAACGTATTTCTTACTTCTGCTAATCCAATAATATTTTGTTTGTATTCAGGGGATAAAAGTCCTGTCATAGCAGATTTTACTTCATCAATTAAGTCATAAATAACAGAATAATAACGAAGGTCTAAACGTTCCATTTCGATAATTTTTTTTGCAGAAACATCTGCTCGAACATTAAAACCTAAAATAATAGCATTAGATGCTAATGCTAATGAAGCATCCGTTTCTGTAATCCCTCCTATACCTAAACCTATTATATTAATTTTCACTTCATTAGTGGATAATTTAAGTAAAGCTCCAGAAATAGCTTCTAAAGATCCTTGAACATCAGATTTAATAATAACTTTTAGCTCTGAGAAATTAGATTTTTTAATATTATTAAACATATTTTCTAAACTTGATCTATTTTGATTTGCTAGTTTTAATTCACGAGATTTATTTTTTCGATAATATGCAACTTCTTTAGCTTTTTTTTCATCACGAACTACAGTTACTTTATCACCAGCATAAGGAACTTTAGATAAACCTAAAACTTCTACAGGAATAGAAGGTCCTGCATGTTTTAATGATTTTCCAATTTCATTACGTAATGATTTAATACGACCATATTCTAATCCGCATAATATTACATCTCCTTTCTTTAAATTTCCTTTTTGAACTAATACAGTTGCTATTGGTCCTCGACCCTTATCAAGAAAAGATTCTATTACAACACCTTCTGCCATGCCAGTAGATACCGCTTTAAGTTCTAACATTTCTGATTGTAATAAAATTGCATTTAATAATGCATCTATACCTTTTCCAGTTTTTGCTGATATAGAAACAAAAATATTTTCACCACCCCATTCTTCTGAAATAATATTGTGTTTAGTTAAATCATTTTTAATTTGATTTATATCTGAATCTATTTTATCAATTTTATTAATAGCAACAATAATTGGAACATTAGCTTCTTTTGCATGTTGAATTGCTTCAATAGTTTGTGGTTTGACCCCATCGTCAGCTGCAACTACTAAGACAACAATATCGGTTATTTTTACTCCACGAGAACGCATTCCAGTAAAAGCTGAATGACCTGGAGTATCTAAAAAAGTAATTGATCCTAAATCCGTTTTTACATGATAAGCACCAATATTTTGAGTAATACCACCAGCTTCATTAAATGCTATTTTTGTAGAACGAATATAATCTAATAACGATGTTTTACCATGATCAACATGCCCCATGATAGTAACTACTGGAGATCTTATGATAGAAGTTGAATGACCTCCTAAATCACGATCTTTCATGATTAATTCTTCCAATTCATTTTCTTTATGCAAAATAACTTTATGACCCATTTCTTCTGCAATTAATTGTGCAGTATCTTGATCAAGAACATGATTAATGCTACCTATTATACCCATATTCATCATAGTTTTAATAACTTCAGAACTTTTTACTGCCATTTTATTAGCCAAATCAGATACTATAATAGTACTATTAATAATTACATCTCTATTAATAGAAGATTCCGGTTTTTTAAAAACTTGTTGCAATAAAATAGATTTATTTTTTTGTTTAATATTTTTTTTGTTTTTAAAAATTCGATTTTCTTCTTTTTTATTTTTTATATTAATACTTTGCTTGTTATTTTTTTTCTGACGATAATTTTTTAAATTTCGGTTGTAATTTCTTTTATTTTTTTCGTTTTCATTATTGTTTTCATCATTTTCTATATTACGAGTATGAAAAAATGTAGTTAAATGATAATCTTTTGTTTCTTCTTTAAATTTTTTATGTTCTAAATTTTCTTTTGTTATTTTCTTTGAATTAAAAGAATTCTTATTCAAATCTATATTTCTTTTTAAAACTTTATTTTTTTCATTTTTTTTAAGAATACTAGAATTTTTTAATCTATTTAATTTATTTATAGAATCTTTATTAGATTTGTTTTTTTCTAACAGACTAACATGTTCTTTAAAAATTTGTTCTTTTGTAATTTTTTTTGAAAAAGGTTTTAAAAAAATTTTTTCTTTATTTTGAGGTAATTTTTTATCTTTTAATACAGTTTGAACTTCTGGCGTAATACTTTTAGTATATGTTCTTTTTTTTCTAATCTCTACTTGAACAGATTTATTTTTACCTCCAGCTAAAGAAACATTTAAAGTACTACGAGTTTTTCTTTGTAGAATAAAAGTATTTTCAGAAATATTTTGTTTTTTTCTTAGATGTTTTAATAAAAATTTCTTTTCTGAAATATTAATAAAATCATTTTCATTTTTTACAATTCCAATTTCAGAAAAATTTTTTATTAATTCTTTTACTGGTATTTTAATTTCACTAGATAACACTTTTAAACTCATATCAATCATACTATTTTCCTATTATTAAACTTTACTATCAAACCAACAAATATTACGAGCAGTCATAATTAATACACCAGCTTCTTCAGAATTAAGATTTTCGATATCAATTAAATCATCTACTCCTTGATTAGCTAATTCTTCTAAAGTAAATATATTTTTTTCAGCTAATTTTAATGCCAATACTTCATTCATTCCTTGTATATCTAAAAGTTTTTGTTCTATTTGTTTTTTATTTATCATTTTTTTTCGATCTAATTCGATAAGATTTAATCCTTTTTTTGCACATTCTCGAACTAATTTTACCTCTTCTTCAGTTAAAAGATTAATTGATAATAATTCATCAATTGGTATATAAGCCAGCTCTTCAAGAGAAGAAAAACCCTCTTTAACTAAAGTAGTAATAATTTTTTCATTAACATTTAAATATTTTTTAAAAATATTAAAAGCAGCAGATGCTTCTTCTTTATGTTTTATTCGTAAATCTTCTGTAGTCATTACATTTAATTCCCAACCACTAATTTGAGAAGCTAAACGAACATTTTGACCATTTCTACCAATAGCTTGAGCTAAATTGTTTGAATCTACAGCAATATCCATTGTATGATGATCCTCATCAACTATAATAGATGTAACATCTGCTGGAGCCATTGCGTTAATAACAAATTGAGCTGGATTATCATCCCATAAAATAATATCAATACGCTCTCCACATAATTCACTCGATACCGCTTGTACTCGCGCACCTCTCATTCCTACACATGCACCTACTGGATCAATTCGTTTATCATTAGTTTTTACTGCAATTTTAGCACGAGATCCAGGATCACGTGCCGCCGCTTTAATTTCAATAATTTCTTCACCAATTTCAGGGACTTCTATGCGAAATAATTCTATAAGCATTTCGGTTTTTGAACGACTCATAAATAATTGAGCGCCACGAGCTTCAGGATGCACACCATATAAAATACCACGAATACGATCTCCAGGACGGAAATTTTCTCGAGGTAACATACCTTCTTTTAAAATTACAGCTTCAGCGTTATTTCCTAAGTCTAATATAAGATTATCTCTATTAATTTTTTTTACAATACCAGTAATAATCTGTCCAATATATTTTCGAAATTGATCGACTAACATAGCACGTTCTGCTTCACGTACTTTTTGAACAATTACTTGTTTAGCAGTCTGTGTTGTAATTCTATCAAAATCAACAGAATCAATTTTATCTTCTACATAATCATTGATTTCAACTTTATCACCTTCAAAACAAGCTGCTGCCAAAGTAATTTCTTTCGTTGGGTGATTGACGATATCTACTACCATCCATCTTCTAAAAGTACTAAAATTACCAGTTTTACGATTAATGCTAACTCGAACATCAATTTCTTGTTCATGTTTCTTTTTTGTAGCTGTTGCCAATGCAACTTCTAAAGCTTCAAAAATTTTTTCACGCGGTAGTGATTTTTCATTAGAAACAGCTTCTACAACAGCTAAGATTTCTTTATTCATCTTAGTCAACCTCTGAATAAATATTTTTAAATATTCTAATAAAAAACCCCGAAAATTCGGGGTTTTAGGTAATATTACCCTATTTATAAAACTAAAATATAATATTTTATTAATATATTTAATGTAAAATTTTTTATATTTTAAAAAATAATACCGAGAATGGGACTTGAACCCATATGCCTTAAGGCACTATCCCCTCAAGATAGCGTGTCTACCAATTTCACCATCTCGGCTCGAATCTGATATTTATTATATTCTAAAATAACTTTAAAAAATTAAAAATTTAAATCTAACGAGGTATTTCAGTGTTTAATATTTTATTTTTTTTAAAATTCAACTCTTTTTCATTATTATGATCTTCAAATAAACTTGAATTTATTTTTTTATCGTTAATATTACATAAAATAAGACTAATTATTAAAAATAAACCAGAACATAACCCAATAATATTTATTGCAAAACTATTACTTCGAAAACTATTGAATAATTTAATATTAGAAAAGGTGTTTGAATGCATCATATCACTTGTTCCTTTCCCTGGTTGTAATAAAATTAAAAAATTTAAACAAATAGAAATAAAAATCAAAAAAACTAAAAAAAATAAATACATAAAAAATAATTTTCCTTTTTTAAATAAAAGTAAAAAAATTACTATTTTGGTAAAATTTCTATTAACATATATAAATATTTTCAACTTAATTATATTTAAAAACTAACATTTTATACATTTATTAAATTAACTTAATTGTATTTGAAATTGTATTAGCTATTTTTTTTATTTTATTATGATCTTGGTCTTCTATCATAACCCGAAGACAAGATTCAGTTCCAGATTTTCGAATAAAAATTCGACCAGTATCTCCTAAAATATTTTTTGATTTTTCAATAATAGACTGAAATTTTATATTTTTTTCAAAATTTTGATCTTTTTTTAAAAAAACATTTAATAATATTTGAGGAAATAATATTACTTGATTAGATAAACAGTATAAAGATGCATTATTTTCAATCATAATTGATAATACTTGTAAACTAGCTATAATTCCATCACCAGTAGAATGTTTATCTAATAAAATAACATGTCCTGATTGTTCCGCGCCAAGCATCCAGTTTTTTTCTTTAATTTTTTTATATATATAACGATCACCTATTTGTGCAGCAAAAAATGGTATTCCAATTTTTTTCAAACCAAGAATAACACCCATATTAGTCATTAAAGTGCCTACTACTCCACCATTTAACTTGTTATTTTTTAAATATTGCTTTGCAATTATATAAATAATTTGATCTCCATTTACTTCATTTCCTAAATGATCTACCATAATAACACGATCTCCATCACCATCAAATGCTAATCCAATATCAGCTTTATTTTCAATTACTAATTTTTTTAACTCAACGGTATTGGTAGATCCTGAATTTTTATTAATATTAATGCCATTTGGATAAATAGAATAAGTTATTACATTTGCTCCTAAATCTTGAAAAATTTTAGGCGCTATATTATAAGCTGATCCATTAGCACAATCTAATACAATAGTAAATTTAGATAAGTTCATATTTTTAGGAAATGTATTTTTACAAAAATCAATATATTTTTTTTTAGAATTATTTATTTTTTTAGAAAATCCAAAATTTTTTACATAAGAAAAATCATAAAGAGGATTATTTAATTCTTTTTCAATTGAAATTTCTATATCTCTAGTTATTTTAGTTCCGTTTTTAGAAAATATTTTTATTCCATTATCATCAAAAGCATTATGAGATGCTGAAATAATAATGCCTGCTGAAGCATTTAAAGATTGTGTTAAATATGCAATTGCAGATGTAGGTATACACCCAGCTGATAAAGTAGAAATTCCTTTTGACAGAATACCAAATTCTAAAGAATACTGAAGCATAGATCCTGAAATACGAGTATCTCTTCCAATAATAATTTTTTTTTATTTTCACCTAAAATAGTTCCAATAATTTGTCCTAATTTTAACATAAAATCTGGAGTTATTGGTTGTTTACCTACTTTTCCACGTATTCCATCTGTTTTAAAGTATTGAAAATTTTTCATGTTAATTTATCTCTATTTTAAACAATGTATAAATATAAAATTATAAAATATTTAATATTTTAAAAAAATCTGTTTTTTAAAAACAAGATGAAGTTATAATAATTTTATTACTTCATCTTATTTCAGTGTTTGTTAAAATATAATATTAATTATATTAAACTTTTACGTAATTTAATACGTATTTAATAATTAATATGCGATATTATTGTTAATTTAATTATAATATTGGTAATATATTTTAATTTTGATTCATTTCAGACCATCCTTTTGGTTTTCGAACTTCTTTTCTTTCCATTAAATCGTCTATTTGAACAGAATCAATGGTTTCGTATTTTATTAAAGCATTTTTCATAGCATGTAAAATATCAATATTTTCATTTAAAATATTTTTAGCTCGATTATAATTTACTTCTATTAACAATTTAACTTCTTCATCAATAATTCTAGCGGTTTCATCAGACATATGTTTTGCTTTAGCTACTGTTCGACCTAAAAATATTTCTCCTTCTTCTTCAGCGTATAATAAAGGACCCAATTTATCTGAAAACCCCCATTGAGTTACCATATTTCGTGCTAAATTTGTAGCTACTTTAATATCATTAAAAGCGCCAGTAGACACTTTTTTAGAACCATAAATAATTTCTTCTGCTAAACGACCGCCATACAAAGTAGATATTTGACTCTCTAATTTTTGCCTACTAATACTGAATGTGTCTGATTCTGGTAAAAAAAAAGTAATACCTAATGCTTGGCCTCTAGGGATAATCGTAACTTTATGAGCAGGATCATGATCTGGTACTAATCTTCCAACAATCACATGACCAGCTTCATGATATGCCGTAGATTCTTTTTGAAAATCACTCATCACCATTGATTTACGTTCAGAACCCATCATAATTTTATCTTTTGCTTTTTCAAATTCAATCATAGAAACGACACGGTTGTTTAAACGAGCTGCAAATAATGCTGCTTCATTTACTAGATTGGCTAAATCTGCACCTGAAAAACCTGGTGTTCCGCGAGCAATGATTAAAGGGTCAACATCTTTAGATAAAGGCACTTTTCGCATGTGTACTTTTAATATTTGTTCTCTTCCACGAATATCTGGAAGTGGTACAATAACTTGACGATCAAATCGACCTGGACGTAATAAAGCAGGATCTAAAACATCTGGTCTATTAGTAGCAGCTATTAAAATTACACCCTCATTGCCATCAAAACCGTCCATTTCTACTAACATTTGATTAAGTGTTTGTTCTCTTTCATCATGTCCACCGCCTAATCCAGCGCCTCTTTGCCGTCCTACTGCATCAATTTCATCAATAAATATAATACATGGTGCATTTTTTCTAGAGTGTTCAAACATATCTCTTACTCTTGACGCACCTACTCCAACAAACATTTCAACAAAATCAGAACCAGAAATTGTGAAGAATGGAACTTTTGCTTCTCCTGCAATTGCTTTTGCAAGCAATGTCTTCCCAGTTCCAGGAGGACCTACCATAAGTACACCTTTAGGTATTTTACCTCCTAATTTCTGAAATCGACTAGGTTCTTTTAAATATTCAACTAATTCACTTACTTCCTCTTTAGCTTCATCGCACCCCGCAACATCATCAAAAGTAGTTTTAATTTCATCTTCTGATAACATTCGAGCTTTACTTTTACCAAAAGACATGGCTCCTTTTCCGCCACCCATTTGCATCTGACGCATAAAAAAAATCCATACGCCAATTAGCAACAACATAGGAAACCAAGAAACAAATATAGAAAATAAAATACTCGGTTCTTCTGGAATTTCTCCCATAACTTTAACATTTTTTGTTATAAGATTGTCTAATAACTTAGGATCATTTATAGGAATATAAGTAGTATATTTATTGCTGTCTTTTTTAGTAACACTAATCGTCCGTCCATTAATATATACCTCACGGACCTGATCTTGATTAACTTCTGATAAAAAAGTAGAATAATCAACTCTGTGACTATTTGAATCACTAGTATTAAAGTTTTGAAAAACAGACATTAAAATCACTGTAATTACTAACCAAAATATCAGGTTTTTAACCATGTCACTCAAGGGAACAACCTCTCATTACATCTATTTTAAAAAACAACGAAGATTTAAAAGTCTAGAAATAAAATAATATTTTATCTGGTCGCTAGAATGAATATTTCTCGTGATCTTGATCGAGAAGTTTTTGGTTTACAAATTTTAATTTTTGAAAACAACGTTCTAATTTCTTTAAAAAATTCATTTAAACCTTCTCCATGAAAAGATTTTACTAAAAAAACACCATTTTTTGCTAATACAAATCTAGATATTTTAAGAGCTATTTTACAAATTTCTATAATACGCGGCATATCAACAGACCAACAACCTGTAATATTAGGCGCCATATCCGACATAACTACATTAAAAGTTTTATTAGATAAATTATTTAATATAAAATTTAATGTATTTACATTTCGAAAATCTCCTTGAAAAAATTTAACTCCTGTTATTTTTTTCATAGGTAATATATCATATGCTAAAATAGATCCTGTTTTTCCAATTTTATTAACTGCGTATTGCGACCAACCTCCTGGAGAAGCGCCTAAATCAATAATGTTCATTCCAGGTTTAAATAACTTGTTATTCTTATCAATTTCTTTTAATTTAAACCAAGATCTAGATCGAATTTTATTTTTTTTTGCTTCTTTAACATATTTATCTTGAAAATGTTCTAATAACCAACGCTTAGAACTATTTGATTTATTCTTTATAATCATATTATTTGATTCTTTTATAATATTTATAATAAATCTCATCACTATATATTTAAATAAATTGTTAATTTAAATATAATCTATCTTTAAAATTTTGTATTTAATATTACCAGAAGGTGTAAATATAGTAGCAATAGTGTTAACAGTTTTTCCAATTAAACCCCTCGACATTGGAGAATTAATTGAGATTAAATTCTTTTTAAAATCAGATTCATCATCACCTACAATCTGATAAGTAAATATTTCATTACTTTGTATGTTTAAAATAGTTACTGTAGAGCCAAATACAACTCTTCCATCGTTAGGTATTTTAGTGATATCTATAATTTGACAATTAGATAGTTTTAATTCTATATCTTTTATTCGTCCTTCACAAAAACTTTGCTCTTCACGAGCAGAGTGATATTCAGCGTTCTCTTTTAAATCACCATGTTCTCTAGCTTTTGCTATTTCAATAATAATACGGGGACGTTTTGTGTTTTTTAATTGTTCAAGTTCTTTACGAAGTTTTTCAGCACCTCTAACAGTCATTGGAATTAAATGAACCATATAACATACCTCATTTTTTTCTAAAAGAATATAAAACTATTAATTTAAAAAATACTAAAAATTTTTTATATGATTTTTTAAAATAAAATATATTTTTAAGAAAAAAGATTTAATTTTTATTAAATATTTTTAAAAATTAAATTATTTATATACTTCAATAAATAATTAAAATAAAAAATATAGTAATATTAATACATCATTGATAAAATCTAATTAAAGTAAAAACTAAAATTTTTAATTTTATTTAGATCTTACCTCATATCTACTATTAAATTATTTTAGTATGTAAAAATTTATCAAAAATTTTAATTTTTTAAAAATATTAATATATGCACCATAATATTAAACAAAAATAAACGTATCTATATTAATGTAAAAAATAAAATTTATCAAAAATTTCAATTTTATGAAGCAAAAGTTCTTATTAATATTTAATATAAATTTAAAAATATATTTATGTGTATAATATTTAAAATATTTACATTTTAACAAAATTAATTTTAAGTATATTTAACATGGATAATAAAAAAATAATATCGATACTAAACCAAAAACTAAATTTAGAACAAATATATGTTACAGGAGATAATAATCATATCAAAATAATTGCAATAGGAGATATATTTAAAGGTGTTAATCAAGTAAAAAGACAGCAAATAATTTATAAACCTTTAATTGATATGATTCTAGAAAAAAAAATTCACGCTTTATCTATCACAACATACACAAAGGAAGAATGGAAAAAAAATAATAAAAATAATATTAGTTAAATATTTAAAAATAATATAGAGATTTAATAATGAATGAATAAGTTAAATATAGAAGGTAATAAAAAATTAAATGGCAATGTATTAATTTCTGGTTCTAAAAATGCTGCTTTGCCTATATTATTTATGACAATATTAACAAAAGAAAAAATTGAAATTAGTAATATTCCAAAATTAACAGATATTAAAGTAGCAATTAAACTACTTAAATCTTTAGGAGCAAAAATAGTAAATAAAAAAAAAATATTATATATTGACCCAAGTAAAATTAACATTTCTAGTCCTCCATATAATTTAATTCAAAAAATAAGAGCATCTATATGGATGTTAAGTCCTCTTTTAATGCGATTTGGTAAAGCTAAAATATTTTTTCCAGGAGGTTGTAAGATAGGTTGCAGACCTATTGACCTTCATTTAAAAGGTTTGGAAGAACTAGGAGCTCAAATTATTCAAGAAAACAATTATATTACTGCATCTATTATAAAACCTCTTAAGGGAAAATATATTTATTTAGAAAAAATTAGTGTTGGAGCAACTATTACTATTATGAGCGCTGCAACTTTAGCAGAAGGTATTACCATTATAGATAATGCTGCTCAAGAACCAGAAATTGTTGATGTTGCAAAATTCTTAAATACTTTAGGGGCTAATATTACTGGAGCAGGAAGTAATAAAATATATATAAAAGGAGTATTAAAACTAAGAGGTGGCCGTCATAAAGTAATACCAGATAGAATTGAAACAGGAACTTTTTTAATAGCCGCTGCAATTTCTAAAGGATTTATTATATGCAATAATACTGAACCAAAACATTTAACAAGTGTATTAAAAAAATTATCTGAAACTGGTGCATATATAAAAACTGGGAAAAATTGGATTAAATTAGATATGCAAGAAAAAATACCCAAAGCTGTAAATATTACAACTGCTCCATACCCAGGTTTTCCAACTGATATGCAACCACAATTTGCTTTATTAAATAGTATTTCTAAAGGTAAAAGTATTATTATTGAAAATATATTTGAGAATCGTTTTGCTTATGCTAAAGAATTAATTAAAATGGGCGCCAAAATAAAGATTAAAAATAATTGTATTTTTTGTAAAGGTGTTAAAAATTTATTTTCAAAAACTCTTTTCTCTACTGATTTAAGAAGTTCAGCTACATTAATTTTAGCGGGTTGTATTGCAAAAGGAATTACAGTAGTTAATAATATTCATCATTTTAAAAGAGGGTATGAATCATTTCCAAAAAAATTGAACAAATTAGGTGCAAATATTCAAAATATATAATAACTTTTTAATTATTTAAAATAACTTATAAAGAATTATTAATATTTTATTTTCAAAACAAACAGAAAGAATTGGAGTATTATATGTATGCAGTTTTTTTAAGTGGTGGCAAACAATATCGAGTTAAAAAAAATCAAGTAATACAGTTAGAAAAATTAAATTACCCAAAAGGCTCAATAATTGAATTAAAAAATATTTTAATGATTTCAAATAAAGAAAAAACAAAAATAGGAAATCCTTTTTTAAATGGAATTAAAGTTAAAGCTTATGTTGAAAATCATGGTAGATCTAAAAAAATTAAAGTACTAAAGTTTAATCGTCGTAAACATTATAGAAAACAACAAGGTCATCGTCAATATTTTACTAATGTAAAAATTATAGATATTAATCATATAGAGAACTAAAATGGCACATAAAAAAGCTGGTGGTTCCACAAGGAACGGAAGAGATTCTAATGCTCAAAGATTAGGTGTAAAGCGTTTTGGAGGTGAATTAGTATCCGCAGGTAGCATTATTGTAAGACAGAGAGGAACTAAATTTCATCCAGGGAAAAATGTAGGTTGCGGAAAAGATCACACTATTTTTGCTACTGTTAAAGGAAAAATAGAATTTAAAAAAAAAGGAATAAAAAAAAGAACATATATTAACATTATTAACTAATAAAAAATTAAAAAAGTTAATATTTTTAAAAACCCCTTTTTTGAGGGGTATTATTTTTTTATAAATAATACATTTTTAAAATTGTATTTGTTTTAAAAAATAAGGAATGCATATGAAATTTATTGATCAAACTGTTATTCAAGTTATTGCAGGAAATGGAGGAAATGGCTGTGTTAATTTTAGAAGAGAAAAATACATTCCTAAAGGAGGTCCAGATGGTGGGGATGGAGGAGATGGTGGAAACATTTGGATAGAATCAAGCAATAATTTAAATACTCTTATAGATTTTAGATTTAAAAAAGTATTTCAAGCGGAACATGGAACTAATGGATTAAAAAGAAATTGCTCTGGTAAAAAAGGACGTGATATTACAATATATGTTCCTGTTGGAACTAAAATAATCAATTATCAAACACGTGAAATAATCGATGATTTAATAAAAGACAAACAAAGAATACTTATTGCGAAAGGAGGTTGGCATGGATTAGGTAATACTAGATTTAAATCTTCCATTAATAGAGCACCAAGAAAAAGAACCTTAGGATCGATAGGAGAAAGCAGATATGTACAATTAGAATTATTATTAATAGCAGATGTAGGAACATTAGGAATGCCAAATGCTGGAAAATCAACATTAGTAAAAAATATATCTGGAGCTAAAACAAAAACTTCAGATTATCCTTTTACTACATTAAATCCTGTTTTAGGAAGTGTTGAAATTGAAGATAAAAAGTTCATTATAGCAGATATTCCAGGTATAATTCAAGGTGCATCACATGGTAAAGGATTAGGTATTAATTTTTTAAAACATTTAGAAAGATGTAAAATATTACTACATATTGTTGATTTATGTCCTACAGACTATTCTAATCCAATAGAAAATATTAAGACTGTATTGAATGAATTAAAACAATATAATATAAAATTATATAATAAACCAAGATTCTTAATCTTAAATAAGATTGATTTAATAACAACTGAAAAAATAAATAAATATATTAAAGAAATCAAAAATAATTTAAATTTCAAAGAACCATTTTATTTAATTTCTTCTCTTAAAAAAATAGGAATAAAAAAATTATGTTCCGATATATTATATCATCTAAAAAAATAAAATTTTTTTCTTATTTTATTTATTTGATTTTTAGTTTTTTAAAATATAAAAATCATGAAAATTAATAAAAGAACTCGGTTTGTTACAAAAACCAAGTTCTTTAAAATAAGTTTTTCTATTTAGTTTTAACGTTTAGAAAACTGTATACGTTTTCTGGATTTACGAAAACCTACTTTTTTTCGCTCTACTTGTCGTGAATCACGTGTAACAAATCCAGACTTTCTTAATTCGCTACGAAATAATTGATTGTAATCAATCAAAGCACGAGTAATTCCTTGTCTAATTGCTCCAGCTTGACCAGAAATTCCACCTCCTTTAACTGTAATATAAATGTCAAAATTATTCATCATATCTGTTAAAATCAATGGTTGACAAACAATCATACAAGAAGTTTCTCGACCAAAATAATCATTCAATAAACGTTTATTTACTACTATTTGACCCTTACCAGGTCTAAGAAAAACTCTAGCAGAAGAACTTTTTCGACGACCAGTTCCATAATTTTGAATTTTCATAATATATTTTTAATATACCCTTATTAAATATTTAAAAATTTAGGACATTGTGCTATATGGTTATGTTTTTCACCTGAAAAAACTTTTAATTTTTTAAACATTAAACGACCTAAAGGACCTTTTGGAAGCATGCCTTTAACAGCTATTTCAATAATTTTTTCTGGATTTTTTGCCATAATTTCTTCGAATTTAAATTGTTTTATCCCACCAATATAACCTGTATGATGATAATAAATTTTATTATTTTTCTTTTTTCCAGTAACTAAAATTTTAGCAGCATTTAAAACTATAATATAATCTCCAACATCAAGATGCGGTGTATATTCAACTTTATGTTTACCTCTAAGACGTAAGGATAAAGAACTAGCAAATCTACCCAATACTTTGTTAGTAGCATCAACATAAAACCAATCTCTTTTGATATTTTTTTCTTTAATTGAAAAAGTTTTCATTATATAACTCACTTTAAAAATAATATATGTAGAAAAGAATACTATGATTAGAATTAATAAGATATAGTAAATATATTATCATCTATCATACTTATTAAAATTCTTTTAAAAATTAATAATGAATCTAATTAAATAAAAATTTTATAATAATATTTTTTAAAAAAATTAATATTTTTTTAAAACACAACACATTTTTTCATATAAAAAATAGTATATTATATAATCTATTATTATTTTTTATATTAAAAAATTAATACTAATTAAATAAAAATATTTTATATTGATATAAAACATATTAGATATTTGATGGATAAACAAACTATGCTGTCTAAAAATGATTTATTAAATTTTCGTAATGAAATTAACAATATTGATGAAAAAATAGTTATGTTGCTCGCGAAAAGAAAAAAATTAGTATTAGATATAGCTCAATCTAAAATACAAAATAATCAACCAATCCGTGATGTTAATCGTGAAAAAAATTTATTATCTAAACTAACTAGTTTAGGGAAGAAAAAAAATTTAGATCCTAATTATATAATACGATTATTCCAACTAATAATTGAAGAATCTATACTTACTCAAAAAATATTATTGAAAAAACATCAAAAAAACAAAAATACGAATGAATCTATTATTTCATTTCTTGGTCCTAAAGGATCTTATTCACATATTGCTGCGTCTAAATATGAAAAACAAAATTTAAAAAACTTTATTATTAAAGAATGTTTGAATTTTTCAGAAGTTATTCAATCAGTTGAAAATAATGAGTCAAATTATGCTATTTTACCAGTAGAAAATAGTTGTTCAGGACCTATTGATGAAATATTTTATATTTTAAAAAATACAAATTTATTTATTGTTGGAGAAGTTAATGTTTATATAGATCACTGCTTATTAGCAATAGAAAAAGTTGAACTAAATATAATTAAAAAAATATATAGTCATTCTCAACCATTTAAACAATGTAGCAATTTTATTAGTCAATTTCCAAATTGGAAACTTGAATATACTAATAGCACAACTGATGCAATTAAAAAAGTTATTAAATATAATAAAATTACGAATGCTGTTTTAGGAAGTGAAATAGGAAATCAAATTTATGGATTAAAAGTTTTATGTAAAAATATATCAAACCAAAAAAATAATATAACAAGGTTTATTTGTTTATCAAAAACACCTTTAAAAATTTATTCAAATAACAAAGTAAAAACTACAATAATATTTACTCTAGAAAAAGAATTAAAAAAACTTTCTGAAATAATTTTAATCCTAGAAAAAGAAAAAATAATCGTAAAAATGTTAACTTTTTATAATACTAAAAATGAAGAAAAAATATTTTATCTTGATATTGAAGAAAATTTATCATCTAATACGATACAGAACATTCTGAATAAAATTCAAAAAATTACTAAATTTATAAAAATATTAGGTTGTTATCCCATTGAAAGTAAAAAATTGTTTTAGTTATAAATTCATTAGATGTTTAGATATTAAAAATATTTTAAAATAAACTAAAACATTATTAATTCTCGTGTTTTAAATAATTCAATATTAATTTATAAAAGAGTAAGAAACATGTTTAGCAGCTTAACTGAACGCCTTTCAAAAAGTTTACGTAATATTATTAACAAAGGAAGGCTTACGGAAGATAACATTAAGGATACTATAAGAGAAGTAAGAAAAGCATTATTAGAAGCTGATGTTACATTATCAGTAATAAAAACATTTATAAAAAATGTTACCAAAAAATCAATTGGTTATGAAATCAATAAAAGTCTTACCCCTGGTCAAGAATTTATAAAAATTGTACGAAATGAATTAATTTTAGCTATGGGTGAAAAAAATAATGATTTAAATCTATCTGCTCGTCCACCCGCAATAATATTAATAGTTGGTTTACAAGGAACAGGAAAAACTACCACTGTAGCTAAAATAGCTAAATGGATACAAAATAAATACAAAAAAAAAATACTTATTACATCTACTGATATTTATCGTGCTGCTGCAATAAAACAACTTGAAATTTTATCTAATCAAATTAATACAGATTTTTATTCATCTAATATCAACCAAAAACCAATCAATATAATAGAAGAGGCTATTAAATATGCTCAATTAAAATTATGTGATGTTTTACTAATAGATACAGCAGGACGTTTACATGTCGATGAAATAATGATGAATGAAATACAACAAATACAAAATTTTTCTAAACCTATTGAAACACTATTAGTAGTCGATTCAATGATGGGTCAAGATGCAATTAATATGGCTAAGAGTTTCAATCAATATTTATCTATATCAGGTATTATATTAAGTAAAACTGATAGTGACTCTAGAAGTGGAATTGCATTATCAATGCGCTATATTACTGGAAAACCTATTAAATTCATAGGTACAGGTGAAAAACTAACAAATTTAGAAATATTTCATCCAGAACGTATGGCTGATAAAATTTTGGGAATGAACAAAGTTGTATCGATGATTAAAGATATTGAAGAAAAAATTAATCAATCTAATTTACAAAATTTAACTAAAAAACTTAAAAAAGGCCATGATTTTAATTTAAATGATTTTTTAATTCAAATAAAAGAAATGAAAAAAATGGGAGGTTTAAACTATTTTATAGATAAATTTTCAAACAATAAAATGATGCATAATAGTTCATTGTTAGAAAATGATGAAAATACTTTAAATAAAATCGAGGCAATAATATATTCAATGACACCTAAAGAAAGAAATAATCCGATAATTATAAAAGGTTCTCGTAAACGTAGAATTGCTTTAGGATCTGGAACGCAAATTCAAGATATAAATAAATTATTAAAAAATTTTGATGATATAAAAAAAATCATGAAAAAAATTAAAAACAATGGAATTGGAAAAATGATTCGTAATATAAAAAATATATTACCTAAAAATTTTTAAAATATATCAAAATAATTTTAACACTTAACAATCAAAGGAAAAAAAATGGTAAAAATTCGATTAGCTCGATATGGAAACAAAAAACGCCCGTTTTATAAAATAGTAGCAGCAGATAGCCGCTTTTCTAGAGATGGTCGTTTTATTGAAAGATTAGGTTATTTTAATCCATCATCCAAAGATATTACCACTTCTATTAAATTAAATATTACACGTATTATGTATTGGCAAAAAAATGGAGCTAAACTTTCAGAGCGATCAAAAAAATTAATTAAGTTATTTAAAAAAAATGAGGGAATATTATAAATATTATATTAAATACTTTAATTGATCCTATTCTAGTAGGAAAAATAGGAAGAGTTTACGGAATATTAGGTTGGCTAAATTTTTTTTCTTTTACAGAAAATCAAGAAACAATATTTAGTTATTTTCCATGGTTTATCTTAAAAAATAAAAAATGGGAAATTATTAAACTAAAAAATTGGAAACAACATAATAACCATTTTATTATTCAAATCAATAATATTACAAATCGATCTCTTGCTAGTAAATGGACTAACACTGAAGTTTTTATTAGTAGCAATCAACTTCCAAAACTTGATCAAAATGAATACTATTGGAATGATATTATCCAATGTAAAGTATTTAATATTACAAATAAATATTTAGGTATAGTAATTAATTTAATAAGTAACAAATATAATGATATTCTTGTTATAAAAAATGAATTCAAAAAAAATCACACAAAAAAAACAATGATTCCGTTTATTAATAAAAAAATAGTAACAAATGTAGATATTAAAAACAAAATTATAACAGTCAAATGGAATTAAAATATGATATCTCAATTAAAAAAAAAGATAATCAAACATTAATATCATTTTATATTATCACTATATTTCCAGACATGTTCCATTCAGTTTCAAATTATGGAGTAACCGGAAAAGCAATTCAAAAAAAGATTATTGATCTTAATTGTTTAAACCCAAGAGATTTTGCTAAAAATAAATATAAATCTATAGATGATCGTCCTTATGGAGGAGGACCAGGAATGTTGATGAGCGTTGAACCATTATATTTATCAATTAAATATGCAAAATCTTTATTAAAAAATGCGACAGTTATTTATTTGTCTCCACAAGGGAAAAAATTAAATCAAAATAATATTTTTAAATTAATTAAGAAAAAAAAAATCATTTTTATATGCGGTAGATATGAAGGAATAGATCAAAGAATCATCGATTCTTTAGTAGATGAAGAATGGTCAATAGGAGATTATATACTTACTGGTGGAGAACTAGCAGCTATGGTTATAATAGATTCTATTGCTAGATTTATTCCCGGTGTTATTCATACAAAAAAATCAATAGAAAAAGAATCTTTTTATAATAATTTGCTTGATTGTCCACATTATACCAGACCTAAAAAAATTTATGATATGATAGTTCCAGATGTGTTGCTGTCTGGTAATCACAATAAAATTCGTTTATGGCGTTTAAAAAAATCTTTAGAAGAAACTCTTAAAAAAAGACCAGATTTATTAGAAAAAAAAATTTTAAAAAAAGAAGAAAAAATAATTTTAAACGAATTTAAAAAAAACAAAAAATAAAAATATCATTAATTGATAATTATTTTATTTAGTAGAGGTAAAAATGATCAATATAATTCGAAAAATAGAAGAAGAACAACTCAAAAAAAATGTGCCTAATTTTCGACCTGGAGATACAGTAGAAGTAAAAGTATGGGTCATTGAAGGAGCGAAAAAAAGACTACAATCTTTTGAAGGAATAGTAATTGCAATAAAAAATAGATTTTTAAATTCATCTTTTACTATTCGTAAAATTTCAAATGGAGAGGCTGTAGAACGAGTCTTTCAAACTCATTCATACAATATTGATAATATTACTATTAAAAGAAAAGGATTAGTTAGAAAAGCAAAGTTATATTTTCTCAGAAAACGTACTGGAAAATCTGCTAGAATTAAAGAAAAAATTAAATAAATTTGTTGTTTAAAACAGTCAATATGCAGTCACGACGTTATTCTTGACTGCACTTAATACTTTTTATATATTATTTTTTAAAATATTAAACAGTACCACCTATAGTTAATTTATCTATTTTAATAGAAGGTTGTCCTATTCCGACAGGAATGTTTTGACCTTCTTTGCCACACATTCCCATGCCTTGATCCATTTTTAAATCATTTCCAACCATGGATACTTTTTGCATGACCTCTATACCAGATCCTATCAATGTAGTATTTTTAATTGGAGTAGAAATTTTGCCTTTTTTTATCAAATATGCTTCTGAAGTTGAAAAAACAAACTGTCCAGAAGTGATATCTACTTGACCACCCGAAAAATTTACGGCATATATCCCATAATCAATACTTTTAATAATATCTTCTATTTTTGAACTTCCAGATAACATATATGTATTAGTCATTCTTGGCATTGGTAAATGAGAGTAAGATTCACGACGACCATTACCAGTAGATTCACTTCCCATTAAACGAGCATTAAGTTTATCTTGCATATATTTTTTTAAAATTCCGTTTTCAATTAATATATTATATTGTCCGGAAACTCCTTCATCATCAATATTTAATGATCCACGTTGATTTTTTATTGTGCCATCATCAATTATAGTGCATAATTCTGAAGCAACTTTTTTCCCGATCATATTGGTAAACACTGATGTTCCTTTTCTATTAAAATCTCCTTCTAAACCATGCCCTACAGCTTCATGTAGCAAAACACCAGGCCAACCAGACCCTAAAACAACAGGAAAGGTACCAGAAGGAGCTTCTTTTGAAGATAAATTCAATAAAGCTATACGAACTGCTTCTTTAGTCCAATAGTCAATTCTAACTTCTTCTAAAAAATCATCTTTATTTAATAAAAAATTATAATTAGTACGACTTCCTCCTCCGCTTCTTCCTCGTTCTATTTTACCGCGCTCTTCAACTAAAACACTAACTGAAAATTCGACTAATGGTCTTATATCTGCAGCTAAATTTCCATCAGTAGATGCAACTAAAATTTTTTCATAAGACCCACTTAAAGTAGCATTAACTTGTACAACACGACTATCAACATTACGAGCAATATGATCAACTCTATAAAGTAAATTAATTTTTTCACTAGAAGTGAATTTTTTTAATGGATTTTTAAAATCATAAAAAGAATTTTTCTTTTGCTCTATAAATATTTTTGGTTTTATTTTTTTTTCTTTGCGATCAATTATGCTTTTTGCCATTTGAGCGCTTTTTCTAATAGCATCTATCGATATTTGATCAGCATATGCAAACCCAGTTTTTTCTCCAGAAATAGCTCTAATCCCAACACCTTGATCTAAATGATAAAATCCTTCTTTAATAATTCGATTTTCTAACACCCAAGATTCACAAATACGTGATTGAAAATATAAATCTCCATAATCTAAATTATGAGTAGAAATATCTTCTAATATTTCAGATAGATTTTGACGATTTAATTTATTTAAAGTTAATAAAGATTCACTAACTAATTCCAATGTCATTTGAACTCACTTGTATATTTAAAATATTATTATGTTTACATTATAAAATATAAAAAAAAAATAAAAAATATTTTTTATAAAAATATTATATATAATCTTAAAAATTTATTATAAAATAGAATGATAAATTTTTTAAATTAATTTAATTGCTACATTGAGCTAAAAATGAAAAAAAAGATAAATGTATTACTAATAAATGGGCCTAATCTAAATCTTTTAGGAACTAGAGAACCGAATATATATGGAAATAATACTTTACAAGATCTAATAAATAACTTAAAAAAAAAATCAGAAAAATTAAATATATTATTAAATCATATACAGTCTAATGCAGAACATATATTAATTGAAAAAATACACTCTGCTAAAGAAGATAATATTGATTATATTATAATTAATCCAGCAGCTTTTACACATACTAGCATAGCTTTAAGAGATGCACTAATTGCTACTTCTATACCATTTATAGAAGTTCATATTTCTAATATTTATAGTAGAGAAAACTTTCGTTCTCATTCATGGTTTTCCGATATTTCTCAAGGGGTAATTACAGGATTAGGGCTAGAAGGTTACTATTGGGCATTAAAAACAATATCTAAAAGATGTTTAATAAAAAAATAAAATTTATTATAATTTTGCACCTTCTTTAATTATAAATTGATAGAAAGTGCAATCATATCTAAAACCTATAAAAATTTTAAAAAATTAATTCATACCATATTTTTTTAATTTTTTTCGTAAAGTACTACGATTTATACCCATCATTAAAGCAGCTTTTGTTTGATTTCCACGTGTATATTGCATGATTACATCTAGTAATGGCTGTTCAAGTTCAGATAATATTAATGGGTATAAATTATTAATATATTTAGTATTATCTAAATTTAATAAATAATTTTCTAAAGATTTTTTAACTAATAAACGCAAAGGTTTTTTTATAACTTTATTTTGATTATCTTTAGTAAAGTTTACTAAAAATTTTTTATCTATTAAATTTTCTGGCATAAAATTATCAACTCTTTAATTTTTTGTATAATAAAATTAATATTATTAAAAATTAAAACATATTATATAAAAAAATAATATATTTTATAGTTGTTGCTCTAAATTGAGAATAAGATCTTTCATATCATTAGGTAAATCAGTTCTAAAACTAATTAATTTTTTAGTAGTAGGATTTAAAAATTCAATATAATGCGCATGTAATGCTTGACGAAAAAAAACTTCATTTTTAAAAAAACACTTTTTTTGTAAATAGTTAAAAGAATAATTGATCCCACCGTATAAAGGATCACCTAATAAAGGGTATTTAATATGTAACATATGAGCGCGAATTTGATGAGTTCGACCTGTTTCTAATTTTAATAAGATATGTGTATAAAATTTAAATCGTTTAATTATTCTATAATGTGTAATAGCAGGTTTTCCTGATTCATGTGCTATCATACATATTCTTTTAGTAGGATGACGCATTATAGGGCAGTTAATTGTACCACCAGAAATCATATTTCCTTTTACAATAGCTTGATATTCTCGAATAACTTTTTTAGATTTTAATAATTCTACTAAATAATAATACGCAAAAATTGTTTTAGCTATCACCATTAAACCGCTCGTATTTTTATCTAAACGATGAACAATTCCGCAACGAGGTAAATATTTACTATTTTCATAATGATATAATAATCCATTTAAAATTGTATTACTATTGTTTCCAGCTCCAGGGTGAACAACGACACCAGGAGATTTATTTATAACTAATAAGTCATTATCTTCATATACAATATTTAAAGAAATATTTTCCGGTAAATCAGATATTATCTTTTTAAAAATTGGGTAAATAGTAATTTTTTCACCTCCTAATATTTTTTTATTAGGTTTGTTTTCTATTTTATCATTAACATATACATGATTGGTAAGAATCCAATTTTTAATACAGGAACGCGAATACTTCCGAAAAATTTGAGAAATAGTTAAATCTAATCTTTTTCCTGAAATTGTGTTATAAGGAGCTAATATACTTATTTTTTTTTTTTTCAATACAAAATCCTTATTTTTAAAATATATTTGTTTAATCTAAATCTTTATTTTCACAGAATATGATATTCTAATACATATTAATATAATAAATACTATTAATACAAAATTTCATTAAATTATAGAAAATATATATTATGCTAAAAAAAAATATTTTAATTATTTTTATACTACTGCTTATACATTCTTCAGCGTGTTCTCAAAATACGCAACAAAAAAAAATTATTCAAGAAAAAATATTTTATGAATATTGCAAAAAAGAACTAAAAGAAAATAAATTTGATAGCGCAATATTTCATTTAGAAAGCATGAAAAAAAAAAATATTTCTAATGCTTATTCCGATAAAATTCAAATTAATTTAATTTATGCATATTATAAAATTGAAAATTTTCATATGGCGCAAAAAAATATAAAAGAATTTATAGAACTATACCCAAAACATCCAAATATTGACTATATTTTTTACATAAAAAGTTTAATAGATATATCGCTTGATAAAAATATTTTTTTCAAAATATTAACTATAAAAACTTATAAAAGCGATCCTGTTTATGCAAGAAAAGCTTTTTTTGAATTAAAAAATTTTTTATATAGTTATCCTAAAAGTATTTATATTACAAATGTAAAAAAAGATTTATTTTATTTAAAACAACGTTTATCAAAATATGATTTTGAAATATTAAAATATTATTTTAATCATAAAAAATATATAGCAGTTATTAACCGGGGTGAGGAAATACTTCAAAAGTATCCAGAAACTTCATATGTAATAGAAACATTAAATTATATGCAACAATCTTTTATTCAATTAAAAATATTTGATACTGCTAAAAAAATATCTAAAATTATTTCACTAAATAAATTTTAAATTTTTTAATTAAATAGTTTTAATTCGTAACAAATTTAAATGTTAAATTATATTTTTAAACACTTTAATAGCATAAACGTTATTTTTAAAAAAATTAAAAAATATGAAAAATACAACAAATGAAATACGAAAAAAATTTTTACAATTTTTTCAAAAAAAAGGACATACTATTCTTCCAAGCAGTTCTTTAATTCCAACAAATGACTCTACACTACTATTTACTAATGCAGGAATGAATCAGTTTAAAGATTTTTTTTTAAATCCGAAAAAAAAAAAATATTCTCGCATAACTACTGCACAACGTTGCTTAAGAACAGGAGGAAAACATAATGATTTAGAAAACGTAGGATACACAGAAAGACATCATACATTATTTGAAATGCTTGGAAATTTTAGTTTTAATGATTATTTTAAAAAAGATGCCATTTTATATGCATGGGAATTATTAACATCTAAACAATGGTTTAACATTAATAAAAATAAATTATGGATTTCAGTATATAAAAATGATGAAGAAACATATAAAATATGGATTGATATTATTAAAATTCCTCCTGAACATATAATTAAAATAGGTGATAAAGATAATTGCAAATATCATTCTGAAAACTTTTGGCAAATGGGGGATACTGGACCATGCGGGCCATGTACTGAAATATTTTATAATTATGACGCAAAAAAAAATCATGATTTTTCTGAATTTTTAAAGAATAAAAATGAATATTTTATCGAAATCTGGAATATTGTTTTTATAGAATATAATCGTATTTCTTCAAATAAAATAATTCCTTTAAAATATAAATCTATAGATACAGGAATGGGTTTAGAAAGAATTGCTGCTGTTTTACAAAATGTAAAATCAAATTATAAAATCGATGTTTTTCAAAAATTAATTCACAACATTTCCCGCTTCAGTAATATAGAAAATTTAAATAATATATCTTTAAAAATAATTTCAGATCATATTAGATCTTGCATATTTCTTATTTATGAAAACATAATTCCATCGAATGAACATCGAGGATATATTTTAAGAAGAATTATTAGAAGAATGTTAAGACACGCATATAAAATTGGAATAAAGAAAAATTGCTTTTATAAAATTATTCCTTATTTTATTGAAAACATAAGTGAAAATTTTAATTTTTTAAAAGAAAAGGAAAAAAAAATTCAAGAAATATTAAAATTAGAAGAAATTCAATTTTCTGAAACTCTTGAAAAAGGATTAAAAATATTAAATATAGAAATTAAAAAAACATACAATCAAAAAATTTCTGGAAAAACTGTTTTTTATCTTTATGATACATTTGGATTCCCTGCTGATTTAACAATAGATATTTGTCGTGAACAAGGAATCGAAATAGATATTAGTAGTTATTATTTAGAAAAAGAAAAACAAAAAAAACTATCAAATATAGGAAATAAATTTTCTTTAAATTACAATCAAATAATAAATATTAATGATCATTGCACTTTTGAAGGTTATAAAAAAAACACAATTAAAGCATTAATAAAACATATTTATGTAAATAAGGAATCAGTTTCATTAATTTCTGAAGGCCAAAATGGAATTATTTTCCTTGATAAAACATGTTTTTATCCAGAATCTGGTGGTCAGATAGGTGATATAGGTGAATTGCATTATAAAAAGTCACGTTTCATAGTTGAAAATACAAAAAAATATGGAAATACAATCGGGCATATTGGAAAAGTAATTGTAGGAAAATTTGAAATCAATAATTTTTTATATACTAAAATTGATAAATTTTATAGAAAAAAAATTCAAATAAATCATTCTGCTACTCATTTGCTTCATGCCGCATTACGTAAAGTATTAGGAGATATGGTCACCCAAAAAGGATCTTTAGTAACGAATACACGTTTAAGATTTGACTTTTCTTCTCCTAAAATTATAAGTTTATCTGATATACAAAAAATCGAAAGAATTGTAAACGAAGAAATATATAAAAATAATTTAATTAAAATTCAATATTGTAGTTTAGAAGAAGCAAAAAAGAAAAAAGCAATAGCACTATTTGAAAATAAATATGATTCGATTGTTCGCGTTGTATTTATTAAAAATTTTTCTATAGAACTTTGTGGCGGAACACATACGACTAGAACTGGAAACATTGGGTTATTTAAGATAATAGAACAATCAAGCATTTCATCCGGTGTTAAAAGAATAGAAGCTATAACAGAATCCGAAGCAATAAAATTTTTACATATTAAAGAAAATGAAATCGAAAATATATCCACTGCTTTAAAAACTAAAAGTATTAATTTTAAAGAAAAAGTAGAAAAACTAATAATACAAATCAAAAATTTAGAAAAAAAAGTAAATATTTTGCAAAATAAAGAAAATATACATCAAATTAATAAAATATCTAAAAATATTGAAAACATAAAAGGAGTGAAATTATTAATTCACATATTTCACAATTATGATTATAAATCATTAAAGTTAATTATTGATCAATTAAAAAACGATTTTAAAAGCGCAATTATTATATTTATAAATAAAAACAATAATCATTTTAAAATAATTGCAGGAATTACAAAAAATTTGACTAGTTATTTAACTGCATTGGAAATTATGAAAATTTTTATTAAAAATTCCAATGGAAAAGGAGGTGGAAAAGAAGAAATCGCTGAAGGCGCAAGTCTAAATACGACAAACTTATCTAAAATTTTAAAAATTATTAAATTATGGATTAATTTAAAACTAAAAAATAAAAAAGACGATTTTTTATAAAAAACATATAAAATAAATATACTTAGTTTCAAACTACATTAATTTATAATGTAATATATCAATATAGTATAATAATATACTATGTAAATAAATATTGAAATATTTTACAGTTTATAATTAGCACTGTATTATTTTAATTCCAGGAATCAGATTGGATGAACTCTTTTATTTCAAGGAACAAAGAATGCTTATTCTAACTCGTCGAGTTGGCGAAACATTGATAATTGGCGATGAAATAACTGTAACAGTGCTAGGGGTAAAAGGAAATCAAGTTCGTATTGGTGTAAACGCTCCTAAAGAAGTTTCAGTGCATCGTGAAGAAATATATCAACGTATTCAAGCGGAAAAAAACAGTAAAAAAAATAAATAATAAGTATTGCATCTTACTCTTCATAAGTAAGATGCATTTTATATTTTTATTAAATAATTTGTTGTCGTTTATCATTTATTTTTAAAAAAAAATTGACTTATATTTAAAAAAAAGTAAAATTAAAATAATAAAAAATCGGTGAAATGGCCGAGAGGCTTAAGGCGCTCCCCTGCTAAGGGAGTATGTAGAAAAACTCTGCATCGAGGGTTCGAATCCCTCTTTCACCGGCAAAAAATTGCATCCGTAGCTCAGTTGGATAGAGTACTCGGCTACGAACCGAGCGGTCGGAGGTTCGAATCCTTCCGGATGCACAAATTCTAACCAAGAATTTATTATCCTATAATAAAAAAGTTTTTTAAAAATAATTAAAAATTTAACTTACTTGGGAGAAAAAGTTGATAGAGGATATCTCAGAAAAAATTACTTGGCTAGAAAAAAACTCATCAATATTAAAAAATATTTATCGAGGTATTGAAAGAGAAACTCTAAGAATTAAAAAAAATGGAGATTTTTCAAATACTCAACACCCATATAAAATTGGTTCTTCATTAACACATCGATGGATTACAACTGATTTTTCTGAAAATTTATTAGAATTTATCACTCCAAAAACTAATAGTATAGATGATTTATTAAATTTTTTAAAAAATCTTCATTCTTTTGTCGCATATAAAAATCCAAAAGAGTTAATGTGGCCTTTTAGTATTCCATATATATATAAAAAATCAACAAAAATTCAAATTGCAAAATATGGCAGTTCTAATTATGGAGCGTTTAAAACTCTTTACAGAAAAGGTTTAAAAATAAGATATGGTGATTTAAAAAATACTATTTCAGGAATACACTATAATTTTTCATTACCAACAGCATTTTGGAAAAAAAACAAAATAGATAATGCATCTTCTGGTTATTTAAATTTAATTCGGAATTATTATCGATTTGGTTGGATCATTCCATATTTATTTGGATCATCACCTGCAATATTAGAAAACTTCTTAACAAATAAAAAGTATAAATTTCAAAAAAATAAAGAAGGTATACTATATTTACCATGGTCAACTTCATTAAGATTGAGTGATATGGGATATACAAGCACTTCGATTCAAGATCTAAATATTACATTTAACAATCTAGGTTCATATGTTGATTCTTTAAAAAAAGCAATAAATACACCATCCAAAAAATTTTCTGATTTAGGATTAATAAATCAATTTGGAGAGTTTCAGCAATTAAATACTAACATATTACAATTAGAAAATGAATTATATACACAGATTAGACCTAAAAGAAACACTAATTTTGGAGAATCACTTTTAGATGCTATACAAAATAGAGGTATTGAATATGTAGAAATACGTTCTTTAGATATAAATCCATTTTCATCTATTGGAATTAATAAAAATCAAATACTTTTTTTAGATTTATTTTTAATCTGGTGCTCTTTAATGCACTCTCCTAAAATAAACAAAACAGATTTTTTATTTATTACTAAAAATTGGAATAAAATTATTTTTGAAGGACGAAAACCAAATCAAAAAATTTATATTAATGAAAACAAAAAGTATAAACTAAAAAAAATTGGTAAACGAATATTCCAAGATTTAAAAAAAATAGCTATTATTCTTGATAATGAATTAAAAAATTCAGAATATCAAAAAGTATGCGATAAAAAAATACTTTTCTTTGAAGATCCAAAATTAACTTATTCAGCTAAATTTTTAAATATATTTATTGAAAATAGCAGCATAAAAAAAACAGGATTAAATTTAGCTAATACATATCATAATCAATTTATTAAGCGATTTTATTATAATTCACATAAAAAAATTCTTGAAGATGAAACTATTCGCTCTCATAAAAAAGAAAAAGAAATAGAAAAAAACGAAATATTATCTTTAAAAGATTATCTAAAAAAATAAATTATTCTCCCATGCTAAATTAACATGGGGAAATCATGAATAATTTGATATAATTATTCATATTAATGTAAGATATCTACATAAATTATTTTTTAAGAAATATATATATGCAATATTATAATTTTTTATTAAGATAATTCATCTACTTTATCTATTTTTTCCCATGGAAATTCTTCTCTTCCAAAATGTCCATATACAGATGTTTTAAAATAAATAGGCTGTAGTAAATTAAGCATTTTAATTAATCCGTATGGACGTAAATCAAAAATATCTCTAACTAAATCAATTAATGCTTTATTACTAAGTTTTCCAGTGCGAAAAGTTTCAATCATAATAGAAGTAGGTTCGGCTATTCCAATAGCGTATGATAACTGAATTTCACAACGATCTGCTAAACCTGCTGCTACAATATTTTTTGCTACATACCTAGCAGCATATGCTGCAGATCTATCTACTTTAGATGGATCTTTTCCAGAAAAAGCTCCTCCACCATGTCTAGACATTCCTCCATAAGTATCCACAATAATTTTTCGACCCGTTAAACCGCAATCTCCCATTGGACCCCCAATAACAAATCTTCCAGTAGGATTCACAAAAAATTTAGTATTTTTCGTTATCCATTTCTTTGGTAAAACTGGTTTTATAATTTCCTCCATAATAGCTTCTTTTAAAATACGTTGATTAATATTTTCTTTATGTTGAGTTGAAAAAACAACTGTATCAATTCCCACTATATTTCCATTTTTATATTTAAATGTTACTTGACTCTTAGCATCAGGTCTTAACCAAGATAAAATATTTTTTTTTCTTAATTCAGATTGTTTTTTTACTAATAAATGAGCGTAAGTAATAGGTGCAGGCATTAAAACTTCTGTTTCGTTCGTAGCATAGCCAAAAATAATACCTTGATCACCAGCACCTTGTTCTAAAGGATCAGAACGATCAACTCCTTGAGTAATGTCAGGTGATTGTTTTCCTATTGCACTTAATATAGCGCAAGAATTTGCATCAAAACCTGTTTCTGAATTAATATAACCAATATTTTTAATAGTATTTCGAGTAATTTCCTCAACATCAACCCAAGCAGTAGTAGTAATTTCACCGCCAATTAAAACCATTCCTGTTTTTACATAAGTTTCACAAGCAACTCGTGCTTTGATATCTTGTTTAATAATTTCATCTAATAAAGCATCAGAAATTTGATCAGCAATTTTATCTGGATGACCTTCTGAAACTGATTCTGATGTGAAAAGATATTCATTCATTATATTGCATATTCCTTTTAATTAAATGATTTATTAAAACTAGAAAAATATACTTAATTTAATATTTTATTAAACAAAATATTTTTGCTAGAATATATGTTAATATATATATCATATTAAATATTTTTATTTAAAAGAACATTTAAATAATTTTTTTTAAAATAAAAAAATAATAATAATTGTTTAGTATAAAACATGATTAAAAAAATATTTCTTATCTTAATTAGTGCATTTTTTTTTTAATTATTATAAAAAAAGATAATGTAAAAAAAAATCATATAAAAAGTTTTCAACAAGCTAAAATTTTAGCGATTAAAATACATAAAAATGCGCCTGGAACATTTTATTGTGGATGTAAAATTACTTGGTATAATAAAAAAGGAATTCCTAATTTATCATCATGCGGATACAAAATCCGTAAAAATAAGAATCGAGCACAAAGAATTGAATGGGAACATGTTGTTCCAGCATGGCAATTTGGACATCAAAAAAAATGTTGGAAAAAAGGAGGAAGGAAAAAATGCATGAAAAATCGAAATTATCAAAATTTTGAATTTGATTTACATAATTTGCAACCTTCTATTGGAGAGATAAATGGAGATCGTTCTAATTTCATGTATAGCGAATTAAATAGCAATGTAAAACAATATGGTAAATGCAGCATGAAAATAGACTTTAAAAAAAAATTAGTAGAACCGCCTAAAATAGCTCGGGGAGCTATAGCTAGAACTTATTTTTATATGAATACAATATATAATCTTAAATTATCTATACGAGAAAAAAAATTATTTAACAAATGGAATCTTAGTTTTCCAGTTACTAAATGGGAATGTATAAGAGAACATCTAATATTTAAAATTCAAGGTAATCATAATCATTATGTATATAAAGAATGTCTAAATAAAAATTACTTTTTTAAAAAATGAAAAATCGTATTCCACGCATTTATATTGATAAAAATTTAAAAATCAATGAAAAAATAATTTTGAACTCATCTAATACACATTATATAATCAAAGTATTACGTATGAATACTCAAAATAAATTAGAAATATTTAATGATACAAATTATATTTTTTTATCTAAAATCATTGAAATTAAAAAAAAAATAGTAACTATTTTAATTTTAGAACAAGAAAAAAAAAATATTGAATCCCCATTGCTAATTCATCTGGGATTAGTTATATCAAAAAATAAAAAAATGAATTTTGCTATTCAAAAATCTATTGAATTAGGCGTACATACAATCACTCCAATATTTTCACAATATTGTAATTTTAATAAAAATAAAAAAAATATTTTAAAAAAAAACGTTGATTGGAAAAATATAATAATTGCTGCATGCCAACAATGTCGACGTAATATTATTCCAAAAATTAATCATATAGAAAATATTAATACATGGTGTGAAATATCAAATAAAAATGAAACAAAAATTATTTTAGATCCAAAATCTATAATTAATATTAACCAATTACCAAAAAATATTAATTATATTCGATTATTAGTTGGTTGTGAAGGTGGATTTTCACTATCAGAAGTACAAAAAGCAATCAAGCATGAATTTATTCCAGTTAAATTAGGACCAAGAATTTTAAGAACAGAAACAGCTGCAATTGCAGCAGTAACTGCTTTACAGATTAGATTTGGTGATTTATAAATTTAATCATATAAAAATAGATTTTAATAATAAATGATTTATAATTTAAAAAATCTATTTTTCTATAATTTTTACACTGTTTTTTGTACCCATTAGTATTATATCTGCACCTCTTAAAGCAAATAAACCAACAGTAACAACTCCTGGTAATAGACTAATTTTTTTTTCTATATAAATAGGATCATATATATATAAATTATGTATGTCTAAAATTATATTGCCATTATCCGTGATAACATTTTTTCTAACTTTTGGCTGCCCTCCTAATTTAATTATTTCATTTGAAATAAATGATTCAGCTATAGGAATAATTTCAATAGGTAGTGGAAAAGAACCTAATATATTTACTTTTTTTGTTTGATCTATAATACAAATAAATTTTTTAGAAATAGCTGCAATAATTTTTTCCTTAGTTAACGCTGCACCTCCACCTTTAATCATCTGCATATTATTATTTATTTCATCAGCGCTATCAATATAAATTTCTAATGTATTAAAAGTATTCAAATTTAAAATATTATTAATCCCGTTTTTTTTTAACAAAATTGTTGAAGAATTTGAACTAGAAACCACTCCAGATATTAAATGTTTTACTGTACTTAAAGCTTCAATAAAATAAAAAACAGTACTTCCTGTCCCCACTCCAATGACGGTTCCAGGGGAAATATAATCTAGCGCAGCCCAAGCTGCTTTTTTTTTAAATTCATTTAAATTCATAATATAAAAACCTATTTTATTTTATATAAATATTCTAAAATAAAAATAGCAAAATTTTTAATGTAAAAATAAATACAATAATACTATATAAAATTAAAATAGTTTATATTTTATCTATAAAATATTATTTTTATTAGAAAACTAGAAAAAGAATAAATTAGATGGCTGGGGTACCTGGATTCGAACCAGGGATGCCGGTATCAAAAACCGGTGCCTTAACCGCTTGGCTATACCCCAAAATAAAAAGTGAAAAAACACATATACGGGAGGCGAGATTTGAACTCGCACACCTTACGGCGCCAGAACCTAAATCTGGTGCGTCTACCTATTTCGCCACTCCCGCAAAAAAACTTTTATTTGGTAGCTACGACGGGATTTGAACCCATGACCCCAGCGTTATGAGTGCTGTGCTCTAACCAACTGAGCTACGTAGCCATATTAACAATAAATAAATTATTTTATTCAACATTTTTGAATTAATTATTTTTTTTATTCTATAATAAATAAAATAGATTATCAATATAATTATTAATTTAAAAAAATACTTTTTAATAAAAAATCTTTATGTTTTTGACATATTCTCAAATAAATTAAATTGAAGGAAAAAATGAAAAATAAAATTGAAAAATATAGTAATAATTTTATTTATAATATTATTAAAGAAGATTTAAAAAACAATAAATTTTCGTTATTACATACTCGTTTCCCTCCAGAACCAAATGGCTATCTACATATTGGTCATGCTAAATCAATATGCTTAAATTTTGAACTTGCAAATTTATACAATGGATATTGTAATCTTCGTTTTGATGACACCAATCCTCTTGAAGAAAATATTAAATATATTCATTCAATTAAAAATGATATTAAATGGCTCGGTTATAAATGGAATAAAAAAATTTATTATTCTTCAGATTACTTTCCACAACTATATAAATATGCAAAAGAATTAATTAAAAAAGGTTTAGCATACGTAGATCAATTAACAAAAGAACAAATACGCGAATATAGAGGAACATTAATTACTTCTGGAAAAAATAGTCCTTATAGAAATAGAAATATTGAAGAAAATTTAAAATTATTTAAAGATATGAAAAAAGGACGTTTTAATGAAGGAGAAGCTTGTTTACGTGCTAAAATTGATATGAGTTCTTCATATATTATAATGCGCGATCCTGTATTATATCGTATTATTTATACTGAACATCATCAAACAAAAGATCAATGGTGTATCTATCCTATGTATGATTTTGCTCATTGCATTTCTGATTCAATAGAAGGTATTACGCATTCTTTTTGTACTTTAGAATTTCAAGATAACAAACGTTTATACGATTGGATTTTAAAAAATACTAGCGTTTTAAATCGCCCTAAACAATATGAATTTGCCAGATTAAATTTAAAATATTCAATTTTATCAAAAAGAAAAATAAAAACACTTATTGAAAAAAAAATAGTCAATAGTTGGGATGATCCTAGAATACAAACTATTTCTGGATTAAGAAGAAAAGGATATACAGCGTCTTCTATTCGAAAATTTTGTGAAAAAATTGGTGTCACTAAACAAAATAATTTAATAGAGTTTTCTATGTTAGAATATTGTATTAGAAACGAATTAAATGAAAAAGCTATACGTACTATGGCTATTTTAGAACCAATAAAATTGTATTTATATAACCTTGACGATAAATATGAAGAAGTACTTACTGTTCCAAATCATCCTAAAAAACCAGAATTAGGTACTCATGAAATTATTTTTACTAATACAATATATATTGAAAAAGAAGATTTTAAAGAAAAATATGAAAAAAATTATAAAAGATTAAAAATTGGCGAAGAAATACGTTTAAGATATTCATATATAATTAAAGCAGAAAAAATAGAAAAAGATAAAAATGGAAAAATTATACAAATAATATGCTTTTGTGATCTTAATACATTAGGAAAAAAATCGAATAATAAAAAAAACCCAGCAGTAATACATTGGATTTCAGTAAAAAATTCATTTTCATCAGAATTTAGATTATATGAAAAGTTATTTAATATACATAATCCAGAACAAGAAAAAAATTTTTTATCTTTTTTAAATCCTAATTCAATGATTATTAAAAATGGTTTTATTGAAAAAAAAATAAGTCAAGAAATACAAAAAAAGATTAATGATATTAAAATAAAAAATATAAATTTATTTTTTCAATTTGAAAGAATTGGATATTTTTGTATAGATTTAGTTGATTCAAAAAAAAATAAATTAATTTTTAATAGAACTGTTAGTTTACGAGATACATGGAATAAAAAAAATAATTAATATAATTTTTAAAATTATATATACAATTTAATTAACAAACTAATTTTGCTTATTAATACAATTCAATTAAAGATTTTAATCTTTAAATTACTTATCTATTTTAACTAATGTTTTATATTTAGCATGACTAAAAATTATATTTTCATCACTGGTGGTGTTGTTTCTTCTTTAGGAAAAGGTATTGCAGCAGCTTCTTTAGGGGCTATATTAGAAGCAAGAGATCTTAAAATAACTATTATGAAATTGGATCCATATATTAATGTTGATCCAGGCACTATGAGCCCTATTCAACATGGAGAAGTATTTGTAACTGAAGATGGAGCTGAAACTGATTTAGATTTAGGACACTATGAACGATTTATTCGAACAAAAATGACATGTTTAAATAATTTTACAACAGGAAGTATTTATTCAGAAGTATTAAAGAAAGAAAGAAGAGGGGATTATTTAGGTGCTACTATTCAAGTAATACCTCATATTACTAATGCTATCAAAGAAAGAATTATATTATGTTCTAAAAAAAGTGATGTTATCCTTGTAGAAATAGGTGGAACAGTTGGAGATATTGAATCTTTACCATTTTTAGAAGCAATTCGACAAATAGCAGTTGATATTGGTCGAAAAAATGTAATTTATATACATTTAACTCTCGTGCCTTATATTGAAACAGCTGGAGAAATTAAAACTAAACCAACACAGCATTCTGTTAAAGAGTTGTTATCTATTGGAATACAACCAGATATTTTAATCTGTCGATCCCAAAAAAATATACCAATCAATGAAAGAAAGAAAATAGCACTTTTTTGTAATGTTCCAGTTAATGCTGTTATATCTTTGAAAGATGTTGATTCAATATATACGATTCCAAAATTATTAAAAGATCAAAAATTAGATAATTATATTTGTAAATATTTTAAATTAAACGTTCCTGAAGCTAATTTAACGGAATGGGAAAAAGTTATTTATGAAGAAAAAAATTCTAAGGACACCATTGTTGTTGGTATTATTGGTAAGTACGTCAAATTACCTGATGCATATAAGTCCGTGATAGAAGCACTAAAACATGCAGGACTAAAAAATAAAATCAAAGTTAATATAAAACTAATTAATTCTCAAGAAATAGAAAATAAAAATTTTCAATCTTTGAAAAATCTTAATGGTATTTTAATACCTGGAGGCTTTGGAGATCGTGGTGTAACGGGAAAAATATTATCAGTAAAATATGCTCGAGAAAACAACATTCCATATTTTGGAATATGTTTAGGCATGCAAATAGCCATCATAGAATTTGCACAAAATGTAATAGGGATTAAAGATGCTAATTCTACAGAATTCGATCCTAAATGTAAATTTCCTCTGATTCAATTAATTAAAAAACAAAACCAAAATATAAAATATATTGTTAATAATAAAAAAAGAAAAAATTCTAATTTAGGAGGGACGATGAGACTGGGTAGTCAACCTTGTAAATTAAGTCATAACAGTTTATCTAGGAAACTATATAAAAAAGATATTATCTTAGAAAGACATCGGCATCGCTATGAAGTAAATAATATTTTATTAAAAAAAATTGAAAAATTTGGATTTAAAATTACGGGACGATCGAAAAACAACAATGTAGTTGAGATTATAGAAATATCAAATCATCCATGGTTTCTTGGTTGTCAATTTCATCCTGAGTTCACTTCTACACCACGGGATGGACATCCATTATTTATAGGATTTATTAAATCAGCAGAACAATATAAAAATAAAACTAATAAATATATAAAGGTAAAAAATGACTAAAATAATAAATATAATAGGTCGTGAAATTTTAGATTCTCGAGGAAATCCTACAGTAGAAGCCGAAGTTCATCTTGAAGATGGATCTATTGGTTTGGCATCAGTACCTTCTGGTGCTTCTACTGGATCTTTAGAAGCATTAGAGTTACGTGACGAAGATAAAAATCGTTTTATGGGAAAAGGTGTACTTAAATCAGTTGAATTAATTAATAATAATATTCGTCATGCTTTAATAAATAAAAACGCTTATGATCAAAATCATATTGATCAAATTATGATAAATCTAGATGGTACTAAAAACAAATCTAAATTAGGTTCTAACTCAATTTTATCTATATCCTTAAGTGTAGCAAAAGCAGCTGCATCTTCAAAGCGAATTCCATTATATCAATATATAGCAGAATTAAATAATTCATCAGGTATTTTTTCAATGCCTCTTCCAATGATTAACATTATTAATGGTGGAGCACATGCAAATAATAATATTGATCTGCAAGAATTTATGATACAACCTATTAGTGCAAAATCAATTAAAGAAGCAATACGCATGGGATCAGAAATATTTCATTCATTAGGAAGTTTACTTAGAGATAAAGGTATCAGTACAACAGTAGGTGATGAAGGTGGATACGCTCCTAATTTACAATCTAATGAAGAAGCTTTAAATTTAATTCAAGATGCAATAAATAGAACTAAATATAAGCTAGGTAAAGATATTACGTTAGCTATAGATTGCGCAGCTTCTGAATTATATGATATAAATAACAAAAAATATCAATTTAAAGGAGAAAAAATAAAATTTAATTCAATGGAATTAACTCATTATTTAAAAAAATTATGTAATAGATATCCTATTATTTCGATTGAAGATGGTCAAAGCGAATCTGATTGGGAAGGATTTATATATCAAACAAAAATATTAGGAAATACTATTCAATTAGTAGGAGATGATCTTTTTGCTACAAACCCGGAACTTTTAAAAAAAGGAATTAAAAAAGAAATTGGAAATGCTATTTTAATAAAATTAAATCAAATTGGAACGTTAACTGAAACAATTAACACTATCAAAATTGCAAAAGAAGCTAATTATAGCACTATTATTTCTCATCGCTCTGGTGAAACTGAAGATGCTACAATAGCTGATTTAGCAGTAGGAACAGCATCTGGGCAAATTAAAACAGGATCTATATGTCGTTCTGATAGAACAGCAAAATACAATCAACTTATTAGAATTGAAGAAAATTTAGGTATAAAAAATGCTCCTTTTTATGGTTTAAAAGAAGTAAAATCATCTTTTTCAAGATTATAAAATTTTTAAAGAGAATCAGGTATTTTATAATCAATATACCTGTTTCTCATTAAATTCAACCTCAGTAATTAATTTACGGATATTAATATAATGCATTATCCAATTAACGAAATTTTTCAAACCATACAAGGTGAAGGTTATTATACTGGTACACCATCAATTTTTATTCGATTACAAGGATGTCCAGTGCACTGTCATTGGTGCGATACTAAATATACATGGGTTTGTTCTGATAAAGAAAACGTTTCTATAAAAGAAGTAATAAATAAAAACCAAGTTAGTAAGAAATGGAGCTATTTAACTATAAACGATATATTAGAAACATTAAAAAAATGGACTGCTAAACATGTAGTTATTAGCGGAGGTGAACCATGTTTATATAATCTTTTATATATAACAAAAATATTAGAAAAAAAAGGTTATCAATGTCAAATAGAAACTAGTGGTATAAAAAATATTATATGTTCTTTAAATACTTGGGTGACTCTTTCTCCAAAAAAAAACATAAGACCATTAAATGAATCTATAATACGTTCTAATGAAATAAAATTCCCTATTTTAAAAAAAGAAGATTTATTATATGTATATGATATTTTATCAAACATAAAAGATAAAAAAAAACGTATTATTTATTTGCAGCCTATTAGTCAAAATAAAAAAGCATTAAATATATGTATGAATATCTGTATGAAAAAGAATTGGAAATTATCAGTACAATTGCATAAATATATTAATATTCAATAAAATTTTATTATTTTTTAAATTTCTTTATAAATACATCCAGAAGTGCATGTTTCTTTAATCATAACAGCACTTAATGCTAATAAATTAGGTTTTAAACGATCCCAGATCCATTTTGCTAAAACTTCACTAGTAGGATTTTCTAATCCTGAAATGTCATTAAGTAAATAATGATCCAACTGATCATAAATAGGTTGAAACAACAATTTTATATCATTGTAATCCATTATCCAACCTTTATCTTTTTTAACTTCTCCTTTAATCTCTAATCGAACAAAAAAAGAATGACCATGTAATCTATTACATTTGTGCTCTTTAGGAAGGTTTGGTAAATAATGTGCTGCTTCAAATTGAAAATCTTTAAATATAGTAGTATGAATCATTTTTTATATATCTTATAAAAATTAATTAAGTTTTTAATATTTTTTTAATCTTATATTAGGAAAAAGATTTAATAAGTTAATCGGATTTCCTTGAAACCTTATTTCAAAATACAATTTTGCTAAATTATTATTAGAATATCCCATAGTAGATATTTTTTGATTTTCATATACCTGATCGTTTAATTTTACAAAAATATTTTTGTTAAATCCATATATACTTAAATAATTATTATCATGTTTAATAATAATTAATTTTCCATAAATTTTAAAAATATCACCAATATAAACCACTTTCCCCTTAGAAGATGCAAAAATAGATTGTCCTTGAGTACCTGATATTTCAATACCATCGTTTTTAATAGAATAATTATAAAAAAATTTCATATTTGAATTTTTTAAAGGCCAATACCAACGTTCAGAAAAAACATTTTTTTCTTCATTATAGTTTTTGTTATAAATAAAACATATTTCAGTTAATAGTTTGTTTTTATTAAAAATATTTTCAATATTTAATTTTTTATTAAAAAAACTTGTATATAAAACATGTTTTTTATATTTATCACTATAAATAGTATAGTTTATTTTTTTAGTATCAATTATTGAAATGTTATTTACTAATATTTTTTGACCGATAAATATTTTATCAGGCTTACGAAAATTATTATATTTTAATAATTGACTAAAATTATAATGAAGGCGTTTTGAGATAGAATATAAAGTATCGTTTTTTTTAACAACATAAAATATACTAAAAATATTATCTTTTAAAAAACCAATATAATTTTTATTTTTAATAATAACTGAGTATTTTTTAGAAAATTTTTTATTTTTTTTTAAAAATGAAAAACATTCTGTTTTTATATTTTTTTTTTTAAATTATTTTTAATGTATAAAAACTTTTTGCAATTTAAAGAGATATTTTCTTGTTTTTTAAATAAATTGTTTGCAAATATATAGTTATTATAAAAAAATAATATAAATATTGATAAAAATAACTTTTTTCCAAAAAAATTAAATTGCATTAAATTACACCATTTATTAATATAATCAATATTACTAAAAATATTATATTTAATAAAATTATTTTAAATAAATTTTATTTTTATATTTTAATAACATTACAATAGATTGACACGCAATCCCTTCTTTTCTTCCAATACAACCTATTTCTTTTGAGCTTGTGGATTTAATACTAATATTATCTATTTTAGTATTTAAATCAATTGCTAAATTCGATCTCATTAAAAAAATATAAGATAACATCTTAGGAGTTTCAGCAATAATAGTACTATCTATGTTAGATATATAATAATTTTTTAAGCAAATTTTTTTCCAAATGATTTTTAATAAAATTCTGCTATCAATATTTTTATATTTTTTTCTTGTACTTGGGAAAAAAGTTCCAATATCTCCTAATGCTAAAGCTCCTAATAATGCATCTATTAAAGAGTGTATTAATACATCACCATTAGAGTGAGCAATTAACCCTTGATGATTAGGGATATTTACTCCTCCAATAACTAATGGTTTTGAACTGCCAAACGCATGCAAATCAAAACCATATCCAATTCTCATATTGTTAATATACCTTATTTTAAGTATTAAATAATTCTTTAAGATAAATTTTAGCAAAAATAAGATCTTCAGGAAAAGTAATTTTAATATTTTTATAGCTTCCTAAAACTATTAACGGACTATATCCACAGTATTCTAAAGCTGAAGATTCATCTGTGATATCAATATCATCGCGAATAATTTTTTCTAAACAAAATCGTAGTAAATTTATTGGAAATAATTGAGGAGTTAAAGCATGCCATAATTTTTCACGAGAAATAGTGTGTGATATTCTTTTAGTTTTATGAACAATATATTTAATAGTATCAGATGTTGGTCGAGCTAAAATACCACCTATTTTACTTTTTTTAACAATAGCAATTAATTTTTCTAAATCTGTATAGCTTAAACAAGGCCGAACAGCATCATGAACTATGACCCAATTTGCATTTGTTGGTACAATTAATCCTGATAAAACTGAATGAATTCTTTTTTTACCACCAATTACAGATGTAACTCGTATATTAGATGCTATAGACAATTTATGAAAATATTTATCTTTTTTATGTAAACTTACAATAATACGAACTATACTAGGATGTGATAACAATCTCATTAGAGTATATTCAAGAATAGTACGATTTTTAATTTTTATATATTGCTTTGGAATATCTAATAACATTCTTTTACCGATTCCTGCAGCCGGAACAACAGCTACAATTTTGGGTTGTAAACTATTCCGAAATATCATTTTATACCTAACATTATGTATTTAAAATATAATTTTAATCTTTAATTTTATTATTTAACTCTTGAATTTCTAGTAGTAATTTGTTATTTTTTATTTCAAGATCTTGATTTATTTTTTTTTGAATTATAATTTTTTTATAAATTTTTATATAATCTAAGATACCGTTTTTTCCAACCCAAAGAGAATATTGCAACCAAAAAAACAACAAAAATAAAAATACTTTCAATATTCCCATATAATGACTCTAAATAATTTTATTTTAGTATTAAAATAATTTATGAATATGTAGAAAAAAATATAACATTATTTTCATATAATTTTTTTATTAATTTTTTAATATTTTCTTTTATAGAAATTGTACCATCTAAATGAATATCAGGTGTTTCTGGAGCTTCATATAAAGAATCTACACCAGTAAAATCTGATATTTCATTACAACGAGATTTTTTATATAACCCTTTAGAATCACGTTTTTCACATATATTAAGAGGAGTATCAACAAAAACTTCTAAAAAATTGTTTTTTCCTAAAATATTAGAAGCCATTAATCTTTGTTTTTTATACGGAGAAATAACAGAAACTAAAACCATAATACCTGCATCTAACATTAATTTAGCAACTTCCGAAATACGTCGAATATTTTCATCGCGATCAACAGCGCAAAAAGTTAAATCTGAACATAATCCAGATCTAATATTATCCCCATCTAATACATAAGTATTAATATTATTTTTAAATAATATTTTTTCTAAAATATTAGAAATAGTGGATTTTCCTGATCCTGATAGTCCTGTAAACCATATCACTTTAGATTTATAATGATTTTTATTTTCTCGTTTTATACGAGTTACTTCATATTTTTGAAAAATAATATTTTTTTTAAAGTTACTGTTCATTTTAATAAAAACCTACACTTTATTTTTTTATCTTCCAATGTGGAAAATGTTTTAGAATTAAATTATATAAATCTGATTCAAAATCTTTTACACTATTTTTAAAAATAATATTTTTATTTTTTAAAGATTTATTTATCATACCTGCTCCAACCGTGGTGTTTTTTAAAAAATCAATAAAAATTAAATTGCCTGTAAATTTATTTTTTTTATAATCATCAAATAACATAGCTTCACTAAATATAACTTTAACTCTACCAATACTATTTAATTCTAATGAATTAGATTTATTTTCAACTAAAGTGTTAATATTCATTTTAAATAAAATTTCTTTAATATAAGCACGTGTTTTTTTACCTGATAGTTTTACATTGTATGATTTACCTATTTTTAAAGGATCATCAGACATCCAAACAATATCAACAATAGCTTCTTGAGACGGTGCTAAATCAGAATTAACATTTACAAAAAAATCACCACGACTGATATCTATTTCATCTTTTAAAACTATTGTAATTGCTTGCCCAACATGTGCTATTTTTAAATCTTTATTAAATATTAAAATTCGAGAAACACATGAAGTAATATCAATAGGTAATATTTTTATTAATTGACCTACTTGAATTGTTCCAGAAAACAAAGTACCTGAATAACCACGAAAATTTGAATTTGGTCTATTTACATATTGAACTGGAAATCGCATTTCTTTTGAATTGATATTATCTTCAATTTCAATTGTTTCTAAAAGATTTAATAATGTACTACTTTTATACCACGTCATTAATTGATTTGAGAAAACAATATTTTCACCTGTTAATGCAGATATAGGAACAAAAAAAATTTTTAAATTTTTAGGAAGTTTTTCGGAAAATAAAAGAAAATTTTTTTTTATATTTAAAAAAATTGCTTCATTATAATCAACTAAATCCATTTTATTTACTGCAACTACTAAATATTTTATTCCAAGTAAAGCAGATATAAAACTATGTCGATAAGTTTGTTCTGACAATCCTTTTTTTGCATCAATTAAAATAATAGATAAATCACAAGTAGAAGCTCCTGTAACCATATTACGTGTATACTGTTCGTGACCTGGTGTATCTGCTATAATAAATTTTCGTTTATCAGTTGAAAAATAACGATATGCTACATCAATTGTAATACCCTGTTCGCGTTCTGATTGTAATCCGTCAACTATAAGAGCAAGATCAATATTTTCCCCTTGTGTTCCATGACGTTTACTATCTTTTTTTAAAGAAGACAATTGATCATCATAAATCTGCTTAGTATCATGCAATAAGCGCCCAATTAACGTGCTTTTTCCATCATCTACACTGCCACATGTTAAAAATTTTAATAAAGTCTTTTTTTCATTTAAATATATCCAATTTTGAAAATGATTATAAAAATCGATGTTTTTTGTATTAACATTAGTATTCATTTTTTTAGATTTAACCTATATTAAGCGTATTTTTAAAAATAACCTTGTCTTTTTTTAAATTCCATTGAATTTTTTTGATCATAATCAATGGATCGGCCTGTTCGCTCACTAGTTTTAGTTATTAGTGTTTCTTTAATAACATCTTCAAGAGTTTGAGCGGTTGATTCAATAGCGCTAGTTAAAGGCCAACAACCTAATGTTCTAAATCGAACCATTTTATAAGTAATTTTTTCATTTTTATTGATATTAATACGATCATCGTTAATGACTAAAAGAACACCATTTCTTTCTAAAACCGGGCGTATAGCAGCAAAATATAAAGGAACAATTTCAATTTGTTCTAAAAAAATATATTGCCAAATATCTAGTTCAGTCCAATTTGATAATGGAAAAACACGAATATTTTCTCCTTTATTTATTTGACTATTATAATTCCACCATAATTCTGGGCGTTGTTTTTTTGGATCCCATTGATGAAAGGAATCACGAAATGAATAAATTCGTTCTTTAGAACGAGATTTTTCCTCATCTCTTCTAGCTCCGCCAAATGCTGCATCAAACTTATATTTATTTATTGCTTCTTTTAATCCTTCCGTTTTCATTACATCAGTATATTTTGAATTATTATCTTTAAAAGGATCAAGACCTAATAATTTTCCTTGAATGTTGTAATGTACAATTAATTCTAATTTATCATTTTTAGCAACATGATCTCTAAAAGTATACATTTCTTTAAATTTCCAACCAGTATCTACATGCAATAGTGGAAAGGGAACACGTCCAGGATAAAAAGATTTTTTTGCAAGATGCAACATAACAGAAGAATCTTTACCAATAGAATAAAGCATGACAGGATTTTCAAACTCCGCCATCACTTCTCTCATTATATAAATACTTTCTGATTCTAATTGACGTAGATGAGTAGTGTTCTTTTTAAACATTATATTTCCTTATACGTTTATTATTGAAGAGGCAGTCTCAATATTGTTAAAATTAGTAAGATTTTTAAACCATTCTAGTTTTTTATGCAACAGAACTACTTGCCCAATAATTAGTAAAGTTGGACCTACAGTAAGTTTAAATATTTTATCAATTTCATCTAAACGTCCTATAATTACTTTTTGATTTATAGTAGTACCTTGACTAATAATCGCTATTGGAGTAGATTTTAAACGACCGTGTAAAATCAGTTGTTGAGAAATTTCTAAAGCTTTTAAACTTCCCATATAAACCACTAAAGTATAAGAAGGATCAGATAAAATAGACCAATTGTTTGAAATATTATTTATACATTTATGCCCCGTAATAAATATCACTCCTTGAGCGTAATCACGGTGTGTTAATGGTATACCAGCATAAGCAGAAACACCAATCCCAGCTGTAATACCAGGAATAACTTGAACATTAATATTTGCATTTTTTGCAGCTTCTAATTCTTCACCTCCTCGACCAAATATAAAAGCATCTCCTCCTTTTAAACGAACTACTCTTTTGCCTTGTTTAGCTAAAAAAATCAATAACTTGATAATTTTTTTTTGAGTAATACTTTTTAATCCAGCACGTTTTCCAACATAAATACATTTTGCATCTCTACGAATAAGATTTAATACATCTTGAGAAACTAAATTATCATACAAAACCACATCCGCTTCTTGCAATACTTGCAATGCTCTTAAAGTTAACAAATCACTATTTCCAGGACCGGCGCCAACTAAAATAACTTCTCCTATTAATATATTCGGTTTTTTAATCATTTTTTCTATAGTAGAAATTGCTTGTTTCTCTCTACCATTAATAATATGTTGAACAAAAATACTACTAAATAACTTTTCCCAAAAACGTTTTCTTTCTAAAAAATTAACAAATTTTTTTTTAACTATTTTTCTCCATTTTCCAGCAATATTAGCAATATCACCTAATCTTGTTGGCAATAGTGCTTCAATTTTTTCACGTAATAAACGAAGTAAAACTGGCGCTTTTCCGCTTGATGAAATAGCCACTACTATAGGAGAACGATCGATAATAGAAGGAAAAATAAAAGAGCATTTTGATTGATCATCTACTACATTGACTAATATTTTTAATTTATTGCATTCTTCAAAAATTATTTGATTTAATTGAGTATTATTAGTAGCTGCTATCACTAAAAAAATATTTTCTAAATAAACTATTTTAAATTCCTGAGAAATCCAAAATACTTTGTTTTGAGCTAATAAACATTTAATTTCTGAACATATATTTTTTGCAATAATATTAATAATGGCATTAGAACGTAATAATAATTTAATTTTATTTAAAGCAATATCGCCAGCGCCTACTACTAATACGTTTTTATGTTTTAAATCTAAAAAAATAGGTAGATAATCCACGTTAAACCCATAAAATATAATAAAAAATTTATATAAATTTTTAAAAACAAGAATTAACTGAATAATTTAAATTACTAACATTAATATTTCATAAATACTTATCAAAAGTAATTGAAATATTAATGTGTAAAATTTAAATATTTTAAATTTTATTCTTTAGTATTATGTAGTCCGCATTCACGTTTTAAACCAAAAAAACGTGTTTCTTCTTCAAGCATGCCAGGTGTATGTTTCTTAGTAGTATGAACGTCTCCTACAGATATATAACCTTCTTTTATTAAAGGATGATTATCTAAATTGTTATTTTTTATATATTGGTAAATTTCATGATTAGACCAATCTAAGATTGGAAGTATTTTAAATACTCCTTTTTGAATAGAAATATATGGTAAATTACTTCTACTTTGAGATTGCTGATGACGTAGTCCGGCGAACCATGTTTGTACTGATAATGTTTTTAAAGCTAAATTCATTGGTTCTATTTTGTTTATTTTATTATATAAATCAATCCCTTTTAACCCTTGTTCCCATAATTTTCCATATCTTGCTTCTTGCCATGCTGGCGATATTTCTGATCGAAAAATTTTTAAATTTAAATTTAATTTTTTTTTAATTGTATCAATAAAATGATATGTTTGAGGAAATAAATATCCGGTGTCAATTAATATAATTGGAATATTAGGTTCTTGTTTGACTATAAGATGCAATAATACAATTGATTGAACCCCAAAACTAGATGACATTACATGTATACCAGGTAGCTTCCTTAAAGCCCAAGATATACGCTCTTCAGCTGAATACTTTGATATTAGCATATTACATTCAGATAAAAGTTCTTTTTTTTTTGTCAAATCTAGAATATTTATATTTTTATAATCAAAATAAGACATTTTTTCTCACTGTTAATTCCAAAAGTCATGAATAGGATTGATTACTTCTTTCACAATTTTTTTTCTAATAATAAAGTCGCCAAAATGTTCATTTTCTTTCCGATAAATAGACCAATCTTTTATTAAAAATTCTAAATGTACTAAAATTTCTTTTTCTGTAATATTTTCTTTGTATATTTTCGGAATTCTAGTACCTATTCTGTTACCACCTATATATAAATTATATCTACCTATAGATTTCCCAATTAAACCAACTTCAGATAATAAAGATCTTCCACAACCATTTGGACATCCTGAGACACGTAAAATAATTATTTCTTTTTCCATGCTATATTTTAACATGATATTTTCTACTTTAGTAATAAAAACAGGCAACATACGTTCTGCTTCTGCCATTGCTAAAGGACAAGTTGGAAAAGAAACACAAGCCATAGAATTTTCACGTAATTTGCTATTTGTTTTAATTAATCCATAAGATATAGCAATATTTTCAATTTTATTTTTATTTTCATTTGATATTTCTGAAATAATTATATTTTGATTGGATGTTAATCTAAAATTACCTTTATGAACAGTTGCAATTTTAAGCAATCCTGATTTTAATAATTGATTATTATTATCACATATACGTCCATTCTCTACAAATATCGTTAAACTCCAATTGTTATTAATATCTTTTTTCCATCCTATTGAATCTCCTCTAGTGGTAAATAAATAAGAACGAATCGGTTCAAAAGTTATATTTGCTCTTTTTTCAACTTCTTTTTTAAATATTTTTAAACCTACATTTTGTATAGTATATCTAGTTTTTGCATTTTTACGATTAGTACGATTACCCCAATCTCGTTGTATTGTAACTATAGCTTGAGCAACGGATAAAGTTTTATCAAGAGTAATATAACCTAATTCTAATGCAAGAAAAGGCCAAGTTTGTTTATTTCCATGAGTAATTGATAATCCTCCTCCTATTAATACATTAAAACCTATTACTTTCTTATTTTCTATAATAGCTATAAAATTCATGTCATTTGCATATAAATCTACATCATTATGAGGAGGTATAACCACTGTTGTTTTAAATTTTCTTGGTAGATACGTTTTCCCAAGAATAGGTTCATGATCAGTACTAAAAACTTTTTTTTGATCTAACCAAATTTCTGCGTATGCTTTCGTATGAGGTAATAAATGATTAGAAATTTTTTGAGCCCACTCATAACATTCTTGATGAATTTTAGACTCCATAGGATCAGATGTACAAAGCACATTTCTATTAACATCGTTTGCAGTGCCTAAAGAATCTAAACCTATTTTATGCAATATTTGATGAATATTTTTTAAGTTTTTTTTTAAAATACCATGTATTTGAAAAGTTTGACGATTAGTTAATCGAATAGTTTTATATAATGTATTTTTGCTAACAAATGAATCAATTTTTAACCATTGTTCAGACGATATAACTCCACCAGGTAATCTACAGCGTAGCATCATAGCATGACGAGGTTCTAACTTTTGTTCATTACGTTCTATACGAAGATCGCGATCATCTTGTTGATACATACCATGAAATCGAATTAGCGAAAAATTATCTCCAGTAAAACCATTAGTAATTTCATTTTTTAAATCATCAGAAATAGTTCCTCGAAGATAGTTGCTATTTTCTTTAATATGTTCTTCTTTAGTAAGAGTCAAAGACGATTTATTAAAATTTTTTGTCATTAATATACATCCCTTTGATAACGTTTATTTAAACGTAAATTATTTAAAAATTCATTTGAATTTTCTATACTCATATTTCCATTTTTGCTTATAATACATAATAAAGCTTCTTCAACATCTTTTGCCATTTTAGAAGCATTTCCACATATATATATGTGTGCATTTTCTTCTATCCAATCCCATATTTCTTGTCCATTTTCTCTTATTTTATCTTGTATATATATTTTTTTTTCTTGATCTCTTGACCATGCTAAAGTCATTTTAGTAAGAAGCCCGTTTTTTAAATAGTTTTGCCATTCTATTTGATATAAGAAGTCTTCAGTAAAATTAGGATTACCAAAAAAAATCCAATTTTTCCCAGTAGCACCATCATTGTCTCGTTGTTGCATAAATGATCGATATGGAGCTATACCAGTTCCTGATCCAATCATAATAATTGGTGTTTTTGTATTTTTCGGTAATCGAAAATTATTATTTTTCTCAATAAAAATTTTTACTGGATCATTAATATTTAATAACTCTGATAAATAACCTGATGCTCCGCCTAAATGTAAACAATTAGATATAATTTTTTTAACAACACCAACTGTAATGTGAACTTCATCATTAGTTTCGGATTGAGATGAAGAGATAGAATATAATCTAGGAGTTAAAGGACGTAAAATATCAATAAATGCTTGAGAAGAAATTTTTTTAGGATAATCACTAATCATATTAACTAAAGGAGTATTTTTTACATAATTTGATAATTCTTCATCATTCAATATTATTTCTTTTAAAAATTTATTTTTTGTAATATCAGCATATTTCTTTACAAGATTCTTAGTATTATTAGTTAACTCAAAATGATTTTTTAAAGCATCAGAAATATTTATATTTTTATTTTTAATTTTAATTATATCAGATGTATTTATAGATAATAATTTTAATATCTTTTTTACTAAATCTTCACTATTTTGATACCATACACCAAGTGCATCACCAGGTGTGTATTTAAGATTTAAATCACTAATATTTAACTCAATATGACGAACATCTTTAATTGAATTTCGACCAGTAATTTTTTGATTAGTTAATATAGTTGCTGTAGCAGGATTATATTTCGTATATATATTAATATTATCAGAAAAAAAATCTTTTTTTGAAAAGTTAGACGTAGAACAGGATATATCTATTTTATTAATTAATACTAATAATTCTTTAGACCATTTAATATAATCATCTTCATATTCAATATCAACATCTAATCGATTAAGTAGTTTTTTGCCTCCTAATTCATTAAATCTTTTATCAAAATCTTTTCCAGCTTGACAAAATAAATCATAAGAACTATCTCCTAATGAAAAAACACTGTATTTAAGATCATTTAATTTAGGAGCTCTTTTTGACATAATAAATTTATATAAAGACAAAGCTTCTTCAGGAGGCTCGCCTTCACCTTGAGTAGAAATTATTAATATTAAAAATTTTTCATCTTTTATTTTTTTAAAATTATAATCAGAAGCACTAATTAAATAACTTTGTTTATTATTATCATTTAAATATTTGTTAAGACGTTCTGCAAGTGATCGCGCATTACCAGTTTGAGAAGCTGATATAATTGTAATAGTTGGGCTATCTATTTTTTTTTGCTCTGAAGATAAAATATTTTTATTTTTTTTAAAATTAGAATAATCTTGATTAGATAAATGCCAAAAATAACCCGAAAGCCAAGCAAATTGAATATTAGAGCAATTTTTTTCAAATTTTTTTAAAAGATCTATTTGCTCTAAGCTTAATGGAAACATAGAATCAAAAGGATTTTTATTATTCATTATACTAAATACCTAAATTTCATTAAATTAAAATTAAATATAACTAATTTAATATAATTTACAGAAATTATTAATTTTTAGCTACTAATAAAAAAATCAAAATTTGTATATAAAAAATAAAATTATATTATTTATTATTGTTTAATATATTAGAAAATATAAAATAATAATCTATTTACTTTTTTATTCAATTAATTTTATTTATGTTTTTATTACTTCATATTGGAATTCTAGATAATGAAGGTACTAACACAAATAGTTTGTTTGATATTCCATGTTCAATTTGATATAAAAACTATATTATTTTGATATTCGATGATATAAAAATAAATATTTTGTATATATTTATAAAATAATTCTAATTTTTTAAGTTCCACAAATAATTTAAAAATAACACCATAGATTTATTTTTAGAAATAAGGTAATTAGAACCTGTTTAAACTAAAATGAATTTGTTATTATTAGATGCATAAATTTATACCAGATCATCAATTAAAACTAAACTGAAAAAAATTAAATCATTATAAAATCTTATCAATTTGAGTTAATAAAAATATATTTCGAAAAAATAAAACTACCTATATATGACATTGTTGCGATAATAATCTACTTGTTTCATATAAGTTGCTTTTACCAATTATATTAATTCTAAAAATAAGTAAAATTCGTTTATTTAGAAACAATAAAATATAGTTTTTATAAAACAGATTCATTAAATAATGTTTATAAAAAGAATACTAACTATCTAATAAAAAAATATTTTTATTTAAAATAAAAAACAGTTTGATAATATTAAATAGTTTTAAATATAATCTTTTTGTAAAAGTGAATATTAAAATTTTAAATGAATAACTTTTTATTCATACTATTTTAGTAATAAAATATTATTAACGTTTATATTTTTTAAATTTTATATTTTAATATAATAATTTGAAATTAATACAGCACGACGTTTGAAAACTTAAATAGTACTCAATAATAAATATTATTATAATCTACTTTGAATGATTCAATTATTAATTTTTATCTTCAATTTAAAAATTTTGTAAATAATTTTTCGAATTTTCTTTTGAAAAACTTAAATTATCAAATTCTTTATTATAAAAATATACTACTACATTTCACCCTTGAAGAGACATAGAAACTTTTATATTAATAGATTTTTTTAAAAATATTTTTATTGTACTTAAATTTCCAATTTTTAAATGTAATTTTTCAATGTTTTTACAGTTTATTTTTAGTTTTATATGTAAATGAGAAATTATTTTTAATTATTGAACGAAATTTTGTAAAATATCTAGGTAAATCAGCGTGTACAATTAATCTTAAACATATTTTTCTAATTCACTAATTTAGTATATAATACTTTGATTTTCTTCATAAGATGACTTTTAAAAAATCTAATCATTTTTTAACTATTCTTAACTAATTTATAATTTTTAATGGATATATTAACCATCTATTTAGGAATCTTTTAACTATAAATGTTACTGCTTTATTTAATACATAAAATAAAGCATTATGATTTTCTCTAAAATATTTTAAATAATTTTAAAACTTTTACGAACACTGAATTTTATAAAAATATTATTTTTTATATAATTAAGTTTTATTTCTTAATGTAAGGAAAAAGATACACATGTATTAATTTAATGCGCTTTAATAAATATTCATTAAGACCTATAATAAATAATTTTTAATACTAAATCTTAAAATAAACGTTTTAAATTATAAATTTAATAACTTATACGAACTATATAAATCAAAATTTGATATCAAACAACCGCATAAGCAACGGTTTTTTGAAATTAATTAAGAACCCTTAAAATTATCTAGATACAATAATTTTTTTGGATTCATATGCTTAATCTTTTAAAGCAAATAGCTTACAATCTAACATTTAAAAAAATTAAAAAACCTAAAAAAATCCAAAATAGCATATTCAAATTTATTTTTTCTAAATTAATCTAATAAAATTATCTTATTATCTTCAAAAACTTCATCTATAATAACGCAAAGATTGATAGTTCAAAGTAATAGATTCTCTTAATTTCATAGCTTAGAAAGATAACATTCTGCAATATAAAATAAAATTTTGACTATTTGGTATAATGTTTTTATTTAAATAGCGTTTTTATTAATGTGATTTTTAAAAATTTAAAAATACGTTGTGTATTATCATAAAATAATTCATAAAAACCACCTATTTGTTAAAAAAATCACATATTAGGATATTTTGATTTTAATAAAAACATTGTTTTATCATTAGAATATGAATATTATTTTTATAAAGTAATTTTTTCATTATTTGATATTTAATTAATCTTAAAATTATTTAAAATGCGTCTTGATTTAAAAAAAAATATTAAGTTAAACTATTTAATATTATATAAAAATATTGTTTTTAAATAAATTCTTTTAAATAATATTTATTTTTCTAAGAATTAAAAAATAAATTTGGATCAAAAATGAAAAAAATATTAATTTTTTTATGTAGTATATTTTTTTCTTATACTACTTTGGCTTTAGAATTTACTAATACGAAAGAATACAACATAAGAAAAAAATATATTTCTAATACTCCTAAAATAATGCAATTTTTTTCTTTTTTGTGCCCATATTGTTATGAACTTGAAAAAACATATGATATTAGAAATTTAGTACGAAAAAAAATAAATAAAAATATAAGTATAAAAACATATCATGTTAATTTTATAGGAGGAGAACTCGGAAAAACATTAACAAAAATATGGATAATTGCAGAGCAAATGGGTGTTGAAGAAAAAATAATAATCCCTATTTTCAAAGGAATTCAAGAAACTCATACGCTAAAAAATATTGATAATATTAAAAGTATATTTTTAGAAAAAACAGGAATAAGTCTAGAAAAATATAATCAATTTTGGAATAGCTTTGTTATAAAGATATTAATTCAAAAAAATAATAATGATGTAAAAAAAACACAATTAAGTTATGTTCCGGCTATATTAATAAATGGAAAATATACAATTGAATATTCTCAATTAGAAATGCTTTTTAAAAAAAATTTTTCAAAAAAATATATAGAATTAATTAAATTTTTATTATTAATAAATAATAAAAATTAAAATTATATTTTTAATAAAATTCTTAAAAACTAATAAGATAAAAAAATGTATTATATAAAAAAGAAACCGGTAATTATAATAGATGGAACTTTGTATTTATATCGATCGTATTTTACTTTCCAATATTTTAAAAACGATCAAGAAAATCCATATGGAGCTATATATGGTATGTTAAAAACAATAAAAAATATTTTAGTCAAATACTATAATTCTAAAAAAATTATTATTATATTTGATTCATCTAAAAAAACCTTTAGAAATAAAATATTTACCGAATATAAAAACAATAGACCTAAAATGCCTAACGCACTTTATGTTCAAATACAACCTCTTTTTCATATATTAAAAGAAATTGGCATTAAAACTTTAAGTATTCCTGGAATAGAAGCAGATGATATTATTGGCAGTTTTGCGCATAAAGTTGAGAAATCTGGAGAACAAGTATTAATAGTAAGTCATGATAAAGACATGATACAACTTGTAACAAATAATATTAATATATTAAATATAAGTAATAATGAAATTATCACCCCAAAAAAAATACAAGAAAAATATGGAATTTATCCTCAAGAATTTATTGATCTTTTAGCACTTATGGGAGACAAATCTGACAATATTCCAGGAGTTCCCAAAATAGGCATAAAAACTGCTTTATTTTTACTTCAAAAATTTTCAAATATTCAAAATATTTATAATAATCTTGAAAAAGTGCAACTTTTATCTTTAAGAAATGCTAAAAATGTTTCAAATCAATTAAAAACATATAAAAATATTGCTTTTCTTTCATATAAATTAGCTCAAATAAAATTAGATATTCCTATATATGTAAATTCTAATGATATTATTTTAAAAAAAATATGTTTTGAAAAATTATCTAGCATGATTGAAAAATATAATATTAAACAAAAAAAATATTTATAAAAAGTTATTTTTAATTTAAAAATTATAGATTTTCTCTATACCAAATGCTTAATTGAGATTGCAATTTTTTAACACCTATTTTCTTAAACGATGAAAATAATTCAACATGTATTTCTTCTAAAAAAACTTTTAACTTTTTATGCACAATCTGAAATTGTGTTTTCTGTTGGCTTAATGTAAGCTTGTCACATTTAGTTAATAGTACAAAAATAGGTATGTTCTGGTCTAAGGCTATATTAATAATATATTGATCATAAACTTTTAAAGGATGTCTAATATCCATTAAAAACACTAAACCTTTTAAAGGTTTTCTTTTTCTTAAATAACTATATATTAATTTTTCCCATTTTAATTTAATTGATATTGGACATTTAGCGTAACCATAACCAGGAAGATCAACTATTCTAAAATTAGAAATAACTTGAAAAAAATTAATTAACTGAGTACAACCAGGTGTTTTACTACATCTAGCTAATTTTTTTTGATTTGTTAAAGAATTAATGGCGCTAGATTTTCCTGAATTAGAATATCCAATAAAAGCGATTTCAATACCATATTCAATATTTATATCAGAAATTTTAGAAACACTTTTTAAAAAAAAAGTTCTATTATAATTTATAATACTCAAAATTTAACCTTAACTTTTAAAATTAAAATTTATTAAAAACATTATATTTATACACTAAAAAATATATTTTTAGTATTAAAAGTTATCCTCAAAATTTAATCTTTTCTAATACTTTATTCAAAAAATCTAAATTATATGTAAATATTTTAAAAATAAAATTTTCAAGGAAAAAAAATGCATCAAAAAATAAGAAATATTGCAATTATAGCACATGTTGACCACGGAAAAACCACATTAGTTGATCAGCTATTGCAGCAATCAGGTACTTTTAAAAAACATGAAGAAAAAACTGAACGTATTATGGATTCTAATGATTTAGAAAAAGAACGAGGCATTACAATATTATCTAAAAATACTTCAATAAAATGGAAAGAATATAAAATAAATATTGTAGACACACCTGGTCATGCGGATTTTGGAGGCGAAGTAGAACGAGTAATGTCTATGGTAGACTCAGTTCTATTAGTAGTAGATGCTTTAGATGGTCCAATGCCACAAACACGATTTGTTACTCAAAAAGCTTTTAAATATGGTCTTAATCCTATTGTGGTAATTAATAAAATTGATCGAAAGAATTCTCGTCCTAATTGGGTTGTAGATCAAGTATTTGATTTATTTGTAAATCTTAATGCTAATGATTCGCAACTTGATTTTCCTATTATTTATACTTCTGCAATTTTAGGAACTTCAGGCGTTGATTATCTAAAATTAGAAAAAAATATGACACCTCTATATGAGGCGATTATTAAATATGTACCTGCTCCTAATGTAAATCCAAACGAAAAATTTCAAATGCAAATTTCACAACTTGATTATGATAATTATTTAGGATTAATTGGAGTTGGTAAAGTCAAACAAGGACATATAAAAAATAATGAATTAGTAACTATCATTGATCACTTAGGCAATCATAAAAACGGAAAAATTAGTAAGGTGCTAAATTATTTTGGAATAAAACGAATAGAAGTAGATAAAGGTGAAGCTGGCGATATCATTGCTATTACAGGTATCAATAAATTAAATATTTCTGATACAATTTGTCATCCAGAAAATTTAAAACCTTTACCAATATTAAATATTGATCAACCTACAGTAAATATGTTTTTTTCAGTTAATACATCTCCTTTTTCTGGAAAAGAAGGAAAATATATTACATCTCGTCAAATATTAGAAAGATTAAAAAAAGAAACCATGCATAACGTTGCTTTACAAATAAAAGAAACAAAAGATGCTAATATTTTTTCCGTATCTGGACGAGGTGAGTTACATTTATCTATATTAATTGAAAATATGCGACGTGAAGGATTTGAATTACAAGTATCTCGTCCAAAAATTATTTTTAGGAAAATAAATGATATTATACAAGAACCTTTTGAATATTTAACATTAGATATTGAAGAGAAACATCAAGGAAACATTATGCGATTTATAGGAGAAAGAAAAGGTGAATTAAAAAATATGGTCATAGACCCAAATAAAAGAGTACGTCTTGAATATATTTTATCAAGTAGAGCACTAATAGGGTTTCGTTCTGAATTTATGAGTATAACTTCAGGAACTGGAACATGTTGCGCATCTTTTAGTCATTATGAAAAAAACCAAAAAAATGAAATTGGACAAAGAAAAAATGGTGTTTTAATTTCAAATGGACAAGGAATAGCTGTAGGATTTGCGTTATTTAATCTACAAGAAAGAGGAAAATTATTTTTAGGACACGGTGCTGAAGTATACGAAGGTCAAATAATAGGGCTTCATAATCGCTCTAATGACTTGACTGTAAATTGCTTAACAGGAAAAAAACTAACTAATATGAGAGCTTCAGGAACTGATGAAGCTATAGTTTTAACAACTTATAAAAAATTTAGTTTAGAGGAAGCATTATCATTTATTAACGATGATGAATTAGTAGAAATTACACCGAGTTCAATACGTTTACGTAAACGATATTTAAAAGAAAGCGAACGAAAAAAATTTAATCGAAATAAAAACAATTTAATTAATTAAAATATTAAATTTTAAAAATTTTTATTAATTATATAATTCTATTTTATCAATAGAATTATATAAATAATTTTAAAATAAAATACATTTATATTATTAAAATGTAAAAATAATCTAAAAATTGTTTTTTAAATAAATCATTTTTATAAAATTAATTATTTAATAATTGAGAAATCAATATATTATGTTTCTTTTTTTGATGAAATAAACATAAATGTTCAGCAATAATAATAGTTTTTAAATCATTTATAGATTTCTCAAAATTATCATTAATAATTAAATAATCATACTCTGAATAATGATTCATTTCATCTACAGCTTTTTCCATTCTTTTCGAAATAACTATATCACTATCTTGACCTCTATCTCGTAATCTTTTATATAAAACATCTTTAGATGGAGGCAGTAAAAAAATACTTTTTGTATTAGGTATTTTATAGCGAATTTGATTAGCTCCTTGCCAATCAATATCAAGAAAAACATCAATACCAGACATTAACATTTTTTCAATAAATGCACGTGAAGTTCCATAGTAGTTATTAAATACTTTAGCATATTCTAAAAAAGATTCTTTTTGAATCATAATTCTGAATTCTTTTTTAGATATAAAATAATAATGTTTGCCATGAGATTCACCAGGCCTCATGATTCTAGTAGTATGAGATATAGAAACTTGAATGTTGTATAAACATTTAGTTTTTAATAATCCTTTAATTAAGCTAGATTTTCCTGTTCCACTTGGAGCTGAAATAATAAAAAGAATACCTTGTGACATAATTTTTTAAAAGTATTTTCTAAATTTTTAACAAGTATTTTTATTAATATAAAATATTATATATATAATATAATTTTTATAAAATAAAAATATTTAAAAAATGTTAATTTTTAATTAAAAAAATAGTTTTAAACCCACTAATTCTAAAAATATTTTTAATATTTACAGATTTATTTAATACCGCTTGTATCCAAATTTCATTGGAATAAAGATGAACTATTGCTAATAAATAACCAATTCTAAACCATTTTTTTAATATTTTTACTTTAATAATAGAGCCAATTTTAGGGTTTATTGACCCCTTACTTGACAATAAATACAATGAATGTTTATTTAAATTTTTATAAAAAACTTGAGCTATTATTTCTTGTCCATAATAACATCCTTTGTTCAAGCTTATAGCTTGAAGTTTATCTAAATTAATAGATTGTGGTAAAAATTTTTGCGACATAGTTTTTCCAATAATTGGATAACCTGCTTCAATATCTAACAATATCCATTGTTTACTATTGTTTAATACAATTTTTTCATTTATTTTTTGTTTTAATAATAAAAAATCTTGCAAGGATAAAACTAGTAAAAATCGTTCGCATGGATTTGAAAACCAAAGTATAGTTGTTTTTTTGTGAGAAACAACAGGGGTGCTATTATTTGGTATATTTATAAATTGTTTTGATAAAAACAATCTAGCATCTTTTCCAGATAAACCTAATAAAAAAACATCATCTAATTGATGTATTTTAACTTTTAAAAAAATAATGTATTTTTTAAATTCTTTGATTTGTAAATCAAATAAACTTTTTTTTATAATACAAGCATATCCTTTTCTATAATGAAATAACAACATAGTACTATAAACTTTTCCATTTAAATTACAATAAGCACATATTTTATGTTGTGTTTTTTCAAGATCATTTATATCAATTGTTAATTGATTTTGAAGAAATTTTTTACTATCAGAACCGTCTATATAAATAACAGACCATTTTTCAAGAGAAATTAACGCTAAAGGTAACTGAATAGATGAGTAAATAGCATTTTCTGAAAAATTAAATAACGACATTATTTCTCCTATAATACAGATAAAATATATCAAGTAAAAAAATAAATTTATATAATTAAAAGAATCTTATAAATTATTATTTATAATCAATTTTTAGAAGAATAACAAAATCATGATAGATATTAATATAATAAGCAATAAAATTGAAACATTAAATCATCGGAAAAATGATTTGAAGAGGTATCTTTGACTATGATACAAAAAAATTAAGAATTTCAGAAATTAACTTAGAGTTATTAACACCTGAAACATGGAAAATAAAACAATCTATACACAAATTAAACAAAGAAAAAAACTTATTAAATATAATTGTTGATAATATTAATAAAATTGAAAATGAATTGAAAGAAGCTTATATTTTTTTAGAGTTAGCTAAAGAAACAAAAGATAACACATTAATAAAAGATATTATTATAGAAATAAAAAAAATAGAAGAAAAAATCAAAAAACTTGAATTTTATCGTATGTTTTCAAAAAAAAATGACAATTGTAATTGTTATATTGATATACAATCTGGATCAGGTGGAACAGAGGCACAGGATTGGTCAAAAATGCTATTGAAGATGTACTTAAAATGGTCTGATAAAAAGGGATTTAAAACTGAAATTATTGAAGAATCTATCGGCGAAATAGTTGGTATTAAATCTGCTACAGTTCAGGTTTTTGGAGAATATGCTTTCGGATGGTTAAGAACTGAAACTGGTATTCACCGTCTGATTAGAAAAAGTCCATTTGACTCAGGAAATAGAAGACACACTTCATTTAGTTCAGTTTTTATATATCCGGATATAGAAGAAAAAGTTAATATTGAAATTTGCTTATCTGACTTAAGAATAGATGTGTATAGAGCTTCTGGAGCAGGAGGTCAACATGTAAACCGAACAGAATCTGCAGTTCGAATTACTCATATTCCTACAAACCTTGTTACTCAATGTCAAAGTAATAGATCTCAGCATAAAAATAAAGAACAAGCAATGAAACAAATGAAATCAAAATTATATGAATTGCAAGTACAAAAAAAAAGAAAAGCACAACAAAAAATAGAAAATAATAAATTAGATATTAGCTGGGGTAATCAAATACGTTCTTATATATTAGATCATTCAAAAATTAAAGATCTCAGAACTGGAATAGAAAAACATAATATACAATCCGTACTAAATGGTGATTTAGATGATTTTATTGAGCAAAGTTTAATATCAGGATTATAGAGGCTAAAATGTTTAAAGAAATAAATTTAACTAACAATATAAGTAATGAAAAAAAAATAAGAAAAGAAAAATTAATTGATATGAAAAAAAATGGATTTTCTTATCCAAACCACTTTAAAAAAACTATAAGTTCTATAAAAATACATAAATTATATGGAGAAAAAACAAGTAATGAACTTGAAAAAATAAGTATTCAAGTTTCTATTGCCGGTCGTATGATGCAAAGAAGGGTTATGGGAAAAGCTTCTTTTTTTATATTACAAGATATAGAAGGACAAATACAAGTATACATAAAAGAAAAATCAATTACACCTAAATTTTATCATGAATGTTTTAAAAAATGGGATATTGGAGATATTTTAGGAGTTAATGGTTATTTATTTAAAACAAAAACAAAAGAATTATCTATTTATGCTGAAAATATTATAATACTTACAAAATCATTAAGATCTTTTCCTGATAAATTTCATGGATTATCAAACCAAGAAAAACGTTATAGACAAAGATATTTAGATTTAATTAGTAATAATCAATTATATAATATTTTTAAAAATCGTTCAAATATTATTCAATTAATTCGAAAATTTATGATAGAAAATAAATTTTTAGAAGTGGAAACTCCTATGCTTCATAATATTCCTGGTGGGGCTTCTGCGCGTCCCTTTAAAACCTATCATAATGAAATTAATAAAACAATGTATTTAAGAATAGCTCCTGAATTATATTTAAAAAAATTAATTATTGGTGGATTTGAGCGTATTTTTGAACTAAATAGAAGCTTTAGAAATGAGGGGGTTTCTACAAGACATAATCCTGAATTTACTATGATGGAAGCATATATTGCTTATGCTGATTATCAATATATGATGAATTTTACAGAAAAATTATTAAAAACTATAATAAATTATCTATTTAATAGTAAAAAAATTAAATATAAAGAACATTATCTAAATTTTGAAACACCATTTTCTCAACTAACCATGAAAGAAGCTATTTTAAAATTTAATTTAAATATTCATCTCTCTGATTTAAAGAATTTAAAAAAAATTAAAAAAGTTGCAAATAATATTGGTATAAAAATACATGAAGAATGGCAAATAGGTAAAATAGAAAATGAAATTTTTGAAAAAACAGTAGAAAAACATTTAATTCAGCCAACTTTCATTACTGAATATCCAGTGGAAGTATCTCCATTAGCTAGACGTAATAATACCGATCCGAATATTACCGATAGATTCGAATTATTTATTGCAGGTTACGAAATAGGTAATGGATTTTCAGAATTAAATGATGCAAAAGATCAAAAACTTAGATTTTTAAATCAAATCAAAACGACAGAAAAAGAAAACAATAAAAATATATTTTATGATGCAGATTATATAGAAGCATTAAAATATGGATTACCTCCTACTGCAGGTTTAGGAATTGGAATTGATCGTTTAATCATGATTTTAACTAATCAAAAAAGTATTCGAGAAGTAATTTTATTTCCTACTTTACGTCCATCTTTAAAATAAAGATCATATTTTAAACAAAAATTTATATAGATTTTAAAAAAATAAATAGGAGTAAAAATGCCTCAATTAATTGATACAACTACAAGTAATCTTAATATTAAAAATATTCAATTACTAATAAAAAAATATCAATCTCCATTTTGGGTTTATGACGCCGACATAATCTATAATAAAATTCAACTTTTAAAAGAGTTTGATATTATTAGATTTGCTCAAAAAGCCTGTTCTAATACTCATATTTTAAACTTAATGCGAAAAAAATATTTAAAAGTAGATGCTGTATCATTAGGAGAAATAGAACGAGCTATAGTAGCTGGATTTAAAAAAAATAGCGATGAAATTATTTTTACTGCAGATTTATTTGATAATGAAACATTATCTAAAATTATTAAATATAATATTCCAGTAAATGCTGGATCATTAGATATGCTAAAACAATTAGGAGAAGTTTCTCCAGGTCATCATGTTTGGTTGCGAATTAATCCTAAATTTGGTTATGGGCATAGTAAAAAAACAAATACTGGAGGAGAAAATAGTAAACATGGAATTTGGGATCCAACTTTAGCAAAACCTATTATAAAAAAATATAAACTAAAACTAATAGGTTTGCATATGCATATCGGTTCGGGTGTAAATTACAAACATTTAAAACACGTTTGTCATGCAATGGTAGAAAGCGCAATACAAATAAATGAAAAAATAAGATTTATTTCTGCAGGAGGAGGATTGCCAATACCTTATAAATTTAATGAAAAACCTATTAATATAAAAAAATATTTCGCTTTATGGGATCAAGCAAGAAAAAAAATTTCTCAATTTTTAAACAATCCAATTCAACTGGAAATTGAACCAGGCAGATTTTTAGTTGCAGAATCAGGAATATTAATTTCTCAAATAAGAGCAATTAAAAAAATGGGAAATAAAAATTTTGTTTTAATTGACGCTGGATTCAATGATTTAATGCGACCTACAATGTACGGAAGTTATCATCACATATCTGTTATCCCATCAGACAATAGAGAAATTGAAAAAAATAAAACAATCGATGTAGTTATAGGAGGGCCTTTATGTGAATCAGGAGATATATTTACACAAAAAGAAGGAGGAGATATACAAACTAGAAAATTACCATTAATTAAAATAGGCGATTATTTAATTTTTCACGATACCGGTGCATATGGCGCGTCAATGTCATCAAATTATAATACTAGACCTCTTATTCAAGAAATATTAATAAAAAATAATACTTTTAAAACTATTAGGAGAAGACAAACGATTCAAGAACTATTAAGTTTAGAACAATAATAAATTTGTTTAATAACTATCAATAAAAAAGAGAACAAAAAAAAATATGTATATTAATTTTCCGCAATTCAATCCTATTATTTTTTCTATAGGTCCTTTTTCTGCGCATTGGTATGGTCTTATGTATGTTATTAGTTTTATTTTTGCGCTTTTTTATGGAAAAAAAATATTAAAAAAAAAAACATAAATAAAATTAGAATCGAATCATTTTTATATACTATTTTTTTAGGATCTTGCATTGGAGGAAGAATAGGATATATAATTTTTTACAATTTTTCATATTTTTCTCAACATATATTATGTTCATTTCATATTTGGGAAGGTGGCATGTCATTTCATGGAGGGTTAATAGGAGCTATTATTAGTATGTATTATATTTCTATAAAAAATAAAATTAAAATTTTAATTATTTCTGATTTTATTAGTCCTATAATACCTTTTGGTTTAGGTGCCGGAAGATTAGGAAATTTAATTAATGGAGAACTATGGGGACGAATCGCTCCTAATTTTCCATATGCAATGTTTTTTCCTAACGCAAAAAATCAAGATTTAGAGTTAATATTAAAATATCCTCAATTACAATCAATTTTAGAAAAATACGGAGCACTACCTCGTCATCCATCTCAAATTTATGAATTTATTTTAGAAGGTGTCTTGCTATTTTTAATAATCTATTTATTTGACAAAAAAAAAAGACCTATAGGCAGTACTAGTGGTATGTTTTTGTTTAGTTACGGAATATTAAGAATAATTGCTGAAATATTTCGAGAACCAGATTCTCAAATTGGATTAATTCAAAATTGTATTACAATGGGTCAAATATTATCAATTCCAATGGTTATATTTGGGATCATTATTATATTTATATCTTATTATAAAAAATCATAGAATTTTGAGATATTATGAAAGAATACTTGCAGTTAATAGAAAAAATAATTAAAAATGGAAAACCAAAAAATGATAGAACTGGAACAGGAACATTGTCTATCTTTGGCCATCATATAAGATTTAATTTAAAAAAAGGGTTTCCTCTTCTTACTACAAAAAAATGTTATATACCCGCTATTATTCATGAGCTTCTATGGTTTCTTCAGGGAGGCACTAATATTAAATATCTTAATAAAAATAAAATATTTATTTGGGATAACTGGGCTGATAAGTTTGGTAATCTAGGGCCAATTTATGGAAAACAATGGAGAAGTTGGAATACATCAGATGGTAAAAAAATTGATCAAATAAAAAATGTAATAAAACAATTAAAACAAGACCCAGACTCTCGCAGAATATTAGTGTCTAGCTGGAACGTTGGTGAAATAAATAAAATGTCTTTACCTCCATGTCACGTATTGTTTCAATTTTATGTATTTAAAAACAAATTAAGTTGTCAATTATATCAACGTTCTTGTGATGTTTTTCTTGGATTACCATTTAATATAGCAAGTTACGCGATGCTCATGCATATGATAGCGCAGCAATGTAATTTTGAGGTAGATGAATTTATATGGACAGGTGGTGATATTCATTTATATAATAATCATATTTCACTGGTAAAACAACAACTTCTTCGAAATCCTAGAAAATTACCAACATTAATAATAGCAAATAAACCTCGTTCATTATTTGATTATGTTTTTGAAGATTTTAAAATTATTAATTATAATCCTTATCCTTCAATTCATGGCACAATATCTATATAAAATCTTAAAAAATAGTTTCTTTATTTAAATAAAATAATTTTAAGCACAATAAGGTTTATATAACTAAAAAATGAAATATATATACATTAAAACCTGGGGCTGTCAAATGAATGAATATGATTCATCTATGATAGTAAAATATTTAGAAAAAACAGGTCAATATTTAATTACTAAAAATTCTGAAAAAGCGGATGTTTTAGTTTTAAATACTTGTTCTATAAGAGAAAAAGCTCAAGAAAAAGTTTTTCATCAATTAGGAAGGTGGAAAAAATTAAAAAATAAAAACGCTAATATTATAATTGCTGTTGGAGGCTGTGTAGCAACACAAGAAGGTAAAGAAATTTTTAAAAGAGCTAAATATGTAGATATTATATTTGGTACTCAAAGTTTACATAAATTACCGAAAATGATTGATGAAGTAGAAAAAAACAGAAAATTTGTTATTGATATTAGCTTCCCAAAATTAGATAAATTTAATAATTCTTTAACAATAACAAATAAAGGATACACAGCATCTATTTCGATAATGGAAGGATGTAATAAATATTGCTCTTTTTGTGTTGTACCATATACAAGAGGTCAAGAAATTAGTCGACCATCTGATGACGTTTTATTTGAAATAGCAAGTTTAGCTGAAAATGGTATAAAAGAGATTAATTTATTAGGACAAAACGTCAATGCATATCAAGGACCAACTTTTGATGGAAAAATTTGTTATTTTTCAGAATTATTACGATTAATTTCAGAAATAGATGGTATCGAAAGAATTCGTTTTACCACAAGCAACCCACTTGAATTTAGCGACGATATTATTGAAGTGTATAAAGATACTCCTAAATTAGTTAGCTTTTTACATCTTCCTGTACAAAGTGGATCGAACAAAATATTACAACTTATGAAAAGATCATACACTACAGAAGAATATGAAAAAATTATTGAAAAACTAATTAAAGCACGTCCAAATATTCAAATTAGTTCCGATTTTATTGTTGGTTTTCCGGGAGAATCTAAAAAAGATTTTAAAGAAACTATAAATTTTATAAAAAAAATTAATTTTGATATGAGTTATAGTTTTATATATTCAAGTCGACCAGGAACCCCAGCGTCAGAAATGAAAGATGAAATTAATATTAAAGAAAAAAAAGAACGTTTATATATATTACAAGATTGCATTAATAAACAAACTATGTCTTGGAGCAGAAAAATGTTAGGAAGTAAACAATGTGTTTTAGTAGAAGGTACTTCAAAAAAAAATGCTATGGAGTTATATGGAAAAACAGAAAATAATAGAATTGTAAACTTTCATGGATCACCGAAAATGATTGGAAAATTTGTTAACGTACAAATAAATGAAATACATACTCATGTTTTACATGGTAAATTATTATAAGAAATATATGAAAATAAAAGATTGTTTTATTTTAAATACACAAATAAATTGTAAAAATAAAGAAAAAATACCAAAAAAAATAATATTTAAAAAATGGTTAAGAAAAACTTTATATAAAAAAAAAATATTAAAGTTATTACAATTAGAATTGTAGACGAAATAGAAATAAAAAATTTAAATTTAATATATAGAGGAAAAAATTATCCAACAAATATTTTATCTTTTCGAGCAAATATTTTTATACAAAAAAATATAAAATTATTAGGAGATTTAGTAGTATGTAAAACAATTATAGAAAAAGAATCTATACAATATAATAAAACATTAGAATCTCGTTGGGCACATATGATTATACATGGAACGCTTCATCTATTAGGATATGATCATCAAAATAAAAAAGAACAAAAAATTATGGAAAATATAGAAAATAAAATTATGTTATCTTTGAACTATAGCAAACCATATTTTTAAAAATTAATAATTCTTTATAAAAATTATTTGCAACCTAACATTTTATAACATAAAACAGTAAAATATATTTTAAAATAGATAACTAAATATTATGAGTGAAAAAGATGCAAAAAGTTCAGAAAAAATTAATAAAAAAGGTTTTTTTTCTATTTTACTAAATCATATTTTTCATGATGAACCTAAAAATAGAGAAGAATTACTCAAATTAATTCGAGATTCAGAACAAAATGAACTGATTGATCAAGATACATGTGACATGTTGGAAGGCGTAATACATATTGCAAAGAAAAAAATTAAAGACATTATGATTCCCAGAACACAAATGATAATATTACAATTAAATTATAATTTAAACAAGTGCCTTGATATTATTCTAGAATCTGCACATTCACGTTTTCCAGTAATGAATAGTGATAAAAACTATGTAGAAGGATTTTTAATTGCTAAAGATTTATTACCATTTATGAGAAATTCAAATAAAAATTTTCATATAAAAAATATATTAAGACCTGCTTTTGTTGTTCCTGAAAGCAAATATGTAGACAGAATGCTAAAAGATTTTCGTTTAAAACGAACGCATATGGCAATAGTCATAGATGAGTTTGGGGCAGTGTCTGGATTAGTCACTATAGAAGACATTCTTGAATTAATAGTTGGTGATATTGAAGATGAATATGACGAAGAAGAAAAAGTTAATATTCGAAAATTACAAGAACATATATTTTCGATTAAAGCATTAACAGAAATAAAAGAATTTAATGATTTTTTTAAAACTCATTTTAGCAATGAAGAAGTAGATACTATTGGGGGATTAGTAATGAAAGCATTTGGACATTTGCCAAGTCGTGGAGAAAATATTAATATTAATGGATATAACTTTAAAATATCCTCGGCAGATAGTAGAAAAATAATACAAATACATGTAACTATTCCAGAGAAAACATTCCAAAAATAATATAAAAATAAAACCTATTTTATATTTATTTTTTATATATTGATTATCTATAGAAATACTTTTTTGATATAAGTAAATCTAAAATTTTATAAAAAATATTTATATTTAAAAATTTTTATTTATTTTAAAAAATATGAAAATTATTATAGAGAAACATTATGGAACAAGAATATTGTCCAAAAAATATTGAAATATATGTACAAAAATATTGGAAAAACAAAAAAACTTTTCACGTGTATGAAGATGAAACAAAAGAAAAATACTATTGCCTGCCAATGCTTCCATACCCTTCTGGGAAATTACATATGGGTCATGTGAGAAATTATACTATTAGCGATGTAATTGCAAGATATCAAAGAATGTTAGGAAAAAATGTTTTACAACCTATTGGTTGGGATGCTTTTGGATTGCCTGCAGAAGAAGCTGCTATTAAAAACAACACAATTCCATCATCTTGGACATATAAAAATATTAAATATATGAAAAAACAGCTAGAATCATTAGGTTTTAGCTACGATTGGGATCGAGAAATAACTACATGTAAACCAGACTATTATAAGTGGGAACAATGGTTTTTTATTCAATTATATAAAAAAAAATTAGTTTATAAAAAAAACAGTTTAGTAAATTGGTGCCCTTCCGATAAAACTGTATTAGCGAATGAACAAGTAATAAATGGTTGTTGTTGGAGATGTCAAAGTACTGTAATAACAAAAACAATCCCACAATGGTTTATAAAAATAAGAAATTACGCCGAACCTTTATATAATGATTTAAAAAAATTAAAAAATTGGCCTGAAAAAGTTAAAAATATGCAAAAAAACTGGATTGGAAGATCCGAAGGATTTGAAATTTCTTTTGATATTTACAATAGTAGTAAAAAAATTAAAATATTTACTACTAGAATAGATACGCTGATGGGAGTTACATATCTTGCTATCTCTCCTTTTCATAAATTTTCTATATATCTTTCAAAAAAAAATCAAATTTTAAAAAAATTTATTGAAACACAAAATAATGAAAATTTTTCTAAAGAAGAAATAGAAGCAAAAAAATTTTATGGAATAAATACTAATATATTCGCGATTCATCCTATTATAAAAAAAAAAATACCTATTTGGATAGCAAATTATGTGATTAATGATTATGGCACTGGGTCAATTATGTGTGTTCCAGGTCATAATGAAAATGATTGGAATTTTGCTATAAAAAATCATTTAAAAATTAAATATGTTATTCAACAGTCTAATATAAAAAATATACAATTAAACCAAAATACATTTTTTCCTGAAAAAGGAATATTAATTAATTCTGGAGAATTTAATCAACTTGATTATAATAACGCTATAAAAAAAATAAAAAAAAAGTTATCAGAAGAAAAAAAAATAAAAACAAAAATTATTTATAAACTAAAAGATTGGTGTATATCTAGACAGCGCTATTGGGGAACTCCAATTCCTATGGCAACAATGAAAAATGGTAAAATTGTTCCAATACCAGAAAAAGATTTACCTGTATTATTACCTGAAAAAATAAAAAATTCCGATTTATTAAAAAACTATTCAAATACAAAATCAACTTACTACACTACCAAAATTAATAATCAAACTGCTGTTAGAGAAACAGATACTTTTGATACATTTATGGAGTCTTCTTGGTATTATGCAAGATATACTTGTCCTCATTTTAAAGAAGGAATCATTAACCCTACAGCATCGAAATATTGGTTACCTGTTGATCAATACATTGGGGGAATAGAGCATGCTATTATGCATTTAATGTATTTTAGGTTTTATCATAAATTATTACGTGATTTTAAATTTGTTCAATTTGATGAGCCAGTAAAAAGTTTAATATGTCAAGGGATGGTGTTATCAGAAGCATTTTATCAGATTGGTCAAAATAATCAACGTCATTGGATTCATAAGTCTAACATATATATTGAAAAAAATATTAAAGGAGAAATCATTACGGCAAAAGATAAAAAAGGTAATAAAGTTATATATGCTGGAATGATTAAAATGTCTAAATCTAAAAATAATGGAATTGAACCAGAATTAATGATTAAAAATTATGGAGCTGATACAATTCGATTGTTTATTATGTTTGCTGCTCCTATAGAATCATCATTAGAGTGGAATGAGTCTGGAGTAAAAGGAATTTATCGATTTTTAAAAAAATTATGGAAATTATCATTTAATTACATTCAAATTAAACATAAATATAAAAATATAGATTTTAATTTGTTAAATAAAAAACAAAAAAATATGTATTCTTTATTACATAAAACAATCGCTAAAGTTTCTGATGATATCAATCGTCGAAAATCATTTAATACAGCTATCTCTCAAATTATGGAATTAGTTAATATACTTAGAAAATTTCAATTAGAAAACGAAGAAGATAAATGTATTATGAAAGATTCATTAATATCAGTTATAAAAATGTTATATCCATTTACACCTCATTTATGTTTTATCTTATGGAAACATTTAAATAAAAATTGCTTTATTGATAATGAAAGGTGGCCTGTTTTTCAAAAAAATTTTTTATTAGAAACAAATAATATATTAGTTGTTCAAATTAATGGAAAAAAACAATTCACTATAGAAATTCCGCATAATTTAACAAAAAAAGAAATTTTTATTTATGTTCAAAATCATTCATTTTTTCAAAAAAAAATAGAAAATAAAAATATAAAAAAAATAATTTATATTCCTAAAAAAATAATTAATTTTGTAATATAAAAACTTTTAATATGGTATGTTGTTTATATGAAATTTATATATTCAGAAGAATTAAAAAGAAAAATAATTAAAAATTTAAATTTATTTTATATTTTCTTAGGAGAAGATTTAATATTCTTAAAAAAAAATGAAAAAATAATATTAGATTTTGCTAAAAAACAGGATTTTAAAGAAAATAATATTATTAATGTAGAAAAAATTACAGATTGGAATAAAATAATAAGTTTTTATAGTTCAAATAATTTATTTTTTAAAAAAAAAGTTTTAATTATTAATTTAATTATAAAAAATTTAAATTCTTTATTAATAAAAAATATAAATAAATTATTTTTTGTTAAAAATTTAGATATATTAACAATATTAAAATTTAATCATTTATCTAATGATTTTAAAAATTATTTATTAAAACAAAAAAATATATTTAATGCTAATATTGTATGGTGTTTTACACCATATGGTTCAAATTTTAAAAAATGGCTATTATATGAACTAAAAGAAAAAAAAATAGAAATAACCGAAAATGCTTTTTTGTTATTATACAAATTTTATGAAGGAAATACTTTATTTATATATAATATCTTAAATATAATGATTCTTACATGGAAAAATGAAAAAATTACATCAAAAAAACTAAAAAATATTATTAATAAATTTGCTATTTTTACTCCATCGGATTGGATAAATTCGATTTTTGAAAATAAAATAAAACACGCTTTTTATATATTAGATACTTTTCGAAAACAAAAATATAATCCTCTTATTTTAGTAAGATCATTACAAAAAGATTTATTAACATTGGTTAATATGAAACGTGAAAAAAAAACAAATATGAATTTATTTTTTAAACAAAACAATATTTTTTTCAATAGAATTAAATTTTTTAATTTTGCAATTGAATCAATAAATTTTAATAATTTTTTAAAAGTAATTAGAATATTATTACAAACAGATATTAAAATTAAAGTAGAATATAATTACAATGTATGGACAGAATTAAAAACATTGACATTATTATTATCTTCAAAAATAAAAAATTAAAAATATCATAAAAAATGAAAGAAATATACGCAATCTTAGGGGGTAATTTTGATCCTATTCATTATGGACATATTCTTTCTGCAGAAAAATTAGCAAAAGAAATTTCAATAAAAAAAATTATATTATTACCAAATCAAAACCCTCCTCATCGATCTAAAACTAAAACACCTTTAAAACATAAATTGAAAATGATGGAATATGCTATTAAAAATAATAATTTATTTGAAATAAGCTTATTAGAAACAAAAAAAAAATTTTTTATACTGTAGAAACATTAAAAAAAATAAGATCAAAAATTGGATTTGCTAAATCATTATGTTTTATAATAGGAGAAGATAATCTAAATAATTTAAACTTTTGGAAAAATTGGAAAGAAATATTATTATATGTTCATTTATTAATTCTCCCGAGAAATGGTATAAAAAAATATGATAATGAATTAAAAAAATGGGTTTCTTTACATACTATTAAAAATAAAATTCATTTACATAAAAAATCATTTGGATATATTTTTTTTTCATCTATACCTTCTATAAAAATTTCTTCTACTCAAATAAGAAAAAATTTTGCTGATGGTAAAAGCTCACGTAAATTTATACCTATAGAAGTGGAAAAATATATTTTTTTAAAAAATTTATATTAAAATCTAATTTATTTAATATAAATATTAAACATTTTAAATATATAAAAATGAGAAAAATAAACGTTACATTAAATTTAATTGGACTTAAATGCCCAGAACCAATTATGATAATTCGAAAAACAATTAGAAAAATAAAACAAAATGAAACTATATTAGTTTTAACAGATGATCCATCTACTAAAAGAGATATTCCATATTTTTGTGATTTTATGAAACATCAACTTATTGAATGTTTTACTCATGTAAAACCTTATCGTTATTTATTAAAAAAAGGAGTTTATTAAAACATATGTTTAAAAAATTTAATATACACACATAGTGTGTATATTAGTGAAATTTATCATAATATTTTTAAAAAATAATTAAATATTAATTAATAATTTTAACATTCTTCTTAAAGGTTCTGCAGCACCCCACAACAACTGATCTCCAACAGTAAAAACTGAAAAATATTTATCACCAATATTTGATTTTCTCAATCTTCCAACTGGAATTGTTAACGTTCCAGTTACTGCGGACGGAGTTAATTTAAATATTGTTTCTTCAATATTATTTGGAACAAAATCAACCCATTTATTATGATTAATAATTATTTCTTCTATATTTTTTAATGAAATATTTTTATTTAATTTAACTAAAATGGATTGACTATGACATCTTATCGAACTTATACGCACACATGTTTCATCTATTATTATTTGATTTTTAGAATCTAGTATTTTATTCGTTTCAAACTGTCCTTTCCATTCTTCTCGGCTTTGACCAGTTTTCATGTCAATATCTATCCATGGTATTAAACTTCCAGCTAAAGGTACAGAAAAGTATTGTAATGGAAAGTTATCATCTTGAATTTTTTTAGTAACTTTTTTTATAATATCTAAAATTGAACAAACATTATTTGATAAATCCTTAGATACAGCGTTATATAACGCACCCATTTGTTTTAATAATTCGATAACATGTTTAGCACCTGCACCTGACGCTGCCTGATAAGTAGATACAGAAATCCACTCTACTAATTTACTTGAAAATAATCCACCTAAAGCCATTAACATTAAACTTACAGTACAATTACTTCCTACAAAAGTTTTAATTCCACTATTCAAAGCTTTTTTGATAACTTTCAAATTAATCGGATCTAATACAATAATAGAATCATTTTTCATTCTTAAAGTAGAAGCTGCGTCTATCCAATAACCCTTCCAATTACTTTTACGCAATTTAGAATAAATAGTATCAGTATAAACACTTCCTTGACATGTTATAATAATATCCATTTCCTTTAACAAATCGATATTATAAGCATCTTTTAGATTTTTAAATACTATGTTATTTATAATAGGACCATCTTGGCCTAATTGAGAAGTTGAAAAAAAATGAGGATTAATTTTTAAAAAATCATTTTCTTCTCTCATTCTATTTAATAAAACTGATCCCACCATACCACGCCAACCAATGAATCCAACAGATTTCATCATTAATAAATATACGGAGTTTTTACAAAAAATTTTAGTAAAAACTTTCCGACCTCCGAAAATAAATATAGTTATTATGTAATTTTATAAGTAATAGTTATTTATGAAAATATTAAATTTTATTAAAATTTTTAATATACTATAAAATTATAAATTTATCTCAAAAACAATATTGATATATATATATTAAAATATGTATATATAGTATGAAAAATTTCTATTACTTTATATATAGTTAAAACTTTATATATTTACAAGGATATAATAAATTAAAATGACTGAAATAATCTCTACAACTATATTATTAATTTTAATCATGGATCCTTTAGGAAATCTTCCCGTCTTTATGACAATTTTAAAAAATTTAAACGCAAAAAGAAGAAGAATAGTAGTTATAAGAGAAATGATTATAGCTTTAATTGTCATGTTAATATTTTTGTTTATTGGAGAAAAAATATTAAATATTCTTAGCTTAAAAACTGAAACAGTATCTATATCTGGTGGAATTATTCTGTTTTTAATTGCTATTAAAATGATTTTTCCTTCGGAAGATAACAATGGGTCATCTTCGAACGAAGAACCTTTTTTAGTTCCACTAGCAATTCCATTAGTTGCAGGACCATCTTTATTAGCTACATTAATGTTATTATCTCATCAATATTTGCATCATATGTCATATTTAGTAGGATCTTTATTAATAGCATGGTGTTTTACTATTATAGTGTTATTACTATCAGGCTTTTTTTTAAAATTATTTGGTTCTAAAGGTGTAAATGCGTTAGAACGATTAATGGGTTTAATACTAATTATGCTTGCTACTCAAATGTTTCTTGATGGAATTAGAACATGGTTCCAAAATTAAATAAATTTTACTTTAAAAGCTAATTTTTTATTAAAAAATAAATTATTATATATTTTATATAACCTGTTATTACAAATAATTGATAACAGGTATAAATAACTTATTAAAAATTTTATAAAAAAATCAATAAAAAGGTACTTTTATGAAAATAAGAAATATGAATGAACTTGATATACAAAATAAAAGAGTTTTAATAAGATGTGATCTAAATGTTCCTATCCAAAATGGAATTATACAATCTGACGCTAGAATATTAGCTTCACTTCCTACAATTGAATTAGCACTTCAAAAAAAAGCAAAAGTTATTATTATGTCTCATTTAGGACGACCAAAAAATGAATGTTATGAAAAAAAATATTCATTATTTCCTGTGTTTAAATATTTAAAAAAAAAAATAAATTACACAAAAGTGTATTTTTCTGATAATTATTCAAATATCACTCCAATAAAACCTGGAGAAATGCTCATTTTAGAAAATGTTCGTTTTAACTCAGGAGAATTAAAAAACGATGCTATTTTATCTAAAAGATACTCTAACTTATGTGATATTTTTGTTATGGATGCTTTTGGAAGTGCACATAGAAAGCAAGCATCAACATATGGAATTGGAAAATTTGTAAATATTGCATGCGCAGGGCCCCTTTTAATATCTGAAATAACTATGCTTAAAAAAGCATTAAAAAATCCTCAACGTCCTATGATCTCTATAGTAGGAGGATCTAAAGTTTCAACTAAATTTAATGTATTAAACAAACTATCTAGTATTTCAGATACTTTAATAGTTGGAGGTGGAATTGCAAATACTTTTTTAGCAATTGATTATAATGTTGGTAAATCATTACATGAGCCAGAATTTGTGCTAAAAGCTAAAAAATTACGTGATAACTATAAAAATATCGTAATACCAATTGATTCACGTGTAGGAAAAAATTTTTCTGATACTGAACCATGTATAATTAAATTACCATCAAAAATAAAAGAAAATGAAGAAATTATGGATTTTGGTGATGAAACTATAAAAAAAGTTGTTAAAATAATTGAGAAAGCAAAAACAATTATTTGGAATGGACCTGTAGGGGTATTTGAATTTTTTAATTTTAGAAAAGGAACGGAAAATATCGCCAAAGCAATAGCAAATAATTCTGGATTTTCAATAGCTGGAGGAGGCGATACATTATCTGTTATTGATATGTTTTCTATTAAAAATAAAATTTCTTATATTTCAACAGGAGGCGGTGCATTTCTAGAGTTTATTGAAGGTAAAAAACTTCCTGCAATAAATATGTTAGAAAAAAATTTTTCAATAAATACTAAATAATGTTTTAATTAAAAAAATTTAAATAATAGGAAAGAATTTGAATAATTTAAAATCTATTAAACCTGGCGTTATAACAGGTGATGAATGTCAAATAATATTTGAATTAGCTAAAGAAAAACAATTTGCAATACCAGCAGTTAATTGCATAGGTACTGATTCAATCAACGCTGTACTACAAACAGCTTCTAGAATAAAATCTCCTGTTATTATACAATTTTCATTTGGAGGAGCTTCTTTTATTGCGAGCTCTAAAAAAATATTTAAATCAGATCAAGAACAAGCTATAAAAGGAGCTATATCAGGAGCTAAACATGTACATTTAGTTGCAGAAAGCTATAATATTCCAGTAATACTTCATACCGATCATTGTTATAAAGAAATATTACCATGGATTGACGGTTTAATTAAAGAAGGGGAAAAACATTATAAAATTTATAAAAAACCTCTTTTTACTTCTCATATGATTGATTTATCCAAAGAATCATTAAAGGATAACATTTCAATTTGTAGTTCATATTTAAAAAAATTAAAAAAAATCAATATGATGTTAGAGATTGAACTGGGATGTACAGGAGGGGAAGAAGACGGAATAGATAATAGTAAAATTAGAAAAGAATTACTTTATACAGAACCTAAAGATGTTAGTTACGCATATGAAAATTTAATTAAAATTAGTAAAAATTTTACTATAGCTGCCGCATTTGGAAATGTACATGGAGTTTATAAAATTGGAAATGTTCATTTAAAACCTATGATTCTTAAAGAATCACAACACTATATTAGCACTAAATATAAGCTAGAAAAACTACCATTAAATTTTGTGTTTCACGGTGGATCAGGATCAGATCTAAACGCAATTAAAGAATCTATTAAATACGGTGTCGTTAAAATGAATATTGATACTGATATACAGTGGGCTGCTTGGAAAGGTGTATTAAATTTTTATAAAGAAAATAAAGATTTTTTACAAAATCAACTAGGTAATAAAACAGGAAAAAACCAACCAAATAAAAAATATTATGATCCAAGATCTTGGATAAGAAAATCTCAAGAATCAATATCTAAAAGATTAGAAAAAACATTTCAAGAACTAAATGCACTAAATATTCTGAAAGTATAATAAATATTTATGTTCAAATCCGGGGAATAAATAAAAATATTCTCCGAAAATTTAAAAATAATAATTAATACAATAACAATTTAGATATTTTAAATAACATGCTTGTTTTTAAAGCTATATAAAAAGAGATAAAAATGGATGAACTTAATGTAGTAAGTGATATTAATCATGCAGGTAATTGGATAATACGAAATCAAGAATTATTATTTGGATATATAATTAATTTAACCTCATCTATTGTAATTTTAGTTTCTGGTATGTTTGTGGCAAAAATAATATCTAACGGAGTTAATCAAATATTAATTACTCGTAATATTGATGCTACTATTGCAGGTTTTCTTTCTGCTTTGATGAGATATATTATTATTACTTTTACATTGATTGCTGCATTAGGAAGAATAGGTGTTCAAACAACTTCTGTTATTGCTATATTAGGTGCTGCTGGAATGGCTATCGGATTAGCATTACAAGGTTCTTTATCTAATTTTGCAGCAGGTGTTTTATTAGTAACATTAAGACCTTTAAAAACAGGAGAATATGTAAATTTAGGAAGTGTAGCAGGAACAGTGTTAAATATTCATATTTTTTATACAACCTTACGTACTTTAGATGGTAAAATTGTAGTTGTTCCAAATAACAAAATAATTTCTGGAAATATTATTAATTATTCAAGAGAACCTGCTAGAAGAAATGAATTTTCTATAAGTGTTGCATATAATACAGATATTGATTTGGTTATAAAAGTACTTCGAAAAGTAATAGAAAATGAAAATAGAGTTATAAAAGATCGAGATATTATAATTGGTTTAAGTGAATTAGCACCATCTTCTTTAAATTTTATTGTCAGATGTTGGAGTAATACAGATGAATTAAATTCAGTATATTGGGATTTAATGGCTGAATTTAAAAAAGCATTAGATAAAAATAATATTAATATTCCTTATCCACAAATAGATGTTCATCTATACAAAAAAAAATAAATATTAAATTAAATATTTTATATTTATAAATTGTTAATTTAACAATAAAAAGGTTTTTATGTTTTTTTTATATAAATTTAATCAATTAAATACACTATTTTTAAAAATATGCAAAATTATTAAACAAAAACCACTTCCATATATTTTTGAAAAAGAAATTATTATTCATGACAACGAGATATTATTTCAATATTTAAATATATTCACAGCTAATTATACAGGTATTTCATCAGATTTTAAACTAATTAATCCACATATTTTTATTTGGAAGATATTTGAAAAAACAATACCTAAAAATGAAATAAAAAATATTTTACAGAAAACAACTAATGTTTGGAAAATTATGAAAATTATCGAAAAAAATAATTTTCTTGAAAATATTAAGAAAAATGATCATAAAATAAAAAAATTTGAATTTTCGTTTTTAATGGAAAATTTATTTCAAAAATATATTTTATATAGACCGCAATGGATTCAAGACTGGAAAAATAAAGAAAACAAAATACTAAAAACTAATTCAGAAAAATCATGGCAAATAAAATTATGGAATGAAATTATAAATGATAATAAAAGACTTAATCAATCTACTAATAATTTTTCAAGTGTATTTTATAAATTTGAAAATTTAATTAAAAAAAAAGTAAAATTGCCTAAACGTATTTTTGTTATCTGGTCACTTCCTATAAATCCATCATATATAGAAATATTTCATAAAATAAGTATACATACTAATGTATATTTTTTATATTTAACTGCTTATAAAAATAATACAATTAGTTCTAAAGTAGTTATAAATGATCATTTATCTCATTTAAAATCAAAAAATAATTTTTATAATACATTAGAAGAGCTATGGGGCAAATATGAAAATTCTTATTTATTTTTTATAAAAAATTTAAAAAATATTAAAATTAAGAATTATTTTGAAAAATATTATACAGATAACTTATTAAATAATATTAAAAACAATATTTTAAGCTTTCAAAAAAATAAAAAATCATCAAAAAAAATCATCAATCCTAAAGATAATTCAATTTCTGTAAATATTTGTTATAGCAAACAACATGAAATTGAAGTTTTATATAAAATAATAATAGAAATACTCAATACAAACAAAAATATAAAACCTCATGATATTGTTGTTACTTCTTTTTCGTTAAATAGTTATACGACAAATATTCATTCCGTGTTTAAATCAAATAACGAACAAGAAAAAATATCTTTTTATATTTCTGAAAAAAATTGTAAAAATACACAAAAAATATTTTATTTTTTTAACAAAATATTAAACTTATCTAACATTCGATTTAACAATGAAGAAATTTTAGAATTACTTGATATTCCAATAATAGCAAAAAATTTTAATATTTCAGAAGAAGAAATAAAAACTCTACATAATTGGGTTGTAGCTACAAATATTAGATGGGGTATAAATAAACAACATAAAAATGATTTATATTTCTTAGAAATTGATCAAAATACTTGGTTTTATGGAATTAAAAAATTATTACTAAGTTATGCAATAAATGAAAAAAATAAAATTTGGAATAATATTTTATCATTTATTTCTATTGATTTTTCTAAATCAGAATTAATAGGAAAATTATCATATTTAATTAGCATATTAAATAAATGGCGTTTAAAATTATCAAAATCAAAAAAAATCAAATATTGGCGTTTATTATTTAAATCTTTTATAAGTGATTTTTTTCATCAACCAACAGAATTCGATCACATACTTATAGCAATTGATAAAAAATGGAAAACAATGATTGATGAAATTATATTATCTGAATATCAAAAAAAAATAACTATTGACATTTTAAAAAAAAATTTTTCATATATTATAAACTATACAAGCAATAAAAAATATAAACTAGGAGTTATAAATTTTTGTCATCCTTCTATAGTATGTTATATACCATTTAAAATGGTATATATCATAGGATTAAGTTCTGAAGAATTATGTAAAAAAAATAACATAGATCACATTAATCTTTTAAAGAAATATCCATTAATTACTGATATTAACATTGATGATGAAATAAATTATTTTTTCCTAAAAAATTTTATAGCTGCTACAGAATATTTTTATATGAGTTATATTGGGTATTCATTAAAAAATGAAAATAAAATATATCCACCTTGTTTAATTGAGCAGTTAATTAATTACATTGCATTACATTTTTATTTTAAAGGAGATAAAAAATTACAAATAGAAGATAATATAAAAAAAATATCACAATATCTTTGTAAAAAACATAAAAAAGAACATATTTATAATAAAATAAGTATAAAAAAAACAGAAAATACAAAAAAAAATAAAATTAAAAACATTCATGAAATATTTTTTAAAAATATAATTGATTTAAAAAGTTTTGAAAAAAAAAGTTTTTTTATCAATTTAAAAGATTTAATATCTTTTTGGAAAAATCCAATACGATATTTTTTTAATTATACATTAAACACAAAATTTACAATAAAACAAAAATTATCGATAACTGAACCCTTTATTATCGATCAATTAGAAAGTTTTAAAATAAGTAAACTTTTATTAGAAAAAATGATAAATAAGGAAGATTTAAAAACTATATTAGAACAAATAAAATTATCTGGAATATTGCCATATGGAAGCTTTGGGGAAATAGCTTTACAAAATAAATGTAAAGAAATTAAAGAAATAGTAGAAATAATTAATCAATTTAGAATACTGCCTCAAAAAAAAGATTTTAATCTTAAAATAGAAAAATATTATATTAAAGGAACTTTAAAAGAAATACAAAGTACAGGTTTATTGCGATGGAAAACAAGTTTAATCAACTATTCTGATCGAGTCTCATTATGGTTAGAACATTTAGTTTATTGTATTTTAGGTGGTGTAGGAGAGAGTACAATTATAGGATGTAAAAAGCAAATATTTTCATTTCGTTCTCTATCATACAAGAAAGCATACAAATATCTTTTAACATATATTAAAGGGTATATAAAAGGCATTAATAGTCCTTTATTATTAACAAAATCAGGTATAGCTTGGTTTGATAAAGTTTATGATATAAAAAATCAATGTATTCATAAAAATCCTAATATTAAAAAAGAAGCATATAAAAAATTATATAAAAAATGGATAGGAAATTCTTATATACAAGGAGAAAAACAAGATGTTTATATACAAAAAATAATTTCAAAATTAGATATAAAAAAAATCTGTCATATTTCTAAAAAATGGTTAACTCCATTATTAAAATACAAAAAAATTAATGAAAAAAAAATTAAATATATTCGAAATACCATTTAATGGTGTGAATTTAATTGAAGCTTCTGCTGGAACAGGTAAAACTACAGCAATCGTATTAATGTATTTACGATTATTGCTTGGGATAGATAATAAAAAAAACATTAAACCATTATTAATACAAGAAATATTAATAGTCACTTTTACTAATTTTGCTAAAGATGAAATACATAAAAGAATCAAAAAAAACATTGAAAAACTACATTTATATTGCATTACTCAAAATACTAATAATTCTATTTTAAAGCCATTTTTAGAAAAAATAAAAAATTTAGAAGAAGCAATATATATTTTAGAACGAGCGAAACAAAATATAAATTATATAGCTATTTATACTATACATGGATTTTGCAAAGATATTTTGCAATTAAATTTTTACAATATTAATGAAAAAATAATTGAAAATGAAGAATTATTATATTTACAAGCTACAGAAGATTTCTGGAGATCTTATTTTTATCAACTGCCAAAAAATATTATTAATATAATCTCGAAAGATTATAAAAATCCAGAAGCTCTTTTATCTGAATTAAAACCAATATTTAATTTTAATACAATAAATTTTAATAAAAAATTTACTAAAAATCAAAATCCTATAACTTGCCATGAAGATAATATTAAAATAATAAACACTTTTAAAAAAAAATGGTTAGATTTTAATCTAATTATATTGGATATAATTCGAAAATCAAAGCCTAATAAAAAAATATATAATGAACGGAATATATCTAGATGGAGAAAAAATATTACAACATGGGCTGAGTCTACAACTGAAAATTATCAAATACCAATTGAATTAAAGTATTTTTCACAAGCAACAATAACAAAAAATATAAAAAGTAATTACATTCCATGTCATATCTTTTTCAAAGATATTGAAGAAATATTAAAAAAAAAATTTTCCTTAAAAAATATCATTTTATTTCAAGCTATAAAAAAAATATCTAAACTTGTAAAAAAAGAAAAAAATAAAAAATTTTTATTAGGGTTTAATGATTTATTAAATAATCTTCTAAAATATATTAAAAAAGATAAAAAATTAAAACAATTAATCATTAAAAAATATCCAGTAGCATTTATTGATGAATTCCAAGATACTGATATTCAACAATATGAAATTTTTAATATTTTATATAATATAAATAATGAAAAAACAGCATTATTTCTTATAGGAGATCCAAAACAATCAATATATAGTTTTAGAGGAGCAGATATTTTTTCTTATTTACATGCTAAATCTAAAATTAAACAATATTATTATCTTGATACAAACTGGAGGTCTTCAAAAAATATATGTGAAGCTACAAATGATTTATTTTCACGCAATAAAAAACCATTTTTTTTCAAGAATATTCCATTTGAAAAAATTTCTCCTTCATTTGAAAATCAAAATATGCAATTTAAAATACAAGGAAAAATTCAAAATGCTATAAGTTTATTTTTTAAAAAAAAAGAGAAAATATATATTGAAGATTATCAAGAATGGATCGCAAAACAATGCGCAAATGAAATTTATTATTGGTTAATTTGTGCCAAAAAAGGTCAAGCAACACTAATTAATAAAGATGAAAAAAAAATTTTAAAAGAAAGTGACATTGTTATATTAGTAAAAAATAAAAATGAAGCAAATATTATTAAAAATTCACTAGAAAAAGTAAACATTAAATCTATTTATTCATCTTCTAGTACAAGTGTATTTAAAACAAGCGATGCTTGTGAACTTCTTGTAATACTTAAAACTATTTTACAACCAACTAATATAAAATTATTAAAACAATCTATTTTTACACATATTTTTTATGAAATTTTATTAAAATCAGAAAAACAAAAAAATACAGATAAATCATATTTTATAATCAAAAAATTATATAAATATCGTAATATATGGAAAAATACAGGAATTTTTTATACCATTAAAACTATAATATTAGACTATCAAAAATATTCTAATAATTTAGATAAATATAAATACTCTCAAAAAAATATAAATTTTTTACATATAGCAGAATTATTAGAAGAACAATCCGAAAATTTTCATCAAGAGTCATCTTTAATAAGATGGTTTGAAAAAAAAATATTGGAAAAACAAAACATATTAGAAAATGAAAATATTCGACATTTTAAACAATCTAACGAAATACAAATTATTACAATACATAAATCTAAAGGATTAGAATATCCTATAGTTTGGATTCCTTTTGCAGCAACTTATAAAAAATCGAAATTACATTTATATCATGATAAAAAAAAGTTAAAAATATTTTTTGATTTAGATCAAAGCAAAGCAACTGAAAAAATAGCAGAAGAAGAAAGATTAGCAGAAGATTTACGTCTTTTATATGTTGCTATAACACGAGCTGTTTATCATTGTAGCTTAGGAATGGGAGACATTATCAATAAAAAAAATCAAAAAAAAAGTAATAACTATAAAAGTGCATTAGGATATATTATACAACGTGGATGTCATATGGACTATAACAGTTTGTTATACGAAGTAAACACATTAAATGTGAAATCATACATAACAATCAAACATGATACGGTAAATATTAAAATTTCTTCTATTAAAGAAGATGTATATTTTCTATCTCAACCTAAATATCTAATTAACAAAATACAAAATTATCTTCAAACAACAAGTTTTACAAAATTAAAAAAAGAAAATATCTCTATCAATCAAAATAATTGTAATATCAACTATACTTTCAATCATCACAACATACATCAAGAAAAAATAATATTTGAAAATTTTCCAATAGGAGAAAAAACTGGAATTCTTATACACTATATATTAAATAAAATTAATTTTTCGGAAAAATTAAATATTGATTTTTTTTATAAATCTTTAAAAGAACATGGATTTTCAGAAAAATGGGCTCCCGTATTAATATCTTGGATAAATAAAATTATTCATATAAATTTAAAAAATTTAAATTTTAATTTATCTATGTTAAAATCAAATCAATATATAAAAGAAATGAAATTTTTTTTGCCTATACAAAAAGCATTATATAGTATAGATTTTAATCACATTGTTAAATCTTTTGATCCAATTTCTTCTCTTTCACCCAAAATATCTTTTAATCCAGTTACTGGAATTTTAAAAGGATCTATTGATTTAGTTTTTTTTTGGAAGAAAAAATATTATATAATAGATTATAAATCTAATTATCTAGGTAATTGTAAAAATTCATATTCTTTAAAAAATATTAAAAAAGAAATAATTAAAAATCGATATGATTTACAATATCAAATATATACAGTTGCATTACATCAATATTTAAATAAAAAAGTAAAAAAATATGAGTATAAAAATAATTTTGGCGGAATATTTTATATGTTTTTAAGAGGAATAGATAAAACAGATAAAAACAATGGCATTTTCTATATAATGCCAAATTATTTATTAGTTAAAAATTTAATTAATTTATTTTTAGTTAACAATTAAAAAATGTTACTTATATGAAAAATTTATTAAAAAATTTAGTAAAAAATCAAACTATACGTATGATTGATTTTATTTTTTCACAATTTATTTCTAAAACAAATAATATTATTATGTTAGTAGCAGCTTGTACAAGTTTTGAAAGCAATAATGGTCATCTTTTTTTATCGATTGAATATTTTCAAAAAAATAATTTTTTTTCTGTTAACAATAAAAAAATTATTAAAAAAATATTATTTATTTTAAATACAAACCAAATAAACTGGTTTTTTGAGTTATCTAAACATCATGCTGTTAGTAATGGAGATATTACAACTCCCTTGGTGTTGTTTCAAAAAAAAATTTATCTCTATAAAATATGGAAATCTGAAAAAAATATTTTAAAATATTTATATCAAAAAAAAATATATTTCGAATTTGATTTAATGACAACTTGCGAAATTTTAAAAAAATTATTTCCTAGTAAAGAATATAATGCTCAAAAAACAGCGGTAGCACTAAGTTTAATAAATCAAATATTTTTTATATTAGGAGGCCCTGGAACCGGAAAAACTACTGTAATAATAAAAATTATTATTGCATTAATAAAAAATACAAAAAAAAATATTAAAATACAATTATCAGCACCTACAGGAAAAGCTACAACACGTCTAATTGAAATACTAAATAATCATAAAATATTTGATTTGTATATATCCTCAGAAGAAAAAAAACTATTTATTTTACCACCTGTAACTATACATCAACTATTAGGCATTTCAAAAACATCTGATAAAATTTTTTTTAATAAGAAAAATCCTTTAAATATAGATATTTTAATTATTGACGAAGTATCTATGATAGATATTTTTATGATGCATAATATTTTTTCTGCTCTACAAAAAAATACTAAAATTATTTTTATTGGAGATCATAATCAATTATCACCAATAGGAGCAGGTTCTATTTTAAAAAAAATTTATAATTATTCACATGATGGTTATAGTTTAGAAACTATATCTTATTTAAAAAAAATTACACAATATTCAAATTTATTTAATAAAGAAAACAAAAATAATACTTTTTTAATAAGTGATAAAATATGCATTTTAAAAAAAAATTATAGATTTAAAACAAATTCGGGAATTGATATATTGTCAAATTCAATTAATCAAAATAAAAAAGAAATTTTTATTAAATTATTTAATAATTTAATAAAAAATGTTTTCTTTTATGAAACTAATTGTGAAAATCAATATGAAAAAATGATAAATAAAATTATTTTTTATAATAAAGAATATTGGGATAAAATAGAAAGAAAAGAAAATATAAAAGAAATTATAAAAAGGTTTAAAGCACATCAAACATTGTGCGTTATAAAAGATGGTCCATTTGGAATAAAACACATAAACAAAACTTTAGAAAATATAATGTATAAAAAAAATATTATTAAAAAATATTTTTATATTAACAATCAAATATGGTATTTAGGAAAACCCATTATTATCACAAAAAATAATAAATATTTAAATTTATCTAATGGTGATATAGGAATTACTAATTTTGATCAGCAACAAAAACTACAAGTATGTTTTTTAAAAGATAATAATAGTACGAAATGTATTCCGGTTGATTTACTAGAAAACTATGAAACTGCTTGGTGTATTACTGTTCATAAAGCGCAAGGTTCTGAATTTAATCAAACAACATTAATACTACCAAATACAGATTTAAAAATTTTAAATAAAGAAATTTTATATACAGCAGTTACAAGATCTCGAAAAATATTAAGTATTTTTTCAAATAAAAAAATATTTATTAAAACAGCAAAAAAAAATAAAATTTTTTAATATATTAAAATAAATCCATCATTAAAATTTTAGAACAACGTTGATAATTATACATTTTTTTCTTACTTTCAGGCAGTTTGTCAACACTTACAACAACAAATCCTCTTTCTTGAAACCAATGAATACTATGTGTAGTAAGTACAAATATTTTTTTTAAATTTATTTTTTTTGCATTTAATTTAATTTTTTTAAGTAACCAGTCACCTCTAGAAGAATTACGATAATCAGGATGCACCGCAACACATGCCATTTCTCCCAAATTTTCTTTAAAAAAAGGATACAGTGCAGCGCATGCAATAGTTAAGTTATCACGCTCAATAATTGTAAATTTATCTACTTCCATTTCTAATTGCTCTCTTGATCTGCGAACTAAAATTCCTTTTTTTTCTAAAGGTCGAATTAATTCTAAAATTCCCCCAATGTCATTAATATTAGCTTGCCTAATTTTTTCTGCAGACTCCATAACCATTTGTGTTCCAATACCATCACGAGAAAATAATTCCTGTAATAAAGCTCCATTTTTATGATAGCTAATTAAATGACTTCTATTTACACCATTTTTGCAAGCTTTTATAGATCCCCTTAAAAATCGAATTGTTGAAGAAATATAATCTCCATTTTTTTCTAATTTTACAATCTTATTATTTATATCATCAGGTAGTAATTCTGAAATAGTTTTTCCCTGATCATCAAGAACTCCTTGATTACTACAAAAACCTATCATTTTTTCTGCTTTTAACTTAATACTAACTTGCGTAGCAATTTCTTCAGAAGTTAAATTAAAACTTTCTCCTGTAACAGAAACTGCAACAGGACCAATTAAAACTATAGCACCATTTGTTAATTGACAATCAATAGCTTTTTTATCAATTCTTCTGATTCGACCAGTATGTATATAATCTATCCCATCATCTATACCTAACGGTTGTGCAATAATAAAGTTACCGCTTACAACATTAATATTTGCTCCTTGTAGAGGAGTATTACTTAAACTCATTGAAAGACGAGCAGTAATATCAAGTTGTAATCTTCCTGCTGCTTGTTTAACTTGTTCTAAGCATAGCAAATTAGTAACACGTACATATTTATGATATATTATTTCAATTTTATTTTCATTTAAATTTGAATTAATTTGAGGACAAGCTCCATATACTACTACTAATCGAATACCTAAACTATGTAACAAACCAATATCGTTAATAATACCAAAAAAATTTCCATATTTAATTGCTTCACCGCTTAGCATAATTACAAATGTTTTTCCACGGTGAGCATTAATGTAAGGAACGCTATGGCGAAAACCCTGAACTAATTCAGTAGTGCGCTCTTTCATGATAATCCTCTTGCTTTTTAAATCGAACCTATATATTATTTTTTAAATAAAAATAAGATTTATATTATTTAAATTAAGATAATTAAATTATATAATACCAATGTCAAATACATCATATGATAAAATTTTTAAAAATAAAAATTTTATCATCAAAAATGATTTAAATATTATAAAATTTGGATGATTTTTTAAGATAGAGGTGTTTTTGGTTGCGGGAGCTGGATTTGAACCAACGACCTTCGGGTTATGAGCCCGACGAGCTACCAGACTGCTCCACCCCGCTTCAGTCAGTAAAGAATACATCTTTAATAAAAAAAATGCAACCTTTTTTTTAAAAAACATGTTTATTTTTTAATATATTTACTTGTTTAAATAAATTTAACAATATTTAATAATATTACTATGATTAATTACAATATTTTTAAAATTCAAAATAATGAAAATATAAGTAAAATAATAATAAATATAATGCTTATATTTATCATTTCATGTAATAATTATGATTTTAATCAAGGTCAACAATATCAAAAAAAATTAATTAAAAATTTTACTGAAACAAAAAGAATAAATATTAAAACTAAATTAGTTAATCAAAAAGATTTTATTCTACAATTAGAAAAAATTAAAAAATTTTCTCCAAGTTTATATTTAAAAAATTTTGTTCTTTACAATAGTATTAAAAAATGGTTAAAAACATCAGATTTTAATACATTGAGTCAATTCGAAATTAAAATGTTTCAAATGAAAGGAGTAGACAATTATGGCAATGTTAAAATTACTGGATACTATACACCAATAGTTCAAGCTAGAAAAATAAAAAAAGATAACTTTATTTACCCGATATATCAAATGCCATCTATTTTTAAAAAAAATCAAGTTTTACCACAAAGAAAAGAGATATATAATGGTATTTTAAAAAAAAAATATATTTTAGCTTATAGCAATTCTTTAATAGACAATTTCATTATGGAAATTCAAGGAAGTGGTTTTGTAGATTACGGCAAAGGAAATTCATTAACTTTTTTTAGTTATTCAAAAAAAAACAATTGGCCTTATACAAGCATAGGAAAAATTTTAATAAAACGAGGTGAAATAGATAAAAAAAATATTTCTATGCAAAGTATTAAAAATTGGTGCAGTAAACATACAGATTTAGAAGTTCAAAAATTACTTGAAGAAAACAAATCTTTTGTTTTTTTTAAAGAAACTAAAAAAAAAGAAGTATTTGGATCTAGTTCTGTACCATTAATCGCAAAATCAGCTATAGCTGTAGACAAATCTATAATTAAAAATGGTAGTGTTTTATTAGTACAAATACCTTTACTTAATGAAAAAGGCGTTTTTATTCATAAATATGAAATGCGATTATTATTGGCATTAGATGTAGGAGGAATGATTAAAGGACAGCATTTTGATATTTATCAGGGTATTGGAGAAAAAGCGGGTATACAAGCAGGCTTTTATAATCACTATGGGAATGCTTGGATATTAAAAACAAATTTTAAAAATAACTAAATATTAAAAATATGAATATTATTCAATCCGGAATTACAAATAAAACAGCATCAATTGCGATAATTATTTCTCGATTTAATCAATTTATTAATAATCACTTATTATCTGGAGCGCTAGATACATTAATTAGATTAGGGCAAATCAAAAAAGAAAATATTTTAAAAATATATGTTCCTGGAACTTATGAAATACCTATAATAGCAAATTATATTGCAAAACATAAAAAATATAATGCTATTATTGCAATAGGAACAATTATTAAAGGCAGTACAGATCATTTTAAGTATATTGCAAGTGATACATATAATAATCTTTCTCGAATCAGTATGAAATATTTTATTCCAATTACATTAGGAATATTAACTACAAATAATCTAGAACAATCTATTGAAAGATCAGGTTTAAAAATGGGTAATAAAGGATCTGAAGCTGCGTTAGCAGCATTAGAAATGATTAATATTATTGAAAAATTAAAAAAAAGTAATGATTAAATCATGAAATATAATGAATTTGAAATTATTTCTCATTTTTTTAATAAGCACAAAAAAAAAGAAAAAAACCTTATTAAAGGTATTGGAGACGATAGCGCATTAATTAAAATACCAAAAAATAATATTCTTGCGATTAGTACTGATACTTTAGTAGAAGGAACGCATTTTTTTAAAAACATAACTCCTGAAAATTTAGCTTATAAAACAATTGCTGTAAACCTGAGCGATTTAGCTGCTATGGGAGCACTTCCTAAATGGATAACACTTTCTATTACTATGCCTAAATCAAACAATAAATGGTTAAAATGTTTTAGTGAAAATTTTTTTAAAATTTTAAATCAATATAAAATTACACTTATAGGCGGAGATACTAACTGTGGTCCTTTAAGTATTACACTAAGTGTTTATGGTTTAATTCAAGGAAAAAAGACATTATTAAGAAAAAATGCTAAAGAGGGAGATTTAATATATGTTACAGGATGTCTTGGAGAAAGTGCTGCTGGTTTCTTTTTGCTTCAAAAAAAAAAAAAAATAGATATAAAAATACAAAAATATTTAATTCAAAAACATCTTAATCCTATTCCTAGAATTTCTGAAGGTATAATATTAAGAAAATTTGCTAATGCAGCCATAGATATATCAGATGGATTAGTTTCTGATTTAGGGCATATATTAGAAAAAAGTCAATGTGGAGCTGATATAGAACTAAATAAATTACCTATTTCTAAAAAATTAACGAATAATTTTAAAAAAAATAATTATTTTGATTGGGCATTATATTTTGGAGAAGACTATGAATTATGTTTTACGGTTTCTAAAAAAAACATTAAAAAATTAAATTTTGCTATTAAAAAACATTTAATTCAATGTAAACACATTGGATATATTACTTCAAAAGAAAAAGGCTTTAATTTAATAGAAAATAATAAAAAAATTAATTTTAAAAAAACTGGTTTTAATCACTTTAATTAAAATAATTTTTAAAAATTTTTGGTAAAATATGAAAAAAACATTGTATATGAAACGAGCAATACAACTTAGTAAATTAGGAGAATTTACAACTGCTCCAAATCCTAATGTTGGTTGTGTAATTGTCAATAACGATCATATTGTTGGAGAAGGATGGCATAAAAAATATGGAGATAATCATGCTGAAGTTAACGCATTAAATATGGCTGGAAAAAAAGCAAAAGGAGGAACAGCATATATTACATTAGAACCATGTAATCACTTTGGAAAAACACCGCCATGCTGTGATGCTTTAATTAACGCTGGAATAGTTCATGTAATAATATCAAATTTAGATCCCAATCCAAAAGTATCTGGAAAAGGGGTTATTTATCTTAAAAAAAATAATATTTCTGTAGAAATAGGTTTATTATCGAAAGAATCTAAAAAATATAATAAAGGTTTTTTTAAACGTATGAATACTGGATTTCCATGAATTCAACTTAAATTAGCAATGTCAATAGACGGAAGAATTGCAATGAAAACCGGTGAAAGTAAATGGATTACTTCTCAAGATTCGCGTCAAGATGTGCAAGTATTTCGCGCAAAAAGTTCAGCAATTTTAAGTACTAGTAAAACTATTATAAATGATAATGCGCAATTAACTGTTCGAAAAGAAGAATTTAATAAAAAAATACTATCGCAATTTCCTGAAAAAAATTTTAAACATCCAATAAGAGTTATTATAGATAGTCAAAATAGAATAAACAAATCACATAAAATAATGAATACAAAAGAAAAAATTTTATTAATAAGATTAAAACAAGACGATGAATTATGGCCAGATAATGTAAAACAAATTATAATTAAACCATATAAAAAAAAAATTAACGTTCTATCTACATTAAAATTTTTAGGAGAGTTAGAAATTAACACTGTATGGATAGAAGCTGGTAGTAAATTATCTGGTGCGTTATTAAAGATGAAATTAATAGATGAAATAATTATATATATCGCGCCCAAAATATTAGGGCACGAAGCAAAACCATTATTTTTTTTGAAAAATAACTTAAAGTTATTTGAATGTATTAAATTTAATTTTTTGAATTTAAAGAAAATAGGACCAGATATTAGATTAATATTAGAACCTCAAAAATAATAAAAAACTAGGAAAATGTTATGATAAATCCATATTTTCGAAGAAAAGCGCGTGCTTGTGCTTTACAAATGCTTTACTCTTGGGAAATTTCTCAAAACAATATTAAAGATAATACAATAGAATTTTTAAAAGAAAAAAACAAAAGAAATATTGACTTAGAATATTTTTATGATTTAATTTTTGGAATCACTCATAACTGTGAAAATATAGATAATTTAATGAAACCATATTTGTCACGTTCACTCAAAAAAATAGGACAAGTAGAGAAAGCTATTCTTAGAATTTCATTCTATGAACTATATAAAAGAAATGATATACCTTATAAAGTTTCTATTAATGAAGGTATCGAATTAGCTAAATTATTTGGATCAGAAGATAGTCATAAGTTTATTAATGGAGTTTTAGATAAAGCTGCATTAAAAATAATCAAAGAAAAAAAATAAAATTATATGCTAAAATGCTTTGACAATCTTAAAATGATGATGAAATCCAAGAAAAAATTTTTTTTTCAATTCCTTGAGCATCTAATTCATAATTATGTCTAATTTCTTGTTGACTACCTTGAGAAATAAACATATCTGGAACTCCAATATTTAATACTGGAAGTAAAATTTTTTTTATCATAATAAATTCATTTACCGAACTACCTGCTCCCCCTGAAATAATTCCTTCTTCAATAGTAACAAAAAATTTATATTGAGAAGATAACTCTATAATGATATTAGTATCTAATGGCTTAACAAATCGCATATCAACTAATGTTGCATTTAAATTATTTGCAGCTAATAAAGCTTCTTCTAATAAAACACCAAAATTTAAAATGGCTATTTCTTGACCAACTCTTTTTAGAATAGATTTTCCTAGTGGTATTATATTCATTGGAGCTAATGGTACTCCTACTCCCTTTCCTTTAGGATATCTTACTACAGTTGGGCCTTTTTTATACATATATCCAGTATACAACATTTGCCTACATTCATTTTCATTGCTTGGAGTCATAATTACAAGACCAGGAATACATCTTAAATAAGCTAAATCAAATACACCTTGATGTGTAGGACCATCATTTCCTACTATCCCCGCTCTATCAATAGCAAATAAAACAGATAATTTTTGTAAGGCAACATCATGTATAATTTGATCATAAGCACGCTGTAAAAAAGTAGAATAAATTGAAACAACTGGATTATACCCTGCAGCAGCCAAACCAGCTGCAAAAGTAACCGCATGCTGTTCAGCAATAGCAACGTCAAAATATTGATTAGGAAACAAACGAGAAAAATTCAACATACCTGAACCTTCACACATCGCAGGTGTAATTGCTATTAGTTTTTTATCAACACTTGCTATTTCACATAACCAAGAACCAAAAACTTCTGAATAAGTAATAGTTTTATTAAAAGACGAAAGACTATTTTGCGGAATTGTGTGCCATTTAATGGGATCTAATTCTGCTGGAAGATAACCTTTTCCTTTTTTAGTAATTAAATGTAACAAACAACTGCCTTTTTTGTTTTTTATGTCTTTTAAAATATTAATTAAATAAAAAATATTATGGCCATCAAAAGGTCCTAAATATTGAAAAGATAAGTTTTCAAAAAACGAATTTTTTAATATATCATTATATTTAATATTTTTTAAATTTTTTAAATGTTTACTTAAAGCACCTGTATTTTTAGAAATAGACATATCATTATCATTTAAAATAACTAATAAATCAGGTTGTATTTCACCAGCATGATTCATAGCTTCAAAAGCCATACCAGAAGTCATTGCTCCATCGCCAATAACACAAATAGTTTTTCTATTTTTTCCTTCTTTTTGAGCTGCAATAGATAAACCCAAACCTGCGCTAATGGAAGTAGAAGAATGACCTGTTCCAAAAACATCAAATTGACTTTCTTCACGAAAAGGAAATGGATGTAAACCATTTTTCTTTCTAATGTTAATTATTTTTTTTGCTCTTTCAGTTAAAATTTTATGCGGATAAGATTGATGACCTATATCCCATAACAAATTATCAAATGGAGTATTGTAAACATAGTGTAAAGCAACCGTGATTTCAACTACACCTAATCCAGATGCACAATGACCCTCTGTAATAAAAATTATATCCAATAAATATCTTCGTAATTCACAGCACAATTGAGGTAATTTTTCAACTGGTAAATATCGCAAACTTTTAACTGAATCAGCTAAAAATAACGTTGGATATTTTTTAATATCAAAATTCATTAGGAACTCATTATTAAATTCATTTCGAGCGTTGAATTATAAAATCTGTTAACGATTCTAACTTATTTATAATAAAGCATTTTTTTTTTAAAATTTTTAAAATACACAATGCTTCCTGGTATAAAATTTTTATTTTTTTTTGAGATTGATTCATTCCAATTAAATATGGATATGTACTATATATATTTTGATTCTCATTTTTTTTTATTTTTTTAGTATCATTTTTAAAATCAAAAATATCATCTTGAATTTGAAATGCTAAACCAATAACAACAGAAAAACGATCTAATAACAATAATATTTTTTTAGAAAAAAAATTTGAAGATAAATATGATAGCCGAACAGAAGATCTAATTAAAAATGCAGTTTTATATAAATTAATTTTTTCTAATTCAGTAATATTGAGTTCTTTTGTATCTTTTTGCAAATCTAATGTTTGTCCGATACACATACCAGAAGAACCAATAGAATAAGATAATTCAGAAATAATTTTTATACGTTTTTTATCAGAAACACCAGGCATAATATGTGTAGATAAAACATTAAATGCTAAACTTTGTAAAGCATCTCCAGCAAGTATAGCAAAATTTTCACCATATTTTACATGACAAGATAGCTTTCCTCTTCTAAAATAATCATTATCAATACATGGCAAATCATCATGAATTAAAGAATAAGAATGAATTAACTCAATAGCTATAGATATTATATCTAATGTAATGATGTTTACTTTGAACATTTCTCCAATAATGTAAACCAAACATGAACGTAATCTTTTTCCTCCTGTTAAAGTTCCATATTTCATAGATTTTATAAGAATTGAACTCTGAAAAGGCAAACTATTTAATAAATCAAGTAATTTTTCATCTATGCGATTTTGATAAAAATTATAAAAGTCAGAAAAATTCACATTTAAAAACCTAAAAATTAAAAAAATAATTAATATAAAATTTTATTAATTATACTATATAAATATTATTTTTTACAAAAACAATTAAATAAAAGCCATATAAAAACTAAAAAAACTTCAAATAAAAAAATTTGTGAAACATTTAAAAAAGTATATAACCATCCATTGATAATTCCTCCTAAGGATATTCCTAGATATTGACTAGTAGAATAAATACTCATAATACTACCTTTACAATCATTAATGAATATTTTTCGACTTAAATATGAAGGAAGAAACACTTCTAATATATTAAATGCAATAAAAAATATCTGTAAAGATAATATTAAATATAACAAGTTATGATATAAAAACAAAAAAAACAATGATGATAAAAAAATAAAAAAAACACATATTTCAATAATGTTTTTTAAACAAAAATATAAAGAACCATAAACAATTATAAAATATAAAATAAAAAAAGAAAATATTATTGTAAATAAGTAAATAATCCAATGATAGTTTGAAACTAGTCCAGATAACTCTAATTGCTGCGGTATAATCAAAAAATGCATTGTCAATAAAAAATGCAAGCAAAATATACTAAAATAAAATCTACAGAAATTTATATTAAATAAATATTTAATATTTTTTTGATTAAAAAATTTTATTTCTTTTTTTAACTTCTTTATTTGATATTCTTGATTTCTATAAGAAGGGATGATAAAAAAAACAATTAAAATACAAATAATTGAAAATATAGCAGAAAACCAAAAAATAAAAGAAAAATTAAATGTTTCAATAATTAATGATCCAAAAACAATGGAAATCAAAAAAGAAATAGCAAAACTAGCACCTATAGCAGAAATAGATTTAACATGATTTTCTTTTCTTACTAAATCAGATAAAAACGCCATAGAAACACCAGAAATAGCACCAGAACCTTGAATAAATCGTCCAATTATGAGACCCCAAATAGAATTTGTGCTCGCAGATATAATACTACCAATTAAAAAAACAAAGAGTCCAAATATAATTATTTTTTTTCGGCCAAATTGATCAGATAAAAAACCAAATGGGATTTGAAATATCATTTGAGCAATCGCATAAACACTAACAGATAAACCAATTAAAAATTTATTTCCTCCATTTAAATATAACCCATATTTACTTAATACTGGAAGAATAGAAAATACACCTAACATACGTAATAAAAAAACAACGCAAAAACTTAATGTTACTTGTAATTCAAAAAAATTCATTTTATAATTTTTCATATTAAATCCAATATTTTCTGAAAACTTTTTATACTATAAAAAATTATGTTATCAATGAAAAATACTAAAAAATATATAAACTACGAAAAAATAGAAAAAGATCAAGAAGGATACTTAAAAAACAATAAAGATTGGAATATTTACTTAGCAGAAGAAATTGCAAAAAAAGAAAAAATTATACTTACAGATAATCATTGGGAAATAATATATTTTATAAGAGATTTTTATTTTAAATATAATATTACTCCATCAATGCGTATGCTAATTAGTGGTATTAAAAAAAAACTAGACAAAAAAATTCATAGTATTTATTTATTTCAACTATTTCCTAAAGGTCCAGCACAACAAGCTAGTAAAATAGCCGGAATACCGAAACCTTCACAATGTTTATAAAATTACACACTAAAACCTAAAATTAATCGAAATTAATATATTAAAAAAAATAACTATTATAATAGATAAATAAAATATTCTACTAGAAAATTTAAAGTGATTTTTTTCTTTTATATTTATATAAGATATATATAACCAATATAAATTTAAAATAGAAATAAGAAAAATAAAAATATAACCTAAATAGGTTAGAAAAGTTAATATAAAACTAGATAAACTAAAACATATTATATAGTAAAAAATATGTTTTTTTGTTTTTAATATTCCTTTTACCACAGGAAAAACAGGCAAATTTGCATTTTTATAATCTTCTATATACATAATAGAAATCGCATAAAAATGAGACATTTGCCAAAATATAAAAATAATAAATAAACAAATACTAGCTATACTAATAGTATTATTAACAGCAGAACAACCAATTAAAGAAGGTATTGATCCTGAAAAACTTCCAATAAAAGTGGAATATATCGATGTTCTTTTTAAAAATGTATAAATAAAAACATAAATGATAAATCCAATTATTGATAAAAACATTGATAAAAAATTTACTAAAAAACCTAAGATAAAAAAACCAAATCCACCTACAATAATTCCAAAAATATAGACTGGTATAGGTTTAAGTAATTTTTTTACTAAAACTCTGTTTTTGGTTCGATTCATTTTAGCATCTATTTCTACATCAATTATATTATTAAAAATACAACTAGAAGCAATAACTAAAGATACCCCTAAAACAGTAAAAATAAACAAAAAAACATCAAAATAAAAACGAGATGAAAATAAAAAACTACCTATAATTAAAATTATATTCCCTAAAATAATACGAGGTTTAATTATTTCTAAATAATATTTCATCATATAAACAAATATATTTTCAAGTAATATTTATATCATCATGAGATGATGATTTAAGTTAAACATAATCCATATAGAACCAAATACAACAATAAATATAATAATCAAAATAAATAATAAAGATATTAAATACCAATAATTTTTTTGAGAACTATTTAAATGTAAAAAATATATAAAGTGCACGATAATTTGAACAAAGGCACAAAATAAAATTATTAATCGATTAATTGAATTAGAAAAAAATTGATTTTTAGCAATAAAAAAAGGAATTATAGTTAATAATGTAGAAAATAAAAAACCATATATATAAGATTGCACTTCCTTATTAAAATAAAGTTTTAATTTAAAATATTTACGCATTAAATCACTCCATTTAAATAAATCAAAGTAAAAATACAAACCCATATAATATCTAAAAAATGCCAAAACAAACTAAAACATAATATTCGATCTTGAATATTTTTGGTTAATCCTAATGCAGAGATCTGATAAATAATCGATAATATTAAAATTAAACCAAAAGCAATATGAACACCATGCATACCTATAATTGTAAAAAAAATAGAAAAAAAAGCATGTTGATTAGGAGTATAATTTTCTATAAATAAATTATAAAATTCATTAACTTCTATTATTAAAAAAACTATACCTAAAAAAAAAGTAATTATAAAATAAAAATAAATCATTTTTATATTTTTTTTCTTTTGTTCTATAACTAGCATGGCACATGTTAATGAGCTTAATAACAAAATAAATGTTTCAAAAAAAATAGAAGATAAACTAAAAATTTTATGATTAATAAAATTTATAGGCAAATTGTTAAAAATGATTGCATATACAGCAAATAAAACAGCAAAAATAATACAATCACTCATTAAATATATCCATAATCCAAATAATTTATTATTATGTAAATTATGATTTTTGTCCTTTAAAGAAGGATGATATGTTGGATCATTTATTTTGTTCATCATTTTAAACCTACTTTTTTAATATTTAAAATTTTTTTTTCTTCTATTTTTTTAATTTCTTCTATAGAAACTATATAACTATTATCTTCGTTTATACTTTTTATAATTAAGCTTGTAATTATTGTAAAAAACGACAATACACACAACCAAAAAATATGCCAAACAGCAGAAAAACCAAATATTAAAGATAAAAAACCAATAAAAAATCCTAATTCTGTATTTTTTGGCATATGAATTTCATTATAATTAATATTTTTTATATGTTTTTTTTGTTTTTTTGTTTCCCAAAAATCATCTTTATTTTTAATATAAGGAATAACAGCAAAATTATAAAACGGTGCTGGAGAAGAAGTGGACCATTCTAAAGTTCGTCCATCCCATGGGTCACCAGTAACATCTAAGTTATGATGACGATTTTTTATTGAAATCCAAAATTGAATTATTTGACATACAATACCTATACCAATTAAAACAGCACCAATAGCAGCAATAGATAATAAAAAATGAAATTCTAAATCAATGTTTTGACTTAAACGACGAGTCATACCCATAAAACCTAAAAAATATAAAGGCATAAATGCAGTAAAAAAACCTATTATCCAAAACCAAAATGCACGTTTTCCCCAAGTTTCATTTAATATGAAACCAAATAATTTTGGAAACCAATAATTAATTCCGGCAAAACAACCAAAAACAACACCACCAATTATCACATTGTGAAAATGAGCAACTAAAAATACACTATTATGTAAAATAAAATCAACTGGAGGAATAGATAGTAATACACCAGTCATCCCACCAATAGAAAAAGTTAATAAAAATCCTATAGTCCATAACATTGCGGAATGCATATAAACACGACCTTGATACATAGTAAACAACCAATTAAAAATTTTTACTCCAGTAGGAATTGCTATAATCATAGTAGTAATTCCAAAAAAAGCATTTATATTTGATTCTGCACCCATAGTAAAGAAATGATGCAACCAAACAATAAAAGATAAAATAGTAATTGCTAATGTTGCCCAAACTAAAGATGTATATCCAAATAAACGCTTCTTAGAAAAAGTAGCCACTACTTCTGAAAAAATACCGAATACTGGAAGAACTAAAATGTAGACTTCTGGATGTCCCCAAATCCATATTAAATTAACATACATCATAGCATTTCCACCAAGATCGTTAGTAAAAAAATGAAAATTAAAATAACGATCTAAAGTTAATAATAATAGAGTCACAGTTAATACTGGAAAAGATATAACTATTAATATATTTGTACATAAAGATGTCCAAGTAAATACAGGCATTTTAAACAAGCTCATTCCAGGAGCTCTCATTTTTAGAATAGTTACTAAAAAATTAATTCCTGTCAAAGTAGTACCAATTCCAGAAATTTGAAGACTCCAAATCCAATAATCTACTCCAACTCCAGGACTATATTTAATACCAGACAAAGGCGGATAAGCTAACCATCCAGTTTGCGCAAATTCACCTACTCCTAAAGAAATAGTCAATAATATAGCACTGCTTACATTTAACCAAAAACTTAAACTATTAAGAAAAGGAAAAGCTATATCACGAGCACCAATTTGTAATGGAACTACTAAATTCATTAATCCAATTACAAGAGGCATTGCGACAAAAAAAATCATTATCACACCATGCGCTGTAAATATTTGATCATAATGATGTGGTGGTAAAAAACCATTATTGCCTGAAGATGCAATCATTTGTTGAGCACGCATTAATATAGCATCTACAAAACCTCTAAATAACATAACAAATGCTAATATTCCATACATAATAGCTATTTTTTTGTGATCAACACTAGTAAACCATTCAGACCACAAATACTTCCATTTCCCATAATATGTAATAGCTGAAATTAAACATAATCCAATTAAAATAATACAAGAATAAGTTACCATTATAATAGGTTCATTATAAGGAATTGCATCTAATGTTAATTTTCCAAACATATCTTGCTTCTCCTAAATTCTTATAAAAATTACATTTAACATATTTAATATCTATTTAAAAAAAATTAATGAAATATTCTATCAAATAACATTTGATCAACATTAGAAAAATATTCTACATAATAATTTTCATTAGGAAAAAACACTTTTTTTAAAATCTTTATAGTATTTAGTTTTTTTGGTGAATGTTTTACTTTATCAATCCAATTTATAAATATTTTTTTATTTGGTAATGAGATTACAGTAAACTTCATATTAGAAAATCCTTTTCCGCTATAATTAGAAGATATTCCTTTATATTTGCCTGAATCATTAGAAATTAGATTTAATTTTGTTACCATCCCAGGCATGGCGTATATTTGACTACCAAGAGAAGGAATAAAAAAAGAATTCATAACAGAATGTGAAGTTATACGAAAAATTATTGGTGTATTTGTAGGAATAGCTATTTCATTAATACTTGCTATACCATAATCTGGATAAACAAATAACCATCTCCAATCTAATGCAATAACATCTATTTTAATGGGTTTATTCTTGGATAATATAGATTTTTTAGGATCTAATATATGACAATAATTCCAAGTCAAAAAAGCCAAAAAAGAAATTATTAAAACAGGTATAATCCATACTATTGTTTCTATTATTTTAGATTCAGACCAATTTGGCTTATATATTTGATTTATATTAGAAGAGCGATATTTAATCGAAAAATACATTGTCATAAAAAGAACAGGAATAACAACAAATAACATCATTATAAATGATATCAAAATCAATGAAGATTCTTGTTTTGCAATTATTCCATGTGAGGTGAATAACATACTATTACAACCATTCAGCATAAAAACAATTGAAGTTAATAATAAAATTTTAAAACATTTATTAAAATTTGTGCATATCATTTTTAAAAACCTCAAATTTAATATTTATTAATTAAAATTTTTTATAATTATTTTAATTACAAATTTTAAATTTCAAAAAACTAATAATTTTTGAAATAATTGAATTATTTTTCAAAAATTGATAAAATTTAAAATGAAAAATATGTTTTATTAAGTATTTTTTATCAAAAAATAGAATTTTATTATTAAAAATAGAGTTATTACTTTAAAAAGTATTCTAAAATAATTTCATAAAGTCTGATATAAAAAATATATAAAAATATTTTTTGACAATATTAATTAGGATATAAAATTAATTTTATGTGTTTAGAAAAAATAAAAGAATATTTAGTATCAAAAATGAATATAAATCACATTGCAATTTATAATGATAGTAAATCTCATAAATATGCTAATAATGCTCTCACACATCTAAAAATAGTAATTATTAGCGATAATTTTATTAATATGAAAACAATTAATAGACATCGTTTAATTTTTAAAAAATTATATGAAATACATAAAGAAAACATATATTCAATTACATTATATACTTATACTTTAAATGAATGGAAATATAAAAAAAATAAAAACAATTATTCTATAAAATGTTTTCAAAAAAAATAATAAAAAACTATTATAAAAATAAATAACTTTAAGACAATCAATTTTTAAAGACAAAATATATCAACAAATATTATCATTTAACAAAATATTTAAAATAATTTATTCAATTTAAAATCTATTAAAATTTTATAAAATATCTCAATAAAATAAAAAATATCTAAGATTAACTAATAAATGTAATTTTAAGGTAATAAGATGAAATTTCTTCTGGAAAAAACTAAAGATGCAGGTCATCGTGTTACAATCAATATTCCAAAAAAAATAATCGACACTGCTCTTTTTAAAGAGTTTTCTAAAATTAATAAAAATACAAATATTAATGGTTTTAGAAAAGGAAAAGTGCCTATTAAAATAATACAGAAAAAATACGGAAATAATATTTATTATGATGTATTTAATAAACTAATGCAAAAATTTTTTTTTGAATTTTTAAATAAAGAAAAAATTAATATTATTGGTGATCCTAAGTATTATATAGATGAAAAAGAAGAAAAAAATGAAAATTTTAAATATTCTGTTATTTATGAAGTATATCCTGATATTAAAATAAAAGAAGTAAGTTCAATTAAAGCGGAAAAAATTATTGTTAATATTACTAATGAAGATATAAAGAAAAATATAGTAGAAAATCAAAAAAAAACAATCGTATGGCATCCAGTTAATAGAGCTATTAAAATTAATGATAAAGTAACAATTAATTATTCAATTTACGAAAATAATAAAAAAATAAATAAATTTGATACTGAAAATTTTCAGTTTATTATTTTTAAAAATCATTTTTTAGATGAATTAAATAATAAAATAATCAATCATTATACTAACGATATTATTTTTTTGAAAATATTATTTTCTTCATTCCATCCAGAAAAAGAACTTAATAATAAAGATATAACATTTAAAATTAAAATAATAAAAGTTGAAGAAAAAGAAGAAAAAATAGATAAAAAAATTAAAAATATTCAACTTATTGAATCGAACTTACAATCTATAAAAGATAAAATAATTCAAGATATAAATAAGTTAACTGAAAGTCATTTAAAAAACCAAATCATACACAAGTTAATAAAAGCAAATCCAATTAAACTACCTCCTATTCTATTGCAACAAGAAATAATAAATTTAAATAAAAGACTTATAGAAGAATATAAAGGAAACAGAAAAAATATTTTAGATAAAAAATATCACGTTGATCTTGAGTTACAAGCTAAAAAAAGATTGTGTACTAAGTTAATTTTGGAAGAAATTATTAATAACAATAAAATTTTAGTAGATACAGAAAAAGTTAAATCAACAATTAAGGAAATATCTTTAAAATACAAAAAACCATTGGAAATTATCAACATATACAATAAAAATAAAATATTAAGAAAAACCATAGAAAATTTGGAATTAGAAAAAGAAGTTATAAAGTTTTTAAAAAATAAAATTAAGATTATAAAAAAATATTATACTTTTAATGAATTTATAAACTATAACTTAAATTCTGAAGAATTATATTTTTAAAAAATAAAAATTTTTAATAGTTCTATATTTGTATTTTTTGAAAAATATTTTAATTACAAAAAATTTTAATATTTTACTTTTTAAATTGAATGTTCATCAAGAGAATACTAAAAAATGTCTAATTCAATATTGATTCCAATGGTTGTTGAGCAGCATTCAAGAGGAGAACGTTCATATGATATATATTCAAGATTGTTAAAAGAACGTATAATTTTTATGAATGGTGCTATAGAAGATAGTATGGCAAGCACTATAATAGCTCAAATGCTTTTTTTGGAAGCAGAAAATCCAGAAAAAGATATATTTTTATATATTAACTCTCCAGGTGGTATTATTACTTCAGGTATGTCTATTTATGATACCATGCAATTTATTAGCCCAGATATACGAACAATTTGTATAGGTCAAGCATGTTCAATGGCAGCTTTTTTATTAGCATCTGGTACTAAAGGGAAAAGATTTTCTTTACCAAATTCTAGAATTATGATTCATCAACCATTAGGTGGATTTCAAGGGCAAGCTTCAGATATTGCTATTCATGCTAAAGAAATAATTAAAATGAAAAAAAAATTAAATCAATTATTTTCTTTGCATACTAATCAATCTATTAAAAAAATAAACAAAGATACAGAAAGAGATTGCTTTTTATCAGCAAATGAGTCTATCCAATATGGATTAATTGATTTAATCCTAACCAAACGAAAATAAAAAATTTTTTAAAAAATATTTTTTTTTGTAAAAAAAATAAAATAGAATCTATTTACTCAAAAAAAATCAACAAATATAAAAAGAGGTTTAAAATATGACAGATAAGAGTAAAGATGATTCTAAAAAATTACTTCATTGCTCTTTTTGTGGAAAGAACCAAAAGGAAGTAGAAAAACTCATTGCTGGTCCGTCAGTATGTATATGCAATGAATGTATAAAACTATGTAATAATATTATTGAAGAAACTAAAATTATAAAAGATATTCAAAATAATGATTTACAAGATTTACCTACACCGTCTGAAATAAAGAAATATCTTGATAGTTATGTTATAGGACAAGATCATACGAAAAAAGTTTTATCTGTAGCTGTTTATAATCACTATCAGCGTATTAAAAATATTAATAAAAACAAAGAAAAAACTGAACTTGGAAAAAGTAATATTTTATTAATCGGACCTACTGGAAGTGGAAAAACTTTATTAGCAGAAACACTAGCAAAACTATTAAATGTACCATTTAGTATTGCAGATGCTACCACTTTAACAGAAGCAGGATATGTAGGAGAAGATGTTGAAAATGTAATACAAAAACTACTACAAAAATGCAAATATAATGTTAAAAAAGCAGAATTAGGTATTATATATATTGATGAAATTGATAAAATCTCAAGAAAATCTGACAATCCTTCTATAACTAGAGATGTTTCAGGAGAAGGAGTGCAACAAGCTTTATTAAAACTCATTGAAGGAACTTTAGCATCTATTCCACCACAAGGTGGTCGAAAACATCCACAACAAGAATTTTTACAAATTAATACTTCAAATATTTTATTTATATGTGCAGGTGCGTTTTCGGGTTTGTCTAATATTATTTCAAAAAGAATTAATATAAGCAGTGAAATTGGATTTAATGCAAAAATTAACAAAAAAACTCAAAAGAAATCAGAAGAACACTTATTAAAACAAGTTGAACCAAAAGACTTAATAAAATTTGGCTTAATTCCTGAATTTATTGGGCGTTTACCAATTATTACAATAGTAAATGAGTTAACAGAAAATGCACTTATTGAAATTTTATGTAAGCCTAAAAACGCTTTAATTAAACAATATCAAACATTATTTAATTTAGAAAAAGTAAAATTAGAATTTGATAAAAAATCAATTAAAGCTATTGCAAAACAAGCAATGTTAAAAAAAACAGGAGCAAGAGGATTAAGATCTATTATTGAAAAGGTTTTATTAAATACAATGTATGAATTACCATCAATGAAAAACGTAGAAAAAGTACTTATAACTGAATCAGTAATACATTCAAAATCATCACCTAAAATAATATATGAAAAAAATAAATCAAAAAAAGCATCTGGTGAATAAATAAAAATCTTAATTAAATTTAATTTAAGATTTTTATTATAATAAAAGCCATATTATATATATTAAACACAAAACGATTGTTCATATAAATTAAATCGCTTAAATATAACTGTATATTTTTATATCTTGCAGTTTTCAAATTTACACACATCATCGGAAATTCAACTAAGAGAGAGCTCTATGAATTCTGAGCGTTCTGAACGCATTAAAATTCCCGTGTTACCATTAAGAGATGTAGTTGTATATCCTCATATGGTCATTCCATTATTTGTAGGTCGTAAAAAATCAATAAAATGTATTGAAACATCTATGGATAATGATAAAAAAATTATGTTAATTGCACAAAAAGAAGCTTCAAAAGACGAGCCGAATATAAACGATTTATTTAATATAGGAACTATTAGTTCAATTTTACAAATGTTGAAGCTTCCAGATGGTACAGTAAAAGTATTAGTCGAAGGTTTACAACGTGCCTGTATTAAAAATTTAATTAATACAGGAGAGCATTATATTGGTGAAATAGAACCAATTAATATTTCTAATATTTTAAACAAAGAACACAAAGTATTAATTAGAACAACAATAAATCAATTTGAATCTTATATTAAACTTAATAAAAAAATTCCATCAGAAATATTAAATACTCTTAATAATATAACAAACTCAGAAAAACTTGCAGATACAATTGCAGCTCATATGCCATTAAAATTAACTGACAAACAATCGGTATTGGAAATAAACAATGTAAATAAAAGACTAGAATTTTTAATGGCTATAATGGAATCAGAAATTGATTTATTACAAGTAGAAAAACGAATCAGAAATCGTGTTAAAAAACAAATGGAAAAAAGTCAAAGAGAATATTATTTAAATGAACAAATAAAAGCTATTCAAAAAGAACTTGGTGACATGGATGAAATTCCAGATGAAAATAAAATTTTAAAAAGAAAAATTAAATCTTTAAAAATGCCTAAAGAAGCTAAAGAAAAAACAGAATCAGAATTACAAAAATTAAAAATGATGTCACCAATGTCTGCAGAAGCAACTGTAGTACGAAGTTATATTGACTGGATGATACAAGTTCCTTGGAATACAAAAACAAAAATAAAAAAAGATATTAAACAAGCTAAAAAAATTCTTGATATTGATCATTTTGGACTTGAAAAAGTTAAAGAAAGAATATTAGAGTATTTAGCAGTACAAAGTAGAACAAATAAGGTTAAGGGTCCCATTTTATGTTTAATCGGACCTCCAGGAGTAGGTAAAACATCATTAGGTAAATCTATCGCAAGATCAACAGGTAGAAAATACGTTAGAATGGCATTAGGTGGAATAAGGGATGAAGCGGAAATAAGAGGTCATCGTCGTACATACATAGGATCAATGCCTGGAAAATTAATTCAAAAAATGATTAAGGCAAAGGTTAAGAATCCATTATTTTTACTCGATGAAATTGATAAGATGTCTTGTGATGTTAGAGTAGATCCAGCTTCTGCACTATTAGAAGTTCTTGATCCAGAACAAAATATAAATTTTAATGATCATTATTTAGAAGTAGATTACGATCTTTCTGACGTAATGTTTGTAGCAACTTCAAACTCAATGAACATACCTGCTCCATTACTTGATAGAATGGAAATTATTCGACTTTCTGGTTATACAGAAAATGAAAAATTAAATATAGCAAAATGCTATTTGTATCCTAAACAACTTGAAAGAAATGCTTTAAAAAAAGATGAACTAACAATTACTGATTGCGCTATAATGCATATTATTCATTATTATACAAGAGAAGCTGGAGTTCGTAATCTAGAACGAGAAATATCTAAAATATGTAGAAAAGTCGTAAAAAAATTAATTTTAAATAAATCTCTAAAACACATTGAAATAAATAATAAAAACATAAATAAATTTTTAGGAATAAAACGATTTGATTATGGTAAAACAAACAAATTAAATCAAATCGGACAAGTGGTTGGATTAGCATGGACAGAAGTTGGTGGGGAATTGTTAACAATTGAAACAGCATGTGTTTCAGGTAAAGGAAAACTTACTTATACTGGATCTTTAGGTGAAGTAATGCAAGAATCGATTCAAGCTGCACTGACAGTTGTTCGATCACAAGCTAAAAAACTAGGAATAAAAAAAGATTTTTATGAAAAACATGATATTCATGTACATGTCCCAGAAGGTGCAACTCCAAAAGATGGCCCAAGTGCAGGCATTGCAATGTGCACTGCTATCGTTTCTTCTTTAACAAGAAATCCTGTTAAATCAAATATTGCTATGACAGGAGAGATTACATTGCAAGGAAAAGTACTTACTATTGGTGGATTAAAAGAAAAGCTATTAGCAGCACATCGTGGAGGTGTTAAAATAGTTCTGATACCATATGAAAATCAACGTCATTTAGAAGAAATACCAAAAAATATCATTGATGGATTAATAATATATCCAGTAAAACACATTGAAGAAGTTTTAAAATTAGCATTAGAAAAAACACCCTATATAACGTAAAATATATTCATAGAATTGTAAATTTGGCTGACAAAAAGTTGTCAGCCTTTATAATACGTATTATAAACATTAAAAACTTTTAATATAAAATTTAAAATATTTAGGATCGTTGCATTATGATTAAATTTTTTAAAACACGATCAAAACACATTTTAGTTAAATGTATTTTAGGAATAGTTATTTTATCAATAATATTTGGTACTTTAAATAATTATATTCATAAAGATACAACGAAATATATAGCAGAAATTAATAAAGAAAAAGTTAATTTTGAAACATTCAAAAATATATTTGATTCCGAATTAAATAAACAAAAAAAAATACTAGGAACACATTTTAATATAATTAATAATAAAATATTTAGAGAAAATTTATATAATTATGTATTGTCTCAATTAATCAATAATATTTTATTGGAACAATATACAAAAAATATTAAATTTAATTTAGATAACAGTGAAATTAAAAAAATAATATTAAATTCTAATATGTTTCAAGAAAATAATAAATTTAGTAATAAAAAATATTTAAATTATTTAGAATCAGCTAATTTAACAAATTATGAGTATATAGAATTAATCAAAAAAAAATTAAATACAATCAATTTAATTAATACAATCGCAGAAACAAACTTTATATTAGATAATGAAAAACAACATATAATAAAATTACTTTCTCAAAAAAGAATAATTAAAAAAGCAATTTTTAAAATTAATTCTATAAAAAATCAAAGCGTAAATAACGCAGAAGTTTTAAATTATTTTAATCACAATAAAAATAAATTTTATAGTCCAGAACAATTTCAAATTAGTTACATTCATATACAGCCAAATGAATTCAATATATCATGTAATAATAAAGAAGTTAAATATTGGTACAAAAAAAATATAGATAAATATTCAACACAAGAAAAAAGAAATTATAGTATTATTCAAACAAAGACCAAAAAAGAAGCGTTATTAATATTATCAGAACTAAAAAAAGGAGGAAATTTTTCAAAAATAGCAAAAGAAAAATCAATAGAACCAATTTCTTCGAAAAAAGGAGGAAACATTGGATGGATAGAAACCAATTTAATACCTGAAGAAATAAAAACATCTAATTTAAATCAAAAGAATCAAATTTCTGATGTAATTAAATTTAATGACGAATTTTTGATTATTAAATTAAATAAAATTTTACCCAAAAAAATAAAAAAAATTTCTGAAGTATCGGATATAATTAAATCTGAAATAAAGCGTAAAAAAGCTTTAATTACATACTATAAATTAAAAGATAAAATTTTATTATTATCTAAAAAATATAAAAATAGATTTGATTTAATTGAAAAGAAATCTAATATTAAATCTATAGAAACTTCATGGTTTGATAAAAATTCCACTCCAAAAGTTTTTCAAAATCCTACTTTGAAAAAAATAATTTTTAAAAAAGGAATATTAGACAGAGAAAAAAAACTAAAATCGCATTCAGGATTAATTGAATTAAAAAATCATCAATTATTTATATTAACGATTAAAAATTTTAAAACAAAAAAATTAAAAAATATTAAAAATGTCAAAAATAATATTATAAATATTTTAAAATATGATAAAGCTATTAAAGAAACAAAAGAAAAAACAAAAAAAATTTTATTTGAGTTAAATAATGGAAACAAAAAAACATTAAGTAAAGAAAATTTACTTTTTAATGTCTCAGAGACACTATCTCGATACGATCATAATCCTATTGTATCTAAAATTTTTTCTATGCCATATAGAATTAATGAAAAAAAAATTTATACTATGTATCAAGATAAAAATAAAAATTTTGTAATCGCATTTATATCAAAAATTTATAATGAAAAATTTTCAAAAAACGAAGAAGAAATGATTGTAAAATATTTAGAAAAAAATAATATAGAAAAAATATTTAACTGTATTATTAAAAATCTTCATAAAACATCTAAAATTACATATGAAAAAATAGAAAATATATAAATATATTTTTATAATTACTGAAATAAAATATCATTAATCAAAAAAATTAAATTTTTCTTTTAACTTTTTCATATAATATGAAGGATTAGACTTCCATTTATTAAATCCTTCATAACGAATAATACATGCTTGACATTTGCCGCATCCATTTGCTATTAAACCTTTGTAACACGTTATTGTATGATTAAGAATAAATTTACTTGAATTCCAATAATCTGATAAAGACCATATTTCTGCTTTACTTAAATTCATTAAAGGAACTTTAAAACTAATTTGACAGTCCATTCCAATTTGAACGACATGATTCATTGCTTTAATAAATTCATTTCTACAATCTGGATAGCCGGAAAAATCAATTGTATTTACGCCTAAAACAACAAAATCAATTTGATTGTTAAAAGCATATATAGAAGATAAAGTTAAAAATAAAATGTTTCGACCGGGAACAAAAGTGCTAGGCAATAAAGAATTTAATGGATGATTATTACAAATAGAAATGTTTTTATCTGTTAAACTACTTTTAGAAAGATTTTGTAAAAATTTAATATCTATAAATATATGTTTTTTTACTCCAAAATATTTTGATATAAAACGAGAAGAATGAATTTCAGATTTATGTAATTGATTATAATCAAAAGTAATACAATAAATTTCTTTATATAAATTAGCATAATGTATGAGACAAGTTGTTGAATCTTGTCCACCACTAAAAACTATCAGTATTTTTTTTGTATTTTTGTTCATATTATTATTTTATACGTTTGTAATTTAAAAATTTCAAAAATATTATAATTAACATTATATATTAAGAATAAAAAAAAATATTTTTAATTTTAAAAAAAAAATTAATTAAAAATATATAATATTTAAATATATATTTTCATATTTACATTTTAGGATTATTTCGTGAGATTGTTCAATCAATTAAAATGGTATTTTATAAAAGAATGGAAACGCTATTTAGGCTCTATTATTTTATTGATAACAATAGCATTTTTACAATTAGTACCACCTAAGATAATTGGAATTTTAATCGATTTAATTATTAAAGAAAAAATGAGTGGAATAAAAATATTACCATGGATTTTAATTATTTTTTTAATTGCAATTACTGTATATATATTAAGATATTTATGGAGAATTCTTTTATTTGGTGCATCTTATAATCTTGCAACAGAATTACGAGTAAAATTTTACTCACATCTTAGTAATCAAAGTCAAATATTTTTTTTAAAAAATAGAACTGGAGATTTAATTGCTAGAGCTACAAATGATGTTGATCGCGTTGTATTTGCAGCAGGAGAAGGTGTTTTAACACTCATAGATTCATCCATTATGGGTTTATCTGTATTAGTTGTTATGATTACTCAAATTAGTTGGTTATTAACAATAATTTCTCTTATACCAATGCCTATTATGGCTTTTTTAATTAAAAAATATGGAAAAGAACTTCATGATAAATTTAGAAATGCACAACATTCATTTTCTTTATTAAATAATCAAACACAAGAGATATTAACCAGTATTCGAATGATTCGATCATTTGGGTTAGAAGAAAATCAATTAAAAAAATTTAATTGCATTGTTAATGAAGCTGGAAAAAAAAACATGCAAGTAGCTAAGATAGATGCTCGTTTTGATCCTGTAATTTATCTATCAGTCGCATTTTCTAATTTATTAGCTATTACTGCAGGTGGATATTTAGTATGGCATGATATAATTACCATAGGACAATTAACAAGTTTTATTATGTATTTAGGTTTAATGATTTGGCCAATGTTAGCGCTGGCATGGATGTTTAATATCGTAGAAAGAGGGAGTGCGGCATGGGAAAGAATTTATTCGATTATTAACCAAAAACTATATATTGAAGACGGTAAAAAAACAACCGATAATATTTCAAAAATAATAAATGTCCATATTAATACTTTTTTTTATCCAAAAAGAAATATTCCCTCTTTAAAAAAAATTAATTTTACTCTTTTACCGGGAAAAACTTTAGGTGTTTGCGGTCCAACTGGTTCTGGAAAAAGTACTTTATTAAAACTAATACAAAGACAATTTAAAATCACTGAAGGAGAAATTACATATGGCTCTATTTCATTATTACAATTAAAAATTAATTATTGGAGAAGTAAAATTTCCGTAGTTAATCAAACTGCATTTTTATTTTCAGATAATATATATAATAATATTTGTTTAGGAAAACCTAACGCATCTAAAAGTGAAATTGAAAAAGCAGCGAAATTGGCAGATATACATAAAGATATTATATGTTTGCCTGAAGGATATCAAACACAAGTTGGTGAACGAGGAGTAATGTTATCTGGCGGTCAAAAACAACGTATTTCTATAGCTCGCGCACTATTATTAAATACAGAAATATTAATTTTAGATGACGCTTTATCTGCAGTAGATGGAAATACTGAAAATAATATTTTAAATAACTTAGAAAAATGGAAAAAAACTGGTCGTTCAATAATCATTGTGGCGCATCGTTTATCTGGATTAATTAACGCAGATGAAATTATTGTTATTAAAAAAGGTGTAATTATTCAAAAAGGAAATCATAAAAAATTAATACAAGAAAAAAATTGGTATCAATCCATGTACTATTACCAACAATCAAAAAAAATTGAGGATAATCTAAAATAGATTAGAAATTTATAATATGGATCATTTAATAGCATTTTGGCCAATTTTAAAACGTTTAATAAAATATGCCATACCTTGGAAAAAGAAAATTATATTAGCATTTTTTTTGCTTATAAGTGGATCGACTTCAGAAGTTTTAGGTCCTATTCTAATTAGTTATTTTATTAATAATATTTTATCCAAACATGTATTTTATTTACAATCAATACTAATTATTATAATTGCATTTATTATACTTCAAATATTAGCAGTTTTTTTCAACTATTTTCAAAGTATTTATTTTAATAAAATAGCTGTAGAAGTGATTAATAAATTGCGTAACGATGTTATGAACTCTGCAATAAAACAACCTATTCATCAATTTGATTCACAACCTATTGGTCAAATTATTTCTAAAGTTACCAATGATACTGAAGTAATTAAAGAATTGTATGATACCGTTGCGCCTACTTTATTTCGTAGTATCACATTAATTATTATTATATTATTCGCAATGTTTACTCTTGAGTGGCATATGGCAATAATTGCAATTTTTATTGTACCATTAATAATAATAATTATGTCAATTTACCAACACTATAGTACTCCGTTACTTCGAAATGTTAGATATTATTTAGCAAATATTAATAATAAATTTAATGAAATAATAAATGGCATAAATGTTATTCAACAATTTAGACAACAAAGTAGATTTAAACAAAGTATTCAAGATAGTAGTCAAATGCATTATTTAGCACGAATGAAAATATTAAAATTAGATGGTTTTTTGTTGCGACCGTTATTAAGTTTAATATCATCTTTAGTATTATGTAGTTTTATTTTTTCGTTTAGTTGCTTAAAAAATGAAGCTTTTGAAGTTGGTGTACTATATGCTTTTATTACATATCTAGGACGCCTTAATGAGCCCTTGATCTCAATAACTATTCAACAATCTATATTACAACAAGCAATTGTTGCCGGAGAAAGAATATTTTCTCTTATAGACTCAAAAAAACAAGCATATGGAACAAATAAAAAAAAATTAAAAACTGGAAAAGTAAATATTAAAAACCTCAATTTTAATTACTCAAGAAGTCAAAATAAAATACTTCATAATATTAATATAGATATTCCATCTAAAAGTTTTGTCGCGTTTGTCGGTCATACAGGAAGCGGAAAAAGTACTTTAGCTAATTTGTTAATGGGATATTATCCAATTAAAAATGGAGAAATATATCTTGATAATAAGCCAATTAATTCTATAAGTCACAGTGTTTTAAGAGAAAGTATATTGATGGTCCAGCAAGACCCAATAGTTCTTGCAGACACTTTTTTTAATAATATTGCATTAGGAAGAAAAATATCAGAAGATAAAGTATGGGAAATATTAAAAATTGTTAATCTTTTTTCTTTAGTTAAATCTATGCCAAAAGGTTTACATTCGATTTTAGGAGAAGAAGGTAACACATTGTCTGTAGGTCAAAAACAACTACTATCTATTGCTAGAATACTTGTAAAAAACCCTAAAATACTTATATTAGATGAAGCAACTGCTAATATTGATTCTGGAACTGAAAAATTAATTCAAACTACTTTAACTACTATAAAAAACAATACTACATTAATTGTTATAGCGCATCGACTATCTACAATAGTTGATGCAGATATTATTGTAGTTTTAGATAAAGGAAAAGTTGTAGAATTTGGAACACATAAAAAATTATTACAAATAAAAGGCTATTATTCAAAAATGTATAATTTTCAATTATCTAAATATTAAATTTGGAAGATCCTGTTAGTTAAAACAAAACACCTGCATTTATTGATTTAGCTGCTTCTTTCCAGATCTGACTCATTGTTCAACTTAACAGTGTTAAGGGCTAACAGAATCTTCTTTCTAATATTTTTAATATAAAAAATTGAATTTCATATTTTATACACTAAATGTATAATTTACAACTAATATTTGTAAAAATTTTAATCTCTGAATAAAATTAATATCATAATAATATTTAAAAATATGAACTATCAAATACTAGCAAGAAAATATCGTCCTCAATATTTTAAAGAAACAATTGGTCAAAAACATATTATAACTTCTATATGTAATGCAATTTCTATGAATAAAATCCATCATGCATGGTTGCTTTCTGGAACTAGAGGAATAGGAAAAACTACTATTGGTCGATTATTAGCTAAAAGTTTAAATTGTCAAAAAAACATCACTTCTATACCCTGTAGAAAATGTAACATTTGCAAAGAAATAGAACAAGGAACTTCTCTGGATTTTATCGAAATAGATGCCGCTTCTAGAACAAAAATAGAAGATATGAAAGAAATTTTAGATAATATTTATTACGCTCCAATTAAAAGTAGATTTAAAATATATTTAATTGATGAAGTGCATATGCTTTCTCGACACAGCTTTAATGCACTTTTAAAAACTCTTGAAGAACCACCTAAACATGTTAAGTTTATTTTAGCAACAACAGAAATAGAAAAAATACCTAAAACTATTATATCTCGTTGTTTATATTTTACACTGAATATATTATCTGAAGAAGATATCTTTGATCATTTGCAATTTATTTTAAATAATGAAAACATTGATTTTGATAAAGATGCTTTAAAAATAATATCTGAATACTCTAAAGGCAGCATGAGAGATGCATTAAATTTATTAGAACATGCTATAAGCTTTAGTAAAAATAATATTACTTTAAATAATATCAATAAAATGTTAGGAATTCCAAATAAAAAAAATATTTATTTATTAACTAAGTTTTTATTAGAAAAAGATGCTAAAAAAATGATGCTTCTATTAAGTAAAATGGAGAAAATAGATATAGAATGGGAAAATATTTTAATAGAGGTATTACGTATATTACATCATATTGCTATGATAAAAACATACCCGTTAGAATGGAATTCAAACATTTATAAACACTATCAATACAACATAGAAGAATTAGCACATAAGAAAAATAAAAAAGATATTCAAATATGTTATAGAATTTTACTAAATGGAAGAAAAAAATTAATTTTTTCACCTAATTATAAAATAGGTGTAAAAATGACATTACTTGAAGCAATTACAGAGATAAAAAAGAACATTTATAAAAAATAAGTAATAAATTTTTCATTAAAAATTTTAAAAGTGAGAAAATTATGTTTAGTAAAGGTGGATTAGGAAATTTAATGAAACAAGCTCAACAAATGCAAGAAAAAATGGCAAAAATGCAAGAAGAAATAGCTAAAATAGAAGTTACAGGAGAAGCTGGAGCAGGATTAGTAAAAGTAACTATTAACGGATCTCATAATTGTAGACGAGTAGAAATAGATCCAAGTTTATTAAAAGATAATGATAAAGATATGCTGGAAGATTTAGCAGCAGCTGCATTTAATGATGCAACTAGAAGAATATCTGAAGTTCAAAAGAAAAAAATGTCTTCTATATCCACTGGAATACAATTTCCTCCAGGTTTTAATATGCCAATATAAACTTTAAAATTTTTAATTTTTTAAATAAATTTTTAAAAAATATTATAAATTTTAATTTAATAAAGGATTTTTTCATGAATACACAAAAAAAAGAAACATATAATTTTCAATCTGAAGTAAAACAATTATTACATTTAATGATTCATTCTTTATATTCAAATAAAGAAATTTTCTTAAGAGAATTAATATCTAATGCATCAGATGCAATAGATAAATTACGATTTGAATCTATATCATCACCAGAATTATATAATAACACTCCAAAAATTCAAATTTCTATTAATAAAGCACAAAGAACGCTAATTATTAGTGACAATGGAATTGGAATGACAAAAAAAGATATAATTGAAAATTTAGGAACAATTGCAAAATCAGGAACTAAATCTTTTTTAAAATCTTTAGAAAATAAAAAAACCAATGTAAAAAACGAATTAATTGGTGAATTTGGAGTTGGTTTTTATTCATCTTTTATAGTTTCAGATAAAGTGTTAGTAAGAACAAAATTTGCTAAAAATAAGTCTAATGATGGAATATTATGGGAATCTTCAGGAGAAGGTGAATACAATATAACGAATATTATAAAAAAAACACAAGGCACTGAAATTACATTATTTTTAAAAAAAGAAGAAGATGAATTTTTAGAAACATGGAAAATTAAAAATATTGTTAATAAGTATTCCGATCATATTACTGTACCAGTAGAAATACAAACATACGACAAAAAAAACAAAACATATTTTTGGGAACAAATAAATAAAGCACAAGCGTTATGGACTAGAAATAAATCTTCTATTAGTGATAATGAATATCATGAATTTTATAAATATCTAACAAACGATCAACATAATCCTATTACTTGGAGTCATAATCACGTAGAAGGTACTCATGAATATACAAGTTTATTATACGTGCCAGAAAAAGCAGCTTGGGATATTTGGAATAGAGAAAATAAACATGGTTTAAAACTATATGTAAAACGTGTTTATATTATGGACAACTCTCAAGAATTTCTGCCTAATTATCTCAGATTCATTAGAGGTATAATAGATTCAAATAGTTTACCTTTAAACGTATCCAGAGAAATATTACAAAATAATTCTATTACTCAAAACTTAAAAAAAGCGTTAGTGAAAAGATCGCTAAAAATGTTAGATAAATTATCTAAAAACGATAATGAAAAATATCAATCTTTTTGGAACCAATTTGGACTAGTTTTAAAAGAAGGACCTGCAGAAGATAATGAAAATTTAAGTTTAATAGCTAACCTTTTACGATTCACATCAATCAAAAATAATAGTTCAGAGCAAAAAATTTCATTAAAACAATATGTATCTAATATGATTGAAAAACAAGAAAAAATATACTATATAACAGCTGATAGTTATATATCTGCAAAAAATAGTCCACATCTCGAATTATTCAATAAAAAAGACATTGATGTTTTATTGTTATCAGATAGAATTGACGAATGGATGATGAATTATCTTGTTGAGTTTGAAGGTAAAAAATTTCAATCTATTAGCAAAGAAGACTCATCATTAAATAAACTTGTAGAAGAAAAATTAATAAATAAAGAAGAAACATCAAAAGAAATCATTGATTTCTTAAGTAGAGTTAAAAAAGTACTGGGTAATAAAGTAAAATCTGTTAGATTAACAAATAGATTAACAGAAACTCCATGCATTGTTTTAAGTGATTCAAATGAAATGAGCACACAAATGGCGAAACTTTTTACTGCTGCAGGACAACCTGTTCCAGAGTTAAAATATATATTTGAAATCAATCCAAAACATGAATTAATCAAAAAAATATCTAAAATTAGTGAAAAAGAAATATTTTCAGAATGGATAAAATTATTATTAGATCAGTCATTATTTGCTGAAAAAGGAAATTTAGATAATCCACATAAATTTATTTCTAGAATGAATAAATTATTTGTACAATTATAAAAATGTGATTACTACTTATTTATAGTAGTAATCTTAATCTTATAACTATTTAAAAATAAAAAGTAATTATGCGTATTATCTTATTAGGTGCACCAGGTACTGGAAAAGGAACTCAATCCAAATTTATTACAGAAAAATATAAAATCCCGCAAATATCTACAGGAGATATATTACGAGAACATATTAAATTAAAAAATAAAATTGGAAAAACAGTATATAAAATTTTAAAAAATGGAGAATTAGTTTCAGACAATATTGTTTGTGATCTTATTTATGAAAGAATAAATCAAAAAGATTGTATTAAAGGTTTTTTACTAGACGGATTTCCAAGAACAATCAAACAAGCAAAGTATATATCGAATTTAGGTATTAAAATAAATTTTGTTTTTGAATTTATTGTACCAGATGCATTAATCCTTCAAAGGATATCAGGCAGAAGAATACATTTACCATCAGGAAGAACTTATCATATTCACTTTAATCCTCCGCAACAAGAAGGAAAAGATGATATAACTAAAGAAAAACTTATTATTCGAGAAGATGATAAAATTGAAAGTATTCAAAATAGACTTGAAAATTATAAAAAAAATAATAATATGTTAATTAAATATTATTTAAAAGAAGAAAAGTTAAAAAAATTAAAATTGTTTCAAATTAATGGAGTTAAACAACCTAATATTATAAAAAAAGAAATACAAAACATAATAGAAAACAATTTTTGCGTTCTACAGGATTCGAACCTGTGACCTACGGCTTAGAAGGCCGTTGCTCTATCCAGCTGAGCTAAGAACGCATAAAATATAATATAAAATTTACCATTAAAATAATATATATGCAACTAAATTAACATTATGTTCAAAAAATATATTAAATAATAATAATTTTAAATTAAATAAAAAATTAATTGAGTTACTAAATAATGGCAGCAATAATTATAGATGGTAATAAAATAGCAAAAAATTTAGAAATAAATATTTTAAAGAAAATAAAGAAAAGAAAAAAATATGGAAAGAGAATTCCAGGCTTAGCAATGATTTTAATAGGAAATAACTCTGCTTCTCAAATTTATGTAAATAAAAAAATATTAGCATGTAAAAATGTTGGATTAATTTCTAAATACTGGAATTTTCCAAATACTGTTAAAGAAGAAAACATATTACATCTTATTGATAAATTAAATAATGACATTAATATAGATGGTATTTTAATTCAACTACCTATTCCTAAAAAAATAAATCATTTTAAAATTTTTACAAGTATTAGACCAGATAAAGACGTAGACGGGTTTCACCCATATAATACAGGATTATTATGCCAAAGAAACCCTACCTTAAGAGCTTGCACTCCAAAAGGAATAATTACTATGTTAAATTACATGAAAATTAAAACTCATGGACTCAATGCAGTCGTAGTAGGAGCATCTAATATTGTAGGAAGACCAATGTGTTTAGAATTATTGTTAGCAGGATGCACAACAACTATTACACATAGATTTACTAAAAATTTAAAAAATCATGTAAATCATGCTGATTTATTAATTGTTGCTATTGGAAAACCAAATTTTTTAAAAGGAAGCTGGATAAAAAAAGAGTCTATTGTAATTGATGTAGGAATTAATCGATTAAAAAATGGTTGTATAGTTGGTGATGTTGATTTTAAATCAGCATCTTTGAAAGCTTCTTATATAACCCCAGTTCCAGGTGGAGTTGGGCCTATGACCGTTATAACATTACTTCAAAATACATTAGAGGCTTGCGAAAAATATCATGATATTTAAAAAACTTTAAAACAAGTATATTTATTTTTTATATTTCCAAAACGTTTTATTAGAAGAATCTTCTAAAATTACATCTAATTTCATTATTTCGTTTCGTAATTGATCAGCTTTTTTCCAAAGTTTCAAGTTTCTATAAATATTTCGTTTTTCGATTAAAATTTCAATTTTTTTTATTTTTTCCTGACTAAAAAAAGATTTTTTTTGTAAAAAATGCTCAGGCTCTTCTAATAAAAAATTTAAACTAGCAGCTAATTTTTTTAATCGAAAAGCAAGTAAATTGGATTTATATAAATTATGTTGTTTAAAATAATTAACTTTTCTGGCTATTTTCATTAAAACGGAAAATGCTTCTGGAGTATTAAAATCATCATTAATTGCATCATAAAACATCGATTCTAAATTCATTCCAACTGCAGAATTAGAAATAGGATCTGTATTATATAATGTATTATATAAATAATTTAATGATAATTCTGCTGTTTTTAAATTTTTTTCAGAATAATAAATAGGATGACGATAATGTGTAGATAGAAAAAAATAACGTAATACTTCAGGTTGATATTGTAATAAAATATCTTTTAAAAAATATGCATTGTTTAATGATTTAGACATTTTTTGATCATTTATTATAACCATACCAGAATGCATCCAAAAATTAACCTTAAATTTATCATTAAAACATCTTGATTGAGATATTTCATTTTCATGATGAGGAAATAAAAGATCTGAACCACCTCCATGAATATCTATATGATTTTTAAAAGAAAAATTTGTAATTGCTGTACATTCGATATGCCATCCAGGCCTTCCTCTCCCCCAAGGGGATTCCCAAAAAAATTTATCTTTTTCTTTCGACTTTTTCCAAAGAACAAAATCTAATGGATTTTTCTTTATTGTATTTGAAGTAATGCGCGTATTAGAAACTAAATTTTTTAAAGATTGACGAGATAAAGAACCATAACTTTCATCACTATGTATTGAAAAAATAACATCACCTTGACTATTTATATATGCATGTTTATTTTTAATTAATGTTTTAATAATTTGAATAATATCATACATATGTTCTGTAACTCGTGGCTCTTGATCTGGAGAATCAATTCCTAAATGAAAAAAGTCCTGCTTCATTGCATCTATCATTGAATTTGTAAAAGTTTTAATATCTATTTCTTTTTCTAAAGATTTTAAAATAATTTTATCATCAATATCTGTAATATTTCGAATGTATTTTACTTGAAAACCTAAAAATCTTAAATAACGTACTATCATGTCAAATACAACAAAAGTACGTGCGTGACCGATATGACAAAAATCATAAACAGTAACACCACAAACATATAAATTAATTTTTTTATTTTTAATAGGTTTAAATTTTTCTTTTTTTCCAGTTAATGTATTAAAAAATTTTAACATAATTTTCCTATAAAAAATTTCAAATAAAAATAATATAAAATATATTATTTTCTATATTGTCAATATGATAAACTAATTATATTATTTTTAATTTTAATATTTTAAAAGTTTTATATGTATAAATTAAATTTTAAAGTATATAAAAATATTGAAATATACGTTAATTATTAAAATAATTATATGTTCTTTATAGAATATTTTATAAAATTTATTCTAAAATCAGAAATATTTTATAAAAAATAAAACCAGGATTAATTAATGAAGACAAAATTACGAGAAATGTTAAAATTCCCTTGTTTTTTTACTTATAAGATCATTGGTTTAGCTCAACCTGAACTTATTGATCAAATAATAAAAGTCATTCAAATTCAGATTCCTGGAGATTATACTCCTCAAGTTAAATCAAGCAACAGGGGCAATTATATTTCTATTTCAATTACAATATGTGCTAAAAATTTTAAACAAATTGAAACATTATATCATGATATTAGTCGGATAAATATGGTCAGAATGGTTTTATAAAAAATGAATAATATATAAAACTATAAAATTTATTTTCATATAGTACAGCTCGATAAAGAGCCGTACTAAAAAACAGTTAATTATTATCTATAATATTTTTATTATATTTCAAAATATACAGATACTCTACAAACTAATAACGTTAGCAGCAGATGGCCCCTTTGCTCCTTCAGTAATTTCAAACTCAACACTTTGACCTTCTGCTAAAGTTTTAAACCCATTACTTTGTATAGCTGAAAAGTGAACAAAAACATCTTTACTTCCGTCTTCTGGAGTAATAAAACCAAAACCTTTAGATTCATTAAACCACTTAACATTACCTTTAATCTTGGACATCTATATTACCTTCACATAAAAATATACTAAATTAAAAAACGAACTAAAATAATTATAAATGATTTTTATCATAAAAAGATAAAAAATCAAAAATAATATAAAATTTTTAATAGATTAACATGTAAATCTATTGTTAGCTAGAAAGTAATGTACTTAAAAAAGAATTTTTTATATTTATTTCTATAAAAAATAAAAATTTTTATAAAACATTCAATATTCTTATAATTACTTATTTTTTAAAAAAATCTTTTTTTTTACATATAAAAAAACCCGAAAAAATTTTTTCGGGTTTTTATATGCCTGGAATTTACCTACTCTCACACGGGGAGACCCCGTACTACCATTGGCGATGAAGCGTTTCACTTCTGAGTTCGGAATGGATTCAGGTGGTACCACTACACTATTTTTACCAGGCATTTTATTTTATAATGCTATTATAATATATATATATATTAATACAACAATAAATTCAGTAAAACAAGCTTTTTATTAAATTTATTTTATTTAAAACACCTCTGGTGTTGTAAGGTTAAGCCTCTCGGGTCATTAGTACTAGTTAGCTCAACATATTGCTATGCTTACACATCTAGCCTATCAACGTTGTAGTCTTCAACGTCCCTTCAGTAAACATTTCTGTTTCAGGGAAGATTCATCTTGAGGCAAGTTTCGTGCTTATATGCGTTCAGCACTTATCTTTTCCGCATGTAGCTACCGGGCAATGCCATTGGCATGACAACCCGAACACCAGTGATGCGTCCACTTCGGTCCTCTCGTACTAGAAGCAGCCCCCCTCAATCTTCCAGCGCCCACGGCAGATAGGGACCGAACTGTCTCACGACGTTCTAAACCCAGCTCGCGTACCACTTTAAATGGCGAACAGCCATACCCTTGGGACCTGCTTCAGCCCCAGGATGTGATGAGCCGACATCGAGGTGCCAAACACCGCCGTCGATATGAACTCTTGGGCGGTATCAGCCTGTTATCCCCGGAGTACCTTTTATCTGTTGAGCGATGGCCCTTCCATACAGAACCACCGGATCACTAAGACCTGCTTTCGCACCTGCTCGCATTATCATGCTCACAGTCAAACTGGCTTATGCCTTTGCACTAAACTCACGATGTCCGACCGTGATTAGCCAATCTTCGTACTCCTCCGTTACTCTTTGGGAGGAGACCGCCCCAGTCAAACTACCCACCAGACACTGTCTCTACACCGGATAACGGCGTTAGGTTAGAACACCAAATTTTAAAGGGTGGTATTTCAAGATTGGCTCCATTAAAACTAGCGTTTTAACTTCATAGCCTCCCACCTATCCTACACATTAAAATTCAGAATTCAGTGTCAAGCTATAGTAAAGGTTCACGGGGTCTTTCCGTCTTGCCGCGGGTATACTGCATCTTCACAGCAATTTCAATTTCACTGAGTCCCAGGTGGAGACAGCCTGGCCATCATTACGCCATTCGTGCAGGTCGGAACTTACCCGACAAGGAATTTCGCTACCTTAGGACCGTTATAGTTACGGCCGCCGTTTACCGGGGCTTCAGTTCAGAGCTTCAAGTTTCCTTTAACCCCTTCGATTAACCTTCCGGCACCGGGCAGGCGTCACACCGTATACTTCCACTTTCGTGTTTGCACAGTGCTGTGTTTTTAATAAACAGTTGCAGCCAGCTGGTATCTTCGACTAGCTTTAGCTCAAGGAGAAAATCCTTTCACTTAAACTAGCGTGCCTTCTCCCGAAGTTACGGCACTATTTTGCCTAGTTCCTTCACCTGGGTTCTCTCAAGCGCCTTAGTATTCTCTACCTAACCACCTGTGTCGGTTTTGGGTACGATTTAATTTTATCTGAAGCTTAGAGGCTTTTCTTGGAAGCGTGGTATTAGTTACTTCATCACCTTAATGATTCGTCATCATGCCTCAGATTAAAGATAACCGGATTTTCCTAGTTATCATACCTACACACTTAAACCAGGATAACCGTCACCTGGATAACCTAACCTTCTTCGTCCCCCCTTCGCAATAAAATCAAGCACAGGAATATTAACCTGTTGTCCATCGACTACGCTTTTCAGCCTCGCCTTAGGTGTCGGCTTACCCTGCCCCGATTAACGTTGGACAGGAAACCTTGGTTTTTCGGCGAGCAGGTTTTTCACCTGCTTTATCGTTACTCATGTCAGCATTCGCACTTCTGATACCTCCAACATATTTTACAATATATCTTCAACAGCTTACAGAACGCTCCCCTACCCAGTAAAAAAATTAATTTTTACTGCCGCAGCTTCGGTGCATAGTTTGAGCCCCGTTACATCTTCCGCGCAGGCCGACTTGACCAGTGAGCTATTACGCTTTCTTTAAATGATGGCTGCTTCTAAGCCAACATCCTGGCTGTTTATGCCTTCCCACATCGTTTCCCACTTAACTATGACTTTGGGACCTTAGCTGGCGGTCTGGGTTGTTTCCCTTTCCACAACGAACGTTAGCACCCGCTGTGTGTCTCCCGTGATAGCATTCTACGGTATTCGGAGTTTGCATCGGATTGGTAAGCCGGGATGGCCCCCTAACCGAAACAGTGCTCTACCCCCATAGATGAATTCACGAGGCGCTACCTAAATAGCTTTCGGGGAGAACCAGCTATCTCCCGGTTTGATTGGCCTTTCACCCCTAGCCATAGGTCATCCGCTGATTTTTCAACATCAGTCGGTTCGGTCCTCCAGTTGGTTTTACCCAACCTTCAACCTGCCCGTGGCTAGATCACCGGGTTTCGGGTCTGTATCCTGCAACTTAACGCCTATTTAGGACTCGGTTTCCCTTCGGCTCCCCTATTCGGTTAACCTTGCTACAGAATACAAGTCGCTGACCCATTATACAAAAGGTACGCAGTCACATTTCATATTTCCAAATGCTCCCACTGCTTGTACGTATACGGTTTCAGGTTCTATTTCACTCCCCTAGCCGGGGTTCTTTTCGCCTTTCCCTTACGGTACTAGTTCACTATCGGTCAGTCAGGAGTATTTAGCCTTAGAGGATGGTCCCCCTATATTCAAACAGGATTTCTCGTGTCCCGCTCTACTTTTTGAACCCACAAAATATTTTATTTCATATACTGGGCTATCACCATGTATCGCTGAATTTTCCAAATCATTCTATTATAAAATATTTTGATTATAGTTCTGGGCTTTTCCCTTTTCGCTCGCCACTACTAAGGGAATCTCATTTGATTTCTTTTCCTCAAGGTACTTAGATGTTTCAGTTCCCTTGGTTTGCTTTATTAATCTATTTAATTCAATTAATAATGATACAAAATGTATCGGGTTTCCCCATTCGGATATCGACGGTTATAGCGCTTCATATCAGCTTACCGACGCTTTTCGCAGATTAGCACGTCCTTCGTCGCCTCTGACTGCCAAGGCATTCACCATATACGCTTATTTGCTTAACCTTACAACCCACAGGTGTTTTTATAATAAAAAAATATATGCTTGTTTTCCGAATTTTTAAAGAGCTTTATTTATATATGTTTTTTAACATTTTCTAAAGAATAACACAATAATTTAAATTAGTATATAATTAATTTTAAAAAAATTATTTTTATTTCGTCCCCTAGGGGATTTGAACCCCTGTTGCCGCCGTGAAAGGGCGATGTCCTAACCTCTAGACGAAGGGGACTTTTAGTTATATATAAAATTATTGTTTTATATTAAGTAAATAATACAGATCGAAAAAAAAGAGTCAAGTATTTTTTTGATATTCAGCAAATATATAAAATTTTTATTCATTATATTTTAAGTGTTTATAAATTAATTCATATAAAAAAATTAATTTTTATTTAATATATCAATAATATAATCTGTTTTCGGTAAAATACCATGCCATTCTAAAAAAGAATGAGCTGCTTGAAAAACTAGCATTCCTATTCCATCTGCAACATACTTTGCATTTATTTTCATGCACCAATTAAGAAAAGGAGTATTCTCTAATCCATAATTCATATCATAAAAAAAAGTTTTAGAAGATAACAAAGATAATGGAATCAAATTATTTTTATATTGAACATTTCTAGATAATCCATTAATTACTAAATCAAAAAAATTATTTTTTAAATCATTTTTTTCAAATATCTTAATATTTCCATATTGTTTAAATTGATTAACTACACTTATAGCATTCGAAACTGTTCTATTTAAAATATAAACTGAGCATCCTAACGATAAAATTGATAAAAGCACGCCTTGAACAGCTCCTCCAGCCCCTAATATCAATATAGAAAAATTCTTTTTTATGAATTTTAATCTATTTAAATCAGATAATAATCCAACACCATCAGTGTTATCTCCTAAAATGCATTTGTTATCTATTTTTTTTAATGTGTTTACAGACTTAGCAATTTGAGCTCTTTTACTTAATTTATTAGAAAGAAAATATGCTTCTTTTTTAAAAGGTGAGGTAACATTAGCTCCTTGAATATTATTTTCAAAAAAATAATTAACTAATAAAGAAAATTGGTTTAATGGAATATTAATAGCTTTATAAATATGTAAAATTTTAGTTTGTTTCGCAAAAAAATTATGAATTTGAGGAGATTGACTATGATGAATAGGATTTCCAAATAAAGCATAATTAAAATCTTCATTTTTGTGTTTACGCATAACGAATTAAATTTCCATTCATAATATTAATTATTTTAGAAGGATTTTTTTCATCTCCTATATTACCATTAAATAATGGAAAATCTTTTCCAAAATTTTTTAAAACACTTTCTCTAGTAAGACATGGAGGCATATTTGAAAAATTAGCACTTGTTGATATTAACGGCTTTCCAAAAGTATTACATAATTTAACAATGCTTAAATGGTTGCTAATACGTACTGCTATATTATTAGACTTTCCGGTTAACCAATAAGGAGTTAAAGAACTTGATGGAACCAAAAATGTAAAATGTCCAGGCCAATAATGAAACATATTTTTTTTTTGATTAACTGAAATTTTAGTTTCATCAATATATTTTTTTATTTGATTATAATAAGCAGCTACTAATATAAAACCCTTTTTTATATTTCTTTTCTTTAAATTTAATAATTTGTCTACAGCTATTTTACTATCAGGATCGCATCCTAACCCAAACATAGATTCTGTAGGATATGCAATTATTTTTTTACAATATAATTTTTGTATACAGTATACTAATGAATTTAAATGAAAATTTTTGATCATTGAATAATTCTCATATAAAAATCTTATTTGTTTAAAAACTTAATGTATTGTTTCTGTTGTAAAATTGAATAATAAATTTTCAAGTTTTTTATAAACTATTTCACATCCTGGAGCATTAAATAAAACAATTAAAATAATCCATTTCAAATCCTCAAGATTTAACTCGTTTATTTCTAAAGCCATAATTCTTTCAATAATCATTTCACGCGTATCGAAAGTTAATATTTCTAATTGTTCTAAAAAAAGTATAAAACCACGACAATCAGAATTCAATTTAAACAATTCTTCTTGATTATAAATTCGTGTTGAAATTTGATTTGAGGCTAAACTAATAGATGAAAGGTTGTTTTTTTTATAACAAGATAAATTTTTTAGCCAGCGTAGTGCATTATAAATATCTTTTCGTTGAAAACCTATATCTGACAAATCATTTGTTAGACTTTCATAATCAATAGACATTTCTGATTCACTATGAACATAAGTTTCAAATAAATATATTAATATTTCAAACATTATATCCTCAACTACATATCGAAAAAATTTAAATATTTAATAATATATTTTACATATTATTTTTAAAAATGTTTTAAATGTTTAATATATAAAACTTTTTAATATATTAAAAATTAGTAAATTCATTTAATAATGATTAATTTCTATATCAACTAAAAATGAAAAATTTTTAAAAGTCTTAAAAGTTAACTTTTAATTATATTAAAAGAGTTTATACTATAAAATTAAATAATTTTACAAATAATATAACTAAATATATGTCTGTTTTAAAAATATTACAATATCCAGATCAGAGATTAAGACTTATTGCAAAACCTATTAATAAAATTACAAAAGCAATAAAAAATTTAGCTTATAACATGTTGGATACTATGTATACAAATGAAGGTATTGGTTTGGCAGCAACACAAGTTAATATTCAATTGCAAATGATAGTTGTTAGTAAAGAAAATTTAAAAAAAGAACATTTAATACTTGTGAATCCTAGAATTGTCGAACAAAAAGGAAATATTAGTATTCAAGAAGGATGTTTATCTATTCCAGAGTACCGTGCTTTCATACCACGATCAGATTACATTAAAGTAAAAGCTTTAAACTTATTTGGAAAAGAAATAGAAATAGAAGCAAATTCAATATTTTCTGTTTGTATACAACATGAAATTGATCATTTGAAAGGAAAATTATTTATAGATTATTTATCTTTATTAAAAAAAGAAAGAATTGAAAAAAAAATTAACAAAATAAACAAAAAAAATAAAATACTTGAAAAGGACATAAAATAATTTGAAAAAACTAAAAATTATTTTTGCAGGAACATCATATTTTTCTGAAAAACATTTATCTGCTTTAATTAAATATAAATACAATATAAAAGCTGTAATTACTCAACCAGACCGTCCATCTGGAAGAGGTCAAAAAATAATTTTTTCTCCTGTAAAAAAAACAGCAATTAAAGAAAATATTCCTATTTTACAACCATTAAAACTAGATGATGAAAAATTTCAAAAAATAATCTTAAATTTTTCTGCAGAAATTATGATAGTAGTTTCATATGGTCAAATAATACCGGAAAAAATGTTATCTATGTTTCCAAAAGGATGTATTAACGTTCATGCTTCATTATTACCTAGATGGCGAGGAGCATCTCCGATTCAATCGTCAATTTTATTTGGAGATAAAAAAACCGGCATAAGTATTATTAGAATGAATAATAAAATTGATGCTGGAAATATAATAATGTTAAAAGAATGCAAGATCTCTTCTCAAGAAACATCGGCAACATTATCTTTAAAACTCATTAAAATTGGAATTGAAACATTACTAAAATCTTTATATCAAATAAATAATAATATCTGGATCGAAACTAAGCAAGATGAAAAACATGCTACTTTTTCAAAAAAAATTCTTAAATCAGATGCATTATTAAATTGGAATAAAGACGCAGATTTTTTAGAAAGACTAATACGTGCTTTTAATCCTTGGCCAATATGTTATTTTATTATGGATCAACTACCTATTAAAGTTTGGAAAGCAAGAGTAATAGAAAATACTATTTATAATCATATAACAGGTAAAATTATTTCTATTGATAAAAGTGGAATACAAATAACTACAAAAAACAAAATATTAAATGTTGAAAAAATACAAATGCCTGGTAAAAATATTTCAAATATACAAGAAATAATACTTTCAAAAAAACATAATTTTAAACTTGGTAAAATATTATCATAAAAATATTTTAATTTTATTTATATAATATACGAGCAAACGGTATACTTCCGTTTGCTTAATTATATGACAATATTTATTTTTAAATATCAGTTTTTATATTTTTAAGGCTATTTAATTTTGTCTTTTTTTTTACACGATCAACCAGCTCAATATAAGCCATAGGAGCTTTATCTCCTGCTCGAAATCCACATTTTAAAATACGCGTATAACCACCGCATCTATTAGAAAAAATAGGGCCTAAATTTTGAAATAATTTAGCGACTACTTCATTATTTCTAACTCTTGAAAAAATTAATCTTCTACGAGCAACACTATCTATTTTAGAAACAGTAATCATAGGCTCGACAATTCGACGAAGTTCTTTCGCTTTTGCTAATGTAGTTTTTATTATTTCATTTAAAAATAATGAACACGCCATATTTTTAAATATGGCATTACGATGGCTACTATTACAATTTAACTGACGACCAATTTTCCGATGTCTCATAATTTTATACCTTCATAAAAACCATCAATAATATATTAATGTATATACGTGATAAATAACAAAAAATTATTCTTCTAAAATATTTAATGGAGGCCATTTTTCTAATTTCATTCCAAGAGATAAATTACGAGAAGCTAATATATCTTTAATTTCAGTTAATGATTTTTTACCTAAATTAGGTGTTTTTAAAAGTTCAACTTCTGTTTTTTGTACCAAGTCACCTATATAATGTATAGATTCAGCTTTAAGACAATTAGCTGATCGTACAGTTAGCTCTAAATCATCTACGGGACGCAATAAAATAGGTTCAAACTCAGGTTTTTCTTCTTTAACCTCTGGTTCTTTAACATCTCTTAAATCAACAAATGCTTCTAATTGTTCCGATAAAATAGTTGCAGCACGTCTTATGGCTTCTTCAGGATCAATTGTACCATTTGTTTTCATTTCAATAATTAATTTATCTAAATCTGTTCTTTGTTCAACTCGTGCAGCTTCAACATTATAAACAATACGATTAATAGGACTATAACATGCATCAACTAATAAACAGCCTATAGGCCTTAAATCATCCTCTACATGTACTCGAGAAGAAGCTGGAATATAACCTCTTCCGCGTTGTACTTTAATTCTCATTTGAATAGAAGCATTGTTATCTGTTAAGTGACAAATAATATGATTTGGTTTTATAATCTCAACATCGCTATCATGTATAATATCTGCAGCAGTTACACAACAAATTCCTGATTTTTTTAAAGTGATAAAAACTTCATCTTTCCCATGTAACTTAATTGCTAATCCTTTTAAATTTAATAAAATTTCTAAAATATCTTCTTGAATTCCTTCTTTAGTACTGTATTCATGTAAAACACCGTCAATTTCTACTTCTGTTACAGCGCAACCTGGCATAGAAGATAACAAAATTCTTCGTAATGCATTGCCAAGAGTATGACCAAAACCACGTTCTAATGGTTCTAATGTAACTTTAGTATGAGTTGGAGTAATTTGCTCAATATCAACTAAACGTGGTTTTAAAAAACCTATAATAGAATTCTGCACAATAAACCTCTATATCTAATAGTAAACTTATTACTTAGAATAAAGTTCAACAATCAAATGTTCATTAATTTCTGCAGATAAATCTGAACGTTCGGGAAAACGTTTAAAAATTCCTTCCATTTTAATCGAATCTACTTCGATCCAAATTGGTTTTTCTCTTTGTTCAGTTAATTCTAAAGCAGCTTTTATTCGAGATTGACTTTTTGACTTGTTTTTAACAGAAATTCGATCATCAGGAGACACTTGATATGATCCAATATTAACAATATGATTATTAACTTGAATAGATTTATGACTAATCAACTGTCTTGATTCAGCACGAGTACATCCAAATCCCATGCGATATACTACATTATCAAGTCTTCTTTCTAAAATTTGTAATAAATTTTCTCCAGTATTACCTTTTAAACGTGAAGCTTTTTTATAATATATTCTAAATTGTCTTTCTAATACACCATAAAGACGACGTACTTTTTGTTTTTCGCGTAATTGAATTGCATAATCAGACAACCTAGGCTTTCGAATTCCATGTTGTCCAGGTGGATGTTCTAATTTACATTTTGATTCTATTGAACGAAATCCAGATTTTAAAAATAAATCAGTTCCTTCACGTCGACTTAATTTTAATTTAGGACCTAAATATTTTGCCATTTGATTCTCCAATAATTCCTAAAATTTAAACACGACGTTTTTTAGGAGGACGGCAACCATTATGAGGAATAGGTGTAACATCAGTAATATTTGTAATACGAAATCCAGCAGCATTTAAAGCTCTAATAGTAGATTCTCTACCTGGACCTGGACCTTTTACCATTACTTCTAAGTTTTTTATACCATAATCTTTGACTATTTCTGCGCAACGTTCAGCCGCGACTTGTGCAGCAAAAGGAGTTGATTTTCTAGAACCCCTAAAACCAGATCCTCCAGAAGTTGCCCATCCTAAAGAATTTCCTTGACGATCAGTAATAGTCACAATAGTATTATTAAACGAAGCATGAATATGTGCTATACCATCTGTTATTTGTTTTTTTATACGTTTACGTGTTCGAATAACTGAATTTTTTACCATAATTAAAATTACCTAAATTATTTTTTTATTGCTTTTCTAGGACCTTTACAAGTACGAGCATTTGTTTTTGTTCTTTGCCCACGAACTGGAAGACTTTTACGATGACGTACACCACGATAACAATTAAGATCAATTAAACGTTTAATATTTAAAGTTTTTTCTCTTCTTAAATCACCTTCAACGAGATATTTAGCAACATTTTCTCTTAATAACTCAATATCTGATTCTTTTAAATCTATAATTTTCATAGTTTCTGGAATATTTGAATGCATACAAATTATCTTAGATCTTTTTTTTCCAATTCCATATATTGCTGTTAATGCAATTAATGTTTGTTTATTTTCAGGAATATTAATACCTGCAATACGAGCCATTTTATATAATCCTTAAAACTTATTGAGATAAATAAACATATAGACTTATCAATATATATTATAATATTAGTGAATTTCAATAAAGTATTTTACTTTTACTTTAACCTTGACGTTGTTTATGCTTAGGATCATTACTACATATAACTCTTACAACATTATTACGTCGTATAATTTTACAATTTCGACAAAGTATTTTAACAGAAGCTTTTACTTTCATTAAAAAATCCTTAATTATTAAAAACTTTATTTAATTTAACTTCGCTTTTTTCAGTATAGATTCATATTGACTAGACATTATTAAAGTTTGAATTTGAGCAATAAAATCCATAATCACTACAACTACAATTAATAATGATGTGCCACCAAAATAGAATGGAACATTCATAGCACTTCTCATAAATTCAGGAACTAAACAAATAAATGTAATATATAAAGAACCAAATAATGTTAATCTCAACATAATTTTATTAATGTATTTAGCTGTTTGCTCACCTGGTCTAATTCCTGAAATAAACGCACCTGATTTCTTTAAGTTATCTGCAGTTTCGCGAGGATTAAAAATTAATCCAGTATAAAAAAAACAAAAGAAAATAATAGAAGTTATATATAAAACTAAATATAAAGATTGATTTGGTTGAAAATAAAATAAAATAGTTTTAAAAAAACTATATTTTTTATCTATTCCAAACCAAGATATAATAGTCGCAGGAAATAAAACAACACTAGAAGCAAATATCGCAGGTATAACACCAGACATATTCACTTTTAAAGGTAAATGAGTACTTTGTGCTGAATAAATACGACGACCTTTTTGACGTTGAGCATAATGCACAATAATTTTTCTTTGACTACGTTCAATAAAAACAACTAAAAAAACAACTAAAAAAATTAATATCACAACAGATAAAAATAATAATAAATGTAAATGACCTTGCCTAGTCTGTTCAATTGTATGTATTATTGCAGAAGGAAGACCTGCTATTATTCCTGTAAAAATTATAATAGAAATACCATTTCCAATACCGCATTCTGTAATTAACTCTCCTAGCCACATTAAAAACATAGTTCCAGTGATTAATATAATAATTGCAGTAAAATAAAAATAAAAATCTGCATTAATTATAATAGAGCGTACACTAGATATACTAGATAAACCTGTAACAACACCAACTGACTGAAAAAGAGCTAATATTAAAGTAGCATATCTTGTATATTGATTAATTTTATAACGACCTGAATCTCCTTCTTTTTTAATTTCAGACAAAAAAGGCACTACTAAAGTTAATAATTGAATAATAATAGAAGCTGATATATAAGGCATAATACCTAATGCGAAAATAGAAGCACGATTAAGAGCTCCACCAGAAAACATATTAAACATTTCAAAAATAGTACCTTTTTGATTATTTAATATTCTAGCCAAAATTGTAGTATCAATTCCAGGTATAGGAATAAAAGAACCAATACGAAAAATAATTAATGAAATTATTACAAAAATAATTCTACTTTTAAGTTCATTAATACTTTTTTTAGAATTTTTAAAATTCATTCCTAATTTATTAATCATTATTTACCAATTATCCTTCAATTTTACCGCCATTATTTTCAATAGCTATACGGGCGCCTCGAGTAATACGTAATCCACGCAATATTAAAGGTACTTTTAGTTCTCCTGAAAGAATAATTTTTACATATTTAATATTTTTATTAATAATATTTTGTTCTTTTAAAGTATTTAAATCAATTATATTAGTTGATAATTGTGATATTTGAGATAATCTCACTTCGGTAGTAATATTTTTTTTTCTAGATCTAAATCCAAATTTAGGAAGTCTTCTGTATAAAGGCATTTGACCACCTTCAAAACCACGATTTATACTACCACCAGATCTAGATTTTTGACCCTTATGCCCTCTTCCGGCAGTTTTTCCAAAACCAGAACCAATACCCCGACCTAATCGTTTTCGGTTTTTTTTAGATCCATATGATGGAGATAAACTATTTAAATGCATAAATTATTTCTCTTGTATTTTTAAAATATACGATACTTTTTTAATCATTCCTCGAATCGAAGGAGTATCTTCAAGAATAACGGTATGCCCAATATGACGTAATCCTAAACCAAACAATGTTTTTTTATGTCTAGGGATTCTTCCTATTGAACTTTTAATTTGAGTAATTTTAATAGTTTTCATCGATTAAAGTTTACCCTCCTAATATATATTTAATAGATTTATCTCTTTTTGCTGCTATCATTTCTGGAGATTTCATATTAATCAAGCCATTCATAGTAGCTCGAACTACATTAATAGGATTAGTGGATCCATATGTTTTAGCAAGCACATTATGTACTCCAGCAACTTCTAAAACAGCTCGCATAGCACCTCCTGCAATAATACCAGTACCATCTGAAGCAGGTTTCATAAAAATGTTAGATCCGGTGTGAGATCCTTTTAAAGGATGTTGTAAAGTTTTATTAACTAATGGTATAGTAATCATATTACGTCTTGCTTTTTCCATAGCTTTTTGAATTGCTGCTGGAACTTCACGTGCTTTCCCATAACCAAAACCAACTCGTCCATTTCCATTACCTACTACTGTTAAAGCTGTAAATGAAAAAATACGACCACCTTTTACTGTTTTAGAGACACGATTAACAGTTATTAATTTTTCTTGTAATTCATTATTATTTTTTTTTTCAATGTTAGCCATACTATTATTTCACCTTAAAACTTTAATCCAAAATTTCGAGCAGAGTTTGCTAATGCTTTTATACGGCCATGATATTTAAAACCAGAACGATCAAATGAAACATTAGATATGCTTTTTGACAAAGCTCTTTCAGCAATAATTTTTCCAATAATTTTAGCAGCTTCTTTATTTCCAGTATATTTTAAACTAAATTTAATTTCTTTTTCTAGAGTAGAGGCACAAACTAAAACTTTTGATTCAGAAGAAATTATTTGAGCATAAATATGTCGAGAAGTACGATGAATAACTAAACGAGTAGCACCTAATGATTTCATTTGACAACGTAATTTTTTCAATCTACGTATACGAGAGTTTATTTTATAATTTTTAGAAACAATCATTTTACTTTTTTTTAGCCTCTTTTACACGCACAATTTCATCTGAATATCGAATACCTTTTCCTTTATAAGGTTCAGGTTTACGATAAGACCTTAAATTAGCTGCAACTTGTCCGACTAATTGCTTATCTACTCCTTTAATAACAATTTCTGTAGGAGATAAACATTCGACTTCAATATAAGGAGGTAAAGAATATAAAATAGGGTGAGAATACCCTAAAGACATATTAATAATATTATCTTTTGTTATTGAAACACGATAACCTACACCAGAAAATTGCAATTTTTTGCTAAACTTTTTTGATACTCCTGTAATCATCGAAGAAACAAGAGCTCTTGATGTACCGGCTTGTGCCCAACCATCTGAAAAACCTAAACGTGCCGAAAAAGTAATTATATTATTTAAATATTTTATTTCAACTGAAGGATGAATAGTACGTAAAAGATGACCATGTTTTCCTTGAATAGATATTGATTGTGAATTTAATTCAACTTTAATATCTTTAGGAATTGAAATTGGACGTTTAGCAACACGAGACATTTTTCCTCCTTTAAGCCACGTAACATATAATTTCGCCACCGAGACCAGATTTTCGTGCCATATGATCTGTCATAATACCATGAGAAGTAGAAATTATAGCAATACCTAATCCAGCCATAACTTTAGGTAAATCATTCTTTTTTTTATATATTCGTAAACTTGGACGACTTACCCGTTGAATTTTTTCTATTACAGATTTTCCTTTGAAATACTTTAAAATCACTTCTAATTCTAATTTGTTTTTATCTTTTATATTACTTATACTATAATCGTTAATATAACCTTCTTTTTTTAATAATTTTATTATGGAATATTTTAATTTAGAAGAAGGTATTTTAACAGAATATTTGTTCGCTGATTGACCGTTTCTAATACGTGTTAACATATCAGCTACTGGATCTTGCATACTCATTTTTTAACTCCTAAGAAATTTACCAACTAGCTTTTTTTAAACCAGGAATTTCACCTTTCATAGCTGCTTCTCTGACTTTAATGCGACTAAGACCAAATTTTCGCAAAAAAGCATGTGGACGACCTGTTTGACGACATCGATTTCTTTGTCGAGATGGGCTAGAATCACGAGGAAAAACTTGTAATTTAAGTACAGCATTCCAACGCTCTTCTTCTGAAAGATTAGTGTTATTAATAATATTTTTTAATGCCATACGTTGAGTGTAAAATTTATTAGCTAATTTTATACGTTTTGCTTCACGTGCTTTCATTGATTGTTTGGCCATTAGATAACCTTAAATTATATTAATTTATATTATTTACGGAAAGGAAAATTAAACGCAGATAATAATAAATGACCTTCATGATTTGATTTTGCAGTAGTTGCAATTGTTACATCTAATCCGCGAACACGATCAATTTTATCGTAATCAATTTCAGGAAAAATAATCTGCTCTCGTATTCCTAAGCTATAATTTCCTTGACCATCAAAGGAATTAATTGAAAAGCCTCGAAAATCTCTAATACGAGGAATTGCAATACTAATTAAACGTTCTAAAAAATCCCATTTTCTTTTACCACGTAATGTTACTTTGCACCCAATAGGATAACCTTTTCGAATTTTAAAACCAGCCACAGATTTTCTTGCTTTAGTAATTATTGGTTTTTGTCCAGATATTGCAGTTAAATCTAAAATAGCATTCTCTAAAGTTTTTTTATCAGAAGCAGCAGATCCTACACCCATATTTAAAACGATTTTATCAATTCTAGGGACTTGCATAATAGAACTATAATTTAATGTTGTCATAAGATTTTTGACTATTTTTGTTTTATAATAACTATATAATTTAGTCATTAATTGCTCCAAAATATTACAACTATTTTTTAACTGTTTTCCCATTTGATTTGAAAAAACGAACTTTTTTACCTTCTTCGAATCTAAAACCAATACGGTCTGATTTTTTAGACTCTGGATTAAAAATAGCGATATTTGAAATATGTATAGGTGCTTCTTTTTCAAGAATACCACCCTTTTTATTTTGAGAAGGAACGGGTTTTTGATGTTTTTTTACTAAATTTAAACCTTGAATAATTACTTTATTAGGAGATAAAATATTTTTAATTATACCTTTTTTACCTTTTTCTTTTCCTGTTAAAATAATTACTTCATCATTTTGACGAAACTTTAATGCCATTTTATATTCCTTGAATTTTTATTATAAAACTTCAGGAGCTAATGAAATAATTTTCATAAATTTTTCATTTCTTAATTCTCGAGTGACAGGACCGAAAATACGAGTTCCCACTGGTTGTTCATTATTATTTAAAACTACGCAAGCATTATTGTCAAAACGAATAGTAGAACCGTCAGATCTTCTAACTCCTTTTTTTGTTCTAACAACAACTGCTTTTAATACTTCTCCTTTTTTTACTTTTCCTCTAGGTATAGCTTCTTTTACTGTAATCTTAATTATATCACCTATTCTAGCATAACGACGACGAGAACCACCTAATACTTTAATACACATAGCTGAACGTGCTCCAGAATTATCAGCTACATTTAAAATAGTTTGTTCCTGAATCATATTGTATTATTTCCAAATAAAATCATAATATATAATATTTATTTTATAAAATCAGTGATTTTTGTATTAATAAAAAACATGAGCAGACCTAAGTTTGATCATGTTTTAACATGGTTTTAAAAAATAGTTTTTTCAACAACACGAACTAAAACCCAAGATTTAGTTTTAGAAATTGGTCTAGATTCTCGAATTTCTATTAAATCACCTATAGCACACTCATTTTTTTCATCATGAATATGAAGTTTAGTAGTTTTTTTAACAAATTTTTTATAAATCGCATGTTTTACAAATCGTTCAATTGATACTACAGCTGATTTGTGCATTTTGTCGCTTATAACACGACCTTGTAAAATACGAACTTTTTCCATTATTTAAGACGCTCTTTTTCAGTTAATATCGTTTTTATTTTTGCAATATTTCGTCTGACTTTTCGTAATAAATGTGGTTGTTTTAATTTTCCAGATGCAGATTGCATGCGAAGATTAAATTGTTCTCTCAATAATTGTAATATTTCTATATTAAGATCTTGTGAATTTTTTTTTCGAAATTTTAATAACTCCTTCATTACATCACCATTTTAGTTACAAAAGTAGTTTTAATAGGCAATTTTGATGCAGCTAACTTAAACGCTACACGAGACTCTTCTTCAGATACTCCATCTATTTCATAAAGAATTTTACCAGGTTGTATTAGAGCAACCCAATACTCAACATTACCTTTTCCTTTTCCCATTCGAACTTCTAATGGTTTTTGTGTAATAGGTTTGTCAGGGAAAATACGTATCCAAATTTTTCCTTGTCTTTTAATACAACGTGTTATAGCTCTTCGTGCAGATTCAATTTGTCGAGCCGTTAAACGTCCTCGATCAACAGCTTTTAGTCCAAAAATACCAAAATCAATATTAGCACCAATTACAAGACCACGATTTCTACCTTTATGCATTTTACGAAATTTAGTACGTTTTGGTTGCAACATTAATAGATTCTCCTACTTTCGATTTTTACGATGTTGCTTTTTTGATGGAATAGATGGTTTTTTTTCTAATTGCTCAATAGTTGACATTCCACCTAATATTTCACCTTTAAAAATCCAAACTTTTACACCTATTACACCATATGTTGTATGTGCTTCTGAAATACTATAATCAATATTTGCACGAAGAGTATGTAATGGAACTCTTCCCTCTCTATACCATTCTCTACGAGCTATTTCAGCACCACCTAGTCTACCACTTACTTCTACCTTAATACCTTTTGCTCCTTGTCTCATTGCATTTTGAACAGATCTTTTCATAGCTCTTCGAAACATAACTCTTCGTTCTAATTGAGAAGTAATACTATCTGAAACAAGTTTGGCATCTAATTCAGGTTTTTTAACTTCAGAAATATTAATTTGAGCTGGAACACCAGTGATTTTTGCAATAACAATTCTTAGCTTTTCAACATCTTCGCCTTTTTTGCCTATTACAATACCTGGTCTAGCTGTATAGATAGTAACACGAATACTCTTCGCAGGCCTTTCAATTACAATACGAGAAACTGATGCTTTTATTAATTCTTTCATTAAAAATTGACGAACTTTATAATCACTATCCAAATGATCCGCAAACTCTTTAGTATTTGAAAACCATACAGAGTTCCACTTTTTAATTATACCCAATCGCATGCCATTAGGATGGACTTTTTGACCCATTACTTGTTCTCCAAAACATTAACAATCAGAAACAATTACAGTAATATGACTAGTACGTTTTAAAATTCGATCCGCTCGCCCTTTAGCACGAGGCATCATTCTTTTCATTGCGGAACCTTCATCTACAAATATATTTTTAACTTTTAATTGATCTATATCAACACCATCATTATGTTCTGCATTTGCTATAGCTGATTCTAGTACTTTTTTGACTAAAACTGCTGCTTTTTTATTGTTAAAACTTAGTATGTTTAATGCTTGTGGCACTTTTTTACCACGAATTAAATCTGCTATCAAACGAATTTTTTGAGCAGAAGATCGAGCTTTTCGATGTTGAGCTAAAGTTTCCATTTGTTCCTCTTTTTTCTAACGTTTTTTCACTTTTTTATCTGCAGTATGTCCTCTATAGGTACGAGTTAAAGAAAATTCACCTAATTTATGTCCAACCATTTCTTCAGTAATAAAAACTGGAATATGATTTCGACCATTATGAACAGATATTGTTAAACCAACCATATTAGGAAATACTGTTGAACGTCTAGACCAGGTTTTTAAAGGTTTTTTATCATTTAATTTTACTGCTTTTTCTACTTTTTTAAATAAACTAACATCAATAAAAGGACCTTTTTTCAAGGAACGTGGCATAAAATGATTCTCTAAAGTTATTTATGACGATGACGTAAAATAAATTTTTCAGTACGTTTATTTTTTCGAGTCTTTCTTCCCTTTGTTTGAACACCCCAAGGAGTTACTGGATGCTTTCCAAAATTTCTTCCTTCACCACCTCCATGAGGATGATCTACTGGGTTCATAGCAGTACCTCGAACAGTTGGTCGAGTTCCAACCCATCTTGAAGCACCAGCTTTTCCTAGAACTTTCAACATATGTTCTGAGTTCCCTACTTCACCGATTGTCCCTCTGCAATTAGACTCAGTTTTTCTCATTTCTCCAGATCTTAATCGTAAAGTTGCATAATCTTTATCACGAGCAACTAATTGAACATAACTTCCTGCAGATCTGGCAATTTGACCTCCTTTTCCTGGTTTCATTTCAACATTATGAATGAATGAGCCAATAGGAATATTCTTAATTGGTAAAGTATTTCCTATTTTTATAGGAACATTTAGTCCAGATGTAATAGTATCACCTATTTTTAAACCTTTAGGAGCTAAAATATAACTTCGTGTTCCATCTTTATACAATATTAAAGCAATATTAGAAGATCGATTAGGATCATATTCAAACCTTTCTATAACGGCATCTATATTATCTTTATTTCTTTTAAAATCTATAATACGATATGCTCGTTTATGTCCACCTCCTATATGTCTAGTGGTAATCCGACCGTTATTATTCCGACCTCCAGTTTTACTTTTTTTTGTAATAAGTGAAGAATGTGGATTGCCTTTATATAATTCCTTATTGACAACTTTAATAACATGACGTCGACCTGGAGATGTTGGTTTACATTTAACAATCGCCATTTTTATTTCCTCTAGCTACCTACTCTAAATTTCCCATAAAGTCTAAATTTTGACCTTTTTTTATTTTAATATATGCTTTTTTCCAATCTTTACGTAAAACAATACGATTAGATTGGCGCTTTTTTTTACCTTGAACACACACTGTTTTAATACTTTCTACTTGTATATTAAATAACTTTTGTACTGCAGATTTAATTTCATATTTAGTAGAACTTTTTAAAACTTTTAAAACAACAGTATTAAACTTTTCCATCAATATAGACGATTTTTCAGAAATATGTGGAGAGAGTAATATTTTTAACAAACGCTCTTCAGAAATCATGAAAGTATTTCCTCTATTTTTTTTAAAGCTTCTACAGTAATTACAACATGATCAAAAGCGATTAAACTAACTGGATCTATGGAATTTATATCTTTTACATCAACTGAATATAAATTTCTAGAAGCAAGAAATAAATTTTTATCTAATTTATAGGTAATAATAAGAACATTTTTTAAATTTATTTCTTTTAACTTTTCAACTAATAATTTTGTTTTAGGTAACGTTAATGAAAAATTTTTAAAAATAATGAGTCTTTTTTGACGTATTAATTCAGAAAAAATACTTTTTAATGCACCACGATACATTTTTTTGTTAATTTTTTGAGAATGTTCTTGAGGTTTTGCTGCAAATGTTACTCCTCCTGAACGCCAAATAGGACTTCTGAAAGAACCTGCACGAGCACGTCCTGTTCCTTTTTGGCGCCATGGTTTTCTACCTGAACCAGAAACATCAGCACGACTTTTTTGTGCTCTCGTACCTTGACGAGTAGACGCTGAATAAGCAACAACCACTTGATGAATTAGAGCTTCATTAAAATCTCGAGCAAAAATGATTTCAGAAACACTAAGAAGGTTTTGCACGTCTTTAACTACTAATTCCATGCTTAATTCCTTATTCCTCAAATCTTAATAGCTGGTTTAACAATAAGATCACTACCTACAGGGCCAGGAACGGCGCCTTTTACTAGAAGTAAATTACGATTTTCATCAATACGTATTATGTTTAAATTTTGTACTGTAACACGTTTATTTCCTAATTGTCCTGCCATTTTTTTTCCTTTAAAGACTCTACCAGGAGTTTGATTTTGACCAATAGATCCTGGTACTCTATGAGATAATGAGTTTCCATGTGTTGCATCTTGAGTGCGAAAATTCCAACGTTTTACAGTACCAGAAAAACCTTTTCCTTTAGAAAAACCTGTAATATCTACTTTTTTAACCTTATTAAAAATATTAATTTCAACACTTTGTCCTAATTTAAAATTTTCATTTAAATTTGTTTTAAATTCCCATAAACCACAGCCTGGAATAACACCTGCTTTTAAATAATGACCTGATTGTGGTTTTTTAAGTCTATTTAATTTTTTTATACCTGTTGTAATCTGAATAGCACAATATCCATCGGTTTTTATATTTTTTATTTGTGTTATTCGATTCTCTTTAAATTCAATTACGGTAACAGGAACCGAGCATCCTTCCTTGGTAAAAATACGAGTCATACCAACTTTTTTACCAACTAAACCAATCATTTTAAAAACCTTATATATCTGTCTAATTAACCTAAACTAATTTGAACATCTACACCAGCAGCAAGATCAAGCCGCATTAGTGCATCAACAGTTTTTTCAGTAGGCTCTACTATATCAATCAATCGTTTATGTGTACGAATCTCATATTGATCACGTGCATCCTTATTAACATGTGGAGAAATTAAAATTGTAAACCGTTCTTTACGAGTTGGAAGTGGAATAGGTCCACGTACTTGTGCACCAGTTCTTTTTGCTGTTTCAACAATTTCTGTAGTTGATTGATCAATTAATCTATGATCAAATGCCTTTAAACGAATACGAATTCTTTGGTTCTGCATGATACCAGAACTCCAATTTTATTAAAAAATAAAAATTTTGCCTTTCTCTATTTTTAGAGAATGGATGTAATTAATAATAACTTCTATATAACTCCTAATTAGGAGTGTTGTTAAATATATAAATATTTTATAAAATTATTTTATTTAAATCAAATAAATCTATATTATCAATATTAATACCAAGAAAAGAGCATTTTATACTCTTTTCTTAATAAATTCAACTAAGTACAGTGTAAATATTACATCATAAAAAATTAAACTAACACTTTAGAAACAACCCCTGCACCAACAGTTCTACCACCTTCACGTATTGCAAACCTTAGTCCATCAGCCATAGCAATTGGATGAATTAAAGTAACAGTCATTTTTATATTGTCCCCAGGCATTACCATTTCCACGCCTTCAGGTAATTCAATAGAACCTGTAACATCAGTAGTTCGAAAATAAAACTGAGGACGATATCCTTTAAAAAAAGGAGTATGTCGACCACCTTCTTCTTTTGACAAAACATATACTTCAGACTCAAATGTTGTGTGCGGATGAATACTACCAGGTTTTGCTAAAACTTGACCTCTTTCAATTTCATCACGTTTCGTACCACGAAGTAAAACACCTACATTTTCACCTGCTCGGCCTTCATCTAATAATTTTCTAAACATTTCAACACCGGTACAAGTAGTTTTAGTTGTTTTTTTGATTCCTACAATTTCCACTTCTTCACCAACTTTAATGATTCCTTTTTCAACTCTTCCCGTAACAACTGTTCCTCTTCCTGATATAGAAAAAACATCTTCTATAGGTAATAAAAAAGGTTGATCAATTGCTCTTTTTGGTTCAGGAATATAGCTATCTAAAAATTTAGATAATTCTAATATTTTAGATTCCCATTCAGAATCTCCTTCTAATGCTTTTAACGCTGATCCGCGAACAATAGGGGTATCATCTCCTGGAAAATCATATTGAGTTAATAAATCACGAACTTCCATTTCTACTAATTCTAATAATTCTTCGTCGTCTACCATATCGCATTTATTTAAAAAAACAACAATATAGGGAACGCCAACTTGTCTTCCAAGTAAAATATGTTCGCGTGTTTGAGGCATAGGCCCATCAGTAGCAGCTACTACTAAAATAGCCCCATCCATTTGAGCTGCGCCAGTAATCATATTTTTAATATAGTCTGCATGACCTGGGCAATCAACATGAGCATAATGTCTTAGCTCAGTATCGTATTCTACATGAGAAGTGTTAATTGTAATTCCCCTAGCTTTTTCTTCTGGAGCATTATCTATTTGATCAAAAGCACGTGCAGAACCTCCATATTTTTTTGATAATACAGTAGTAATTGCTGCAGTTAATGTTGTTTTACCATGATCTACATGACCAATAGTTCCGACATTAATATGAGGTTTTAAACGTTGAAATTTTTCTTTTGACATTATTGTATCCTTGATAATTTTAGTTGAAATATTGTAAATAGAATTACTTAGCTTTTTTTTGAATGATCACGTCAGAAACGCTAGATGGTGCTTCAACATACTTTAAAAACTCCATAGAATAAGATGCTCTCCCTTGTGTTTGAGAGCGTAAATCAGTTGCATAACCAAACATTTCAGATAAAGGAACGCAAGCATTAATAATTTTACCCATAGATAAATCTTGCATTCCTTCAATAATACCCCTTCGACGATTTAAATCACCAATAACATCTCCCATATAATCATCAGGTGTTTCTACCTCAACTTTCATGATAGGTTCTAATAAAATAGGTTTAGCTTGTTTAAAACCTTTTTTAAATGCTAAAGAAGCAGCAAGCTTAAACGCTAACTCCGAAGAATCAACATCATGATAAGATCCAAAATAAAGGCGAACACCTATATCAACTACTGGATAACCTGCTAAAGGTCCATATTTTAATTGTTCTTGAATACCTTTATCAATGGCAGAAATATACTCATTAGGTATTACACCGCCTTTAATATCATTGATAAATGAATAACCTAATCCTCCTGGTTCTAATGGAAAAAGTTCTATAACAACATGACCATACTGTCCTCTACCACCAGATTGTTTAATATGTTTTCCTTCAATATCAGTAACTTTATTTAAAATAGTCTCACGATATGCTACTTGGGGTTTTCCAATATTAGCATCAACACTAAATTCCCGTTTCATTCGATCCACAATAATCTCTAAATGCAATTCACCCATTCCAGAAATAATTGTTTGATTAGATTCTTGATCAGTATGAACTTTAAAAGAAGGATCTTCTTTAGCTAATCTACTTAATGCTAAACCCATTTTTTCTTGATCAGCTTTTGTTTTAGGTTCTACAGAAATTGATATTACTGGTTCTGGAAACTCCATTCGTTCTAATATAATAGGTTTGTTTAAATCACATAATGTATCACCAGTAGTAACATCTTTTAATCCAATGGCAGCTGCTATATCACCTGCATACACTTCTTTTATCTCTTCTCTTTTATTTGCATGCATTTGAACAATTCTACCAAATCTTTCACGTTGAGATTTGACAGAGTTAAAAACAGTATCTCCTGACTTTACTATCCCAGAATATACTCTAAAAAATGTTAAATTTCCTACAAATGGGTCAGTGGCAATTTTAAATGCTAAAGCTGAAAATGGAGCATCATCATTCGATGATCTAAAAGCAGGAGCGTTTGTTTGATTATTTGATGAAATACCTTTAATAGCTTGAACATCATTAGGAGCAGGCAGATATTCAACTATTGCATCTAATAATGCTTGTACTCCTTTATTTTTAAAAGCAGAACCACAAGTAATAAGTGTAATTTCATTATTTAAAGAACGTTTTCGTAGTTCTTTTTTTATTTCTTTTTCAGATAATTCTTTTCCATTTAAATATTTTTCCATAAGATCTTCATTAGATTCAACAGCTGATTCAATTAAATTTTGATGCCATTTTTCAGATAATTTAAGCATATTTATAGGAATATCTTTATAAGTAAAAGTAATTCCTTGATCAAAATCTTGCCATTCAATCGCTTTCATTTTAATTAAATCTATGACGCCTGTAAAACATTCTTCCGAGCCAATGGGTAACTGTAAAGGTACAGGATTACCTCCTAATCGTGTTTTAATTTGTTTTATAACTCTAAAAAAATTTGCTCCCATACGATCCATTTTATTGATAAAAGCTATACGAGGTACATTATATTTATTCGCTTGTCTCCAAACTGTTTCAGATTGAGGTTGAACACCACCTACTGCACAATAAACCATAACTGCACCATCTAAAACACGCATAGAACGTTCTACTTCTATAGTAAAATCTACGTGTCCAGGGGTATCAATAATATTAATTCTATGAGATTTAAACTGTTTACCCATACCACTCCAAAAAGCAGTAGTAGCGGCAGATGTAATTGTAATTCCTCTTTCTTGTTCTTGCGCCATCCAATCCATGGTTGCTGCACCATCATGTACTTCGCCAATTTTATGATTGATTCCAGTATAAAAAAGAATTCTTTCTGTAGTAGTAGTTTTACCAGCATCTATATGTGCACTAATTCCAATGTTTCGATATCTAGAAATAGGTGTTGTACGGGACATAATAAATTTTACTTTTAGTTTTTAAAGGTTATTGTAAATAAGCAAAATTAAAATACTTGCTAAATATAAATTTTAAAAATTTTAAAAAAATTACCAACGATAATGAGCAAATGCTTTATTCGCTTCAGCCATACGATGAACTTCTTCTCGTTTTTTAACGGAAGCCCCTTTGTTTTCAAGTGCATCATATAATTCATTTGATAAACGTAAAGCCATAGATTTATCTGATCTTTTACGAGCTGAATCTATAATCCATCGCATAGCTAATGCGTTTCGACGTATTGGACGTACTTCAACAGGAACCTGGTATGTAGAACCACCAACTCGACGTGATTTAACTTCTACAGTGGGACGAACGTTTTCCAAAGCAATTTCAAACGCTTCTAATTCTTTTTTTTCTGATCGTTTCGATAAATTTTTAAGAGCAGTATAAACAATTACTTCAGCGATGGATTTTTTTCCATCTACCATTAAGATATTAATAAATTTAGCTAATAAATCTGAAGAAAATTTTGGATCTGGCAAAATTTTTCGAGCAGTAATAATACGACGACGAGGCATAAAATCTCCTTAAAATTTTTGTTATTTATTAAATAATTAAACTTTTGTTTTTTTAACACCGTATTTAGATCGACCTTTTTTTCGATCTTTAACACCAGCACAATCTAAAGAACCTCTAATTACATGATATCGAACACCAGGTAAATCCTTAACTCTTCCGCCACGTATTAAAATAACAGAATGTTCTTGTAAATTATGACCTTCTCCACCTATATATGCTGTTACTTCAAATCCATTAGTTAACCTTACACGGCAAACTTTACGTAATGCTGAATTAGGTTTTTTAGGGGTTGTCGTATAAACTCGAGTACACACCCCTCTTTTTTGAGGGCTATTTGATAAAGCTGGTACATTTGTTTTTATTAGTTTTCGTAAACGAGGTTTTCGGACCAATTGATTAACCGTGGCCATATATACTCCTATTTAATAATTAATTTTATGATGAATTTTAACATAAAAAAAAATTGAGATTATATTATAATGTAGAATTATGGGACTGGATATATAAATCAAAACAACTAAGTATAATTTACCAAGTCATCTGTGTTTTATTTTTAAGTGTTAATGAAACGAAATGAAAATAACTAATTAATGTAAAATCACTAGATATATTATTTATAATTCCGCGAGCATAAACATCATCCTTGATAAGATATAAATTTGCCGAGCTAAAAATAATGCTATCTAAAAAAAAATTATTAGTTAAAGCAATTAAAACACCATCTTGCAAAGCTAAAAAATCATCTTGTTTTTTTAACATACTTATAAGAAGAGGTATATTAGTTTTATAAGGAGATTGTATTAAAGTGTGTAACATAATAAATTTACCTTAAAAATTAATAATTGCGTCATGATCATCTAACTTTAAACGCAAAAAATATGAATTTAATATGTTAACTGGTAATATAAACTCAGTATCAAAATTAACTCCTCTTTGAAATAAAGATAATTTACAACAATAAAAATCTTTTATTTCATACAAAGATAATACAGAAAATAAAGAAGTATAATTACGAGTTAAAATTTTTTCTGATTTATAACTTTTTAATAATTGAAAAATACCATCGTTGATGAAAAATAAACTTATTTGTTTTAAAATAGAAGAAACTCCTAAAATAGCATCTAATCCTTCTTTTCCGAGAGTTGTTCCATGCGGAGCATGAGAAAAAACAAAAGCAATTTTTTTCATAAAAAATATTATATTAAATTAAAATTGTATTATACGATCTGAAATATTTATGGAATTTCCAAATTCTAACAATCCGCTTAATTGAAAAAAAGGTGCTATATTTCCTTTTGTAAATCTAGATAAAGTATTATCTTCTACCACACCTCTTCTCAATGCAGCACTAGCACACACATATAATTTTACACTGTATTTTTGATATAATTTTTGCCAACCTGTAATTAAGTTAAATTCATCAATTGGTGGTTGGTTTATAATATTGGCATTAAGTACACCATCACAATAAAAAAAAACACTATTTAATACATGATTCATTTTTATTAATGATTTGCAAAATAAAAAAGCTGTACTTGCATTTTGTGTGCCATAAGCAGCGCCTGTAACTAAAATTGTATAATGCATTATATGTTTTTATATTACCTAATATTTTAATTGTTTTTTACATCAATTAACTCTATATCAAAAATTAAAGTAGAACTTCCTGGAATCCCATTTAAAGGAGTGTTTCCATATCCTAATGAAGGTGGTATAACTAACTTAATTTTTCCACCTTTTTTAATATATTTTAAACCTTCTTGCCAGCCTAATATTACATCTTTTAATGTAAATACAACAGGCTTTCCTCGACTATATGAATTATCAAATTCTACCCCGTTAATTAACGAGCCCTTATAATGAACTGTAATTTCTGTATTTTCTGTTATTTCTTCGCCCTTTCCTGGATTTTCTATAATATACATTAAACCACTGTGAGTTTTTCGGGCACCTTTAATTTGAGAAAATTTTTCCATATACAATTGTCCTTGAATTAAATTTTCTTTTTCATCTTTTTTAATTTGAATTTTAGTCGCATTTTTAAGTTTTTTTTCTAGATTTTCAAGAATTTCAGAAATTTCTTGACTAGATAACTGTAAGTTATTTGAAATAGCATCTTGAATGCCTAATAAAAGACTATTTTTGTCTAATTGAATTCCCAACTTTTTTTGTTTTTCAAAAGATTGATTTACATAATTACCTAAAGAAACTCCTAACGCATATCCTATTTTTTCATTTTCATTTTTAAAAATTTTTTTAGTTTCTAAAGAAGGTTGAAATTGAGAAATTAACTGTGTTTTTGAATATGAATTAGGAATATAAAATAATAACAATAAAAACATAATTCTTTTTAGTAGAAAAAAAATCATTTATTGCTCCATTAAATAAATTTTTATTTTTTAAAAATTTTATATTAAATAATCTTTCTTAAAATAAAATTATTTTATATAATATTAAATAGAAAATAATAAAAAATTAAAAAAATAAAAATAAAAATGAAAAAAAATAACAAAAAATTTTATCTTCAAAAAAAATATATTAAAGCACTGAAAAATAAAATTTTACTGCATCAAATAGAAATAAAAAATATTCAAGAAAATATAAAATATTTATCAAAAAAATTAAATTATATAAATTTATATATTAATCGATTATCGGGAATAAATCGACCTCCACACTATTAATTGCAATTTCATTTTTTATGCTTATTTTTTAAAAAAAAATTATATAATTTTTTCTAAAGCACAACAAAAACGACTCATACCTTCAATAATATCAGATTCTTTAATAATTAATGAAGGTGCCATTCTAATTACATTATTGCCTGCGACTAATAAAATTACACCTTCTATAAATGCAGCGTTCAAAATATCATATATTTTTCCAACAAAATTTTTTTCTAATACAATACCAATGAGTAAACCAATTCCTCTTATTTCTGTAAATAATTTAAAACGTTTATTAATAATATTTAACTCAAATATAATTCTATGTAATTTCTTTTTAACACCAGATAAAACATCCTTTGTATTAATAATATCGATTGTTGCTTCAGCAACTGCACAAGCAAGAGGATTTCCTCCATATGTTGTGCCATGAATTCCAGGTTTAATAAAAGATTGAATTTCACTTGTCGTTAACATTGCACTAATTGGAAAGCCACCTCCTAAAGATTTAGCAATAGTTAAAATATCAGGTTTTATTCCATAATGTTCATATGCAAATAATTTACCAGTTCTACCTATACCTGTTTGTATTTCATCAAAAATTAATAATACATTATATGTATCGCATAATAACCGAAGTTCTTTAACAAAAGATTTTGAAGCGGGAATAATTCCGCCTTCACCTTGAATTAATTCTAAAACTATTGCGCAAGTATTTTTATTGATTATCTTTTTTACAGTTTCAATTTTATTAAATTCAGCATGCTGAATCCCTAAAGGCTTAGGTCCAAAACAATCCGAGTATTTTGACTGTCCACCAACAGAAACTGTAAATAATGTTCTACCATGAAATGAATTATAAAAAGAAATAATTTGATTTTTTTTTAAATGATATTTCTTAGTCGAATAATAACGTGCTAATTTAAACGCTGCTTCATTTGCTTCAGCACCTGAATTAGCAAAAAAAACATAAGATGCAAAACTTGATAAAACTAGTTTTTTAGCTAATCTTAAAGCCGGTTCATTTGTGAAAATATTACTAGTATGCCATATTTTTTTACTTTGATAATTTAAAACTTCATTTAATATAGGATGACAATGACCTAATGATGTAACTGCAATACCACCAGAAAAATCAATGTATTCTTTTCCTTCTTGATCCCAGAGACGACTACCTTTTCCTTTTACGGGAATAAAAAAAGAGGGATTATAAAAAGGCAAAATTAAATTATTAAAACTATTTCTTGTAACTGATGTTTTTTTTAATATCATTAAATTTCCTAAAATATATATTTACTAAACTAATAAACTTTTAAAAAATAAAAAATATATTTTTAAAAATATTTAAGAATTTAAAGAAAAAATAAAAAATTTATTAAGTAAAAAGTTTAAATCAACAAAATTAAAATATACATTATATTTTATTAAATTTAAACTTATTTTAATAATAAAATCAGAAGTAAATAACTTCTTTATATGTAATTTAAAAAAATATTTTAGATTTTTAAGATCTTAATAAAATTATAATTTCAACAAATAATATATTAAAAATATAAAATAGTTTTTAATACTTTAAAATTTTTAAAATTTATAAAAACAGGTGAAAAAAGTGAAAAACTTTAATCAAATAGGACTTACATGGATTAGTTTTTTTTCATACGCTTTCACAGGTGCATTAATAGTCGTTACAGGAATGATAATGGGAAATATTGCTTCTTATTTTGATTTATCTATATCTCAAATGAGCAATATTTTTACTTGTTTAAATGCAGGTATATTAATATCAATTTTACTTAATTCTTGGTTGATTAATATTGTTTCATTAAAAAAACAATTAATATATGGATTTATATTTTCAATAATTGCAATTTTAGGAATAATATTTTCTAAAAATATATTATTATTTTCTATTAATATTTTCATACTGGGATTAGTAAGCGGTATCACTATGTCAATTGGTACTTTTATTATTACAACGTTGTATTCTGGCTCAAAAAGAGGATCACAGCTTTTATTAACTGATTCTTTTTTTAGTATGTCTGGAATGATATTCCCTATTATCACAGCATATTTACTAGAAAATAAATTTTTATGGTATTGGATATATGTATGTATAGGAATTATTTATTTTATAATTTTTATTTTATCAGTTAATTTGAAATTTCCAGAATCAAAAGAAAAAATAATTCATACAGAAAAAATTAAAAAATGGAATTTTAATATAGTTTTGTTATCAATGTCTGCATTATTATATATTCTAGGTCAGTTAAGTTTTATTTCTTGGGTACCTCAATATGCAACAGAAATAATGAACATTAATATAAAAAAAACAGGGGATTTAGTAAGTAATTTTTGGATGGCATATATGATTGGTATGTGGTTTTTTAGTTTTATAATAAAATTTTTTAATTTAAAACATATATTTGTTTTTTTATCTGGTATTTCCGCAATACTTATGTATGTATATATACATAGTTCGAATTATTTAATAATGCAATATATTATTATTAGTTTAGGATTTTTTTCTAGCGCTATTTATACTATAATTATTACATTAGCTTCATTACAGACAAAAAAACCATCAGCAAAATTAATAAATATAATTTTATTTTTTGGAACTATTGGAACTTTACTAACATTTATTATTACTAGTCCTATTGTTGAAAAAAAAGGAATATATGCAACTTTAATATGTTCAAATATCTTATATAGTATAGTATTTTGTTTATCTTTGATAATCGTAATAAATAGCACAAATAAAATATATTTTAAAGAATAAAAAATATTTTATAGATAAAATAATTATTATACAAATAATGTTTTATATAATAAATAAACTAGAATATATTTATTTCTGGTTTATTTATCTAATAAATTAAAAAAATCAATCTATTCCTATAGCAGAATATACTTTTTTTAAAGTTTCTTGAGATTTTAAACGAGCTTTAATTGCTCCATTTTGAATAATTTTTTTTAAAAAACATTCATCATTACGATAAATCATATAAGACTTTTGCAACTTAATTAAAAATTTAGATATGCTATCTGAAACAATATTTTTAAATTCACTATATAAAACTCCATTTAATTCTTTTTCTAAAATATTAATTTTTTTATTAGTTACAGCAGAAAGAATTTCTAATAAATTTGAAATACCTAATTTCTTATTAGTATTATAATATATTTTTGGGGGATTATCTGAATCTGTAATAGAATTTTTGATTTTAGAAAAAATAGAAGAAACATCTTCTAATAAAAAAATAACATTATTTTTATTAATATCAGATTTAGACATTTTTTTTGTAGGATCCAATAGAGACATAATTTTAGAACCATTTTGACTAATAACAGGTTTAGGTATAGTAAAAACATTTCCATATAAAAGGTTAAATCGATTAGCTATACTACAGGTTAATTCTAAATGTTGTTTTTGATCTTTTCCTACTGGAACAAAATTTGTTTGATATAACAAAATATCTGAAGCCATTAAAATAGGATAATTAAATAAACCAATATTGCTATTTTCAGCAGAATTTTGTTTTCTTTTTACTTTAAATTGAATCATTCTAGATAATTCGCTAAATTTACTAAAACAACTCAAAATCCAATTTAATTGACTATGCTGATAAACCTGTGATTGAACAAAAATAATACTTTTATTAGGATCAACACCACAAGCTAAATATAAAGCTAAAGTATCTAATATTTCATTTTTTATTTTTTTTTTTTTATTTATTGTAGTTAAAGCGTGCAAGTCTGCAATGCAATATAAACATTCATATTTATTTTGCATATTTGACCAATGACGCATTGTTCCAATATAATTTCCAATAGTTAATTTTCCAGAAGGCTGTATAGCGCTAAACAATATTGGTTGAGAATTAATAAGCATGAATTAAATATCCTAAATAAAAATACTATTAATGAATAGACTTAACATGAGAATATTTTAATTCTTGACGAATTTTTGCAATAATCCTATGATAGTCAGGGTAATCAAAAATTCCAGAACCAATTACAAATACATTCGCTCCAGAAAAAGCTATTTCAGAAATATTTTCTAATTTAACTCCTCCATCTACTTCTAAAAAAATATCTAGTGAATTTAAATCAATTCGTTTACGTACTTCACTTAATTTATTAAACGTAGATGGTAGAAATGTTTGATTTCCAAAACCTGGATTTACCGACATTAATAAAATTAAATCTAATTTATCTATTATATAATCTAAATAATTAAGTGAAGTAGATGGATTAAATGCTAAACCAGCTTTACATCCGTGCTCTTTTATTAAATTTAAAGTTCGATCAATATGATTAGTTGCTTCCGGATGAAATGTAATAAAATTAGCTCCTGCTTTAGCAAATTGAGGAATTAAATTATCTACAGGTTTTGTCATTAAATGAACATCAATAGGCGTAGTAATATTATAATTTCGAAGCGATTTTAAAATCATAGGACCCATTGTTAAATTAGGAACATAATGATTATCCATTACATCAAAATGAATCCAATCACCACCTGCATCAATAACTTTTTTTGCATCTTTCCCTAAACGTGCAAAATCAGCAGATAAAATCGATGGGGCTAATAAAAAATTTTTCATATTAACTGTCTCAGTTTACATGACTTACATAGATGATTAATAATAAAAAAATAAAATATATTTTATAAATAGTATTATAGACTTTTATGTGCTTTTTATTTTTATAACATTAAAAAATTAACGTAAATAAAAAACTATTTCATAAATAATACAAAAATTATTTTAGTATCAAAAACTAAAAATTTTTTGGTTGTTAAAATAAAATCTAAATTTAAAAATATTCTATAATATAAAAAAGTTTATTGAGAATCTTTAATTGCAGTTAAAATAATATTTTTATCTATTCCGGTAAAAACTTTGGCTTTTCCTATAGAAATAGGAAGTACTAATCTCATTTCTCCCGAAATTACTTTTTTATCACGCATCATATACGGTAAATATGCAACCGCAGACATATTTTTAGGTCCTTTTATAGGTAATCCAACTTTTTTTAATAAAGAAAGTATTCTGTTATAATCTACTTTTTTTAAATACCCAAGTAACTCTGATGTACGAGAAGCCATAACCATACCCACTGATATCGCTTCACCATGCAACCAACTACCATATCCAGCATGCGCTTCGATAGCATGACCATATGTATGACCAAAGTTTAATAACGCTCTAAAATTTTTTTCTCGTTCATCAAGAGAAATAATTTTTGATTTTAATTCACAGCATTTTTTAATGCAAAAACACATAGATTCATGATCTAACAATAATATTTTTTCAATATTATTTTCTAACCAATTAAAAAAATTTTCATCAAAAACAATGGCATACTTAATAATTTCAGATATTCCTGAAATTAATTCGTTATGAGGTAATGTTTTTAAAAAATCAATATCCACAATAACCGAAGATGGTTGCCAAAAAGAACCAACCATATTTTTTCCTAACAAATGATTTACTCCTGTCTTACCTCCTACAGAAGCATCGACTTGAGATAAAAGAGTAGTTGGAATTTGAATAAAACGAACTCCTCTTTGATAAATAGATGCTGAAAATCCAGCTAAATCACCTATTACTCCTCCACCTAAAGCGATTAACGTAGTATCACGAGAATGTTTTTTTTCGAGTAAAGCAGAAATGACCATTTCTACTTCATTTAACGTTTTAAATTGTTCACCATCTGAAATAATTACTTGATCTACTTTTATCCCTGATTTTCTTAATTGAAAAAATACTTTATCTTTTAAAAGATTAGCTAATGTTTTATTTGTTACTAACATAGCTTGATTTCCAGATTTTAAAGGGGCAAAAATATTATCTTTTTCAATAATACCCGATCCAATATTAATTGGATAACTACGTTCACCTAAAATAACTTTTAACTGTTCCATAATTATCACGCTCTAATAATGTGTTATAAATAGTTATTAATACTATATTTTTTCTAATAAACGAATTATATTATATGCAACAGATTTAGCACTTTGAGTATCAGTGTGAATTTTAAAATCAGCTATTTCCTCGTATAATGGGTTTCTCACAAGAGCTAAATTTTCTAATATAACTTTATTTGATACACCTGTTTGTAATAATGGTCGTTTTTTATCTCTTTTTGTACGTGATAACTGTTTTTCAATTGTTGTTTCTAAATATATAACAATACCTCGAGCTGATAATATATTTCTATTCTCTTTAAATTGTACTGATCCTCCACCGGTAGCAAGAATGATTCCTTGTTTTTGTGTGATCTCATTAATAACTTTGACTTCTCTTTGTCGAAAACCATTTTCACCTTCAACATCAAATACCCAACTTATCGTAGCTCCAGTGCGCTTTTCAATTTCCTGATCTGAATCAAAAAATTCCATATTAAGTTGTTGAGACAATTGACGACCAATGGTACTTTTACCAGCACCCATAGGTCCAATTAAAAAGATATTTCGTTTTTCTGCCATATTTTTATTACTAAAATAATTCGTTAAAATTACCTTTGCTGCATATATTAATGCTAGCAAGACATAAAACGCTAAAAATAGAATAATTAAATTTAAATTATATTACTTTTAAATTTTTAATTAGCAAAAATATTTAATAAATATTCTAAATTAACGTACCTAGAGTATTTAAAAAAATAATATTATAAATATTTATAGTTTTTGTAAACATTGCATAAATTATTTGATTCCTTATAGTCAATTAATTATTTTTAAAAAAATATTTGAAAATAATTTAGAACTAAAACATATTCTAGCAGAGTCAAGATTATTTTTTCTATATTTCTTTATAATTTTATTATAAATATTTTTTAAATATTTTATAAACTAAAAACTTGACGTTATCTACTTTTTCAGATTAAATATAAGAAATATTTTACATTGTTTTTTATTTTTTAATAAAGGTGAGATGTCCGAGAGGCTTAAGGAACACGCCTGGAAAGCGTGTATATGGAAACGTATCAAGGGTTCGAATCCCTTTCTCACCAAAAAAAATAAAAATCTAGATTAATAAAGCAGCCTCTAAAGATAAAATAATCATATCATTAAAACTAGATTCTCTATCTTTGGATGAAACAGACTCTTTCTTTAAAATATGATCAGAAACTGTACAAATAGATAAAGCTTGTGCTTTAAATTCAGATGCAACAGAATATATTCCTGCTGTCTCCATATCTATACCAACAATATTATACTTTTTTAAAATACCTAACATATCTTGATTAGTATAAAAAGAATCAGTAGTAAAAAAATTACCAATAAAAACTTTAAAATGCATTTTTTTTGCAGCTAAAAAAACATTATAAATTATATTAAAATCCGCAATAGCAGCATAATCATGATTATGAAATCGTATTCTATTAAATTTCGAATCTGTCGAAGCACCTAACCCAATAACAATATCACGTAAGTTTATATCATCACGCACAGCACCACAAGTTCCTATTCGAATAATTTTTTTTACATTATATTCTGTTATTAATTCTCTAACATAAAGAGCTGCAGAGGGTATACCTATACCATGACTCATCACTGAAACTTTTTTGTTTTTATAATATCCTGTATAAGCCAGCATTAATCGTGTTTTATTAATTTGCTTAAAATCATTTAAATAATTTTCAGCAATATATTTTGCCCTTACAGGATCACCAGGCATTAAAATGACATCTGAAAAATCATTTTTTTTACTATTGATATGGAAAGTAGACACTTATTTTTTCCTTGTTTTTAAAGTAAATATTTTTAAAACATATGTTGACCATATTGCATTTTTGATAATGAAAAATATTTAGCAATTGTTTGTCCTATATCAGAAAAAGTTTTTCGATGACCTAAAAAATTTATCTTTTTAGCAGGAGAATATATTAATATTGGAATATTCTCTCTAGTGTGATCTGTACCTACCCAGGTAGGATCACATCCATGATCTGCAGTAATAATAAGCAAGTCTTTTTCTTTAACTAAATTAATCATATTTAATAACTGATTATCAAAAAATTCTAAACCTTTAGCGTATCCAGAAACATCACGACGATGTCCCCAAACAGAATCAAAATCTACAAAATTAGTAAATACAATAGTATTGTTCTTTGCTAATTTCATTTCATTTATAGTTGTATTACACAATTCTTCTAATCCAGAAGATTTTATGCTTTTAGTAATACCAACACCTGCATAAATATCTGAAACTTTTCCTATTGCAATTACTTCACCTTGTTTTTCATTAATTAACTTTTCCATAACAGTAATAGAAGGCGGTTTTATTGATAAATCTACTCTATTTCCTGTTCTTTGAAAATTTAAATTATTAGTTCCAATAAAAGGACGAGCAATAACTCGTGCTATTTTATATTTATTTTTATTAAGTAACATGCGAATGACATGACATAATTTATAAAGATTAGATAATCCAAATGTATGCTCATGACATGCTACTTGAAAAACAGAATCAGATGAAGTATATAAAATTGGCTTTCCTGTCTCTAAATGTTTTTCGCCTAATTTAGTAATTATTTCTGTACCAGATGCATGACAGTTACCAAGAATACCAGGTAATTTAAAATTTTTTATAATGTCATTTATTAAAACATTGGGAAATGTATTATTAACTTCTTTAAAATAATACCAATCGTCTAATACTGGAACTCCAGCTATTTCCCAATGCCCAGAAGTAGTGTCTTTTCCTGAAGAAATTTCACTAGCAAAACCATAACTAGCAATAATTTCAGTGTTATTTAATTTTTTATGAAAACCTAAAGGATATTTTCCTGTTGAAGCTTTATATGCTTGCATAATACCTAACTTTTCTAAATTAGGGATCTTTAAAAAACCTTTTCTTCCTTTATTCGCTTTTCCCAAAAAGCATTTTTCTACTATATGCCCAAATGTATCAGCACCATAATCATTAAATTTATTAGAATCAATACTTGATCCAATTCCAAAAGAATCTAAAATCATTAAAAAAACACGTTTCATTTTGAATACCTAAAAATAAATAAAAAATATTTATATTACTGCTCTCTTACTTTTTTAAAATTAATATCAATATATCGAGATATCATGATATTCAAGTTTGCTTTATTAGGTGCTAAATACGTTAAATTATTAAAATTATCTAATGCTAAATAAGATTTATTTTTATTTGAAAATATATCGATACTCTTTTTATTATTTGATGTAATCCATCGAGCAAATTGAATATTCACTTTTTCGTATATTGCATCTATTTTATATTCAATTTTTAAACGTTGAATTACTATATCAAATTGCAATATACCAATAGCTCCTAAAATTAAATGATTATTATTGATAGGATAAAAAACTTGTATTGCACCTTCTTCTGATAATTGCATTAATCCTTTTTTTAATTGCTTTTGTTGTAATGGATTTTTTAAAAAAATTCGTCGAAATATTTCTGGAGCAAAACTAGGAATTCCAATAAAATTTATTTCTTCACCTTCTGTAAAAGAATCTCCAATTTTTATTGTTCCATGATTATGTATACCAATTATATCTCCAGGATATGCTTTTTCTATAGAAAATCTATCTCCGGCTATAAAATAAAATGCATCAGAAATAATAATGTTTTTCTTTGTTCTTACATGTCTCAATTTAATACCTTTTGTATATTTTCCAGATACAATTCTAATAAAGGCTATACGATCACGATGTTTTAAATCCATATTAGCCTGAATTTTAAATACAAAACCTGTAAAATATTTTTCATTAGGTTGTATTTTTCTTTTATTAGTATTTCGATAAATAGGAAAAGGCGCCCATTTTATTAAACTTTCTAATATATGATCAATACCAAAATTACTTAATGCACTACCAAAAAAAATAGGTGTAATAATACTTTTTAAAAAATCTTTTTTATTAAATTTTAAATATACATTACTAATCAATTTTAATTCTTCATAAACTTGAAAATTTAAATCTGAACTAATATAGTTTTTTAATAAATTTTCATTTAAACAATTATAATTAACTTTAAAAATATTAGGTTCATTAAATTTATTATAAAAATAAATTAATTTTTCATCTAGATGAAAAACACCTTTAAAATTTCTACCGCAACTAATAGGCCATGTAATAGGTATACAAGATAATTTTAACTCTTTCTCAATCTGATCTAAAATTTCTATTGGCTCAAGACTATCACGATCTAGCTTATTCACAAATGTAATAATAGGAGTATTATGTAAACGACTTACATCCATTAATTTTTTTGTTCTTTCTTCTATTCCCTTTGCTGCATCAATAATTAATAAACAGCAATCTACAGCAGTAAGAATTCGATATGTATCTTCTGAAAAATCTTGGTGACCTGGAGTATCTAATAAGTTAATTAAAATATTTTTATATTTAAATTGAATAACAGATGTTGTAATAGAAATTCCCCGGTCTTTTTCAATTTTCATCCAATCTGATTTAGCATATTTCCCACTTCCTCTTGCTTTTACTGTGCCAGAAGTACGAAGTATTTTCCCTAAAAGTAACATTTTTTCTGTAACAGTCGTTTTTCCAGCATCAGGATGCGAAATAATCGCAAAAGTTCGTCTTTTTTTTATTTCTGATTCATAATTTAAATTACACATATAGACTCTATTAAAAAAATAATTTGTTTTTATAAAAATTTAATGTAAAAATTTTATTCGAGATAATTTACTTAAAACATATTTATTTACATAATTATATTTTTATATGTAAAATATTTTTAAAATAAATAAATGGGTATAAATTAAATTATATGTAATAATAAAATATTTATCATTAAATTATAAATTAAGAACAGAGTTACTTTAATGAAAAAAAAAAATATATATATTGCATATACAGGTGGAACTATTGGAATGCAAAAATCAAACAATGGATATATTCCTATAACTGGTTACTTTCAAAAACAATTAATTAAAATGCCAGAATTTCATAGTCCAGAAATTCCAAATTTTTTTATCAAAGAATATAACCCATTAATTGATTCTTCTAATATGAGCCCAATAGAATGGCAAAAAATCGCAGATGATATTAAAAAAAATTATTATAAATACGACGGATTTGTTGTTCTTCATGGAACAGATACTATGGCATATACAGCTTCAGCATTATCTTTTATTTTAGAGAATCTAGAAAAACCTATTATTATAACTGGTTCTCAAATTCCTATAGCAGAAATCCGGTCAGACGGAACACAGAATTTATTAAATGCATTATTCATGATAGCAAATTATCCTATTAATGAAGTAACTGTATTTTTTAATCGAAAACTGTATAGAGGTAATAGAACTACTAAATCTAATGCTGATGGTTTTAATGCATTTTCTTCTCCTAATATAGCTCCTTTATTAGAAGTAGGAATAAATATTCGTTATTTATATAAAAATAAGTCTTTAAAAAAATATAAACATTTAAAGGTGTATAAAATTAAACCTCAACCTATTAGCATTATTACTATATATCCAGGAATTTCTAGTAAAATTTTAAAAAATTTTTTATTGCATCCAGTAAAAGCTTTAATCTTATGTACATATGGAATCGGAAATGCACCTCAAAATAAAGATTTTTTAAAAGAATTATATATTGCTTCTAAAAAAAATATTATCATAATAAATCTAACACAATGCACATCTGGAAATGTTAATATGAATGGATATGCAACAGGTAATTCGCTTAAAAAAGTTGGAGTTATTAGTGGTTATGATTTGACAATTGAAGCAGCTTTAACTAAATTACATTTTTTATTAAGCCAGGATATTTCAATAGAAAAAATTCGTATACAAATGCAAAATAATTTACGGGGTGAATTAACACATTATTAACATTTTTATAATTTTAGAAAATATTTCAATAATTTAAAATACTTCTCTCAATAGAAAGAATGATGCCCATGTAAATGTTGAGTTTGATCGATTACTTTTTTTATTTCAGGGAAAGAAGATAATATTTTTCTTTCAACCATTTCTTTTAAAGTAACTCCTATCATTGAACATCCATTACATCCTCCGCTAAACTCTATGAATACTGTGTTATTTTCAGAAATATTAATTAAATTTATTTTTCCACCGTGTAATAATAACTGTGGATTAATTTCTATATTTAAAAAATTTTTTATTTGTTCTTTTAAAGAAAGTTGCTGGTTTGAAATATTTTTTTTTGCATAAGGAGCTTTAAATGTAAGCTGTGAGTTTAACTTATCTACTATTAAATCAATTTCAGAATTTTTTAAAAAATGAATAATAGATTTGTTAACATAAACATAAAAATTATTATATTCTAATTTAATATCAGATTCTTCTATTTCATCTAAAGAACAATACGCTACTTTACATTCTGCATTTTGCATGCCTGGGTTAATGATAAAAACACGGATTTGAGTGCCTTTAGGTTCTTTAGACAAAAGTGAAATAAAATAATTTTGAGCTTGATTGGAAATTTTGATCATAATGATTTTTAAAATAGTTTTAATTGATTTTAATTGTTAATTTTAATTATAATAATTTTACTAATTAATTAACCTAAATACAAGCAAATTGTAATTTTATATTATTAAAAATACTTAAATTATTAAAACATAAAAATGAAAAAATTTACTTGGCAAACTAAAGGAACTGGAGATATTAATATTGTTATATTAAATGGATGGGGTGTTAGTTGTGAAATATGGTTTTTTATAGTTCAAAAACTTAGTATTTATTTTAAATTACATGTAATTGATTTCCCAGGAATAGGAAAAAATAAAGCACTCAATTTCATTGATATTCAACAAATAATTGAAATATTAAATTTTTATATGCCTAGAAATTCTATTTATTTAGGATGGTCACTTGGAGGGTTAATTGCAACTAATTTTGCTCTATTATACCCTAAAAAAATTTTAGGATTAATTCATGTAGCTTCTTCACCTTATTTTATAAAGCAAAAAAACTGGCCAGGAATAGAAAAAAAAAATGTACATTATATGTATAATAATTTAGTAAATAACTATTACGAAACAATCAACAGCTTTTTGTCTTTACAAACATTAACCCAAAAAAAATGTTTTAAAGATTTAAAAATATTAAAAAAAATATTATTCCAGAAAAATAACATACCTAATCAAAAAACGTTAAAAAAAGGATTAGATATACTATTGTCAGTAGATTTAAGATCTAAAATATCTATGATTAAAGTTCCATTTTTACGTATATATGGATCTTTAGATAGTTTAGTACCTAAAAAAGTTTCTAATTTAGTTGATTCGCTATGTCCTAATAGTAATTCTATCATTATAGAAAAAACAGGACATGTACCTTTTATTTCACATAAAGAAGAATTCTGTTCTATCTTGCTAGAGTATTTTTTTAAAAAAATTTAAAGAATACTCAAAAATATAGCCCCCAAAAAAATGGGGCTAAAAATATTTTTCAATTAACTTAAAATGGAATTTCATCATCAAAATCTATTTCTGAAGAATCCATTTGTTCCTTTTTTAATTTATATTTTTCTATATTCTTAGATGTATCAATAGTTTCTGTTTTTTTTGTTTTTAAAATACTATTATTTTCATTAATAGAAAGATGATTAGAATTAGAATTTCGGTTTCCAAGCATTTGCATTGTACCACCAATATTTACTATAACTTCTGTTGTATATCGTTCTAAACCATTTTGGTCTTGCCACTTTCTTGTTTGAAGCGAACCTTCAATATATACCTGAGAACCTTTTCGTAAATATTCTCCAGCTATTTCAGCTAACTTTCCAAATAAAACTACTCTATGCCATTCTGTTTTCTCTTTAGTTTCACCTGTATTTTTATCTTTCCAATTTTCTGAAGTTGCAAGCGTCATATTTACTACTGCATTACCATTTGGCATATATCGTACTTCTGGATCTTGACCTAAATGACCAATTAAAATTACTTTATTGACACCTCGACTTGCCATAATAAAAACTCCATTTTTAAATTAATTAATATAAATATATTTTTAAATAGAATTTTTAATTATTTAAAGTAAGTAATAAATATTTAATTTATTATTAATCAATAAATATTTAGTAATAAAATATATAAAAAATACTTTACTAAAATTTTTAACTTATTACTTTATATAAAGTAAAATTATTTCTTTGTTTTTATTAAATTATTTTTTAAAAATAAAACTATCATATAGTTTTAAAAATCTAAATATTTATAAAAATATAAAATATGATAAAATTATATAAATAAAAAATTATAGAAATTTTTAAAATTAATTTATATTACTTTGTAATATAAAAATTTTTATATTAGTAAATTTCTATCTGTTTAAAAATTCATTTAAAAATAAATTTTAATACTATTAATATTTTAAAAAATATTCCTCGTAAAAACGTATTCCCCTTATGTTATTAGTAAAAGTATAACTTACAAAGTAATTTTATTACAAATAAGGTGAAAGATATACATTTTATAAAAAAATTAAATAAATACTTTCAAAATTACGAAAATAATATTTAAAATTATTTAAAAGATATAAAGTAAGTTTATTAGCAAATAGTTTATTGTTGTAATATTAGAATATAATTTCAAAGTGATCTGCTAAATAATGGTATATGCAATATATATGGGTAAAAATAAATTATATTTAAATCAAATTAATAAATTAAAAATTCCTCCACATTCAATAGAAGCAGAACAATCAGTATTAGGTGGTTTAATGTTAGACAATGAACAGTGGGATTCTGTTTCAGAACATGTAGTTGCTGATGATTTCTTTAGTAAACCGCATCGTTTAATATTCCAAGAAATGAAACTATTGTTAAATTCAGGGCATCCAATCGATTTAATTACATTATCTGAATCTTTAGAACAAAAAGGACAATTAGAAAGCGTTGGTAGATTTTCTTATTTAGCTGAGTTATCTAAAAATACTCCTAGTACAGCAAATATTACTGCTTATGCTGACATAGTAAGAGAACGTGCAATTGTAAGAGAAATGATACTAGTTGCTAATAAAATAGCAAATGCAGGATATGACACACAAGGACGAAAAAGTGAAGAACTCTTGGATTACGCAGAATCTAGTGTTTTTAAAATAGCAGAAAAACGTTTTAAAAAAGATTCAGGACCAAAAAATATTGAACAAGTACTTGATGAAACTATTGGTAGTATTGAAAAACTATTTTTATCTCCTAATGATGGAGTAACAGGAATTAATACAGGATATCAAGATTTAAATAAAAAAACATCAGGATTACAACGCTCTGAACTAATAATCATTGCAGCACGACCTTCTATGGGAAAAACAACTTTTGCAATGAATTTATGTGAAAACGCTGCTATGTTATATGATAAACCAGTTTTAATTTTTAGTTTAGAAATGCCTGGGGAACAAATTATGATGCGTATGTTAGCTTCGTTGTCTAGAGTTAATCAAGCGCGTATTAGAACTGGAAAACTAAATGATGAAGATTGGTCTAGAATGTCAGGAACAATTAATGTCTTACTTAAAAAAAAGAATATTTATATAGATGATTCTTCGGCTCTTACACCTAGCGAAGTTCGTTCTAGGGCGCGTCGTATTTATCGTGAAAATAATGGTTTAACTTTAATTATGGTAGATTATTTACAACTAATGCGAGTTCCATCTCTTTCAGATAATAGAACTCTTGAAATTGCTGAGATTTCAAGAACATTAAAAGCGCTTGCAAAAGAATTACAAGTTCCAGTAATCGCTTTATCACAATTAAATCGTTCTTTAGAACAACGAGCAGACAAAAGACCGGTAAATTCAGATTTACGAGAATCTGGTTCTTTAGAGCAAGACGCAGACTTAATTATGTTTATATATCGCGATGAAATATATCATGAAAACAGTGATTTTAAAGGTATAGCAGAAATTATCATTGGTAAACAAAGAAACGGACCCATTGGAACTATTAGTTTAACTTTTAATGGACACTGGTCTAGATTTGACAACTATTGCAACCCTAAATACGACTAATTTGAAAATTAAATAAATACTATTTTAAAAGAAAACTATAATTTTATTATTATACAAAATTTCAACTGAAAGTTGTATATTATATACAACTATAGTTTTTATCCAATTAAAATTAATATAAACTTAAAATATATGAATAAAAAAAAGACCCTAAAAATTGGAATAGTAATGGATCCAATTCAATTAATTAAAATTGAAAAAGACTCTAGTTTTGCTATTTTGCTTGAAGCTCAAAAAAGAAATCATCAAATTCATTATATAGAAATGAATGATTTATATTTAAAAAAAAATCAAGCATATGCAAGAACACGTTTTATAAAAATACAAAAAAAAATAAAAAATCATTTTAATTTTATTCAAGAACAAAATATTTCATTAAATGAATTAGATGTTATATTAATGCGCAAAGATCCACCATTTAATATGGAATTTATATATGCAACTTATATTCTTGAACGTGCAGAAAAAAACGGTGTATTAATTATTAATAAACCAAAAAGTTTAAGAGATTGTAATGAAAAAATATTTGCATCATTATTTGATAAATTTACACCAGATACATTAGTTACTCGCAATATATCTCAAATGTATAATTTTTGGAAAAAATATAAAGATGTAATTATTAAACCTTTAGATAACATGGGAGGTACAAATGTTTTTCGTATTAAAGAAAATGATACAAATTTTTTAGTAATTTCAGAAATTATGACTAATTATGAAAAAAAATACTGTATGATTCAATCTTATTTACCATCGGTAAAATATGGAGATAAAAGAATACTAATCATTAATGGAAAAGTAATTCCTTGGTGTGTAGCAAGAATTCCGAAAAAAGATGAAACAAGAGCAAATATAGCAGCTGGGGGTAAAGCTCAAATAAAAAAACTTGATGAAAAAGATTGGGAAATAGCAAATTATTTATCCCCTATTTTAAAAGAAAAAGGACTAATTTTTGTTGGATTAGATATTATAGGTGATAAATTAACAGAAATAAATGTTACTAGTCCAACATGTATTTGTGAAATTGAGCTAAATATAAATATTTCTATTACTGGTATGTTAATGGATTACATTGAAAATCAAATATATTAAATAGAGAATAAAAAATAATGGTGATTGCATTTGATTTTGGAATTAAAAATATTGGAGTAGCTGTAGGCGAAAAAATTATTAAAAAAGGAAAAGCGTTAAATAAATTAGCCGCACATAATGGACGTCCAAATTGGAACGATATAAAATATTTATTAAAAATGTGGAAACCCAGTTGTATTATTGTAGGACTACCTCTAAACATGGATGGAACACGACAAAACATAACAAAAAAAGCAGAAATATTTGCTAATTTATTAAAAAATAAATTTAATGCTTCTGTTGAATTACACGATGAACGTTTAAGCACAAAAGAAGCTAGATCTTTAATATTTAATCAATACGGTTTTAAAGCATTTAAAAAAGATCAAATTCATTCTACTGCAGCTGTTGTTATCTTAGAAAGTTGGTTTAATCAATCTTTATAATAATTAATTATATCTAATTTTAAAATATGAAAAATATCGAAAATAATATAAAAATTCTTAAAAAAAAAATTCAATATTCATTGGAAAACAATAATTCTTTATTAAAGAAAATTAAAATTATCGCCGCCAGTAAAAATCAATCAGTTGAAAAAATCCAAATAGTTTTATCATCTGGAATATATGAATTTGGAGAAAATTACATTCAAGAAAGTATTCATAAAATTAAAAAACTAAAAAAAAATAACAAAATTATTTGGCATTTTATAGGAAAGTTGCAATCAAAAAAAACTAAATTAGTTGCTCAATATTTTGATTGGTGTCAAACTATCGATCGAGAAAAAATTGCAATTTTATTAAATAAATATAGAACAAACAAAAAAATTCCAATGAATGTTTTAATACAAATCAATATTTCTCAAGAAGAAAATAAAAATGGTATTTATATAAAAAATTATAAAAAACTAGCAAATATTGTTTCTAAAATGCCTAATCTTAATTTTCGAGGAATTATGGCAATGCCTAAAAAAGAAAAAGAAATCATAAAATATTGTGATTATGAAAATATCAGAAATATATTTAATATTTTAAAAAATGAATATAAATCAGTTGATACACTATCATTGGGAACTAGTTTTGATGTTAAAACAGCTCTCATGTATAACAGTAATATGATTAGAATTGGAAAAGATATTTTTAATTCTTGATATTTTCAAAGAAATATATTACTTTGTTTAAAAAATAAAATATTATGCTAAAATTACCTCCAATTAGTTTATATATCCATATTCCTTGGTGTATCAAAAAATGTGGATATTGTGATTTTTATTCATATGTTAGCAAAGAAATAATTCCAGAAACAGAATATATTAAAAGTTTGCTAAAAGATTTAGAAAAAGATTTAAAATTAATATATAAAAGAAAAATAAATAATATTTTTATTGGTGGAGGAACACCTAGTTTACTTCATAATATATCTATTAAAAATTTAATAACAGGAATAAAAAAAAGAACAGAGCTTTCTAAGTTCTCAGAAATTACTATAGAATCTAATCCAAAATTAATAGAATACAAAAATTTTAGAAATTATAAAAAATCAGGAGTTAATCGATTTTCTTTAGGTGTTCAAACATTTAATTCAAATTTACTAAAAAAAATAGAACGTACATATAATAAAAAAGAAGTTATTACAGCAATAAAAGAAATAAAAAAAATCAATAATAATTTTAATATCGATATTATGTATGGATTGCCAACTCAATCATTAAATAATGTTTTATCAGATTTAAAAAATGCTGTTAAATTCAATCCAACACATATATCATGGTATCAATTAACCATAGAACCTAATACTTCATTCTACAAAAAAGATTTACACTTACCACATGAAAATATTATATTTGAAATGTTCAATCAAGGTGAAAAATTTTTAAAAAAATCAGGTTATATAAAATATGAAATATCTTCATATGTGAAATCAAAATATAAATGCAAACACAATCTTAATTATTGGAATTTTGGAGATTATATCGGAATAGGATGTGGTGCTCATGGTAAAATCACTAAAGTAAATGGAGATATTATTAGAACTGTTAAAAATAAAAATATCAATGACTTTATAAATGGTAAGTATTTAAATGCTAAGCAACTTATTTTAGATAAAGATAAACCTTTTGAATATTTTATGAATGCTTTTAGGTTATATAAACCTATTTATAAAAAACATTTCCAAGAACGCACTAATATTAGTATCTCAAATATAGAAAATAATATTAAACAAGCATTAAAAAAAAAATATTTAATAGAAAATAAAGATTATTGGGAAACAACAAAAAAAGGAAAAATATTTCTTAATTCATTATTAAAAATTTTTTTAAATTAAAAAATATTTAAAATTTAGACTGAAATACTAAATTAAAGATTTGATTTCCCAAAAAATATGCTTTTTTTTCAAACCTTGTTTTTATGTTAGGAATAGAGTCTTTGATAAAATTATTTGTGTCAGATAAATTTAAATAATTATCAATTTTTTTTATTGTATTTAATATATAAGAAGCATATTCTTTTGAATCAGTTTTGATATGTAAAATACCACCAAAAATTAATTTTTTTAAAATTTTTTTTAAAAAAATATATTGTATCATTCTTCTTTTATGGTGACGTTTTTTAGGCCAAGGATCAGGAAAAAAAATCTGTATTTTTGATAATGTATGATTAGAAATCATATTTTCAATTACTTCAATTGCATTATAATGTATAATTTTTAAATTTTCTAAATTAGAAACATAAGCAAAACGTAAACAAGAACCTATTCCTGATTGATATACTTCAATGCCTAAAAAATTATAATGATCAGAATGAATTGCTGTTTGTACTAAAGATTCGCCTGATCCAAAACCAATATCTAAAATAATTGGATAATTATATTTAAAAACTGATCTAAAATTTATAGGTGTTAATTGATAATTAATTCCAAATAAAGACCAATACTCTTTAATCGATTGCAATTGAGATTTAGTTATTCGGCCTTTTCGACATACAAAACTTTGGTTTTGTCTTAAAAATATCCCATTTTTATATTTAGGTGTTATAATGTTATTTTTCATATTTCAGTAAATTATTAATTATAAAATATTTGATAAAATCATATATTTATATCTTAACTTTTTTTAAAAAAAAATACAGCTATATTACTTTTTTAACTGATAAATAGTTCTATTAAAATGACACTTCATATTTTTTCACAATTAGTTCTGAACTGGTATCATTTAAACGGAAGAAAAAACCTTCCTTGGCAAAGAGATAAAACATTATATAGAGTTTGGATATCTGAAATAATGTTACAACAAACCCAAGTAAAAACTGTTATTCCATATTTTAAAAAATTTATATCAAAATTTCCAAATTTAAATTCTTTAAATAATGGTACTTTAAATGAAATTTTATATTTGTGGAGCGGTCTAGGATATTATAAGAGAGCTAAAAATATTTATGAAACAGCTAAAATTATAAAAAATAAATTTAATGGAAAATTTCCAAAAAATATTTTAGATTTAGTAAAATTACCAGGTATAGGAAAATCTACTGCAGGAGCTATTTTATCTTTTACATTAAATTATTTTTTTTCTATTTTAGACGGAAATGTAAAAAGAATATTAATCCGATATTATGGGATTTCTGAATGTTTAAAAAATACTAAAACTGAAAAAAAATTATGGAATTTAATAGAAAATATAACTCCTATTCATAATACTGGCGCTTTCAATCAAGGAATAATTGATATCGGCGCATTAATTTGCACTTCTAAAATACCTAAGTGCAACATTTGTCCATTAAACACAAAATGTATTGCTTATAAAGAAAAAGAATGGAAAAAATATTCTTTTCAAAAGAATACTATAAAAAAAATAAAAAAAAAATACTGGTTTGTTATAATTTATTTTCAAAATACAATTTGGATGCAAAAAAATACTATAAAAAACATTTGGAATAATTTATTTTATTTTCCAAGCTTTGAAAAAAAAAATGATGCTATACAATGGATGAAAAAAAATCAAATTAATGTTAAAAATATCAAAGAAATGAATTCTTTTTGTCATGAATTTAGTCATTTTACAATGTATGCTAACCCAATACTAATAAAATTATTTTTTAAACATAATTGTTTTAATACTAAAAAACAAGGAATTTGGTATAATTTAAATAAACCTCAAAAAATTGGCTTACCTAAATTAGTAGAAAAAATTTTAAAATTATTAATATAATTTTTCAATAAAAGGAAAAATTAAAATCAATGTCTCGTAAAATTTTTTGTGTATTTTTACAAAAAGAATCTGAAGGTCATGAATTTCCACCATATCCAGGAGAGCTAGGAAAAAAAATATACTATAAAATATCTAAAAAAGCCTGGAGACAATGGATTATTCAACAAACTAAATTGATAAATGAAGAAAAATTAAATATGATGAATGCAATAGATCAAAAGAAAATAAAAAAATATATGCAATTATTTTTATTTAAAAATATTACCTAAAAATAAAAATATATTTTAAATAAAATTTACATTAAGTTAAACATGTTGATTTATTAAAAAAGTGCTCATATTCGATTCTGGTATAGGAGGGATTTCTATATTAGAAAATATTAAAAAAAATCTTCCTAATATAAATTATATATATTTATTAGATAATGAAGGGTTTCCTTATGGAGAAAAAAAAGAATCTTTTATTATAGAAAGAAGTATTAAAATAATTAATACAATTAAAACAATCTATCCAATCAAATTAGTTGTTGTTGCTTGTAATACCGCAAGTACAATATCTTTATCTATATTAAAAAAAACTTTTAATATTCCTATTATTGGAGTTTTACCTTCGTTAGATAAAGCAATTAAAATAACAAAAAACAATAAGATTGGTTTTATTGCAACTAAAGCAACAATACAAAGTATATATATTAAAAAAATTATATACAAACATATTCATCGTAAAAATATAAAAATAATAGCAACAAATAAACTCGCAAAAATTGCTGAAAAAAAAATTCGAAAATTATCAATTTCTAATTTAGAGTTAAAAAAAATTTTTAATTCTTGGATTACACTTTCAGTACAACCTGATACGATTTATCTTGGTTGTACTCATTTTTTATTTTTAAAAAATGAAATTCAAAATATTTTTTATAAACCAATTAATTTTTTAGATACTCATGAAAGTGTAACTGAAATAGTTAAACAATATTTTATAAAAAATAAAACAAAACAAAATATAAAAGAAAATATTTTTTTATATTCACAATATAATAAAGAACTTAATAATTTATTATGGGTATTAAAAAAATATAAATTTAACCGTATTGAAAAAATTAATTTAGATTAATTTTTTGATAAAACAAAGTTTTATATTTTTCAAAAATATATTTTAATAGTTTATTTAACAAATTTACTTTTTCTATATCATAAGAAAATTTTTCTAAAAGATTTTCAATCTTATTTACATATTCCTTCAAAACTAATCGATTAAAAACTTTAAAACAATGATCAAACCAAATTTTTTTTTCATTAGTATTTAATATGAATATAAAATTTCGAGCTTTATATCGAAAAAAAAGTTCTTTTAAACGTATATCTTTAAAACCTAATGTAATATTTTTTAAATGTATCGGATTGGTATTACTAATTTTTTTTATTAATTGTTTATCTTGTAAGTTAAAAAAACCATGATAAATTTTTAAATCTACATTTGAAATTTCTTGAAAGATATTTATTTTAGAAAGGAAAAATTTTATATGATTTATTATAAAATAATTTAATTTAATTAAATTTATTTTCTCATCTATGTAAAAATCTTTTAATTTTAATCTTTCAGCGTCTTCTGTTCGGATAAATTGAATAGGAACTAATATAGGACAACGGTTAAAATATATCAATACTATTCCTAAATCAAATAAATTTTTACTATTTACATTTTGATAATGATTTTTTTTAAAAAATTCAATTAATTTTTTAATATCTTTAAACAAATCTATTGCAATTAATAGATTGCTATTATTTTCATCCCAGAATAGAGGTAATATAAAACTCATATTATTACGTATAACAGTAAAATAACTAGAAATATAAAGAATAGGTTGAAAACTATTTATATTAATTAATTTATATAATTCATTTTTTTTTCGATATTTAAAAAAAAAGTTAAATAATTTTGGTTGTTTTTTTCTTATAAGTTTTGCGAGCTCAATAGTAGCATAAACATCAGAAATTGCATCATGCGCATTATAATGTAATATATTATTTTCTTGAGTTAACTCAGATAGTTTAAAAATAGGAAAACCAAGATTATTTTTAGGCCATTTAATACCATGAGGTCTTAAAAGATAACATACTCTCATAATATTTAATAAATCCCAACGAGAATTATTATTCTTCCAACTCCATTCATATGGATCTAAAAAATTACGATAAAATATATTTCTTGTAATTTCATCATCAAAAGCAATATTATTATAACCTACTATACAAGTATTAGGTTTAATTAAAATATTATATATTTTCCTGGAAAATTCATATTCATTAGTTCCATGTTTAAATGTATACTGTGGAGTAATTTTAGTTGTTAAAATAGAATAAGGTTCTGGCAAATAATCATCAGATGGAAAGCAATAAAAACATTTTGGTTCTTCAATAATTGTTAAATTTTCATCTGTTCTAATAGATGCAAATTGAGCAGGTTTGTCTAATGATGTATGTGTTCCAAAAGTTTCATAATCATAAAATAATAAAGTAAATAAATTTTTTTGATAAAGAATTTTTTTATGTTTGTTCATTACATAATCTTAATAATTTAAATAACTAAATTTATAAAAGAATTTCTTTTAATAAATTAAAAGAAATTGTTATAAATATTCTAAATACTATTTATATAAAAATATTTATACATATAAAATTTATAAATAAATTTAAAAGAAAAATAAAAGAAATACCTGATATTAAAAAACAATCAAAATAAGAATTTTATTAATAATTTAAAAAAATATATTATATCAGATATAAATTGAGAGGAAATTAAAAAATAATTTTACGATAAAATGAATATACAGGTAAAATTGATAATTATAATATAAATTAAAATATTATAAATTTACATTAAATTTTTCTCCCCTGACTGGGCTCGAACCAGTGACATACGGATTAACAGTCCGCCGTTCTACCAACTGAACTACAGAGGAATATCAATATTTATATCAAAAATTTACATATCTGTCAAATATATATATAAAATTAAAAATTAACTATAAATTTTTTAAAAGAAGTCTAGATTATTATAAGAAATTCATTTATAGTAAAAGGTATAAAAATATTAAGGCCCTTTAGCTCAGTGGTTAGAGCAGGCGACTCATAATCGCTTGGTCGCTGGTTCAAATCCAGCAAGGGCCATAAAAACTAATAAACTAAAATATAAAATATTTTTAAATATTAAAAAATAACATTAACTAAATTTTTCATCATTAATTAGGATTCAAATTGATGGAATGGAAAAAAGAATTTATTGAGTTTCTTTTAAAAAAAAAGTCTTAAATTTTGGAACATTTATACTAAAATCAGGACGAACTAGTCCTTATTTTTTTAATTCAGGATTATTATCAACAGGTAAAGATACTGCTAAAATTGGATTGTTTTACGCACGCGCAATAATGGATTTAAATATTAAATTTGATGTATTATTTGGACCTGCTTATAAAGGTATTCCTATTGTAGTTTCTACTTCTATAGCGTTAAAAAATCAATATAATTTAGATATTCCATATTCTTTTAATAGAAAAGAAGAAAAAAAATATGGAGAAAAAGGAGAACTGATAGGTGGAAATATAAAAAATAAAAAAATTATTATTTTAGATGATGTAATAACTTCAGGAATGTCAATAAACCATTCAATTAAAATAATTGAAAAAGAAAATTCTAAAATATCTTCAATTTTTGTTTTGCTTGATCGAAAAGAAAAAAGAGAGAGTAACTTACACAAGGTTAATTATCTAAAAAAACAAAAAACTCATAAAATCAACTCTATTATTACAATAAACGATTTGATTATTTATCTTTCAAAAAAAGAAAAATTAAAAAAATATGCTTCTAAATTAATAGAATATCATGCAGAACATGGAACTTTTTAAAAATCTTATATTTATATTCCAGAATGACCAAATCCGCTTTTAAAACGAGCAGTTTTCTTAAATTTTTTGACTATAGAAAATTTTGGGCGAATAATTGGAACAAATACTATTTGTGCAATTCTATTATTAGGATAAATAAAAAAATCTTTTACACTCCTGTTCCATAGTGAAATCATTAATTCACCTTGATAATCTGAATCAATTAAACCTACTAAATTCCCTAAAACAATACCATCTTTATGACCTAATCCAGATCGGGGTAAAATTAAAGCAGTAATATAAGGGTTTTCAATATATATTGAAATTCCAGTTGGAACTAAAACAACTTCTTTTGCAGGTAAAATTATTTTTTTACTTATACATGCTTTAAGATCTAGTGCAGAAGATCCAGAAGTAGCATATTCAGGTAAAAAACTATCGTTACTTTTAACTTCTTTAGTATTTAAAAATTTAATTTGAATTTGATTTGTATTCATATTTTATTAACGTGTTATTAAAATATATTTTAAAATTACGATAAAACTAAAAAATCTGGATTAATTAACGATACTCTAGAAATCAAGGAATAATTTAAGCTTTTTCTTTCATTATATGAAATTACTTTTCCCCCTGCAGCTGCAACAATAGCATGTCCTGCTGCAGTATCCCAGATATATGTTTTTCCAAATCTTGCGTAAACCTGCGCTTTTCCTTCTGCTACATAACAAAACTTTAAAGATGAACCTAATTTTTTTATTGTATACTTTTCGGTTTTCTTCAAAAAATCATGTAGTTTTTTATTTGGATGCGAACGACTAATAATAAATTTTGGTATATTAGATCGCATTACAGAGATGCTTTCTTTATATCCTTCTGAATTTATTTTATAAGCTTGTTTTTTATAAGCGTAATATAAAGTATTAAAAAAAGGAGCATATACAACACCTAATATAGGTATTCCATATTCAATTAAACTAATATTAACTGTAAATTCACCATTTTTTTTTAAAAATTCTTTTGTTCCATCTAGCGGATCAATTAACCAATAAGTATTCCAATTTTTATTATATTTAATATCATCAAAATCTTCTTCAGATAAAATTGGAATATTTGGCGAAATAGTAGTTAATCCACTTTTAATAATTTTATTAGCAATTTTATCTGCATTAGTTACAGGACTTTTATCAAGTTTATAAGAAATATCTAGTAATGCACCACTAGAATTATAAACTTTCATAATAGCAGCCCCGGCATTACGAGTGATTTTACAAATCTCTTTAAACATCTAACACCATTTTAAAATAAATTATTTTTTAGCAATTATATTAACTATCAAATGTTCATATACTTCGCTATGCGGTTGAAAAATTACTTGATGCTCTCCTACATGACGCAATACTCCATTTGGTAATTTTATTTCTTTTTTATTAATTTTTATACCTAATTGAAATATTTCTTTAACAATATCTCTTACACCTACAGAACCAAATATTTTATTTTCTTTTCCAACTTTTGAAGGAATTGTGATAGATTTGATTTGCTTTATTTTATCAGCACGAGATTTAGCAAGTAGTAACTCATTAATATTTTTTTCTTTTAATTTAATTTTTTGATCTTCAAAAGATTGAATATTTTTTTTATCAGCTAAAATAGCTTTTCCTTGAGGAATTAAATAATTTCTAGCATAACCTGATTTAACTTTCACGATTTTTCCAGAATCACCTAGGTTTTTAACTTTTAATAAAAGAATTACTTCCATTATTTATTATTCTCTTTTAAATTTAAAAATATAATCATTAATTTTATATTAACGATGTTGGTCGGTATAAGGAATCAAAGCAAGATATCTTGCTTTTTTAATAGCTCTTGATAATTGACGTTGATATTTAGCTCTTGTTCCAGTAATACGACTTGGAACAATTTTACCATTTTCTGTAATATAATTTTTTAACATAGAAATATCTTTATAATCTATTTCTTGAATACCTTCTGCTGTAAAACGACAAAACTTTCGACGACGAAAATAACGGGCCATATAAAACATCCTTTAAAATTAAAAACAAAATAATTTTTAAATTTATATATATTTTTAAAAATTTTTATAAAAAGTATTTAAATAAAAATAAATTAATTAATAATTATTTTTTTTCTTTTTTTTCTTCTTTTAGCTTAATTATAGGAGATGCTTCATTAATTGCTTTTTTAACTGATATAATCATATTTCTAATAATAGCAATATTAAAACGAAAATCTGTTTCCAATAAATTAATAACTTTAGGATAAGTTTCTATATTCATAAGAACATAATGTGCTTTATTCAATTTATTAATAGGATATGATAATTGTCTTCTGCCCCAATCTTCTAAACGATGTATAATTCCTGAATTATCAAGAACTATTTTTTTATATTTTTCAATTATTGTACTAATTTTATCGCTATAGTCAGGATGCACTATAAAAACTATTTCGTAATGACGCACAAAACGCTCCTTTTGGGTTTTTTAATTTCCTAGATTATAAAATTATAAAAATAATAGCTATTTCAAGGAAATAAGGAACTATTATATAAAATGATAGCTATTTTAAATACATGGTATTTTAATTTAATGAAAAAATCAATTAAATTTGATCTGATAAAAAATATAAAAAATAAAATTTTTAAAAATTAAATTTATTAAAGACATAAAGATAATTCTATTTTTTTTTGGTGTAAATTAACAGAAACTACTTTTACTTTTAAAGTATCACCAAGACGAAAAGTATTTTTAGTCGATTTTCCAATAAATTTTAGTCCAATGGAATCAAAATAATAATAATCATCACTTAAATTTTCTAAACGAACTAATCCATCAATCAAATATTTATTTAAACGAACGAAAAAACCAAAAGAAGTAACATTTGAAACCACTCCAGTAAATATATTTCCAATTTTTTTTTCCATAAAATCACACTTCAACCAATCCATAACATCTCTATTAGCTTCGTCTGCACGTCTTTCAGTCATAGAACAATGTATACCAATTTTTTTTATATTCATATCATATAAATTAGACTTAAAAAAGTTATTTTTTTTTAAATTTTTTTTATTTTTATCTATTTTAGATAATACTTTTTTAATTGCTCTATGTAAAATAAGATCAGGATACCTTCTAATTGGAGAAGTAAAATGTACATAACTAGATAAAGATAAACCAAAATGCCCTCGGTTTTCTGGAGAATATACCGCTTGTTTCATAGATCTTAATAAGATAGTTTGAATCATCTCGTAATCTGAACGATTTTTAATACTTTTTAATAAATCAGAATAATGAATAGATTCTGGCACTTCACCGCCAGACAATGATAATCCCAACTCATTTAAAATAATTCGGCAATTTATAATACTATCTTGATCAGGACGATCATGATTTCGAAATAAAATTGGATATTGATATTTTTTTATAAATTTAGCTGAAGCTATATTAGCTAATATCATACATGATTCAATAAATTTATGTGCATCGTTTCTAATATGTTGATAAATTTTTTTAATTTTAAAATTAGAATCTAAAACAAATTTAGTTTCAATATTATCAAAATACACACCTTTTTTAGAAACATCATGTTTTTTTAATGTTTTTTGTAAAAAAAACAAATTTTTAATTTGTTTCAATAATTTATTATATTTTAAACAAAGTTTAATATCACCATTCCAAATTTTAAATATTTCGTCATATGTAAAACGTCCTTGAGAAGATATTACCGCTTCATAATGTTTATATTTAATTAATTCCCCTTCTTCTGACAAACTCATTTCACATATCAAGCATAAACGTTCCGAATAAGGGTTTAAAGAACATAAATCTGTAGATATCTTTTCTGGCAACATAGGAACAACTAATGAAGGGAAATATACAGAATTTCCTCTTTTTAAAGCCTCTTGATCTATAGGGGTTCCAGGTTTAACATAATAACTAACATCTGAAATAGCAACCCATAAATTCCAACCTTCTTCTCCACTATTTTTTTTTTTACAAAAAATAGCATCATCAAAATCACAAGCATCTTTTTCGTCAATAGTAAAAAATGGAAGATGTCTTAAATCTACACGATTTTTAAATTCTTTTTGATCGAATTTATCATTTATTTGATATAATTGATTTTTAACTTCTTTAGACCATATATAGGGAATAGAATGAGTTCGTATAGCAATATCTGTAGCAAGAGTAGTTTGCATTTCTTTTCCGCCAAGAACTTCTACTATAATTCCCTCAATTTTATTTTTTTTATTTAAAAATTTTTTATTTAATTTAACAACAACAACAGATCCTATAGAAAGTTTTTTTGTTAAAGTTGATGAAAAAACAAATATTTTAAAATTAAATCTATTATCATTTGGAACAACAAATTTTATCTTTTTTTCAATGTAATAACGACCTACAATTAAAACATTATTTGGTTTTAATATTTTTAATACTTTTGCTAAGCTTCTTCCTTTTTTTTCAGATTTTATAACATGTGCTAAAATAATATCACCATGAATACATAATTTCATTTGCTCAGCAGAAAGCCAAAGATCTTCTTTTAATGTTTCACTTCTAAGAAAACCATATCCATCTCTATGACCTATTACTTTTCCTATAACTATATTAATATTTTCTAAAACAACGTAACAACAATTATATGTATATATAATTTGCTTATCTCGTTCCATTGCTCTTAATCTACGACGTAATGCTTTTTTCGATTCTTGGTTGTCAATGCTAAATTTTTTTTCTATTTTTTTTAAATTTATTAAATCTTTATCTGTTCTTAAAAAAGACAAAATACATTCTCTACTAGGAATAGGATTTGTATATTTTTTATGATTATGTTTTTGGTAGGTATCTACTACCATATTTACTTCTCCAGTTACATAGTTTAATTAAAATATTTTAAATATTTTCATATTAAAATTTATTTTTAAACATAGAATTATAAAAAAAGATTTCTTACTAAAATAGTATCATTACGATCTGGACCTGTAGAAATCATATCAACTGGAATTCCTGCAATTTTTTCAATACATTTTATGTAATTCTTTGCAGCTTTGGGTAAATCTTCTATTTTTTTGATACCTGAAGTTTTTTTCATCCAACCTGGATATACTTCATATACTGGTTTCATATTTTCTAAATTATTACAAGATAAACTAGTATGAAATTCTAATGTATTTATATTTTGATAAGCTATACAAATTTTTATTTCTTTTAAATTATCTAAAACATCTAACTTTGTTATACATAATGCAGATAAAGAGTTCAATTGCACTGAATAACGTAAAGCTACACCATCTAACCATCCCGTACGTCTTTTTCGACCTGTAGTAGATCCAAATTCATTACCTTCTTTAGAAAGATAACTATCTGTTTCATCAAAAAGCTCAGTAGGAAAAGGACCATTACCTACTCGTGTAGAATAAGCTTTTGTTACTCCTAAAATATAGTCTAAACTTTTTGGGCCAACTCCTGTTCCAGTAATAACTCCACCTACAGTACTATTAGAAGAAGTAACATAAGGATATGTGCCATGATCAATATCTAGAAGACTACCTTGTGCTCCTTCAAAAATAATCATTTTTTTATTTTTAATTGCTTCATATAATATTATGTTAGTATCTGTTATCATATCATTGATTATATTTTTAAATTTTAATAAATCTTTTAAAATCACTTTATAATCAAATGATTTATCTTTATAAATAGAAACTAATTGAGCATTATAATAATTAACTATTTTTTCTAATTTTAAAGATAATTTTTTTTCATTCTTTAAATCCCCAACACGTAAAGAACGTCGAGCAATTTTATCTTCATAAGCTGGCCCAATACCTCGTCCTGTTGTGCCAATAGCATTAATTCCTAATGTTTTTTCACGTGCTATATCCATAGCAATATGAAATGGTAAAATCAAAGAAGCAGAATCGGAAATAAAAAGACGTTGGTGAATAAAAAAATTATTTTTTTTTAACATTTCTATTTCTTTAACTAACTCAGAAATAGAAACTACAACTCCATTTGAAATTATACCAATAACATTTGGATGTAATAAACCTGATGGGATTAAATGAAGAACAATTTTTTTTTGATCAACTACTAATGTATGACCAGCATTGTGTCCTCCATGAAATCTAACTACATAAGAACTATATTTAGATAAATAATCAACTATTTTTCCTTTACCTTCATCACCCCATTGAGTACCTAATATTACAATATTTTGTTTCATTTCTTTAAAATACCTATTTTTTATTTTTGATTTGAAATAATTTGGTTCATATATTGAAAAAATTTATTATCAGAACTAATTAAAATAAGATTATTATTATTTTTAAAACTATTTTCATAAGCATGTAAACTTCGAACAAATAAATAAAAAGAAGAATCTTTTTTCAAATTATCTGAAAATAATTTTGCAACTTTAGCTTCTCCTTGACCTTTTAATATTAAGGCTTCTTTCTTTGCTTTTGCTAATATCATTGAAACTTTATAGTCAGCCATTGCTCGTAATTTTTCTGCTTTTTCTTGCCCTTGAGAACGTTGACTTCTAGCAACAGCTTCTCGTTCTGCTCTCATTCTATTATATATAGCTTCAGAAACTTCAGTAGGCAAATTAATTTGTTTAATACGAACATCTACAACCTCAATACCTAAAGCATTCATGCTATTAACATTCATTTTAGATGAATTTGTTAAATTTACCGTTCCTTTATTTAAAGACTGAAGTACATCTGTTGTCAATCTACCTCTAGAATCAGTTACAATTTCTTTTACGTTTAAACATCCTATTTCAGAACGTAATCGATCACTAAATTTTCTTTTTAATAAAACTTCAGCTTGAAAAATATCTCCGTTTCCAGTAGCTAAATAATAACGACTAAAATCACTAATACGCCATTTTATATAAGAATCTACAATAAGATCTTTCTTTTCTTTTGTAACAAAACGGTCAGCTTGATTATCCATGGTATGAATACGAGCATCTAACATTTTTACACTTTCTAAAAATGGAATTTTAAAATGCAATCCAGGATCATAAACTAATGTTTTTTGATCTTTATTTCTTAAAACTTTTCCAAATTGTAATACAATTCCACGTTCTCCTTCTTTAACAATAAATAATGAAGAAGAAAGCAAAAAAAGTAAAATACTTGAAAAACAAATTAATAGTTTATTCATATATTCATTCTCTCTCTATATTTTTAATATCATTTCGTATTGAATTTATACGTCGTTGTTTGAAAAAATTATTAGGAGATAATGAAGATACATAATTAATCTCTCGATCTTTTTTTGAAAAATTAGATTTATTTTTTATTGATTTAGTTGAATTTAAAAATAATTTATTATTTTTTTTTATATCATTGATAAAACTATTTAAAGATAAAAACAATGTTGAATTGCTATTTTTATCAATAAAAATTTTTTTAGTACGACTTAATAATCTTTCCATAGATTCTATATAAATTCTTTTAAGGGTAATTTCTTTTGCTTTTTTATATTCTGGTAAGATTTTTAAAAATCTTATAACTTCTCCTTGAGCCTCTAAAATTATACGAGAAGAATATGCTCTAGCTTCCTCTAAAATACGTTGAGCTTTTCCCTTGGCTTTAGGTTGAACTTCATTTGCATATGCTTCAGCTTCACGTACATATTGTTCTCGATTTTCACGAGCAGCAATTGCATCATCAAAAGCGGCTTTTACTTCTTCAGGAGGTCTAGCTGTTTGGAAATTAACATCTAATATAGTGATACCCATATTATATGGTTTAATTGTTTCTTCGATTTCTTTTTGAGTGTCATGTCTTACTAAAGTACGTCCCTCAGTTAAAATGCGATCCATAGTAGAGCGTCCAATAACTCCACGTAGAGCACTATCGGTTGCTTGTCTTAAACTATCATCTGGATATGCAACAGAAAAAAGATAACTAGAGGGATTAGTAATTTTATATTGTACATTCATTTCTACACGTACTACATTTTCATCAGAAGTTAACATTACACCTGAAGTTGCTAGTTCACGAACTGTTTCAACATTAACAGCTTGTACATTATTAATAAAAACTGGTCTCCAATTTAATCCAGGTTCAACTAAATGACTAAATTTTCCAAAATGAGTGACTACTCCTCGTTCAGCTTCTTTAATAGTATAAAAACCACTAGCACACCAGACTATAAAAGCTATAAAAATTAAAATTAGAAAAGGATTAATTTTTTTATTTAATGAATTTGAAGAATTAGCTGTATTAATTATATTATTAATATTTTGTAAATATTTTTTAAAATTTATTAAATTTTTTTTTTCATTACTTCTTTTTTGTTCTTTTTTTTCAGAATAATCTTTTTCTGAACCATTTTTCTTTCCCCAGGGATCTAGTTCTGGTTCATTATTATTTGGTTTATTCCAGGCCATTTTATGCCTCATTAATTAGTTTTAATGCTATATCATATACTTTTAACAAATTCAAAATAATATATCTTATATTTAAAGATATGAAAACTGTATTTTTTTAGAATTTTCTAAAAATTAATTAACATAAAATTCTTTGATAATACAAAAAAAATAAATTTCATATTCTAAAAAAATATAATATTTTATATATTTTTAACATTAAATATCAAATTTATATTTTTTTTTAAGAATACCTGATATTTCTTGAAAAACAATATCTGGAGTAGAACTGATTAAAAAATGAATATTTTTCCATTTTTTTAACCATGTTAATTGATGCTTAGCTAATTTTCTTGTTGCAAAAATAATTCTTGAAATCATTTCTTCATAATTAATTTGATATTCAAGATATTCCCACATCTGTCTATACCCTATACATCGTATAGATGGTAATTGTTTATTTAAATCACCTCTAAAAAATAAATTTTCTACTTCTTTTTGAAAACCTAACATTAACATTCTTTTTAGACGTAATTCAATTTTTTCATATAACCATGCTTTACTCTTAGGTAAAATAGCGAATTGAACTATATTAAACGGTAATTTATTAAATGAATCATTTTTTAAAGATGTTAACGTTTTTCCAGAAATATAAAATACTTCTAATGCTCTTAATAATCGTTGAAAATCATTTTTATGAATATTATTAGCGGATATAGGATCTATTAAATTTAATTTATCATGCAAAAAATATTTATTAAATTTTGCTTTATCTAGTAAATATTTTCTAATTTCAACATTTGAAGGAGGTAAATTAGATAAACCATATAATAATACATGATAATAAAACATTGTACCTCCAACTAATAACGGTATTTTTCCTAATTTTAAAATATTTATAATCTCTTTATACGCGTCTGTTCTAAATTCAGCTGCTGAATAAACTTCACTAGGATCTTTAATATTTAATAAACGATGTGGATGCATTTTTAAATCTAAATAACTTGGTTTATCTGTTCCAATGTTCATATCACGATAAATTAAAGCAGAATCTACACTAATTATTTCTACTGGTAAATATTTTCTAAGATATATAGCAATACTGCTTTTACCGCAACCAGTAGGGCCTATTAAAAAAAAAATAATTGGTTTTTTAAATTGAAAAATTTTTATATTTTTAATGTACATAATATTTAATCAATATTTATTTTATATAATAATTTTGAAAGATGTCATTTGAATATCAATAAACAAAAATATTCTATTTTAATAATAGAACCTTATCTGAATAACTCTAAGATTTTTTACATCAATATATGACTATCAAATCATTTTAAAATTTTTTAATATTAATCTTATCATTACAAAAGTAAATGAAAAAATTTGATATTAATTAATCAATATTCTTTTATAGAATATAAGGTGTTTTTTAAAATAATATATTTTTAAATAAAATAAAAGAAAATCTAAATTTAAAACGTATTAATTGATTTATAAAACAAAATTTTATACTGCATAAAGCTAATAATAAATTGAAAGTTAAATAATAAAATTTAAGTATATGTTATTTAAATATAATATTGTTATTCATTTTGTTCAGTATTTTTTTCAAAAAATACAAAAATAAATATAAAATCGTTGAGATAATAAATTAATTCATAATATTTTTAATAATCATTAATAATCTCAAAGAATAAAAAGATTTATCTTTTTCTTTTTCTTTTGAATAAATATTAGTAAAGTTTTAAAATAATTTTTTTATTTTTCTAAAAATATTTTTTAATTTATTAACAATAAAAAATATAAAAATATTTAATAAAATATAGCTTTTTTCTAAAAAAATTATACGAAAACGACTGAATTTGATTTTTTGAAATATTTATAACCAAATTTTATATAAAAATATAAATTTTATTAGATTTATTAAGTATAAATTGATTTTCAATAGAGTAAATATTAATATTTATTTTACTAGAAGGTATATAAATATATAAAATAAATAAATAATTAATTTTAACACCTATTATCTCATAATAAGCATTGAAAAATAGCATTATTTATTACGATATTATAAAATAAATTGATTATTAATATAACAATATTCAATATTTTTAAAAAATTTTAAAAAATGCGAAGGATATATAATCCACTGAAACAACTTAATAATCACTTTTTAACTGTTATTAAATAGGAAACATCAAAATTATCAAATACTTAATTTAACTGAAGTATTATATCATTAAAACTTTTTGTGTTATTATAATTTATAATTAAATTTTTATTTTTCGAATAAGATATATAAATTAAAATAAGTAAAGCTATTTTTGTTGTCATGTTGTAAACTTTTAAAAAATATGATTTTTTGATATTTAAAAATTTAAGATAAATTAGTATTATAAAATTAATTTTCTACTATAATATTTCATATCATTATATTGATAACAAGAAATCAATATAACTCTTAAAACCGTTTTAATACTTGATAATACTTCATTCGAAATCTAAATGTATTAATAATAGTTAAATTGGGAAAAATAGAAATTTTTATGAGGGAAAATTGCAAGTAATAATTCATTTTTTATTGATTTTATAGAAGTTATCTTTAATAACCATGGATTTAAAATCATTTTCTTCAATATTAATCTCAATATTTTCAGATTTTACATCAATGCTTTTCATAAAACTTCTTTAATTACAGAAATTTATCTTTCAATTTTTTCTCTAAATGAAATTTTATTAGATATACTAATTAGTAAAAAATGAACAATTATTTTTTATTTATTTATAGTTAAATTATATTTAAATTAATTATATAATTTTTTAGAAAAAATTTCATTAATAGACGTATATTCGGAAATAATTAAATTTATTTCTTGGCTATCTAATTGTAAATGAGAAATCTGACTTAATGTTTTTTTTATCCCTAATGTTTTTATTAAATTATCAATTTTCATTGATTCTAAATCATTTTTATTTCTATAATACAATGCTGCTGCAATACCTTTTATTAAATTAAAATATGATAAATTATATTTTTTTGCTAATAATAAAGGTTTTATTAAACGTTCATTTTTAGCTAGTTTTTGCAGTGGATTTCGAGCAATACGTTCAATTTTATCTAATAAAAAAGGGTTTTGAAAACGAGTTAAAATTTTATCAATATAAGAAAAATGATTTTGTTGATTAAAATTATACTTTTTAATTAATGTTAATCCGCTTTCTTGCATTGCATTTTTTACAATATTTTTTATATCCTGATCTTTAATGCTTTCATATATATTTATATAGTTTTTTATCCAACCTAAATATGCTGTTATAGCATGACCTGTATTTAATGTTAAAATTTTTCTATCTATAAAAGATTTTAAATTATTGCTAATTGTCATATCAATGATTTTAGGGATAGTTCCTTTAAATTGTTTTTTATCAACAATCCATTCTTTAAAATTTTCTGCAATTAAAGATAGAGTATTTTTTTCAAAAGAAGAAGATATTGATGGTATAATAGTATCAATACTACAGTTAACAAAACCAATATTTTCATTTAGATATTCATGATATTTAATAGGAATGATTTTAAAAATAATATCTCTTAAATAAGAGCTAGCTTGAATTTTATTTTCACAAGCAATAATATTTAATGGAGTTTTAGATTTCAATTTAATTTTTAATATAATTCCTTTTGCTAAGATAAGCGCAATTTTATTAAGAGAAATTGCTCCAATTGCAGTTGTGATTAAACTAACATTAGATATTATGTTTAAGATTTCAGGATTATTTAAATTAACCGCTTGAAAATTATTTATATCAATAATTTTTTCATAATTATATCCTACTAACTTCACTTTATATTTTTTATAGTAATTTAATGCATCTATTAAATTTTGATTTATATCAGTAAAAGTAAGATCAAAACCAGACTGTAACATTGTTTTCCCAATAAAACCACGACCAATGTTTCCAGCGCCAAAATGTAAAACTTTCATACTAAAATCCTAATTAAATTTTTAAACATTAAAATGTAATAAAACTTCTTTTATATTTTTTGTTTTAGATAATTTAGTAATAATATCTGGATTATCTAATGCATTTGTAATCTTGCTAACTACCATAACATGTTCATTATTTTTAGCTGCAATCCCAATTACAAGATACGCTATATCATCAATGTTATCTCCGAAACGTACACCGTTGGGAAATTGACAAAAAATTATTCCAGTTTTTAAAATATTATCTTTTGCTTCTATAGTACCATGCGGTAATGCGATATGCTCTCCTAACCATGTAGATGTAATTTTTTCTCTCTCTAACATTGCATCAATATAATCATTTTTAACATAACCTTGTTCTACTAAATGTTTTCCGACTATTTTAATGGCTTCTTCTTTATTATTAGCAAATTGATTAAGAATAATATTTTTTTGACTCAATTGAAATAATTTTTCTGATTTATTTTTTTTATTAAAATCATTTTTTTTAGTTGTATATATTTTATTATAAAAATTTTTATTTTTAATTAATTTATTTACTAAAGCATCATAAAACATGTTATCAAGAAAACTAACTAAAGATATATGTTTAGCATTAGGAGCATGCTGTTTAGCACGAGAAGTTAAATTTTTATGTGTTATTACAATGTCAGCGTTTTTAGGTATACAATGAATAGAAACATTATGTATAGATATATCTATTAAATTTTTTTTTCTTATTTTTTCACGAAGAATACTTGCTCCTATTGCACTTGATCCCATTCCAGCATCGCAAGCAACTACAATAGTATTAATATCTTTAAAAAAATAATCTGATTTATCATTTTTATAATTTAATAAATTATCATCAATTATCTTTTCAGATGACTCAACAAACTTTTTATTTTTATGATCAATTAATTTTAATAATATAATAGCACTTAAAAAAGAAACGAAAAAAGAAGAAAAAATAGAAAAAATATTAATATAATAAAAATTTTTTTTTGTCATTGCTAAAATAGATAAAATAGATCCTGGTGAAACTGCTCCAATTAAACCACCTTGAAAAAAAATAAGTATAAAAATATTGGTCATACTTCCTAAAATAAGAGATAATAAAAATTTTGGATTCATTAGAACATAAGGAAAATAAACCTCATGAACTCCACCTAAAAACTCGATAATCGCAGCTCCTCCAGCTGATTTATAATAATCTCCTTTTCCGAAAAAAAAACATGCAAGTAATACACCTAAACCTGGCCCTGGATTAGATTCTATTAAAAAAAATATAGAATTTTTATTTTCCAATATATCTTGAAGACCTAACGGAGAAAAAATCCCATGGTTAATTGTGTTGTTTAAAAAAAATATTTTAGCAGGTTCAATTATTATAGCTATAAAAGGCAATAAATTATAATGTATAATTGTTTTTAATAAACACCCTATAGAACTTGAAGTCCATTCAATAAAAGGTCCTATAATAAAAAATGAAATAATTGTTAAAAATATTCCAATTATTGCAATAGAAAAATTATTAACTAACATTTCAAAACCATTTTTTATTTTATCTTTCACTAAAATATCAAAATTTTTAATAATCCATCCACCTAATACTCCAGATACCATACCCCCTAATAACATAGGTATTTTAGTACTTGTAATCATACCAATTGTAGTAATACTTCCAATTATACCCCCTCTTTCTCCTCCAACTAACCGACCTCCTGTATACCCAATAAGAATGGGTAATAAATAAAATATCATAGGTGAAATTAATTCTGCTAAAACTTTATTTGGCTTCCAACCTAAAGGCATAAATAAAGCACTCATGATACCCCATGCAATAAAAATGCTTATATTAGGCATCATTATATTACTTAAAAATTGACCAAAATTTTGTATTTTAAATTTAATTGATTTAAACATATTCATTGCTCATAATCTAGAAAAAACATTTAGTCAAGTAATAACTAATTAAATAATAAGTTTTATTTAAAATTTAATATAAAACATAAAATAACTACTTAAAACTAATCATAACTAAAACAATTAAATTAATATTATTTGTAAAAAGATTTATAAAAATTTATTAAACCTTTAGTAGAAGAGTCAAAATATTTATTATTTTCTATATTGTAAAAATTTTTATAAATATTTTTAGCTAAATTTTTTCCCAATTCTACACCCCATTGATCAAAACTAAAAATATTTAATAAATGACCCTGTACAAAAATTTTATGCTCATATAAAGCAATTAACACACCTAAATTATAAGGTGTAATTTTTCGTATTAAAATGGAATTTGTAGGTTGATTTCCTATGCATTGCTTAAATAAAAAATTTTTATCTATTTTATTTAAATGTTTTGTATTTTTTTTAAAAATAGTTTTTTCTTTTAAAAAAGATTTTTCTGAAGTTCCAAAAGCTAATGCTTTAGTTTGAGCTAAAAAGTTACATATTAGTTTAATATGATGATTATCTATATGATTATGTGAAATGATAGGAACAATAAAATCACTTGGGATTAGTTTAGTACCTTGATGCATTAACTGAAAAAAAGCATGTTGACCATTCGTTCCTGGTTCCCCCCAAATAATAGGTCCAGTTTGATAAGATATTTTTTGACCTTTTTTATCTATTGATTTACCATTAGATTCCATATTAGATTGTTGAAAATAAGCTGAAAATCGATGCATATATTGATCATATGGAAATATTGCTTCTGTTTCAGAACCAAAAAAATTAGTATACCAAATACTAATAAGTGCTAATATTATTGGTATATTTTTTTTATATTCTGAAGTATAAAAATGGTTGTCCATAGCATGAGCTCCATTTAAAAACTTTTCAAAATTATTAAATCCAATAGATAAAATAATAGATAATCCTACAGAAGACCACAATGAAAAACGACCACCAACCCAATTCCAAAATTGAAAAATATTTTTAATATTAATACCAAAATCTAATGCATTGTTTATATTAGCAGATAAAGCAAAAAAATGTTTATCTAAACTAGATTTATCTTTTGAATATTTTAAAAACCATGTTTTTGCGCTATTTGCGTTAATGATTGTTTCTTCCGTAGTAAACGTTTTAGAAGCTATTAAAAAAATCGTTGTTTCAGGATAAATTTTTTTTAAAACTTCGGTAAGGTGAGTACCATCAATATTTGAAACATAATGTATGTTTAAATGATTCTTATATGGACGCAATGCTTCTGTAACCATATACGGTCCTAAATCAGAACCTCCAATTCCTATATTGACAACATCTGAAATAGATTTTCCAGTGTAGCCTTTCCATTTTCCAGTAATTACTAATTCTGAAAAATCTTTCATTTTCTTCAGTACATGATTAACTTCAAGCATAACATTGCAATTATCTACAAAAATTGGAGAATTTCGTCTATTACGCAAAGCAATATGTAAAACAGATCGATTTTCTGTTTCATTTATTTTTTCTCCAGAAAACATTGATTTAATTGCTTTTTTAACATTCATTTCTTCAGCTAAATCTAATAAATATTTTAAAGTATTTTCAGTAATACGATTTTTTGAAAAATCAACTAACATTTCATTTTCAAAACAAATAGAAAATTTTTCAAATCGATTAGCATCTAATAAAAAAAGATCTCTTAAATGCACATTTTTTATCATTTTAAAATGATTTTTTAAAATGCTCCAAGATCTAGTTTGTACAAGATTAATGTGTTTCATTTGAACGATCTCTTAAATAATTTATATATATTTAAATTATTATACTATAATGTTTTAAGTGTCCAATATCTATTCGTAATAAATTTTAAGAGATTTTTAAAAAATTTTGATTTTTTAAAAATACAAAAATGTTATATAATAAAACATAATTTATATAAAATAAAACCTTATGAAATTTAATAATAAAAATTTGATTTGGATAGATTTAGAAATGACAGGACTAAATCCTAAAATCCATCGAATTATTGAAATTGCTACTTTAATTACAGATGCACAACTAAATATAATTTCAAAAGGACCAGTGATTGCTATTAATCAAAAAGAAAAACACATATTACTAATGAACGAATGGAATCAAAAAACTCATATGAAAACTGGACTAATTGAAAGAGTTAAACAAAGTACTTACAATGAATTTAAAGCAGAATCTAAAACTATACTTTTTTTAAAACAGTGGGTTCCTTTAAAATCATCTCCTATATGTGGAAACAGCATATATCAAGATCGAAAATTTTTAAATCAATATATGCCTAATTTAGAGAATTATTTTCATTATCGTTGTATTGATGTTAGTACTATTAAAGAATTAGTATCACGTTGGCATCCTAAGATAAAAACATTCAAAAAAAAAAAAAAACATACTGCTTTAGATGATATACAAGAATCAATAATGGAATTAAATTTTTACAAAAAAATTTTTTTTAATATTTAATTAAACTAAAAAATTTTATAAAAAATTAATATAAAATAGGTTTTTTAAAAGTAAAGCTTGATTAATCAGCTTTCTCTAGATAAAATATATAGAATATTTAAAAGTACTTTAAATTTCGCGGGAATAGCTCAGTCGGTAGAGCACAACCTTGCCAAGGTTGGGGTCGCGAGTTCGAATCTCGTTTCCCGCTCCAAACTATAATTTTACAATGAATATTTGCTAAAAGATCAAGGAAAATTTATGATTTTTTGTCATTCTTACAAATGGATCATATTAGCTTTTTTATTAATGAGTTTTCAGGTGAAATTTGAAAAAAATATTAAAAACAACAACATTAATAAAATAATATTCGTTAAAAAAATAAATAATTATCAAAAAAAAAATAGTTTTTTCTCATACTAATAAAAACAAAATAATTAAAAGAACAAAAAAAATTACTATATTAATAGATCCAGGACATGGTGGACAAGATCCAGGATCAATTGGGCATAGAGGACTAAAAGAAAAAGAAATAACTTTAAAAATTGCTATTCAATTAAAAAAATTATTAGATAAAGATAAACTATTTAATGCTGTTTTAACACGTAACAATGATTCTTATTTATCTTTAAAAAAAAGAAAAAATTTTTTAAAATATCAAAATGTAAATTTATTACTATCTATTCATGTAGATTCTTCACAAAAATCATACGTATCAGGAATATCAATTTGGATTGTTTCAAACAATCGAATGCACCGTGAAATTAATAATTTTATAAAAAATAAAAAAGAAAAAATTTATTTTTATAAAAATATAGAAGATATATTTAAAAATAATAAAAATGACATATATTTAAAAAAAACAATTCTTGATTTACAATTTAATAATTTTCAAGCTATGGAAATTAAATTATCAAGTTGTATATTCCAAGAATTTAAAAAAATTATCAAAGTAAATAAAATTAAACCAAATTATGCTAGCTTAGGAATATTAAGCTCTATAAACACACCGTCTATTTTAATTGAAACTGGATTTATTACAAACTTTGAAGAAGAAAAAAAATTAAAAACAATTGCTTATCAAAAAAAAATAGCTAATACTATTTACGCTTCATTAAAAAATTATTTTCAAAATAAATCTACATCTGTTTTTTAAAAAATATTGAACAAAATAATTTAAATAATTTCTTTACAGAATATTTTTTAAGCATCAAAATATTATTTAAGATGCTTAAAATAAAAAAATTATTTTTTTAAATCATAAATAAAAAAACAATTTTATATAGTTTCTCATTATTTAGTCATTTTAAAACGTTTTTTAAATCTTTCAACACGTCCTCCAGTATCAATAATTCTTTGTTTTCCAGTATAAAATGGATGACATTTTGCACATATATCTAGATTTAGATTATGATTAACAGTTGAAAAAATTTCAATTATATTTCCACATGAACAAGTAGCTGTTATCTGAGAATAATAAGGATGTATTTTTTTTTGCATAGAAAATTTTCCTAAATTTATTAAAAATATTCATTATATTATACAATTATTAGTATATTAATTATTAATTTTTTTAAAAAATAAAAACAAAAATAAAAAATATGTATAACAATCAAAATAAAATTAATTCAATGTATTTTAAAAAAAAAAAAAAAAATTAAATTTAATAAATATAATTTATTTATTATCTTATTAGTAATAATTATTTCTTTAATTTTTTTCAATATATTTCTAAAAAAAACAAATAATACACAAAAAAAAATATTTATTCAAAACAAAGAAGATGAAAATACATTACCTGCTAAACCAAAGGAAAGATGGAAATATATTAAAAAATTAGAAAATTTATAAAATAAATACTTTTAAAAAAATATTTATTTAAACAAATTAATTATTAATTAATAATAACATGTAATTTATATATAAAACTTTATATATTTCTAAATAAAAACGTTATTTTTAAGAGGTTTTTCTTGTGACCACAATACTAAGTGTAAGATTAAAAAATAAAGTAGTAATCGGAGGTGATGGACAAGCAACTTTAGGCAATACTATTATGAAAAGTAATGTCAAAAAAATTAGAACTCTTTATCATGAAAAAGTAATTGCTGGTTTTGCAGGAGGAACTGCAGACGCCTTTACTTTATTCGATATGTTTGAAAAAAAATTATCTATATATCAAGGTCAATTACAACGATCAGCTATCGAATTAGCAAAAGATTGGAGATCTGATAAAATGCTCAGAAAATTAGAAGCTTTATTAGCAGTTGCTGATAAAGAAACCTCACTAATCATTACTGGAAACGGAGATGTAATACAACCTGAAGATGATTTAATTGCAATTGGATCAGGAGGATCTTATGCTCAATCAGCTGCTCGTGCGTTAATCGAAAATACTAATCTTAATGCCAAAAAAATAGTAGAAAAATCACTTAATATTGCCGCAAATATTTGTATATATACAAATCATATTTTTACTATAAAAGAACTACTTTCAGAAAAGTAAGGATTATTTATATGTCTGAAATGACTCCCCCTCAAATTGTTGCTGAACTTGATAAATTTATTGTTGGTCAAGAAAAAGCAAAAAAAGCGGTATCTATTGCATTAAGAAATCGTTGGCGTAGAATGCAATTAAATAATGAATTAAGACAAGAAATTACACCCAAAAATATTTTAATGATTGGTCCTACTGGAGTCGGAAAAACAGAAATTGCTAGAAGATTGGCTAAATTAGCTAATTCTCCATTTATTAAAGTAGAAGCAACTAAATTTACTGAAGTAGGATATGTAGGAAAAGAAGTAGATTCAATCATTAGGGATTTAACTGATGCTGCTATAAAAATGGTTCGAATTAAAAATATTGAAAAAAATAAATCTAGGGTAGAAGAAATAGTTGAAGAAAGAATATTAGATATTTTAGTTCCAAGACCTAAAAATAATTGGACAGAAAACGAAAAAAATGAAAGTCTTTTAAATACTTTACAGATATTTCGTAAAAAATTAAGAGAAGGTGTTCTTGATGATAAAGAAATTGAAATTAACTTACTAGCTACTACTATGGGTGTTGAAATTATGGCGCCTCCTGGTATGGAAGAGTTAACTAATCAATTACAATCTTTATTTCAAAATTTAAGTGGTCATAAAAAAAACACAAGAAGATTAAAAATTAAAGATGCAATTTTATTACTCAAAGAAGAAGAAGCTGCAAAATTAGTAAATCCAGAAGATATTAAAAAAGAAGCTATAGATGCAGTCGAACAAAATGGAATAGTGTTTATTGATGAAATAGATAAAATATGTAGAAGAAGTGATGTATCCGGACCAGATGTTTCAAGAGAAGGTGTTCAAAGAGATCTCCTTCCATTAATAGAAGGTTGCACTGTATCTACTAAATATGGAATGGTGAAAACAGATCATATTTTATTTATTACATCTGGTGCATTTCAAACATCTACACCTTCTGATTTAATACCCGAATTACAAGGTCGACTTCCAATTAAAGTAGAATTAAAAGCATTAACAATAGATGATTTTGAAAAAATACTCACTGAACCTACTGCATCAATTACAACTCAATATAAAGCGTTAATGGAAACAGAAAAAGTATATATAAATTTTACAAAAGAAGGAATTAGAAATATTGCAGAAGCAGCATGGAAGGTAAATGAATCCATGGAAAATATAGGGGCTCGTAGATTACATACAATATTAGAAAAGTTAATGGAAGATATTTCATTTAATGCTAGCAATAATAGTGGAAATACAATTGAAATAGATGCGAAATATGTTAGCAAACATTTAGATCAATTAATATCTAATGAAGATCTTAGTCGCTTTATTTTATAAAAATAATTAAAATATTTATCCATTAAAAAATTATATAAGATGGATGAATATTTTATTTTATAAATTACTATTGAAAAAAAAAAAAAAGATCATATATCAGTTAAGAAACTTTTTTAAATCTTAAAAATACTATTTAAATTAAATAATTAAAATATATTTTATAAATAAAAAGGAGTTTTTTATGTCTTATCGTTCACTTTCTTTTTTACCAAGTATTAATCATAATAGTGTTTTTTCAGATAGATTTAATCAAATTGATAAAATGTTTAGTACTTTAACAGGAGAAAAACCGCTATCAGACACACCATTATATAATTTGATTCAGATTAACGAAAAAAAATATAAATTAATATTAAGTGTTCCTGGGTATGAAGAAAAAGAATTAGATATATCTGTACATAATAATCAACTTATAATTCAAGGAAAAAAAGAAAAACACAATCAAGATAATGCAAAAATAAATAAATATTTACATAAAGATATTATATTTAGTAATTTTTCTTTAAGTTTTAATTTTGATCATAAGATACAAGTAAATAAAGCCAATTTATCTTTAGGTTTACTAGAATTAAATTTTGAATGCAATATTCCAGATGAAGAAAAACCTAAAAAAATATCTATTAATATCCCTAATAATGCACAAATTAGCAATAAATAAAATATAAGTAATGTTTAAAAACACAAGAAAATTTTAATAATCATTGTACTTAAATCTAAATAAGTACAATGATTATTTAAAATAATTTTTAAATAATGTATAGGAATATAGAATGAATCCTTGGATTAATGCTAAAGTTTTAAAAATAAAAAAATGGACTACAAATTTATTTAGTATTTTTTTAAAAGCACCTATATCAGTGTTTCAAGCGGGACAATTCACAAAATTAGCTATATGTGAAAATGATAACACAAAAAAAATTCAGAGAGCATACTCATTTGTTAATGCTCCAAGTAGTCAAAATTTAGAAATTTATATTGTTCGTATTCCAAATGGTAAGTTAAGTAATCTTTTATATAATTTAAAAAGTGGAGATAATTTATTTATTAAAAAAAAATCATATGGATTTTTTATTCTTCAAGAAATACCTGACTGTGAAATATTATGGATGTTTGCAACTGGAACTGCAATTGCTCCTTATTGCTCTATATTACAAGAAGGTGGTAAAGATATTGAAAGATTTAAAAATATTGTTTTAATACATGCTGTTCGATATAAAAACGAGTTAACTTATCTTCCTTTAATGAAACAACTATGTTTAAAATATAATGGAAAATTGAAAATTCAAACTATAGTAAGTCGAGAAAAAGATAATAATTCTTTACCAGGAAGAATTCCTTTTTTATTGAAAAATAAAATCATAGAAAATAAAATTGGATTAGAAATTAACCGAAAAAACTCACATATCATGTTATGTGGAAATCCTTCAATGGTAAAAGAAACATATTTATTACTGAATGAATTGAAAAATATGACTAAACATTTAAGAAAAAAACATGGACATATTACCATGGAAAATTATTGGTAAATTTAACTAATAATAATTAGATAAAAATCAACCATAATTTATACTGTTTAAAAATTACCATCTATTTTATATAAGTAAATTTATTGCATATTTTTCTTATTTATCACTCATTAAATATTTTTTATTCTCTAAATAATCTATTAACTTATAAAATCCATTTCTCAAATTAATTCCTTTAAAAATATTTTAAGTTTTTTGTGTAATAGAATTATTTTAATTATTTAAAAAAACAAGATAAGCTTGTTAGATAAGAAATCATATACAAATATAGATTTTCTTAAAGAATTTTTATCAATAAAGTAAATAATATTTCTATATAACGTATTTAAATTTTTTTCAAATCATGTTGCATATCTAAATTAAATTTTTTTAAAATTTCATATAATTCAGTAACATGAATAAAACAAAGATCTATATTTAAGTATTTTATAAAAATACTTTTTAATAAGAAATTTTATCTGATTTTTTCAAATTTTAATATTCTTTGAAAAAAAATTTATTTTATCAATGAATTTATTTGTAGAGCATGAAATTTGGAATGATTAGAAAATCCTAACTTCTGAATTATAATATTTTTATACATTCTTCATTTTTCAAACTACAAAATATTTAATATATTAGATAGTTTTATCTGCTAGTAAACATTTCATTATGTTATTCTGGATTAGTTATCAACTATAATTTCAGTATATTTAAGTGTTTTCTGGAGAAAAAATAATTAGTTCAAATAGTGTTAAATTTATATCTATTACTGTTGATTTAGATAATGATAGAGTTTCTGTTTGTAAAATTTTTTCTAAAAAATAAACGAATATTATTGATAATATTTGCTTTTTTAATTAAATCTTTAATATAAATCGCTTAGTTGCTAACTTTTTACATATAACTTCCTTTTAAAAATTTATATAAAAATAAAATTTAATATTTTAATATTATTACAGTTAAAATAAAAATTATCTATAAAAAAATGAAAAAAATGAAAAAAACAGCAATATATCCAGGTACATTTGATCCAATTACATATGGGCATTTAGATATTATAACTCGTGCAATAAAAATTTTTGATAATATAATTATTGCTGTTTCTTCTAATAATTTAAATAAAAAAACTATTTTTAGTTTAAAAGAACGTATTAAATTAACTAGATTAGCTACATTGCATCTTGATAACATAAAAAAAATAATTGGTTTTAATGATCTTTTAGCAAATTTAGCAAAAAAGGAAAATACTAATATCTTAATTAGAGGAGTACGAACAATATTTGATTTTGATTATGAAATAAAACTAGCTGCTATAAATAAACAAATATATCCTGAATTAGATAGTATATTTTTACTTTCATCTAAGGAAGTTTCATTTATATCATCATCTTTTGTAAAAGAAATTGCTAAATATAAAGGTAATGTAGAACCATATCTTCCAAAAGAAATACATTTTGCTTTATTAAAAAAAATTAAAAAAATTTCAAATAAGTAGTATTTTATTAATATAAATTTTAAAAATTTATAAAAAATAATAGGGTATATAACCCTATTATTTTTTTTAAAAAATGTTTCTTCAAAAGATTAATTAATTACATATGAATGTTTTATTATTGGTGCTTTTGTATATGAAAAAATTACACTACTTTTTACCCCGTAAGAATGGTGATGTGTTACATCATTTGCATCTATAGAATAAAATTCGGATAAATTAGTAGCAATTATTCTGATAGTACCATCTTCTAAATGAGTAATCTCATAATAATTTTTTGCACGTACAATTCTAGATTTATTTAATTCTGGATGTTCAGCCATTAATTTTAAGTATGCTTGTTTTAATAATGCTGGATTTGCATATTGAGAAATAAACTTTTGTTCTATATCATTAGTAATTAATTTTTTAAAACCTTCCATCATACCTTCTTTGGTTGTAGAAGATATTAAATGTCCATCAATTAAAAAAACTGCGGAATCAAAATCTATCATAAAATATTTATCGAAATGCTCAGGAATCTCCAATTTTTCATACATATCTTTATAAGTTACTTTGCTTTTTGCTTTTGAAAGTGATGGAGATTCATCAAAAACTGTCCAAGTATTTTTGTTATTTTTAAGATGATTAAAATGATTTTTTTCAATGTTTGTGTTTATTTTTTCTTTAAATACTTGGTTTTCTATTAAATTTTGCTCTTGAACTTCTATATCGAAATTTTCATCTAAATCACTTGGATATCGTATTTTAAAATTTTCTTCTTTTGGAATTTCAACATTTAAATCAGGGAAAGAACTTTCATATTCAGGATGTTTAGGATTGTGATTTAATTTGTTGATTACTCTTAATCTTCCTTGGTCTCTTATTTTCTCTATTAAAGCATGTATAAATAATTTCGAAGACTCAATTGTTTTTTTCAGTTTTTTAACGTATTCAACTAAACTATCAATTTTTTCATCTACTTTTCTTGTAGATTCATCTTTTGAAGATCCAACAATAAACTCATAACCTGCATCAAAAATTTTTTTAAAGGTAGTACCATTAAATAAATCTATAGCGGCATTTTTAATCATATTATAAGCTGCAGATATTTTTTCTTTTAATTGATTAATTATATATTCGCTTATATCTTTTAAATTTAATTTTTTAATTGTTTCTTTAACTAATTCTAATAAAGCATAAAAAGTATTTGGGAAAAAGTCTAAAATAGATTGAATAATTGATTTAAAATCGGTTTCATAAGAGGTTTGAGAAGGGGATTCAGAAGCAGTTTTTTTTTCAAAGAATTTTCAGTATCTAATTCATTAATTTTATTAGTATTAATTTCATTGTTTTGTTTTTTTTGTTCTATTACTTTTTTTTCTACAGCCTCTAGTTGTGACAAATATTTATTATATAATTCTTCTAACTTAATTAAGTTTTTTTCAGTTTCAGAGTAAGAAATTGTAACTTTACTACCGTTTTTGTTATCTTTATTTTTATTTTTGTTTTCGATATTTTCAATTATTTCTTTACGAATACGTTCAATCTCTTTAGGATCTATTTTAATTTCTGATTTATTATTGTGTTCTAAATACATTGGATTTAATTTATCAACTAGATTAATATTAGATGACATAATTTTTTTTCCTTTTTTAAAACTATTTAAACTATAAACTTGTTTAAGTAAAAATATTTTTATTAATCTTTAAAAACATTTTTTAAAAATTAACAAAAAATAAATTTATTTTAATTTAATATTTTTTATTTTTAATATACATATAAAAAATAAAAAATTGTTATTTAGTATATTCTAAATCTATTTTTAGAAAAGTCAATTATTAATAATAAAAAATAAAAATATTATGAATATATATTTAATTATAAAAAGTAAAAATACAAGAATACAAAAAATAATTAATGAACACAATATCAATCATGATGAAAACGCTTCTATGGCTTTGATAATAGATAAAAATACATTATCATTATATAATCGTTTAAAACCTCATGAAAAAATTATTAAAGTCGATTTTTTATCTAAACAAAATAATTATAGATGTTTGAAATTTAAAAAAAAAAATGAAGCACTTTATAAAGCATTAGGAATTAAAAATAATTATTTCCCTTCTGTTATAGACGCAACAGCAGGATTCGGAAGAGATGCATTTTTAATTTCTTTTTGGGGTTGTCATGTTATTATGATTGAGCGACATCCAATAATTGCTGCTTTATTAAAAGATGGTTTACAACGGGCATATAAAAGCGAAAAAATTGGAAATTGGTTACAAAAAAGATTACATTTAATGTTTTATGATAGTTTTAAAATGTTTCAAATGCCAATTTTACAACCAGATATTATTTATTTAGATCCAATGTATCCAATAAATAAAAAAAAAGCATTGCCTAAAAAAAATATGCAACTTTTACGAAATATCATAGAAAATAATAATGATGATGAGAATCTACTAAATATTTCTAGAAAAATAGCAAAAAAAAGAATTATTGTCAAAAGACCTTTTTATGCTAAATCTTTATCTAAAGAAAAATTAGAGTTTTCAATAAGTAATAAAAAAAATCGTTTTGATATATATTTACCTTTTAAATCAAAATAGGAGTACAACTTAATAAAAATGTACTCCTATTTAAAATTATAATTGAGATTTTATTTATTGTATTAAAAATAATGCTATCCAATATAAGAAACTAGAAAGTAAAATAGAAATAGGTAAAGTTAATATCCATGCAATAATAATATGTTTTACAGTACTGTTTTGAATTCGATCTCCATCAGCTAACATTGAACCTGCTACTGATGAAGATAAAATATGTGTTGTAGAAACAGGTATTCCTGTATAACTAGCTATTCCAATAGAAAAAGCAGCAGTTGTTTGAGCGGACATAGCCTGTGCATATGTCATTCTTCTTTTTCCTATTTTTTCACCAATAGTTACAACAATACGTTTCCAACCAAACATTGTACCTATAGATAAAGCAAATGCAATCATTAGTATCATACCAATTGGTGCATATTCTACAGTTTTAAGTATTTCTTTTTTAATTTTATATAAAATAATTTTTTCATTTTTATTAATATTAAAATTAGTTATTTGATCAATATTTTCAGAAATACAAAGTAAAAAATGACGTAATTGGAATCGTTGCTTTATATTTAATGTTTTATAATTATATACATTATGTAATAAAATTTGAGTTTTTTTTGCATTCTTCATTATATTAGAATAATTGAAGTATAATTTTTTATTATTATCGTTTTTTTTAATGTTTTTTAAAAAATTATCTGAATAATATTTTTGTAAATAATTAATTGATTTTTTTGTATAAATAATTTCCTTTTTAGAAGCATTTAGATTTACTAAAAAGTTAGCTGGAACAATACTAATTAAAACAAGCATGATAAGTCCAATTCCTTTTTGTCCATCATTTGCTCCGTGTGCGTAACTAACTCCTATAGACGATAAAATCAATGCTATTCTAATTGAAAGTGGAGGGCTTTTTTTTCCTTTATTTTTTTCACGTTCTAACGGGTTCATATGAATTTGATTGAATTTTTTATATTTATTTGTAATATACCGCAACAAAAACATTAAAATTCCAGAAATTATTAATCCTATAATAGGAGATAAAATTAACGATATAAAAACGTTTAAAATTTTAGGTATATTTAATGCATTTACTAAAGAAGAACCTGTGGTAATTGCATTAGTTAAACCAATCCCAATAATTGCGCCGATAAGAGAATGTGAACTAGATGCAGGTAAAGAAAAATACCAAGTAGATAAATTCCATAAAATAGCAGCAAGTAAAATAGAAAAAACCATCGCAAGTGCATGTTGAGAATTACTATTTAATAGTAAATCGTTAGGTAATAAATGAACAATAGCATATGCTACTGTTAAACCCCCAAGTAAAACACCTAAAAAATTAAATATACCAGATATTAAAACCGCAATATTTGCAGACATAGCTCTAGTATAAATTAAAGTAGAAACAGCGTTTGCTGTATCATGAAAACCATTAATAGCTTCATAAAATAAAACAAAAAATAAAGCTAAAAAAATAAATAAACTATGATTCAAGTCAGAATAAGAAAATAAATATAGCATAATATTTTAGCCATTTTGATGAATTGAACTAAGTTTATTATCCTTGAGAAACTACCTTTTAGGAAAGTAAAATATAATAATTTTTTTTAAAAAATATTTTATTTAATTAAGTTGTTTTAATTTTACAGACAAAAATATTCCATAAATCAAAACAATTGTCATAAAAATTGAAATTCCAAACCATTTCGAATACAACCAAAAAAACCCACCAAATGTTCCAAATACACTAGAACCTGAATAATAAAAAAATAAATATAAAGAAGTAGCTTGTACTTTTGAAAACTTTGCATATGAACTAACCCAGCTACTGGCAATTGAATGAGATGCAAAAAATCCTCCTGAAAAAATTATCAATCCTAAAATAATCATGATAATGTGGTTAAACTGGGTAATAATTAAACCTAAAATCATTAATAATAATGATATTATTAATATGTTTCCTTTATTATATTTGCTCGTTAAAATTCCAGCTTTAGGAGAACTATAAACTCCAGTTAAATATATAATAGACAATAATCCTATGCTTGAGGAACTAAATAAAAATGGTTTTAATATTAATCGATATCCAATATAGTTAAAGATAGTAACAAAGCTTCCCATTAATAAAAAACCTATCATATAAAGAATAAATAGTATTGGGTTTTTTAAATGTGAATAAAAATTATTTAAAAATTTTTTATAATTAATTGGAATTGGATAAAAATTTTTTGAAGGGGGTAAAAGATATATAAATAAAAAAGATGATATTAAAGAAAAACAACCAGTGATAAATAATGCAGTATTCCATGAAAAATATTCTGCTACAATACTACTAAGGATTCTTCCAAAACATCCGCCTACAGTATTTCCACTAATATATAATCCAATACAAAATGATAGTGAATGAAAATGAATTTCTTCCACTATATATGTCATTCCAATTGCAACAACTCCACTTAAAGATAATCCTATCAAAGCACGAAGAAAAATTATAATTTTCCAATGCTCTACAATAGAACACAAAATTGTTAAAATTGATGCAATTAATAAAGATGTAGACATAATTAATTTTCGACCAATGACATCTGATAAAATTCCCGTAAACAATGTTCCTACAGCCATAGTTGCAGTTGTGGCAGATAAAGATAAACTACTTTCAGTTGCAGTTAAAAAAAATTGTTTTGAAAATATTGGTAAAATTGATTGCACGCAATATAAAATAGAAAAACTAGAAAATCCTCCTAAAAAAAGAGATAAAATAATTTGATTAAATTCTTTTGTATTCTTCTTAATATATGTTTTTTTTTCAGTAATACTTTGATTTTTCAAAACTCTTAAAAACTCCTATAATTAATATTTTATATGTATATATAACCTTCATAAATATGTTTTGCTGGTCCTGTCATATATAAAGAATTTCCAAAACCTTTCCATTCAATGAACAAATTTCCACCTAATAACTCAACTTTTACATTATTAGAAAGAAGATTCTTTGCAACACCTACTGCAACTGCAGCACATGCACCGCTTCCGCAAGCTTTTGTTTCTCCTTCATTGCGTTCATGAACTCTTAATTTAATATGATCTTTTTTTAAAATTTGCATAAAACCTACATTTATCCCATTAGGAAAAATAAATTTTTTTTCTATTATTTCACTAATAGCTTTTACAGGTGCATATTTTATAGATTGCACTTGAATAACACAGTGAGGGTTACCAATTGAAACTAAACTACATAATAAGTTGTTATTAATAATTTTTACTGAAAAATTATGATTTTTTAATTTTTCAGAATTTATTATTGAGTTTAATTTAAAGATAGGTTCGTTCATATTTATTTCAATTATGTCTTTAGAAATAAAATTAATAATTATATTTTTTTTATTAGTGCTAAGATTTATTCTCTTTTTATTAGTTAAACCTTTTAATATTAAAAATAATCCAACACATCTAGCGCCGTTTCCACATTGTTCGACTTCATTTCCATTTGAATTAAAAATACGATAATGAAAATCAAATTTAGAATTATATGATTTTTCGATAAGTAATAATTGATCGAATCCTATTCCTGTATTTCGATTTGATAATTCTTTTATTTTTAATGAAGATACAACAAAATCTTGTGTAATTGATTCAATAACCATAAAATCATTACCTAAACCATGCATTTTAGAAAAATTAATTTTTTTTCTGTTGTTAATGTTTAAGTGCATTTAAAATCCCAAATAGTTTGTAATTTTATATAAAAGTTTTTAAGTTAAATAAAATTATACAGATTTTATTTATTTGTAAAAATTAATTAAATAAATTTTAGGAAATATTCATGAAAAATAAAATAATTTCTAACCAAAAAAATAATTTTTATAAACTAGTAAATGAATTATTTCTTAAAATTGAAGATAATTTAAATTTATATATTGATAAAATTGATTTTGATTATGAAATACAAGATTATATGATCACTATTACTTTTTCAAACAAAAGCGTGATTATAATTAACAAACAAGAATTCTTACAGCAAATTTGGTTGGCTACAAAATTAAATGCATATCATTTTAACTATCATGTAAATAAATGGGTTTGCAATCGTAGTAATAAAAGTTTTTGGGAAATATTCCAAAAATCTTTTTCTATGCAATCTAATACAAGTTTAAAGTTTGATAATATTTAAAAATTTTTAAATATATCATCAATAATTACATATTTTATTATGATTTTATAATGATTTTTGAAAAAATATTTTATACTAAATATGAATAGTAATATGAAAAAAAAAATATTAAGAATTGCTACTAGAAAAAGTCCTTTAGCTTTAAAACAAACTAAATATGTTGAAAAAAAAATATTATCTTTATATCCTGATCTAAATATACAATTAGTACCTATAGTTACACATGGAGATAATATTTTAAATAAATCACTTTCTAAAATTGGAGGAAAAGGACTTTTTATAAAAGAATTAGAATTTGCTCTACTTGAAAATAGAGCGGATATTGCAATACATTCAATGAAAGATCTTCCTGTGCATATTACTAAAGAGTTATGTTTAGTTAGTATATGTAAAAGAGGGAATCCATTGGACTCATTAATTTCTAATCATTATAAATCTATCAATCAATTACCTAAGGGAGCAGTAGTTGGAACATCAAGTTTAAGAAGACAGTGTCAATTAATAACTTATCGACCAGATTTAATTGTTTCTCCTTTAAGAGGAAATATAGAAACAAGAATAGCTAAGTTAGATCAGGGTAAATATGATGCAATAATTTTGGCAGCCGAGGGATTGAATAGGTTAAGTCTAAAACATCGGATTACTCAAATTATACCTGCTGAATTATCACTTCCTTCGTGTGGACAGGGCGCTATTGGAATACAATCCAGGTTACACGATAAAAAAATATTATTTTTTTTATCACGTTTAAATCATATTAATACTTTTATTGAAATAAGTACAGAACGTGCATTTTGCAAAAATTTAGAAGCAGGATGCCAAATTCCAATTGGAAGTTATGCAGTTCTTAAAAAAAATAAAATTTGGCTTAGAGGTTTGGTTGGTTCGCCTGATGGAGCAGTTATATTAAAAGGAGAAAGAACAGGATGGTATGATACTGCAGAAGAAATGGCATACTCTTTAGCCAATGAATTGCTTGATAATGGCGCTCGAAAAATTCTTGATGATATTTATACTAAATAATTGAATTAAAAATGAAAATATTAGTGATGCGACCTTCTCCTGAAGGCGAAAAATTAGTAAATATACTAAATGATATAGGAATTTTATCTTGGCATTTTTCTTTGTTTGATTTTTTACCTAGTACAAGTTCAATTAGTTTATCAAAAAAAATTTATAAATTATATATATCAGATATAATTCTTATTTTTTCTAAAAAATCTGTTTATTATACAAATTTATATCTAAATCAAAATAATTTGCATTGGCCTATTATTCCAGATTATTACACAATTGGTAAAGGTACAGCAATATTTCTTAAAAAATATGTTAAAAAAAAATTTTATTTCCAGAAAATGAAGAAAATAGTGAAGCTTTATTAAAGCTTTTACATAAAAAAGATATTAGTAAATCTAAAATAATTTTATTAAAAGGAGAAAATGGCAGGAAATTAGTAGAAAAAAACTTAAGAAAAAATAATTTTAATATATCTATTATAGAATGTTATAAAAAAATTTTTAAAAACATAAATAATCATTCAGAAATAAAAAAATGGCGTTCTTATGGAATAAATACGTTAATAGTAACTAGTGGTGAAATTTTAAATAGATTAAATGAAACAATTGATATTTTAAACAAAAATGAATGGTTATTTAAATGTAAAATATTTGTCGTAGGGAAACGATTAAGTCAAATAGCTAAAAAAATAGGATGGAAGGATATTATTATATCTAATTATGCTGATAATAAAAATTTACTAAAAATTGTTAAAAAATATAATTAAATTTTATTCGGCGAAAGAGGATTTGAACCTCTGACCTACTGGTCCCAAACCAGTTGCGCTACCAAGCTGCGCTATTCGCCGTTTTAAGTGTTTGGGGTGGCTAATGGGACTTGAACCCATGACCACTGGAATCACAATCCAGCACTCTACCAACTGAGCTATAGCCACCAAAATAAAATGATTTTTATCTTAATAAGTGCGCTCGACAGGATTTGAACCTGGTACCTCTATCTCCGGAAGATAGTGCTCTATCCAAATGAGCTACGAGCGCATTTATAAGATATGGATTAAATTTTATGATTAATCATTGTTATTGTCCAGCTTTTTTTATAAAAAATTTTAAGATTAAAAAATTATTTTTTAAATTATATTAGTATTATTAATATTAATATTCTAAGAACGTTTCATCATATCAAAAAATTCGTCATTAGTTTTAGTCATAGACAATTTATTTAATAAGAACTCCATTGCGTCTATTTCACTCATAGGATGAATAATTTTTCTTAGTATCCACATTTTTTGAAGCTCATCTGGCAAGGTTAATAATTCTTCTTTTCTAGTTCCAGATCTATTATAATCAATAGCTGGAAAAACACGTTTTTCTGCTATTTTTCTAGATAACGGCAACTCCATATTACCTGTACCCTTAAATTCTTCGTAAATTACTTCATCCATTTTTGACCCTGTATCAACTAATGCAGTTGCAATTATTGTTAAACTACCACCTTCTTCAACATTTCGAGCAGCACCAAAAAATCGTTTTGGTCTATGTAATGCATTGGCATCAACTCCTCCTGTTAATACTTTTCCTGAAGCTGGCACAACAGTATTATAAGCACGTGCTAAACGAGTAATGGAATCAAGTAATATAATGACATCTTTTTTGTGCTCAACTAATCTTTTAGCTTTTTCAATAACCATTTCTGCTACTTGTACATGTCTTGATGCAGGTTCATCAAAAGTAGAAGCAACAACTTCACCTTTAACTAATCGTTGCATTTCCGTAACTTCTTCTGGTCGCTCATCAATTAACAAAACCATTAAAACACAATCTGGATGATTATAAGCTATACTTTGTGCTATGTTTTGTAGTAATATTGTTTTCCCTGCTTTTGGGGGTGCTACAATTAAACCTCTTTGACCTCTTCCTATAGGTGAAGCTAAATCTAATACTCTTGCAGTTAGGTCTTCTGTTGAACCGTTTCCTCTTTCCATTCTTAGTCGAGAATTAGCATGTAAAGGTGTTAAATTTTCAAACAAAATTTTACTTCTTGCATTTTCAGGTTTATCATAATTAACTTCATTAACTTTTAATAAAGCAAAATATCTTTCTCCTTCTTTAGGTGGTCTTATTTTTCCTGAAATAGTATCACCAGTTCTTAAATTAAATCTGCGAATTTGACTAGGTGAAACATATATATCATCAGGACCAGCTAAATAAGAGCTATCAGAAGAACGAAGAAATCCAAATCCATCTTGTAATATTTCTAAAACTCCATCTCCAAATATATCTTCTCCACTTTTTGCGTGTTGTTTTAAAATGGCAAAAATAATATCTTGTTTACGCATACGCGCTAAATTTTCCAACCCCATTTTTTCACCAAGAATAATTAATTCGGAAACTGGCATATTTTTAAGTGCGGTAAGATTCATAATGGTGGGTTCTTAGTAAAATCGGGGTAAATCTTGAAATGATAATTTTGACATAGTATTTATTTTTTTATTAATAAATTTTTTAAAAAATTTAATTATTAAATTAAAAATTAGTAAATTTATTTAATATTCTCATCTAAAAAATTTTGGAGTTGCAATTTGGAAATTGCTCCAATTTTAGTTGCAAGAACTTGGCTTTTATGAAATAACAACAATGCAGGAATTCCTCGAATAGAATACATTGGTGCTGTTTTTGGGTTTTTTTCAATATTTAATTTTCCAATTTGTATTTTATTAATATATTCGTTTGCTATTTCTTCTAAAATAGGTGCTAACATTTTACATGGATTACACCAATCTGCCCAAAAATCAACTAATATAAAACCTGTTGTTTTTAAGACTTTCTCTTCAAAATTTTGATCAGTTAATTCAATAATATTATTCATTTTATTATTTACTCTATAAAGAAAATTAAAGTTAAAAAAAATTTAATTTTTTTAAAAATATTGTTTACAATATTATCATTTTTAAAAATTGATTCAAACTAAAATTACAGAATTTTTATATTTTACTATTTTAAAAAAATTATTTTTTTATTTTAATTTTTTGTTTTAAGTCATTTATCTTTTTGATATTATATTTTATATTTTTTGTAGAATTAGTTAAAATAACATCTTGATCCCAATGTAAGTCTTCTTCAGGTAACTCAAATAAAAATCTGCTAGGTACTGTATACAATTTTTGACCATATTGCATTCTTGTTTCACAATATGTTAAAAACAATTGTTTTTTCGCTCGAGTTATTCCTACATAAGCTAATCTTCGTTCTTCTTCTATGTTATTTTCATTAATACTTCTTATATTAGGTAAAATACCTTCACTCATTCCGATAATAAAAACAGAAGAAAATTCTAATCCCTTAGATGAATGTAGTGTCATTAGTTGTACTTGATTAGAATCTTTAGGTTTTTCATTATTAATTATATCACGAAGCGTCATTTTTGTAATAATTTCTAATAGACTCATAGGTTTTTCAAAATTATTTCCTTTAATTAAACTTTTTATCCAATTAGATAACATATAAATATTATTTGTACTATTTTTAATTTTGTCAGATTCTTTTAAATTTTTTGATAACCATGATTCATATGCAGTGTCATGAATAATAATATCTAAAATATTAGAAGGTTGCGAAATAGATAATAAAGTAACTTTTTTTATCCAAGAAATAAATTTTTTTATTTTATTTACTGTTGATATTCGTAAAAAATTTTTTATTTCTGGATCATCGATTACTTGAAAAAAACTTATTTTTTTTTTAATAGCAAATTCTTCTATTTTATTAAGTGTAGTTATTCCTATTCGACGACATGGAGTGTTTAACACTTTTGAAAAAGCATAATTATCATTATGGTTAATAATTAATCTAAGATAACTTAATAAGTCTTTGATTTCAGGACGAGAAAAAAATGATGAATTATTAGAAATATTATAAGGAATATTTCGTTTTAAGAATATTTTCTCAAGAATTTGAGATTGATAATTGCCCCGATATAGTATAGCATAATCTCTATATTCTAATTTATTTTGAGAACATTGACAAATTATTTTTTGCGCTATTTTTTCTGCTTCAATTTCTTCATTTTTAGCAATTATAATATTTATTTTATTTCCATATTTTAATTTAGAAAATAATTTTTTTTGAAAATAATTTGGATTATATGAAATTAGTTTATTTGCAACTTTTAATATTCTTCCATAAGAACGATAATTTTGTTCCATTTTTATAATTTTTAAAGTAGGAAAATCTTTTTTCAATAAAAAAATATTTTGAGTTGTAGCGCCTCTCCATGAATATATTGATTGATCATCATCTCCAACTAAAGTGAAATTAGAGCGTTTATTTGTTAACATTTTAATTAATTCATATTGACTGTTACTAGTATCTTGGTATTCATCTACTAGTAAATAAGTTATTTTTTCTTGCCAACGATGTTTTATAATTTTATTTTTTTTAAATAATAATATTGGTATACAAATTAAATCATCAAAATCTAATATATTTGATTCACGTAAATGAATAGTGTATTTTTTATAATAATATGCAAAATCTTTTTCTTGACTGGATTTTGATAATAATTCAACATCTAAAGGTGTATAAAATTTATTTTTCCAATAGGAAATCGTAAAAATTAAATTTTTTAATAATTTTGTATCATTTTTAATTTTTTTATTAGTTATTTTTTTTAATAATGATATTTGATCTTTTTCATCAAATAAAGAAAAATTAGAATTTAATCCTAAGAAATTGATTTCTTTTTTAATAATTTGTAATCCAAACGAATGAAACGTTGAAATAATGATTCGCTGTATTTCAAATATATTTAAATGTTCTAAAAGACGCGTTTTTATTTCATAAGCTGCTTTATTAGTAAAAGTTAAAGCAATAATATTATTAGGTTGATATTGACAATTTTTAATTAAATAAATAATTTTATTAATAATTACTTTTGTTTTTCCAGAACCAGCCCCTGCTAATATCAAACAGGGACCATTAATAAGTTCTACAGCATGTTTTTGAACATAATTAAGAGACATATATATAATAAGATGATAATTAAATTAGTTAAATAAAGGTTTTTTAAAAAATGATAAATTATTTATTATTGAACAGCTACTGAAATTGCTTTCATTTCTTTCATATAATTTCTTAATTTAGATCCAATAATTTCAATAGGATGATTTCGTATATTTTCGTTAATTTTATATAACTCGATATTATCTATAAATGTATTAGACGATGATGATCCCAAATCAGATTTATCAAGGGTCATTACAAAATTTTTTAATATAGGATAAGCTGATTCAGTAAAAAGATAACTACCATATTCAGCTGTATCTGAAATAACCACATTCATTTCGTATAATTTTTTTCGTGCAATTGTATTGGCTATTAATGGTAGCTCATGTAAAGATTCATAATAAGCTGATTCACTTTTAATACCTGATTGTAACATTGTTTCAAAAGCTAACTCAATTCCTGCTTTTAATATTGCAACCATTAATGTTCCATGATCATAATATTCTTGTTCACATATTTTTTTTGAGCAAAAAGGGGCTTTTTCAAAAGCTTTTTCTTTTATATTATTACGCCAATTTAATAATTTTGAATCATTATTATTCCAATCTTTTATCATTTCACTAGAAAATTCACCTGAAATAATATTATCCATATGTTTTTGAAACAATGGTTTTAATATTATTTTTATTTTCTGAGATAATTTAAAAGCTCTTATTTTAGATTGATTAGAAAGTCTGTCCATCATTAGCGTAATACCTCCATGTTTTAATGATTCAGTGATTGTTTCCCATCCATATTGTATTAATTTCCCTGCATAGCTAGGTTCGATTTGGTTTTTAATTAATTTTTCATAACATATTAATGATGCTGTTTGTAATACTCCACATAAAATTGTTTGTTCACCCATTAAGTCTGATTTTACTTCAGCTACAAATGATGACTCTAGCACTCCAGCACGGTGACCACCTGTTGAAAAAGCCCATGCTTTAGCAACATCTAATCCAATTTTTTGAGGATCATTATCTGGATGAACAGCAATTAACGTTGGAACTCCGAATCCTCTCTTAAATTCTTCACGCACTTCTGTTCCAGGGCATTTTGGTGCTACCATGACAACTGTAATATCTTTTCTTATTTTTTCACCGCATTCTACAATATGAAAACCATGTGAATAACCTAACCATGAATTAGGTTTCATTAATTTTTGAATTTCTTGAATTACATTTGTATGCTGTTTATCAGGTGTCAAATTAATAATTAAATCAGCAAATGGAATTAAATTTTCATAATTATTTACTTGGAAATTATTATTTACAGCATTTAACCAAGATTTATTTTTTTTTAAAATACTATCATTTTTAAGTGCAAAGGCTACGTTTAGTCCTGAATCTCTCATATTTAAACCTTGATTTAAACCTTGAGATCCACAACCTATAATAACAATTTTTTTATTTTTTAAAATATTATTTTCATTTTTAAACTCTTTTTTTTTCATAAAACGACATTTATTGATTTCTTTGATTTTTTGACGAAAAGATAATTTATTAAAATAGTTCATTTTAGTTTTTCCAAGTATAAAAATTAATTTATTATTAAATACTTTAAAGATTAAATAATTTGTTTTTATCTCTTATAGCACCAGTATCTGCACTAGTTGCACAAGAAGCGTAAAATTGCAATGCTAAGGAAATTTTTCTTTTTCGATTTAATGGTTTATATGCTTTATCACCTTTTAATTTTTCTTTTATTATTCGATTATTTAGTTCTTTTTCAGTAATATTTAAATGAATTTTTTTTTGATAAATATCAATTTGAATATTATCTCCATTTTCAACTAATGCTATTATTCCTTTATTTGCTGCTTCTGGTGAAATATGTCCTATGGATAATCCTGATGTACCTCCAGAAAACCGGCCATCAGTGATTAATGCACATTTTTTATCTAAATTCATAGATTTTAAATATGTTGTTGGATATAACATTTCTTGCATTCCTGGACCGCCTTTTGGACCTTCATATCGAATAACTACAACATCTCCAGCAATAATTTCCCCATTTAATATTGATTTAACTGCGTCTTCTTGACTTTCAAATACTTTTGCTGTTCCAGAAAAAATATAATTTTCTTGACTTATACTAGCAGTTTTTATTATACAACCATTTTTTGCTAAATTACCATATAAAACAGATAAACCACCTTCTTTACTATAAGCATTTTGACAAGACCGAATACATCCTGTAATACGATTCGTATCTAATTTATTCCATCTAAAATTTTGCGAAAATGGTTTAACTGTTCGTACACCTCCAGGACCTGCATGAAACATTTTTATTATACTGCTTTTTTTCGTAGATAAAATATCATAGTTATTTAATGTTTCTTTTAAAGTTAATCCTAATATATTTTTAGTTTTATTATTGAGTAAGTTACAACGATTTAATTCCCCTAATATACCCATAACACCACCTGCTCGGTGTACATCTTCTACATGATATAACTTAGTGCTTGGAGCAACTTTGCAAATATGTGGAGTCTTTTTTGAAAGATTATCAATATTAGACATTTTAAAATCAATATTTCCTTCATTTGAAGCGGCTAATAAATGCAATATAGTATTTGTTGATCCACCCATCGCAATATCTAACATCATGGCATTTTCAAAAGATTTTTTATTTGCAATATTCCTAGGTAAAAACTGCTCGTTATTATTTTCATAATAATTTTTTGTAATTTTTACTATTATTTTAGCAGATTGTCTAAATAATTTTTTTCGATCAACATGAGTAGCTAATAATGTACCATTTCCAGGTAAAGCTAAACCTATTGCTTCCATTAAACAATTCATAGAATTAGCAGTAAACATACCAGAGCAAGATCCACATGTAGGGCATGATGATAATTCGATTTTTTTTATAAAATCATCTGAATTATTAGGATTTCCTGAATGAATAATTGCATCAACTAAATCAATTTTTTCTGTTATTTTTTTAATTTTTATTTTTCCTGCTTCCATCGGCCCTCCTGAAACAAAAATTGAAGGTATATTTAGACGCATTGCAGCCATAAACATTGCAGGTGTAATTTTATCACAATTAGACACACATATCATTGCATCTACACAGTGTGCATTAATCACATATTCTATAGAGTCTGCGATTAATTCACGAGAAGGTAAAGAATATAACATTCCTGAATGACCCATTGCTATTCCATCATCAATTGCAATTGTATTAAATTCTTTAGGTACACCTCCAGAGTTCCAAATTTCTTTAGAAATGATTTTAGCTACTTCTTGTAAATGAATATGACCTGGCACAAATTGAGAAAATGAATTAACTATTGCAATAATTGGTTTTTTAAAATCTTCATCATTCATTCCTGTTGCACGCCACAAAGATCTGGCTCCAGACATGTTTCTTCCTTGTGTCGTTGTAAAAGAACGATATTTAGGCATTTTGCATAACCTCGTGAGAATATTATTTTTATTTGAAATAATTTTAAAATTTATAAACTATATAAATGTTTTATTTTTATTATATAGATTTTTTAAATTTTTTATTTTTTTATTAGGAATGATAATTTTATATAATCGATTGATTTTAAAAATTATTTTATAAATATGACGAGTGAAATTTTGGCAGGGGTGGAAGGATTTGAACCTACAACTTTCGGTTTTGGAGACCGATGCTCTACCAATTGAACTACACCCCTAATGATATTTAAATCTTTAAAAATTAATTATATTCTTAATTATTAAAAAAGTCTAGTTTGGATTTTATAAAAATCTAATTATAAAAGTATATTAATTTTTAGATCTAAATTTTTTTGAAAATGATAGAATGTTAGTTTTATTAAAAATAAGCAAGGTAAGTAATTTTATGAAAACTCCAATTTATTTAGATTACGCAGCTACTACTCCAGTAGATTTTCAAGTTGCTAAGAAAATGATGAATTATTTAACAATAGACGGAATGTTTGGAAATCCAGCTTCTCGGTCGCATAAATTTGGTTGGGAAGCAGAAGAAATAGTTGATATCGCTCGCAATCAAATATCTGATTTAATTGGAGCTGATTCACGTGAAATTATATTTACTTCTGGAGCAACCGAAGCAAATAATTTAGCTATCAAAGGTATTGCCTTATTTCATAAAAAAAAAGGAAATCATATTATTACAAGTAAGACGGAACATAAATCAGTCTTAGATGCTTGTAGATATTTAGAAGGAGAAGGTTTTTCTGTCACCTACTTAACTCCTAAAAACAATGGAGTTATTGATTTAAATGATTTTAAAAAACACATAAGAAAAAATACTATACTTGTTTCTATAATGCATGTAAACAATGAAACTGGGATTATACAAGATATTAATAGTATTTCTGAAATTTGCAAATCTCGTGATATTTTTTTTCATGTAGATGCAACACAAAGTATAGGTAAAATTGATGTTAATATAAAAAGTTCATTTATAGATTTAATGTCTTTTTCAGCACATAAATTATATGGACCAAAAGGTATTGGTGCATTGTATGTTCGTCGAAAACCTCGCGTGCGTTTATTAGCATCTCTACATGGAGGTGGACATGAAAGAGGCATGAGAGCTGGAACTTTACCAGTTCATCAAATTGTTGGTATGGGGGAAGCTTTTGAATTAGCAAGAAAAAAAATTAAAGATGATTTTATTCACTTAAATAATTTAAGAAATGATTTATGGAATGGAATCAAAAATATTGAAGAAGTATATTTAAATAGTGATTTAAAACAAGGAGCGCCTCATATTTTAAATGTTAGTTTTAATTATGTTGAAGGTGAATCGTTAATTATGTCACTTAAAGATTTAGCTATTTCTTCAGGTTCAGCTTGTACTTCATCTAGTTTAGAACCTTCTTATGTACTAAGAGCTTTAGGAATAAAAGATGAATTAGCACATAGTTCTATTCGTTTCTCTATTGGTAGATTTACAACAAAAGAAGAAATTCAACATACAATACAATTAATTCATAAATCGATTTCTAAACTCCGAGAACTTTCACCATTATGGGAAATGTTTAAATCAGGAGTTGATTTAAATAGTATAGAATGGGATCATAGTTAAAGCAATAAAATTTAACATAGAAAGGTAGTTAAAATGGCATATAGTAAAAAAGTTATGGATCATTATGAAAATCCTCGTAATGTCGGTTCTTTTTCTAATGAAGATATTAATGTTGGGAGTGGTTTAGTAGGAGCACCTGCTTGTGGTGATGTAATGAAATTACAAATTAAAGTTAATAAAAAAGGAATTATTGAAGATGCTTGTTTTAAAACATATGGATGTGGTTCTGCTATTGCATCTAGCTCACTTGTGACAGAATGGATAAAAGGAAAATCGATAAAGGAAGCAGAATCTATTAAAAATACCAGCATAGTAGAAGAATTAGAGTTGCCTCCAGTTAAAATTCATTGCTCAATTTTAGCAGAAGATGCTATTAAAGCAGCTATTTCAGATTATAAAAATAAAAAAAATAGAGAATAATATTCTTTTTTATAATTTAATGTTGAAAAGACTTTCTTTTCAACATTAATTTTTAATTTAGTATTTTAAAATCATTATAATTTGGATACTTTATGAATTATTTTACGTTATTTGCGTTACCAATAAAATTTCAAATAAATAAAGAATTATTAGATAAAAATTTTTATAAATTGCAATTAAAATTTCATCCTGATTTATTTATGAATAATTCCGAATCTAAAAGAAAATGGGTCTTAGAAAAATCTATTCAAATTAATAAAGGATATAAAACTTTAAAAAGTTCATTAAATAGATCAATTTATTTACTTTCATTAAATAACATTAAAGTAAACCAAGAAAAATTATCATCTGAAAATCAATATTTTTTAAAAAAATATTTTTTTTTACATGAAGAATTAGAAATTTTAAAAACAAAAAAAAGTTTAGATATAATTCATTTTAATAATTTTTTAAAAAAAATAGAAAACGAAATTAAAGATTGTGAAAATATAATTAATTCTGAATTTTATAATAAGAATTGGAATAAAATTATTAATGCAATATCTCAATTATTGTTTTTAACAAAAATAAAAAAAAACTTAAAAACATAACAATTTTTTACTTAAATTAAATAAATTAGGATGTTTTTATATGATTTTTTTAAAAGAAAAATTTAATAAAAAATTAATTTTAGGAATTGATTTTGGGACTACATATTCTCTTGTATCTACTATAGAAAAAAATCGTCCTATATTATTATCTGATAATGAAAAACGTTATTTATTACCTTCTATTGTACATTATAAAAAAGATGGTTTTACAGTTGGTTGGGAAGCTGAAAAAAAAATACTTTGTGATCCAGCTAATACAATTGTTTCAGTAAAACGTTTAATTGGTCGGTCTATTAGTTTTATTAAAAAAGAGTTTCCAATTTTACCATATTTTATAGAACAAAATCAAAATAACGATATTTTGTTTTATACTAAGTTAGGAAAAATTTCTTCTACTGATGTTATTAGTCAAATATTAAAATATTTAAAAAAAAGAGCTTGTTTTTTATATAAAAATGAAATGGATACAACAGTTATAACTGTACCCGCATATTTTAATAATATTCAACGTTCTTTAATAAAAAAAGCTGCTATTAAATCAGGAATTAACTTGGTGAGGTTATTAAATGAACCGACATCTGCTGCTATGGCGTATGGTTTAGAAAAAAATAAACAAGGCATTATTGTTGTATACGATCTTGGAGGTGGTACTTTTGATGTTTCTATACTAAAATTAAACAAAGGATTATTTGAGGTATTAGCTACAAGTGGTGATTCTAATTTAGGTGGTGATGATTTTGATGTTTTATTAGCAAATTATATCTATAAGAAAGCAAATTTATTACATCATAAATATGATGATTCTTTTCATGCTTTGTTATTAAAAACAGCAAAACAAACAAAAATAAAATTGACTAATTATCAATCAGCAGAAGTTAATATTTTAGATTGGCAGGGATTAATCACTCGTAATGAATTTAATATAATTATTAATCATTTAGTTAAAAAAACTTTGTCAATTTGTTTAAAAATGTTTAAAGAAATAGATTTAAATATAAAGGATATTAAAGAAATTGTTATGGTAGGTGGTTCTACAAGAGTTCCATTAGTATATCATGAAGTTAAAAAATTTTTTACAATTAATCCATTAATTTCAATTAATCCAGATCAAGTAGTAGCTATGGGCGCGGCTTTACAATGTAAGATGCTTTCATGTGACTCTCATAGTAAAAAACGAACAATATTATTAGATGTTGTTCCTCTTTCGTTAGGAATTGAGGTTATGGGTGGTTTTGTAGAAAAAATTATTTTTCGTAATAGTCATATACCTATTTCAAAAACAAAAGAATTTACAACTTCAAAAGACAATCAAACAGGTATTGTTATTCATGTAGTTCAAGGAGAAAGAGAGCTTGTAAAGCATTGTATTTCGCTTTCTCGTTTTGTCTTAAAAAATATTTCTTCTGGAAAAGCAGGTACAGTTAGAATTTTAGTTACGTTTCAAATTGATACTGATGGTTTAATTAGCATAACAGCATTTGAAAAAAATAGTGATAGAAAAAAAACAATTAAAATTGATAATTCATTATTAGAGTATACAAATTCTTCTGAAATTATTAAAGATCATTGTAATCATGTTAAAAATGATTATTATTTAAGAGTTAAAGAAGAAAAAAAAATTGAATCTAAAAACATTTTAGATTTATTAACAAATGCTTTAAAACAAGATAAACATTTAATTAGTATAGAAGAACTAAAAAAAATAAAATTACATGCAATGGCATTAGAAAAATCAATTGATCAAGATGATTTTTATTCTATGAAATTAAATCTAAAAAAACTGGATAAAGTGACTAAGAATTTTTTTTCATTGCGTTTAAAAAATGCAATTAATTACTCTTTAAATAATAAAACAGATGAGACTAAATAATGCCTAAAATTTTTTTTCTACCTCATAAATTTATATTACCAAAAGGTGCTATTTGTGAATGCAAAAAAGGTGAGACTATCTTAAATGTTGCATTATTTAACAACATTAAGTTAGAACATGCGTGTGAAAAATCATGTGCTTGTAGCACTTGTCACTGTATCATACGAAAAGGTTTTCTTTCTCTTTCAGGATGGACTGAAAAAGAAGAAGATGTTTTAGATAAAGCATGGGGTCTTGAATCCACCAGTCGACTAAGTTGCCAAGCAATTATTGGAGATGTCGATATAGAGGTAGAAATTCCATTATATAATGCTAATCATGTTTCTGATAATTAATTTATTCAACTTAAACATATGGGTTTTTTGTTTCCTTAAATTTCATTTTCATTGGTATCCCATTTATTTTTAGGGCTTCATGAAAAAAATTTTTTAAATATTTTTTGTAAGCTAATGATAAGTATCTTGTTTGATTCCCATGTATAATAATTTTAAATGGATTCGTACTTCCTAAATGTATATATTTTAATTTTATTCGACGTCCATTTATCATTGGGGGCTGATGCTTTTTTATTGCATTTTTCATAATTTGCATGAGTTTTGAAGTATTTATCTTTTTGTTAGTAAATTGATGATAAATATTTTTAACTAATTGAAATATTTCAAAAATTCCTTGTTTTGTAAGTGCTGATATAAAATGTATTTTTGAAAAAAAAGCGTTTTTTAATTTATAATTTATTAATTCTTTAAATTTTTTTTGTTCTGAAAAATTTAATAAATCCCATTTATTAATTATAATGATTAATGGTTTTCCAAATTTTTCAATCATATTGATTAATAATAAGTTTTGATTACAAATTTTGTTTTGCTCATTTTTTGCATCTATAATTAATAATGTTATATCTGTCTTTTCAATAGTTTTAAAAGTTTTAATTATAGATATTTGTTCTATTTTATTTTTTTTTCTTTTCTTTTTTGACGCTCCAGCAGTATCTATTAAAATATAATTCTTATTATGATATTTAATAGGTACAGATATAGTATCTAATGTTGTACCTGGTATATTGGAAGTGATAATTCTATTTTGCATTATAAGTGAATTAATTAATGTTGATTTTCCAACATTAGGTTTACCTATGAACGCAATTTTTATTGGTAAATTTTCTATTTTTTCTTTTTTTTCTATTGTTTTTTTTGGTTTTATCTTTTTAAATTCAAATTCTATCCAAGGAGTTAAATATTTGTTAATAAAATGATTAATTCCTTGGTTATGACTTGCAGAAATTTTTATATTTTTTTTAAATCCTAAAGAATAAAATTCATGTATTTTTTCAACCTCTTTTATTCCATCTATTTTATTTATAATAAGAAATGATTCTTTTTGGTATTTTCTTATTTTTTTTAATATTTCATATTCTCCTGGAAGTATTCCTTCGCGAGCATTAACTACAAATAAAATTAAATCAGCTTCCTTCATAGCTATTAATGTTTGTTTATGAGCTTGTGTTTTTATGATCTTTGATTCGAAATCAAAGCCAGCAGTATCTGTTAAAATAAATTTTTTATTTTTTTCTAAATAACAAAATTCATAATTTCTATCTCTAGTAAGCCCTGATAAACTAGAAACTAATGCATTTCTTTTTTTAGTTAAAATATTAAATAAAGTAGATTTTCCTACATTAGTACGACCAATTAATACGATGATAGGTAGCATGTTTATGTTAACTCTTTTTATAAATAAATTTTTTATTTTGTTTGAACTTCGTTTATTTTCATGTTAATTATTTCTTTAGATGTTTTAGATTCTTCAAAATATTTACTTTTTTCCCAAGCTTGAATAGCTAACTTTATATTTCCAGTTTTTATAAAAATATCTCCTTTTATGTTTTCTGCTATGTTTCTCCAAGAATCATCTTTAATTTCCTGAATAATTTGCATTGCATCTTTGTATTTATTTTGTTGTATTCTTATTTTTGCCATTCTTATTCTTAAAATGTTTTTTAAATTTTCTTCTTTTGTATATTTTAAACTAGTTTCTAATTGTATAAATGCTTTTTCCAAATTGTTTTTTAAAACATATTGTTTAGCTAACGATAAAGATGCTAAAGTGCCATAAATATTTTCATTTTCTATTATAAATTTTTCTATATTTAAAAAATTCCCATTCTTTTTTGCATTTATCTCTCTTATTATTTCTTCATATTTAGCTTTTTCAAATTTTTTTATCTTGTTTTTTGGTTTGATGATCAAAAACAATATAAAAAAAATCATAATGAAAAAAAAAGTAATTAAAAAAACTTTTTTTCTAGAAATACTTTGTTTTTTAACTTGATTGTTTTGCATTAAATACATTTTTTATCCCTTTATTAAATATAAATTTTTTTAAATAAATATTTATAATATTAATCTTTTTATGATTAAAAAGATATTTTTTAAAAAATTTTTATAATGAATGCAATACTAATTCTTGAAAAAATATTTTTTTTTCTATTTTTATTAAAATAAACAACTTTTTAAAAAGTTATTCTTATAAAAAACACTGATTGTACACAGTTAATTAATATAAGAAGTTCTTTTATTATCAATGCTGCACATGACTTATCCACAGA